>NZ_JBWKUG010000002.1:0-732032 GCF_059420725.1 Pantoea sp. GW821-FHT03E06
ATGGCAGATAAAGAGAGTGAAAACAAGGCGTTACTCGAGCCTTTTCTGTCGGTGACAAAAAATAGTGGTGAAGTTATTCAACTCCACCCAAATAAAAATAACACCGTACAACCGGTCGCTTTGATGCGCCTGGGTCTGTTTGTTCCTACGTTGAAATCGACCGCGCGCGGTAAGTCAGGTGCGATGGCATCGACCGATGCGACGAAAGAGCTTAAGAACCTTTCATTAGTAAAATCAGAAGGTTATGAAAAGATTACCATCACTGGCGCACGGCTGGATATGGATAATGATTTCAAAACCTGGGCCGGCATCATTCAGTCTTTTTCTCGTTATCCCTCTAAGGGTGATACCGTGACGCTGCCATTTATTGATTTTGTTAAGATGTGTGGGATCCCATCAGCAAACTCGTCAGCCGCATTACGTAAGCGTCTGGACGCGTCTTTACGACGTATTGCGACCAATACCTTGTCCTTTGAAGGTAACGGTAAAGCCTACCACACTCACCTCGTGCAATCGGCGTATTACGATCGTGAAAAGGATCTGGTACGAATCCAGGCTGATCCAAAGCTATTTGAACTCTATAATTTCGACCACAAAGTACTGTTGCAGCTGCGCGCCATTTCGCGTTTGAAGCGCAAAGAGTCAGCGCAGGCGTTGTATACCTATCTAGAAAGTTTACCGACCAATCCGGCGCCAATTTCCCTTGCGCGTTTACGTATGCGTCTCAATTTGGGATCTAAGACCACAACGCAGAATCACGTAGTACGCCGTGCGATGGAGCAATTGAAAGAGATTGGCTATCTTGATTATTCGGAAGTGAAACGTGGTCGCTCGGTGTTCTTTATCATCCATAGCAGAACGCCAAAGCTGGATGGGATCAGTAATCTTGAAAGCATCGATTCGCTGGAAGATATCGAGTTCGAAGAGTGATCTCCCCCATTCACTGTAATCAGTAACCCCTCCTCCGGCAGTGTCACTTTTTGTGCAAAAGTGACATCTGCTCTTTTCATAACGTTCACTGTAATCAGCAGTTATTTAGCTGTTCACTGTAATCAGTTGTGTTCACTATAATCAGTAATTCAGCTCTATCTCAATTCCATTATCTGTTGTGGACGTGGTCATGTGCCCATTATTACTGGGTTATAATGATAGTGAGTACTTACAAGGGCGCTGATATATTATCGCATAGCACCCTTCACTTCACGTTTACCGATCATAGTGAACGTTCAGATCACCCGCTAAATTTACCGATTACAGTGAATGATACCAATGACATTATTTACTGATTACAGTAAATTATAATGGTTAACTTAATGATTTATAACACTAAAAATTAATCTTCTTATTCGGGTTTACTGTAGTCAGTACGTTCCCTGTTAATACAAACAGTAAAAGTGACAGGGTTGGTCACAACACTGATTACAGTGAACATTAACGATATCTCAACGCTATAGCGAAAAGAGATTACTGTTCGTTTTGGAAGAATGTTGGCGTCCTGAATCTGTGCGTCACGCTGTCACTGATTACAGTGAATGTTATAGTCATAGCGCCTGCCCTCCCCCTTTTGCGCACGCCCTGCCGTTTCACAGCCTTTCCCAATTTTACTGAATACAGTGAACGTTCGGATACATGCCGAACGAGCTGAATGTACTGATTACAGTGAACACTTGCAGCAATGCTCTGGAGCGGTGGATGGAACCACTAAGAAGTGCGTGCTGATTACAGTGAATGTGCGCTTTCCTTTATCGCCTTCTCCCCCTGCGATGAGTTCATCCAACGGTTAAGGCTTTAAACCTGATCTACTGAATACAGTGAATCTTTGCCGAAATTGTAAAACCACTTATTGCTGATTACAGTGAACGTTGTTCTCTATGTCATCACTTTTACTGATTACAGTGAATGAGCTTGTACAAACCAACTTTGCTTTGCTGATTACAGTGAATGTTTAACCTGCCCTTGAGTGTGGTTTTACTGACTATAGTGAATCCCTGATACCTCCCATTGCCAATGCTACTGATTACAGTGAACGTAGAAAACGCGAAGAGATGATCATCAAGAGTTACTGATTACAGTGAACACGAACTCCAGGCATCTAACAGATGCTACTCAGGCTTCATGCTTCTTCCTCGAAGTATGGCCACTGATTACAGTGAATGTTCATCAGATGATTGCTGATTATAGTGAACCGTGTACTGAATACAGTGAACGTTAAGGGAGCCTAGACAAGCTTTGCTGATTACAGTGAATGTTCTCAGATTTCAGCCGCAACTGCCCTATTTCATGCTTACGGCAAGCAGTGACAAATAGAAGTGACTACTGATTACAGTGAACCTTTGATTCAATGAGCAAGTAATGCACGGTTTAATTTTGAACAATAAAAGGCTGAAGACTAAAAGGTGTGCACTGATTACAGTGAATATTTGGCTTAAATCGTTCTCAGCCAAGGTATTTCCTCAGAACTGACTGTTCCTGTGCAGAAGAGATATATTTGCCTCGTGTGCAGGATTTATGTATAAAGTCATAAATCCTACATGTGTGGAGCAAGTATGGCTAACGATGAGAAGCAAGTTCTGAAAGTTGCACAACGTTCAGAAAGAATGCTGATGAGTTTGACCGAGCAAATTCAAGCGCAGAAAGAAGAGTTGCAGGAAAACACTTTTTATCAGGTTTACGCGAAAGCGGCGTTAGCCAAACTGCCAAAGCTAACGCGTGCGAGCGTTGATTACGCCGTTAATGAAATGGAAGAGAACGGTTATCCGTTCGATAAGCGTGCTGCAGGTAGCTCAACCAAGTATGCCATGTCGATTCAAAATATTATCGATATCTATCATCATCGCGGCGTACCCAAATATCGTGACCGCCACCCTGAAGCGTTCAGCATTTTTGTTGGTAATCTGAAAGGTGGAGTATCGAAAACCGTTTCTACGGTCTCTCTTGCTCACGCACTCCGCGCGCATCCACATTTGTTATTCGAAGATTTGCGCATTTTAGTTATCGATCTTGATCCACAATCTTCTGCAACGATGTTCCTGAACCACGAGCGTTCAGTAGGATTAGTTGAGGCAACTGCCGCCCAGGCTATGCTGCAAAACGTGAGCCGTGAAGAGTTACTTAACGAATTCATTGTTTCATCAATTATTCCAGGCGTGGATGTGCTGCCCGCTTCTATTGATGACGCCTTCATCGCCTCACGCTGGGAAGAGCTGTGCGCCGCGCATTTGCCGGATCATAACGTCCATGCTGTGCTCTATGACAATGTAGTAGCCAAGCTGAAAAAGGATTACGACTTTATCTTTATCGATAGCGGACCGCATCTGGATGCCTTCCTCAAAAATGCCATTGCCGCTTCAGATTTGTTGATGACGCCGGTTCCACCCGCGCAAGTGGATTTCCACTCTACGCTGAAGTACCTGACGCGCTTACCTGAGCTGATAGGCATCATTGAAGAATCAGGCGCGGCCTGCCGCTTGCAAGGCAATATCGGCTTCATGTCTAAACTATCTAATAAAGCCGACCACAAGCTGTGTCACAGCCTGGCGAAAGAAATTTTTGGCGGCGATATGCTTGATGCAGCACTGCCGCGTCTGGATGGATTTGAGCGCTGTGGTGAGTCGTTTGACACCGTTATCTCAGCCAATCCATCAACCTATGTAGGCAGCACCGAAGCTTTAAAGAATGCGCGTTCAGCAGCGGAAGATTTCGCTAAAGCCGTATTTGACCGTATTGAATTCATTCGCCTGAACTGAGGTTATTATGAGCGCAAAAAGAATCACGATTGGCCGCACCTTCAGCCAAACTCCTTTGCAGACTGAGGAAAGCGCCGATGGCCATTCTCAGACTTTCATTCTTTCAACGGGTAAACGTGCGCTGTTCACACTTGAGCACATCACCGCGAAAGAGATTGAAGAAAAAACCTTCGTTAAAATGGAAACCAATGGCCGCGATCAGTCTGGCCTAACCCCTGAATCACTGCGCGACATTATCCGCACCATCAAATTGCAGCAATTCTTCCCGGCTATAGGTGTGAAGCGCGACGATCGCATTGAAATTCTGGACGGCTCCCGTCGTCGTGCAGCCGCGTTGCACTGCAAAACTGGGCTGGATGTACTGGTCACAGAGGTTGCTATTACTGCTGATGAAGCGCGCCGGTTGGCCCAGGATATTCAAACTGCGCGTGAACATAACCTGCGTGAAGTGGGTATGCGTTTACTTTCCCTTAAGGACAGTGGCTTGTCACAAAAGGAAATCGCGCAGAGTGAAGGCTTATCGCAGGCTAAGGTTACCCGAGCCCTGCAGGCCGCTAGCGTGCCGCTGGAGCTGGTGACGTTGTTCCCCAACCACTCGGAACTCACCTATCCTGATTACAAAGCATTATTGCAGGCTTACGAGAAATTGCAGGAAACGGGCCAAACGGTAGATGCGCTGATCGATACCATCGGGATGGATGTCGATACTGTATGTGCACGTGATGGGTTAGCGGAAGATGAAGTCAAGAATGGAATTCTGCGCCTAGTGCGTAATGGCAGCCAAACGCTAATGCAGTCTCCAGCGAAAGATAAAGTTGTTGCCACCCCGCTTTGGAGCTTTGCCGATAAAGATCGCTTTGCGCGCAAGAAAACGCGCGGCCGCATGTTTAGCTATGAGTTTAACCGCCAGTCCAAAGAGTTGCAGGAAGAGCTGGATAGAGTGATTAATGAGACGCTCAATAAATACCTTAACCAGTGATGATAATGCCGCCTTCGGGCGGTTTTTTTATACCTTCTTCCACTCTCGCCAGCACTATTTCATCGCTAACTGTATGAATTATCGATTATCAGCGAAGAAATTTCAGCCTGAAATCGCCAACATTTCAAGCCTATCTACTTTGTCAGCATGGTTAAATTCACCAGAAATCTTTAACCTGCTGCGGCCTATTTAACCAGCTGAATGCTTAATCAGCTTCAATAGTACTATGCAAAGTTCATCCAATTAGCATGCATGAAATTTCAAAGGCTCGCCATACTAATTTCATGTATAACTTAATGATTATAAGGGCTTTTTGTAATTAATTTCAGCCTGAAATCGCCCTGTATACGCTTTGGCACCGTTTCGCGATGATGCAATAAAACTTTATGAGCCAGATGATATGCAATGATTTATCCACAGAAAGCGTGGATAACTTTACTGTCCTGGCCTACTCAATGAGTGCCAACGCTGATGAAAACTGCCAAATCGCATCACGCACGCGCACCGGTTTATTAATCAGTCCCAACGCATAAAAACGGTCGGCAATTATCTGCTGTTCCTTTATGACTTCAAAAGCCATTGCACGGGTTTTATGACTGCGGCGCGTCAGTGCACGTTCCACTGCTGCCATTTCCAGCCCTAGCTCTTGCGCTAACATTGCAGATGCTTCGTGACGATGGCTATCTATGAATGAGCCAGTTTGCTGTAAGCTCTCCACCAGCTGTCTGAGAATATCATCGTGCTTTTCAACATAATCACGACGAGCAAGATAGAACTGGTGATTATTTACCTGCCCTTCACCATTAACTAAAATGCGCAGCTCAGGATTACTTTCTGCCGCGCTAAGTAGCGGGTCCCACATCATCCATGCATCAACCGAAAGATAATCGCTAGCCGTCAAAGGATATTTTGGCGGAGTGTAGACCACTTTCAGTTCCTCCAGGCCAATTCCTGCTTCTTCCAGCAACTGCAGCAGTAACCAGTGAACGTTAGAACCTTTATTGACCGATATGCGTTTGCCGCGCAGATCCTCGACTGTGCGAATATCACTTCCGCGCGGCACAACAATACCCACGCTGCTCGGTGCGGGCGGTTCCCAGGCGATATAGGTCACACCGCTGCCGTTAGCTTGTGCAAAGATAGGAGGCACCTCACCGGTGGTTCCAAAGTCGATCTCATTGTTTTGCAGTGCGTAGAGCAATTGTGGGCCAGCAGGAAATTCACTCCAGAGCACACTGATCCCCTGCTCAGCGAAGACGTGTTCCAGGCTTTGACGTGCTTTCAATACACCCAGATTGCCAAATTTTTGATAACCAATACGTAATTCTCGCTCTTCTTTACCCTGAATAAAGGCATTCGGTGATGACAATGCCGCTTTGCGCCGTCCTTTAATCATTCCCTGATTTGCCAAATGCGTACGTAGGGTGTGCCGACTAATGCCCAATAGCGCCGCTGCCTGAGTTTGATTCTGGTCGGTCATTTCAAGCGCGTTACTAATCAGGCTATTGATGACGCGATCGAAGAGTTGCTGCGGCTGGCTGATCAGCTGTTGTTGCAGAAAACTGTCGAGAGTGGAATCTGACAACTCATGCAAGCCTCGTTCACTGTAACCAGCAATACGTAGCTGAGCGGGTGTTAATGTCTCTTCGCGGCTAAGCAGCACGGCATTATGTAAGGTATTTTCCAGCTCACGAATATTGCCGGGCCAGCTGTATTCCAGCAACGCTTCCAAAGCATCTGGCGAGAGGTGTCTTGCAGGACGTCCGAGTCGGCGGGCATAGAGTGCGAGGAAATGTTGAGCCAGCAGTGGAATGTCTTCGCGACGCTGGCGCAGCGGAGGTAAAGGAACCACCGCAATATTGAGACGATAAAACAGATCTTCGCGGAAGCGCCGTTCACGGATCGCCTGCGCCAAATCAACGTGGGTAGCCGCAATCACGCGCACATCTACCTTTACTGATTTGCGTGAACCTACACGTGTGATCTCACGCTCCTGCAAAACGCGCAGCAGTTTAACCTGCAATGACGGACTCAGTTCACCGATCTCATCGAGCAGTAATGTTCCGCCTTGTGCCGATTCGAACCAGCCGGGATGCGCCTGCGTAGCACCGGTAAATGCCCCTTTCTCATGGCCGAACAGTTCCGCCTCAGCCAGGCTCTCGGTTAATGCGCCACAGTTAACCGCCAGGAAAGGGCCGTGGCGCCGTTGGCTATGATGATGCAAATAGCGCGCGACCACTTCTTTACCCGTGCCGGTTTCACCGACTATCAGCACGGTTGCATCGGTTGGAGCGAATTTATCCAGCAGAGATTGGAACGCCAGTGAAGCCGGGTCGACCAGGCGTGGAGAATCGGTATGGTTGGCATAGGTGGTTAACATGGAGTCACTCCTTAAACAGCATAGCGCTAAGCTAAATGCTCACAGAGGCTATTAACACCATGTAAAAAGCATAAGCTGTTGCATATGCAGCAATAGCTGTTGTGTGTGAGTTGCAATTGCAACTAAGCAGTCCGCACTTGTAAAAGGTAACTGGTTGAATTTAAGTGGTTATCATTATTTTCCAACCTGGCACGGATTCTGCTAATAGCTATATAACTAAATAAGCAGTTCAAATTGATCATTTTTTAATAAAGTTATATAGGAAAAGCATAATGGCCGATTCCGAGAACGATAAAATTAATGTCTTCTGGTTTTTACCGACACACGGTGATGGACGGTACCTGGGCACCGCTGAAGGCGGTCGCCCAGTCGATTTAGCCTATCTGCAGCAAGTTGCACTCGCCGCAGACAACCTCGGCTTTTATGGCGTGTTAATTCCAACGGGCAAAAGCTGCGAGGACTCCTGGCTGGTTGCGTCGGCATTAGCGCCAATTACGCGTCGTCTGCGTTATCTGGTTGCGGTACGTCCCGGTCTGCAGCCGCCTACGCTCGCCGCACGTATGGCAACCACACTTGATCGTCTGTCTGAAGGCCGTTTACTGATTAATGTGGTGACAGGTGGTGATCCGATTGAGAACAAAGGAGATGGCATTTTCCTTAACCACAGTGAACGCTATGAGGTCACCAAAGAGTTTCTGGATGTCTATAGTCGGCTGATGCGTGGCGAGAAAGTGGATTACGAAGGAAAGCACATTCACGTTGAAGGGGCAGAAGTTCTGTTCCCGCCGGTACAGGAAAACGGTCCGCCGCTCTATTTTGGTGGTTCATCCGATGCCGCTATCGATGTTGCGGCGGAGCAGATTGATACCTATCTCACCTGGGGCGAACCGCCTGCGCAGGTAGCTGAGAAGCTGGAAGTGGTGCGTGCACGTGCGGCGCAGCGCGGGCGTAAGCTTGAATACGGTATCCGCTTGCACGTTATTGTGCGCGAGACTGAAGACGAAGCCAAAGCGGCGGCAGAGAAGTTGATCGCCCATCTTGATGAAGAGACTATCGCCCAGGCGCAGAAGATCTTTGCGCGTATGGATTCCGCCGGTCAGGCGCGTATGAGCGCCTTGCACAACGGCTCGCGCGATAATCTCTACATCTCGCCAAATTTGTGGGCGGGTGTGGGGCTGGTGCGTGGCGGAGCAGGAACCGCGTTAGTCGGCAGCCCTGAACAGGTAGCTGAACGGATACGCGAATATCAGGCGTTAGGCGTAACCAACTTTATCCTGTCAGGTTATCCGCATCTGGAAGAAGCCCATCGCGTGGCTGAACTGTTGTTACCGTTGCTCCCTCTTGCGAACGGACAGCAGCAGCGCGCGCGCACCATTAATACCGGCCCGTTTGGCGAAACTATTGGCGGCGATAAGCGTCCTTCAAAACAGGCGAGCGCCAGCTAATGCAGGAGAAGGCAATGGCAACTGCACGGGTGATCATCGTCGGTGGCGGCTTCAGCGGTACGGCGCTGGCGATTCATCTCGCGCGTCAGTCGTCAACTGCGTTACAGATTACAGTGGTCGAACCACGTGCCACTCTTGGCGGCGGTGTTGCCTATTCCACACCGGAACCTGCGCATCGCATTAATGTTCCCGCTGCGCGCATGCAACTCAGTGGGGAAGAGCAGGGCGCATTTGATCGCTGGTTTCGCAATCAGCCAGAATGTTCACTGGATTCAGCAGCCCATTGCGCTGACGGCGCCGTTTATCCGCAGCGCGGGATGTTTGGACGTTATCTGGCGGAACAGTTTGCTGCGGCGGCAAAAGCGCATCCACAGATTACACTGCGCCACATTCAGGCCAGTGCGGTCGCCTGGGAAGGAGAGCAGCTGTTACTCAGTAATGGTGAGGCGTTACAGGGAGACGTGCTGGCGCTGGCGGTAAGTCATCCGCCACCGTCGTTGCCGCGTGCGTTACGGCCTTTCACGTCACATCCCGGGTTGATTGCCAATCCGTGGCAGCATGGCGTTCTCGATGCCATCAAACCTGACGCATCAGTAGCGATCATCGGAAGCGGGCTCAGTATGGCAGATGTCGTGGCGTCGTTAGGCACCCGCCAGCATCAAGGCTCGCTCATCGCCTTCTCGCGCCGTGGGCAGCTTTCTCGTGACAATCTGAGCGGTGACTGGCCGGAGTGGACGCTGGCTCCGCAGATCGTCCCCACTGCACGCGCGTGGCTTCATCACATTCGGGCGGAAGTGGTGCGTGCCGCCGAACAGCAGTTACCGTGGCAGCGCGTGCTGGATCAGGTGCGCGTGCAGGGGCAGGCGATCTGGCAATCGTTGCCGCTGCGCGAACAGCAGCGGTTTGCTCGTCATTTACGCTCGTGGTGGGATGTTCATCGCTACCGCATTGCGCCGCAGGTTTCCACCGTCATCCGTCAACGTCAGCAGCTGGGCAGCCTGAAGGTGCTGGCTGCGCGTCTTGACAATATCGCCGCAAAGGGCGATCGGTTAGCGATCGCGTTGCGCTTACGCAATGGCTCCGTGGAGACACACCATGTCGACCATTTAATTGTCACCACCGGGCCCGGACATGCCGCCTTAACCGCCAGCCAGCCGCTGCTGCAATCGTTGAGCCAGCAAGGTGTGATTCGCGCTGACCAATTGGGTTTTGGCATCGATGTAGATAGCCATTCGCATACGCTCAACCGCGAAGGCCAGCCAAACGCGCGCCTGTTTGTGGTTGGCCCGGCTGCACGAGCGCACTTTGGTGAACTGATGGGCTTACCGCAGGTAGCCGATCACGCTGCCGACGTGGCGACCCAGATTTTAGAAGAATTGCAAATCGCTCACGCCGAGCGATGTCCCCCTTCAGCGCTTTAATCTCTCAACATCCTAAAAATTAACTGACGAACGCCGGGTCGTAACACGATCACGGCCTCGCTATGGAGATTGCTATGCCATCGCAACGTGAAATACGCTTGAATGCGTTTGATATGAACTGTGTCGGACACCAGTCGCCGGGCCTGTGGGCGCATCCGCGTGACCGCTCATGGCAGTATAAAGATTTGGAATATTGGGTGGATTTAGCGCGCCTGTTAGAGCGCGGTAAATTCGATGGTCTGTTCATTGCCGATGTGCTTGGCATCTATGACGTATTAAACGGCAACGGTGATGCAGCTATTCGCCAGGCTACGCAGGTACCGGTTAACGATCCGCTGGCGTTGATCACGCCGATGGCGCTGGTTACGGAACACCTCGGATTTGGCCTTACCGCGTCGTTATCATTTGAACATCCTTATCCGTTTGCACGCCGCCTGTCCACGCTCGATCACCTCACCAAAGGGCGCGTTGGCTGGAATATCGTGACTTCTTATCTGGAGAGCGGCGCACGCAATATCGGCCACAAGGCGCAAACCGATCACGATAGCCGTTACGATTACGCCGATGAATATCTGCAGGTGGTGTACAAGCTGCTGGAAGGCAGCTGGGAACAGGATGCCGTACTGCGCGATCGAGAGCGCCGTATTTTCAGTGACCCGAGCAAAATCCATCCTATCAATCATCAGGGTACCTTCTTCAACGTACCCGGTATTCACCTGTGCGAGCCGTCCCCGCAGCGCACACCCGTGTTGTATCAGGCCGGTGCTTCAAGCCGTGGCAAACAGTTTGCTGCTGAGCATGCCGAATGCGTATTCGTGGCGGCGCCTTCAAAAGTCCTGCTGAAGAAAACCGTCGCGGATATCCGTCGCCGTGCCGTAGAGGCGGGACGCGATCCGTACAGTATTAAAATCTTCAATCTGCAAACCGTGATTGTTGGCGAAACCGATTTGGCGGCGCAGGCGAAATGGAAAGAGTACACCAACTGGGTCAGCTATGAAGGCGCGCTGGCGCTGGTATCAGGTTGGACCGGCATCGACTTCGGCCAGTATCAGCCGGACCAGGTATTGAAATATATCCACACCAATGCGATTCAGTCGGCGGTTGAAACCTTCTCCACCGCCGATCCCGATCGCCAGTGGACGGTTAAAGCGCTGGCGGATTGGGTTGGTATTGGCGGCTTTGGTCCATTGATTGTGGGTAGCGCGGAAACCGTCGCCGATGAGTTGCAGAGCTGGGTAGAGGATACCGACGTTGATGGCTTCAACTTTGCCTATGCGTTGACGCACGAAACCTTTGAAGATGTCGTTGAGCTACTGATTCCGGAACTGCAAAAGCGCGGCGTCTATAAAAAAGAGTACGCGCAGGGCACGCTGCGCGAAAAGCTATTCGCCGCCGGTCCACAGCTACAAGCGCCGCATCCGGGCGCGGGTTACCGCGTGAAAACCTCCGCGCCGCAGGAGGTCTCATGATCGAGATAGATCAGCTGAGTAAGCACTATCGCGCACCCGATGGGCGCCTAACCGAGGTGTTGCAATCCATCAATTTGCAAGTACCGCAGGCCAATATCACTGCGGTGGTGGGGCCAAGCGGTGCGGGAAAATCCACGCTCGCGAAGTGCATCAGCCTGCTGGAGCAACCGAGCTCGGGCAGTATTCGCGTCAACGGCAGCGATCTCTCCCGGCTGGATGGCGAAGCGCTGCGCCAGGCGCGTCGCTCAATCGGCACGGTGTTCCAGTCTTCCGCGCTGCTACAACGCAAAACGGCGTGGGAAAACATCGCTTTACCTCTGCGCTATCTCGGCGTGGTGGATCGCGATATTACCGCACGCGTCGGTGAACTGCTGGAGAGCGTTGGCCTCAGTCACAAAGCCAAAGCCTATCCCAGCCAGCTTTCCGGCGGCCAGCGTCAGCGTATCGGCATCGCGCGTGCGCTGGCGCTGCGTCCGACGGTTCTGCTGGCGGATGAAGCGACTTCCGGACTCGATCCTGAAGCCACGGTAACCATTCTCGATCTGCTGAAAAAGCTGCGTGATGACTACAAGTTGGCGATTGTGCTAATCACCCATGAAATGGACGCGGTACGTCAGGCTGCCGATGCGGTGGCAGAAATCCGCGACGGCCAGATTGTGCAGTACGGCGTGGTGAAAGCGTTGCTGGCGCAGCCTGACTCTGCGCTGGGCCAGCGGTTGCTCCCGCTGGCAGCACAAGCGAGTGATGCCGAGCTGGTGTTGCAGCTCAGTTATCGCACCGATGTGCCGGTCACCAGCGACTGGATCTCACGTCTTAGTCAGCAGTTCGGTTTGCGCATTGATTTACTCGGTGCGCACGTTGAGCAGGTTAACGGTTTGCAAGCTGGACGCCTGCAGGTGGGCGTTCACTTCCAGCATGAGCGTCTCCCGCTGGCGCGTTTACTGGCCCAGTTTGAGCAGCTGGGCCTGATAGCCAGCGTTTCCGGCAGCGTATTGCCATTGAGGGAGGCAGTATGAGCGTGTCGGTAATGAGCCAGGATACACCGTGGCCAGAAATTCCGGCATTAATGCTGCCCGCGCTTGGCGAAACGGCATTGATGGTGGTTATCGTGATGCTCTTTGTGGTCACATTCGGCGGCGTGGTGGGCGTAGTACTGTTTAACACCTCGGCACGCGGTCTGTTCCCGCATCGTGGCATTCATCGCGTGCTGAGTTGGATCGTCAACATGGGCCGTTCGCTGCCGTTTCTGGTACTAATGGCGGCTATCATTCCGTTTACCTTCTGGCTGACGGGCACCACCATCGGTATTCCGGCGGCGGTGGTGCCGATGATTGCCGCAGGTATTCCATTCTTTGGTCGGCTGGTGGATAACGCACTGCGCGAACTGCCCGGCGAAGTGACGGCCGTTGGCCTGGTATGCGGTGGTTCGCGCTGGCAGATCATCCGTTCGGCTCAGCTCAGTGAAGCGCTGCCGGCGATTGTCGCCGCCGTCACGTTGAACCTGATCTCCATGATTGAGTACTCCGCCATTGCCGGCACCATCGGCGCGGGCGGCATTGGTTATCTGGCGGTAGTGTACGGCTACCAGCGCTTCGACAACCACATCATGATCGCCACCATCGTGGTGCTGATCGCGCTTATTCAAACGATTCAATTTCTCGGCGACCGTTTGGTCACCGCATTACGTCATCCTCAGGGGACATCGCTATGACAACACAAGATTTTGAGCTGCGGAAGACGCGGCGCTGGCCATGGTTGCTACTGATTATAGTGGTCGTTGTGCTCGCCGCAGGCGGGTGGTTCTGGCGCAGCCAGCAGCCGCAGGCCGTGGTATTTGGCACCACGTTAAAAATACATTTTGAGCCAGCGATGGCGGGCGAGCAGAAGCTGATTGAATACGTCGGTGAGCACATCGCGCCGGATTATGGTTTGAAACTCGAAGCCGTGGGCGTGCAGGACCCGGTGCAGGCGGACCGCGCGGTAGCGGAAGGGCAATATGCCGCCACGGTGTATCAGCATCAGTGGTGGTTGAAGCAAGTAGTAGATGCCAACGGCTTCGCGCTCACGTCGGCACTGCCGCTGTTCCAGTGGGCGTTTGGTATTTACTCCGATCGTTACAAATCAGTGGCGGATTTACCGCAGGGCGCAACGATTGTCGTACCGGATGACGGTGCCAATCAGGGGCAGGCACTCTGGTTACTGGCGCGTCAGGGTTTAATTACGCTGGATCCAAATGTCGAGCCGCGCACCGCGAAGCTAAAGAATATTGTCGGCAACCCACATGGATTTGTTTTTAAAGAGCTTGATCTGTTGACTATGCCGCGTGCGCTGAATTCGGTTGATGCGGCGATTGGCTACGTGTCGCAGTTTGATGCCGGTAAGGTGCCGCGCGAGAAAGGCATTCTCTTCCCACCTGCGCCGCGCACTTTTGCCTCGCAGCTGGTAATCGGCACGCCGTATCTGGACCAGGAAAACATCGAGAAGCTGAAAAAAGCGTTCTCCGATCCGCGCGTACAGCAATGGCTGAAGACTACCGACGATCCGCTGGTGAAAGGGGTGTTGGTGCCGGTTTCTGCTGACTAATCTGCAGGTTAACCCATCCCCCGGACTCGCCGTGCGCGTCCGGGTTTTTCTGTTTGGTTTTTTATTTAACTAATTGATATTTATGTAAATTAATATCAATAAATGTTGTTTTGGCGCGGCTTAATAAGCGTTTATAACTCCCTCACCTGCACTACAAAACAACAACGTGAGGCGTTATGAGTTCTCTTCCTTTAGAAAACACCATCCCGGTTTCAGAACCGGTCCGTTCGGTCAGTGATGTGGCAAGACTGATCAACACCCGCAGTAAAACCAACAATTATGCGCGAATGATTGTATTCCTCGCGCTCGGCGGCGTATTTCTTGACGCCTACGATCTCACCACGCTGTCTTACGGTATTGACGATGTGGTGCGCGAGTTTCAACTCTCGCCGCTGCTGACCGGTTTGGTTACATCATCAATTATGGTTGGCACCATTGTCGGCAACCTGGTCGGCGGCTGGCTGACGGACAAATATGGCCGCTATTCGGTGTTTATGGCCGATATGCTGTTCTTTGTCGTCTCGGCAATTGCCGCAGGATTAGCGCCAAACGTGTGGGTGTTGATTGGCGCGCGTTTCCTGATGGGTGTCGGCGTAGGTATCGATCTACCGGTGGCTATGTCCTATCTGGCGGAATTCTCCAAATTTGCCGGTAAAGGCAACAAAGCAGCGCGACTCGCTGCCTGGTGCCCGATGTGGTATGCCGCTTCTACGCTCTGCTTCCTGCTGATCTTTGCGCTCTATTTCCTGCTGCCGAAAGATCATCTTGATTGGTTGTGGCGTGCGTCGCTGCTGTTCGGTGCGGTGCCCGCGCTGTTGATCATCGCGGTGCGCAGCAAGTTTATGAACGAGTCGCCGTTGTGGGCCGCTAATCAGGGCGATCTCAAGTCGGCTGTGCGTATCCTGCGCGACTCCTATGGTATTCATGCCCATGCAGCCGAACCGGAAGCGCCACCAGCTGCTGCCGCGCCGAAGGTCAGCTTCCGCGTGCTATTCCAAAAACCCTGGCGTGAACGCACCATCGTCGCGGGCGTGATGAACATTTGCATCTCATTTGAATACACCGCAATTGCCTTCTTCCTGCCGTCGATTCTCGCGCAGTTCCTGGGAGCGGGGGTGTTTGAAACCATTTCGGCGTCGCTTGGCCTCAATGCGTTGTTTGCCTTTACTGGCGGTCTGCTCGGTATGCGTCTGGCGTGGAAATATCCGTCGCGCCACGTGGCAATTGCCGGATTTGCACTGCAGTTCTTTGCGCTGATTGCGCTGGCGTTGATTGGTCATCCTGAAGCGATTGCCGGTATTGTTTTCGCCATCCTGATGCTTGGCCTGTGGCTGTTTGCCGAAGGTTTTGGTCCAGGCGCGCAGCTGATGGTTTATCCGGCGCTTTCCTATCCCACTTCTATTCGCGCCACCGGCGTGGGCTTTAGTCGTGCGCTCTCAGGCATTGGTAGCGCACTGGCGCTATTTATTCTGCCGCTTCTGCAGGCGGCACTTGGCACCAATATGTTCTGGGTGGTTTCACTGGCAGCAATTATTCCGATCTTCTTCCTGCTGGCGGTGCGCCACGAGCCTACGCGCCATGACATCGATGATCTTTCACATCAGGAGTGAGCCATGAGCTTATTAGTGACAGAAACCCATTACGACACGCTGGCGGCGCATTTCCGTCCGGTGTTTGCGCGCATCGCACAAGGTGCGGTGGAACGCGAGCATGTGCGCACTTTGCCCCATCAACCCATCATCTGGTTGAAAGAGGCGGGGTTCGGCACGGTGCGGGTTCCGAAAGAGAAGGGCGGGTGGGGCGCATCGCTGCCGCAGCTGTTCCAGCTGCTAATCGAGCTGGCGGAAGCTGACTCTAATCTGCCACAGGCGCTGCGCGCACATTTTGCGTTTGTTGAAGATCGACTCAACCAGCCGGACAGCCCAGAGCGTGATGGCTGGTTCCGCCGCTTTATTGATGGTGAGCTGGTGGGCAGCGGTTGGACGGAAATTGGCGCGGTAAAACTGGGTGATGTGATTACCCGGGTCACTCCTGGTGAAGCGGGCTGGACGCTGAACGGCGAGAAGTTTTACAGCACCGGTACGCTGTTCGCCGACTGGATTGACGTCTATGCACGCCGCAACGACAACCAGGGCGATGTTATCGCTCTGGTGAACACTCACCAACCCGGCGTCACGCGTGAAGATGACTGGGACGGATTTGGCCAGCGCTTAACCGGCAGCGGCACCACGCGTTTCGCCAATGCCCATGTTGAGCAGGAGCACGTCTATGATTTCGCGACGCGTTTCCGCTATCAGACTGCTTTTTATCAGCATGTGTTGTTAGCGACGCTTGCAGGAATCGGACGCGCGGTGGCGCGAGACGGCGCACAATCGGTGGCAGCGCGCAAGCGAGTTTACAGCCATGGCAACGCGGGGGCGGCACGTCAAGATGCGCAGCTATTGCAGGTGATCGGCGAAATCACCAGTCTGGCGTTTGCAGTCGAAGCCACGGTAATTCGCGCGACACATTCACTGCAATCAGCATATGTTGCCCATGTGAGCAGCGATGAGGCGCAAATCGTGGCGGCGAATGTGTTGGCTGAAGCCGAAGCGGGCCAGGCACAGGTGATAGCCAGCGAGCTGGTCACGCGCGCAGCGACCGAGTTGTTTAACGCTTTGGGGGCATCCGATACGCGCGTCAGCAAGGCGCTGGATCGCCACTGGCGCAATGCACGAACTGTCTCGTCACATAATCCGGTGGTCTATAAGGCGCGTGATATCGGTAACTGGAAAGTGAATGGCAACGCACCCACCAGCATCTGGCAGATTGGCGCGGGAGAGGGCTGATAAATTCAGGTGCGCGTCATGCGCACCGTACCAAAGCCTTGCTAAATAATCCTGGGGTCACCATTCATGGCGTAATACCGCTCAGTTAACAGATGAAAAACCTTGTTAACAAGCGCACCTTCCGTAGCGGCGCAATTCATTGCGCGATAAATCGCGCCGCTACGGAAGGTGCGCTGATTTGATACCGTGATTAACTGGTCGGCATTACGTCATTCATGGCGACCAGTCAGTAATGACTTACTTCTTATCCAGTGACCAGGTTGCGCTGCGCACATCCACTTTCACTGGCAGCAAGCCAACTCGCGTAAAGGTATCCGCCAACGCCTGCTGTTCGTCAAACACCTGCGGTGTCATGCGCGATGCGCCATATGGCAGACGCTTTAAGGTGGTTTGCCAGATGGTTTTATCCAGCCCGGTGGACTTCGACAGAATCGCGGCGGCTTCATCCTGGTTCTTATTCGCCCAGTCGCTCAGCTTGCTCAGCTCATCTACGACCTGCTTAGCAGTATCAGGATGGCCGTCGGCAAACGGACGGCTGGCGAGATAGAAGGTGTAATGCGGTACTAAGCCTTCGGCATTGCGGATTTCACGGGCATCGGCGTTCGCTTCCACTTCAGCAAGGTACGGATCCCAAATCACCCACGCATCAATCGCACCTTTCTGGAAAGCGGCGCGGGCATCGGCGGGTGGCAGATACACCGGCTTAACATCTTTGTAGTTAAGCCCGGCGTCTTCCAGCGCCTTCACCAGCAGGTAGTTCACATCAGAGCCTTTGTTAAGGCCAACGCGTTTATCTTTCAAATCAGCCACACTTTTAATTGGCGAATCTTTTGGCACCACAATCGCTTCGGTTTTGGGATTTGCTGGCGAATGGCCGAGATAGATCAAGTCTGCTTTTGCCGCCTGCGCGAAGGCGGGTGGGGCATCGCCCGTCGCCGCCAAATCAATGCTGCCAACGTTTAACCCTTCCAGCATTTGCGGGCCCGCCGGGAATTCTACCCAACGAATAGTGATACCTTCTTTTTTGAAGGTTTCATCTAGCGTGCCGCGGTATTTCAGCAGCGCAAAGATATTGGCTTTTTGATAGCCGATGGTAACGGTCTCTGGATTAGCGGCAAAGGCGTGTGTGGAGAGCAGGCCAACGCTGAGCGCCAACGCGCTCAGGACAGGAAGTTTTACTTTCATGATGTTTCTCTCGTGGTTTTTTTGCCACCTTAGCAAAGCGCTTATATAACCAATAAATAACTAATTTCGATCGCTTATAACTGATTTTTATGTGATCTGGATCATTCACTGTAGTCAGCATTCAGCGTGTCCTTGAAACAACGATATCCATAGATGCCCATATAATTAGCACGGTAATAATTTGTATAACAAATCAAAATGCCATGGCGAAAAGCTTCTGTCAGGATAAGCAATTCCGCTGCCGGCATAAGGTTTTATCTGTTCTATGAAGTGGTTTTCAAAAAGCGCAGTGCTGTTCTCTGCCAAAACATGTCTTGCTGCCTTTCTGGCTTTTTATATCGCTCTGGAACTCAATCTCGATAAACCGGCCTGGTCACTGACTACAGTGTACGTTGCCTCGCAGCTTTACTCGGGATCGACGGTGTCGAAATCCATTTTCCGCTTCTTCGGTACGCTTTTGGGTGGCTTGTTCACACTGCTGGTTTATCCCGCCACGGTGCAGGATCCGCTGCTTTTCAGCCTGTGCATTTCGCTGTGGGTAGCGGTATGCCTCTACCTTTCTCTGCACGATCGCACGCCGAAAAGCTATGTATTTATGCTGGCAGGCTACAGTGCGGCGATCATGGGCTTTCCGGACGTGGTTTCCCCTTCGGCCATTACTTACACGGTGATTTCGCGTATTGAGGAGATTACCGTGGCGATCGTTTGCAGTAGCCTGGTACATCGGCTGCTCTGGCCCGTTTCGATGCGCAATCTGTTGGAGCAGAGCGTCAACCTGTGGTTTCAGAACGCGCGCAAACTCTGCAGCGAACTGGTTACCGCCATGCCCGCCGAGAAGTCGGTGGAGCGCGACGATATTTTGGTGCAGATGGCCAACTATCCGCTCAACGTTGAAACGCTGATTACCCACTGCGTCTATGAAGGCGATGCGGCGCGGCGGCTGGTGCGCCTCGTCAGCGTGCAGTATCAGCATCTGTCATATTTCATTCCAACGCTGACAGCCATCGAAACGCGTCTTAATCTGCTCGCGCAGCAGCAAATTCGTTTTCCTGAGTATGTAGCTGAAGTGTTCCAGCAATTTTTACTGTGGCTTAACGGTGAGGAGCAACTGCCGGTGCGCGATAAGCTCGCTGCCGCGCAAGAGCAGCTGAAACATGCATGGCAGGAGGGCAGGCTTAACAGCGAAGAGACTATTTTGCTGATTGGTTTACTGGAGCGGCTGCTCAATTTTGTGCGCATTGTCGATGCCTATCAAAGCGTTAGCGAGCGGGTGAGTGAATGGACACCGGCAGTTAAAGCGGGAAAAATGGCGCGTGCGCACAAGCACGTTGATAAAGGGTTATTGCTGCTGTCGTCATTCACCGCGTTTATCGCCACTTTCGCGACCTGCGTGTTCTGGATTGGCAGCGGTTGGTCCGATGGGGCGACTGCGCCGATGATGGCAGCCGTGCTGTGCTCGTTTTTTGCTGGCATGGACAGTCCTATCGCGCCCATGAAGCTGTTTCTTAAAGGTGTATTAATATCGATGGCAATCAGCCTGATGTATATCACGCTGTTCATTCCGCAGGCCGTGACCTTTGAGGCGTTAGTGATTTGCCTTGCGCCGGGTTTGCTGGCGTTAGGTTTGGTTATCGCCAATCCTGCTACCAATCTGATTGGCCTGATTGTCGCCACGCAAATCCCCGGACTGATCGGTATGAGCCACCATTTCAAACCCGATCTGCAGCTTATAGTGAATGCCATGCTATCAACGCTGGTAGGCATTGCCTTTGCGTTGGTGATCACGGCGCTGATCCGTAACAAGCGTCCTTCGTGGACCGCCAAACGCGCAGTGCGCAAAGGGATCCGCGAGCTGCTGCACTTTATCGCCACGGTGCGTCTTAACAGTGTGACCCTGACGGCGCGTCAGCAGTTTGTGTCGCGCACGCTGGATAAGGTCAACATCATCCTGCCGCGTAAACGTGTCGATCCGGCTCCGGATTTAGTCTCCGGCGGTAATCTGATCGCCGAAGCCTGGCTGGGCGCGAACTGTTACGACTACTACACGCGCCATCGTGAACTTTTGCTGGCACATCATATTGAGAGCGCGGCGATGTTCCATGAACTCAGCCAGTTTTTGAAACGTCGGTTGAAGTCGTTACAAAGCTCACCGCAGCCGCAGCTGCTGGCAGAACTCAATACGTTGCTGTTACATCTTGAAGCGGCAGCGATACAGGAAAACATGCTGTTTGCGCCGATGTTCCACCTGTTCAATATCCGCTTATCGTTGTTTCCTTCAGCGCGTTGGCCGGAAATCCCGTACAGTGCTGAGCAGGGCATTTAAAATGGAGTTAAGCAAATGAAAATGATTGGTTTGATTGGCGGCATGAGCTGGGAATCTACCGCGCTGTATTACCGCATTATCAATGAGCAGGTGAAACAGCAGTTGGGCGGTTTACACTCTGCACTCAGCCTGATGTATAGCGTCGATTTCCATGAGATAGAACAGCTACAGGCCGCGGGCGAGTGGCAAAAGGCGGGTGAGATTCTGGCGGATGCCGCGCGCAGCCTTGAGCAGGGCGGGGCAGATTTCATCGTACTCTGTACCAATACCATGCACAAAGTGGCGCAGCAGATTACCGATGCGGTCAGCATTCCGCTGCTGCATATAGCTGATGCCACGGCACAGCGCATTCGTCAGGCGCGCGTGAAGAAGGTGGGTTTGCTGGCAACGGCGTTCACCATGGAGCAAGAATTTTATAAAGGACGGCTTAATCAGGCGGAGATTGAGGTGCTGGTGCCCGATACAGCAGGGCGCAAAGTGGTGCATGACATCATTTATCAGGAACTCTGCCTCGGCATCATTCGTGAGGAATCACGTGCGCATTATCGCAAGATTATTGCTGAGCTGGTGGAGCAGGGCGCTGAGGCGATTATCCTGGGCTGTACCGAAATTACTTTGCTGGTGAACGCAGAGGATGCCAGCGTACCGCTGTTCGATACCACATTGATTCATGCCGAAGACGCGGTAAAGCTGGCGTTATCGTAGGGTCGCCACTCATGGCGTCCTGGTGCGCATGAATGCGCACCCTACAAAACCTGCACATTTTCGTAGGATCGCCACTCATGGTGTCCTGGTGCGCATGAATGCGCACCCTACAAAGCCTGCACATTTTCGTAGGGTCGCCACTCATGGCGTCCTGGTGCGCATGAAAGCGCACCCTACAAAGCCTGCACATTTTCGTAGGGTCGCCATTCATGGTGTCCTGGTGCGCATGAAAGCGCACCCTACAAAGCCTGCACATTTTCGTAGGGTCGCCACTCATGGTGTCCTGGTGCGCATGAAAGCGCACCCTACAAAGCCTGCACATTTTGTAGGGTCGCCATTCATGGCGACCTGGTTAAAACGGTTCATAAAACCATCAGAACGCTGTTTCCAGTGAATCTGTGACGCAATAATCATCATCGACCAGCGGCAGATAGCGCCATTTATCAAAAGCGGTACACGGATGCGAAATACCGCAGCCCACCCAATCGCCCACCTGCAGAGGGTCATCTTCAGGCAGCAGCAAATAGGCGTGCTGATCGTTAACGTCGCTGATGCGCAGATGCGTTGCCGAGCGCGGTGCGCTGCCATCGGCACGGCGGATCCACAGCGGGTTGGGCAAATCCTGATCAAATGGCACGTCACGCCGACCAAAATCCACGAACGCTAATCCCGGCTCTGGACGTGATAACACTCGTCCCCAAATCTCGAGCGCGGCCTCAAAATGGTGTGATGCGCCAGGTTGCGCAAAGGGCGCGATACGAGCGTAGAGACCGCTATCGTGTGCCATATAAGCGCCAGAGCGGATCAACGGCGTCATCGGCAAGGGCAGTTTTGCCGCGGTAAAGCACTCCGTCACCACATCAAACCAGGCTCCACCACCGGCGCTTAAAATAATGTGGTCGCTGCCAAACAGCTGCTTCTCCGCCAGTATTGCTGCCGTTGCGATCATCATTTGGCAGTAATCCTTGACGCGTTGAATACCTGATTGATCGCGACCGGCGCCAAGTGCACCTTCATAACCGGCAACACCCACCAGCTTGAGCGACGGGCAGGCTGCAACTGCTTCAGCAATTGCCACGGCTGCCTGCTGGGAACGGCAACCGGTACGTCCACCGCTAACGGACATCTCCAGCAGAACCGAAATCTGGCTATCACCGAGGTGCTGTTCCAGCAGTTTTACCCCTTGCAGTGAATCTACATAGCAAAGGAAGCCGTGATCGGGATGCTGCTGTTGCCACTGTGCAATCCAGCGAATGCCCGCCGGATCGACCAACTCGTTAGCGAGAAAGACATTGCGAATGCCGAACTGCCGCAGCGCGCGTACCTGAGCGGGTGTGGCAGCACCTAAACCCCATGCGCCACCCTCCGCAATAGCGCGACGCAGAATGGCGGGCGACATCGAGGTTTTCCCGTGCGCCGCTAACATCACGCCTTTTTCATTACAGAAGGCCGCCAGCTGGCGCAGATTATTCTCCAGCGCCGACTGTTTCATGACCATCAAGGGTGAAAACACGCGATCGCTACTGAGCACCGAGGTACCGCTTGCCAACGGCGCATCTCCGGCACCCGCTACGGATTTAAAACGCGGCGCGAGCAACTCTTCATCTAATAAACCATCCGCCTGCAGCGGAAAGCGAATCGACATATCTCCTCCTGTTAGTGTTCAAGCACGCGTGATAAAAACTGCTGGGTGCGCGGATTTTGTGGATTAACGAAAATCTGCTCGGGCGAACCCTGCTCAGCAATAACGCCTTGGTCCATAAACACCACGCGATCGGCGGTTTTCCGCGCAAAGCCCATTTCGTGCGTCACCACCACCATCGTCATACCTTCACGCGCCAGGCTGCGCATCACTTCCATGACTTCACCCACCAACTCTGGATCCAGTGCCGATGTGGCTTCATCGAAGAACATGATTTTTGGTTCCACCGCCAGCGCACGGGCAATCGCAACGCGCTGCTGCTGGCCGCCGGAAAGCTGTGCCGGATAATGATGTGCGCGCTCAGCGAGGCCTACGCGCGTCAGCGCCGCCATTCCGCGCTTTGTGGCTTCCGCTTCAGACAGTTTTTGTGCTTTAACAAGCGCCAGCGTGACGTTGCCAAGTGCGGTTTTATGAGGAAACAGGTTGAACTGCTGGAACACCATGCCAACGTGACCGCAGATTTCGTTGGCGCGCTTACGTTCATGCAGCGGCACTTCATTCACCCAGACTTCACCGCCGTCGGCGATCTCCAGTCCGCTCATAATGCGCAACACGGTGCTTTTTCCCGAGCCAGAGGCACCGATCAGCACCAGCACTTCACCCGGTGAAACATCCAGACTGATCTCTTTCAAAACCTGGGTAGAGCCAAAAGATTTGGTGATCCGGCTCAGCGTAATGGCGGATTTGCTCATGAAATTTGGCTCCTGGTCTGATGATGTTGTACCCAACGGGAAATGGGGAAGCAGATAGCGAAGTAGAGCAGGGCAACCAGACCGTAAACCACCACCGGCTGGCCGATGCGATCGACAATCGCCTGTCCCTGATGCATCAGTTCGGACATGCCGATCATGCTGACGATCGAGGTATCTTTAATCAGTGAAAGATATTGCCCTGCTAGCGGTGGCAGCACGATGCCACGCGTTTGCGGCAGGACTACACTCATGAAGGTCTGGCGCTTCGACATGCCAAGAATCCATGACACTTCCCACTGACCTTTCGGCACGGCTTCAATACCGGCGCGGAACACCTCGGCGATGTATGCGCCCTGATAAATGCTTAGCCCCAGAATGCCGGCGGCAAACAAATTGATGTCGTAGCCGAAGTAAGCCACGCCGAAGTAAATGAACATCAGTGTGATCAGCACTGGCGTGCCGCGAAACAGTTCGGTATAGATCACAGCGATCTGCCTGGCGACCGGCAGGCGGCTGGTGCGCAGCACCGCGGCCAGCAATCCCAGCAGCG
Organism: Pantoea sp. GW821-FHT03E06; assembly: GCF_059420725.1. Lineage (NCBI taxonomy): Bacteria > Pseudomonadati > Pseudomonadota > Gammaproteobacteria > Enterobacterales > Erwiniaceae > Pantoea > Pantoea sp. GW821-FHT03E06. Next base: position 24,009 of record NZ_JBWKUG010000002.1, read on the forward strand.
TGCTGCCAATAATCGCCGCCACCGACAATAGCAGCGTGATACCGAGCCCTTTCAACAGAATCGGTAACGAACTGATGATTAAGTCGTTCATAGCGCGCGCTCCCGCTTCAATGGATTAGTCAGCCATTTTCTTGCCCACCACCATGCGGACTTTTTTACTGGCGTCACCAGCGGCGGGTGGAACATGCGCCGTCCTGCAAGCGTTCCCAGCCACGAGAACAGGTTGCTCAGCACTAAATACACCAGCGCGACCACGCTGAACGTTTGGATATAGAGCAGCGTACGCGCATTGATCACCGTCGCGGTGCCGGTCAGTTCTGGCAGCGCGATAGCTGAGAGCAACGAGGTGCCAAGCAACAGCTGAATCAGGTTATTGATAATGGCCGGCCACACCGCACGCGCTGCCTGTGGCAGTACCACATTCAGGAAGATCTGTCGCCGCGGAATCCCCAGCACCCACGCGGCTTCGAGTTGGCCTTTGGGTACCGATTGAATTCCCGCGCGGAAGGTTTCGGAGAGATAAGCCCCCACGTTGATCCCCAGTGCCAGCACGCCTGCGGTAAAGGCGCTCATGGTGATACCGAGCGACGGCAGACCAAAGAAGATGATGAAAATTTGCAATAGCACCGGCGTATTACGGATGAATTCAACGTAGCAGTGGCTGATCCAGCGCAGCGGCGCCAGCGGCGATGCTTTAGCCAGCGCGGAGAGCAATCCCAGCGCGACCGCCAGCGCAAACGCCAGCAATGTCACTTGCAGGGTTAGCAAGGCGGCTTCGAGAAATGTGTCGGCATAGCGCCACAGGGTTAGCCATTGATAACTCATGGTTCTGCTCCTTGGGGCGGCGCAGCATGTTCTGCCGCGCCGCGTGCCATCAATATTGCGGATTCAGCGGGTAGCGCGGCTTGTTGCCGAACCATTTCTGATACAGCTGGGCGTTTTCGCCGGAAGCGTTAATTTCAAACAGGAATTCGTTTAGATAGTTGGTCCACACTTGGTCACCTTGTTTCACGCCGAAGGCGTTGTATTCCAGCGGTACCAGCGCTTCATTGGTGACGGTAAGCGTCGGGTCGAGCTTGGCCTGATAGGCGAGGAAGTTGTTATCCTCGATCATCGCATCGGCCTGGCCCTGTTTTACCGCGAGAATCGCCGCCTGCGATGAATCATATTCTTGAATCTTCACGTCGATGCCGAGGTTGCGTACTTCGTCGCCGTTGGTGGAACCTTTCACCGTGGCGATCGTTTTGCCGCCCATGTCGTGGGCAGATTGGATGCCGCTATTTTTACGCACCAGCATCGCTTCACTCGCGACCACATACGGGTTGGTAAAGCCGATCTCTTTAGCGCGCTCCAGATTACGGGTGAAGTTACAGAACACCACATCCACTTTATTGGTTTGCAGATTGGGAATGCGGTTGGCGCTGGTGGTATTGACCATCTCAAGCTTCACGCCCATCTCTTTGGCCAATGCTTTGGCGAGATCAACATCGTAGCCGTCGGGATTGCCGTCTTTATCGTAAAACCCGAAGGGAGCGAAGCTCAGGCAATCGCCCACGCGTAAGGTGCCGCGCTGCAACACGGTTTGCAGTGCAGATTGTGGTGCTGCACCAGCGTCTTTTTTCTCTTCCGTGGGCGTACAGCCTGCCAGAGTCAGTAAAACCAGCGCACTGGCTACCGCTTTGACGCTTATTTTTAGCGATGTTGTATTCATTTATATGCTCTCTTTAGATATTTTGACGAGACGGCATCGCGCCGTTATTTCACAGCAAAATAGAAAGGCATTAATTAATAACAGGCTGTCCTGGTGCAGGCGCTTAAAGTGAATTTCGCCAGCCTGTTTTGAGGTTAATAATTATTTACGATCGGCACGGAAGCATTTCATATCGACTTCCACTTTGCAGTCCACCACTAAATCCTGCACGCTACAAATACGCGCGGGTGGATTGCCGCTGAATATCTCACTGAACACCTTATTGAATGAACTGAAATAGCGTGCATCAGTTAATACCGCGGTGACGTGCACCACATCTTCGACGCGATAGCCGGCCTCGCGCATGATAGTGAGGCAGTTTTCGAACGCCAGTTGCGTCTGTTCGATGATGCCACCCTCAACGACCTCACCACTGCGCATTGGCGTTTGGCCGGAGATGTAAAGCCAGCCGTCGGCTTCAACTGCACGAGCGAAGGGCAGTTTTTGCCCACCCGTCCCGGTTCCACCTTCTACACCATAACGTGTAATCGTCATCCCATCCTGCTCCTGTTTGCACGAAAGCGTGGCTTTCTCATTGTCTGATATACCAGACTGCAATCTGCAATACTGGATAGGGCAAGATTTGCACAGGATTTTTTCTTTTGCAATATGTGCATGGGTATTTAATTTTTTGTGATGTAGTCGGGATCGCAAAATAAAATTAAGCGACCGTTCATTTTTAAATGAGAATGTGATCGTTATCGTGATTTTATAAAAGCGAGGGCGGTGCAGTGCGCCAAAATGAGGCCCCAAAAAAGAACACCTAAATAAAATTCTGATGAATAATTTTTATTTAATCTGAGATGGGTAAAAGCATAAGCCACGTGTATGATGTTTTGCTTATATCCCCCTTAACTATTCGTAGTAGAGCAGCAGGAGAGTGAGTGTATGCCGGATGAAAAACCCTCACGGGCGCGCGGCGTTGACCGGGTTATTGATATTTTTCGGCAGTTGCACAGTGCGCGCCAGCCGATGGCGATGCGTGAATTGATTGAAGCGACGGGAGCGCCGCGATCCAGCATTTATGAATTAGTTAGTCTGCTGAGTGAAGCCGGTTTGCTGGAACTGGATGCCGAAGGCGCCGTTTTTTTTGGCCGGGAAATGCACTATTACGGTGCGGATTACATGGCGCACAACGACCTCATTCGCCGGGCGCATCAGCTGATGGTGGAGATTGTGGCGCGCCATGGGGAAACCGTGCAGCTCTGCATGCTGGAAGGCAATAAATACACCGTGGTGCTTTCGGAAAGTAATGCCCATCCGTTCAAGATCACCTCAGATATCGGCGTGCGCGTGCCAATTACCTGGACGGCTACCGGCCGCTTACTGCTCAGCAACTGGTCTGACAGCGCGATTCTGGATCTCATCCCGGAAGAGGATTATCGCCTCGCCAGCGGTCAAATCCTCGATAAGCAGGCGTTTCTTGATGAAATTCACCATGCGGGAAAACTGGGTTACTGCATGACCGAAGGCTTATCTGAAAGCTTCACCTGCTGCATGGCCGCGCCGATTCGTTCACGCAGTGGCCAGGCCGTGGCCGCGATTTGCTTTATGGTGAGCCGTGATACGCCGCAGGAGCGTCGCCAGATGCTGCTGCAGGAGCTGATCACGTCTGGGCAGAAACTGTCTGATTTCACCTAAGCGCAGCCGTAAAACTCCGTTACAACTGATTGAAGTGGCGTTTATTTCCGCCACTTAAGGTTGTGTTAAGGTAATTGATAATAATAACTATTCTTTTTACCACGGAGTTTTAGGATGAAAACGCGCCTGCTTTTGGCAATGGGTTTACTGGCTTCAACCGCGGCTGCCGCCACGACCTATCCGCTGACCGTCACCGATATGGACGGTAAAACGCAAACCATCAATAAAGAGCCTCAGCACATTATCTTGCAGGATGGTCGCGACATTCTGACGCTGGCGCTGCTTGACCGAGACGATCCGTTTAAGCGCGTGGTAGCGTGGAACAACTTGCCGAAAAAACAAGATACGCAAACCTGGGACGCGCTGAAAGGCCGCTGGCCGGAAGCGACAAAAATTGTCGATATGGGCTTTAGCGATCAGGGCCAGGTCAACCTCGAAAGCGTGCTGGCACAGAAACCGGATTTAATGATTGCCCAACTGCGCGCCAAACCCGCCTTGCAGCAGTCAGGCGTGCTTGACACCCTGAATAATCTGCATATTCCTGTGGTATTTGTCGATTACGAACTGCATCCGGCGCAAAACACCGCACCAAGCGTGACGCTGTTGGGTAAAGTGCTGAACCGTGAAACGCAGGCTAAAGCCTATACCGATTTCTATCAGCAGAAGTTTGAGCGCATTTCCCAGGCGGTAGCGAAAATAAAGAACAAACCGACGGTATTTATCGAACCGATCGCCGGTAACAGCGATAATTGCTGCTTTACTCACAGCCATAACGGTTGGGGCGGATTGGTGGAGGCGGTTGGCGGGAAAAACATTGGCTCTGAACTGCTGCCGGGCAATGCCGGATTTGTGGCGCTGGAAAAAATCATCGCCATGAAACCTGACGTCTACATTATGACGGGATCTAAACGGCCCAATACTAATGTGCTGCCGTTTGGCTATGGCGTTCAGCCGCAGGAAGTTAAGGCGACCTTCGATACGTTGCTGAAGCGCACCGGCTTATCGCAGATCGAACCGGTGAAGCAGGGCCGCGTGTACGGCGTTTATCACCACTTCTATAACCATCCGTACAACATCATTGGCATGGAAATTCTGGCGAAGGATCTCTATCCGCAGCAGTTTGCCGATCTGAAGCCGACCGCCGATTTCCGCACCCTCGTTAAGACCTTCACTACTCTGCCGGATCAAGCAATTGATTTGAGTTACCCCAATAATCAGTAATCCTTCGTATGCCTGGTGCGCATTAATGCGCACCCTACGAAAACCCAGCTCAATACACATAGGGTCGCCATTCATGGCGATCCATTTATTTTACCCCAATCAACATTCTTCGATGACATCTCAATTTGTTATGTTATAACATAACAATTTTACCGCATGCGTCACTACGACTTGTGCTCGCTGTCATATGAAGGAGTTGTTATGTCCGCAATAACCCCATCTACCCATGGGTCTAAAAAGCTGCCGGTCACTGTGCTTTCCGGTTTTCTCGGTGCCGGTAAAACTACGCTGCTAAATCATATTCTGAATAACCGCGAAGGCCGTCGCGTGGCGGTGATCGTCAATGACATGTCGGAAGTGAATATTGATGCCGCGCTGGTGCGCGAGGGCGGGGCAGAGCTGTCGCGCACCGACGAAAAGCTGGTGGAGATGAGCAATGGCTGCATCTGCTGCACGCTGCGCGAAGATCTGCTGCTGGAAGTTAATCGACTGGCGAAGGATGGGCGCTTCGATAACCTGGTGATCGAATCGACCGGCATTTCTGAGCCGCTGCCGGTGGCGGAAACCTTTACCTTCGCCGATGAGGAGGGCCAAAGTTTGTCTGCTGTGGCGGCGCTAGACACCATGGTGACGGTGGTCGATGGCTTCAACTTCCTGCGTGACTATGAATCGAATGAAAGCATTCAGTCGCGCGGTGAATCCCTTGGCGCAGAAGATGAGCGCACGGTGGTGGATTTGCTGGTTGATCAAATCGAGTTCTGCGATGTGCTCATTCTCAATAAAACCGATCTGATTGATGAAGTGGAAAAGGCGCGGCTGATGGCGATTCTGACGTCGCTTAATCCGCGTGCCAACATCATTACCTCTGAATTCGGCAAGGTCGCGTTGGAGCAGGTTCTCAATACTGGCTTGTTCGATTTTGACGCTGCGGCGCAGGCGCCGGGCTGGCTGCAGGAGCTACGCGGCGAACATACGCCAGAAACCGAAGAGTATGGCATTCGCAATTTTGTGTTCCGTGCGCGTCGCCCGTTCCATCCCGTGCGTTTCGCTCAGGTGATTGAACACGAGATGCACGGCGTAGTGCGTTCCAAAGGCTACTTCTGGCTAGCCAGTCGCCCGCGTCATGCGGGTTCCTGGTCGCAGGCGGGCGGCGTATCACGTCAGGGATTAGCAGGAATGTGGTGGGCTAGCGTGCCGAAAGAGCGCTGGCCTGAGGATGAAGAAAACCTGCAGTACATCCTCGATAACTGGGTGGACGGAACGGGGGACGCTCGTCAGGAGCTGGTCTTCATTGGCATTGACATGGACGAAGCCGCGCTGCGTGAAAAGCTTGAGGAGGCGCTACTCACTGATGAGGAAATGGCGTCTGGCGCAGATAACTGGATCGCGCTCCCCGATCCTTTCCAGCCGTGGTTTAACTGATCCACCGTATTTACGGGAGGCGGGCAGGCCTCCCTACATTTTCCCCAACCACATGGAGACTTCCACGCCATCGTTGAACGGCAGCGACATGAATTCGCGACTGCTGCGCACGCGTTCAAGATAGGCTGGGCTGAAATCGGCATCATCCGCAACGATCAGTGCGCCCGCACGTAAATAAGGCTCTACCAGCGTCAAAATCTCTGGATAGATCGCTTTTGCGCCATCCAGTATCAACATATCAATGGATGCAGGTAAATCGCGGCTCAACGTGTGTAAGGCATCCCCCACGCGTATCTCAATCAGATCGCTGACGCCCGCATCGGCAAAATGGTTCCGCGCCAGCGCTACTTTACCTGGCTCAAATTCACAGGTGATGATGTTGCCACCGCCATTATCGCGCACTGCTGCGGCCAGATGCAGGGTGGAAATCCCGAATGAGGTGCCAAACTCAATCACTGATTGCACATTGCTGCTGCGCGCCAGCATATACAGCAGTTTGCCGGTTTCACGGGATATCGCCAGCGGTACATCTTTCAGATGACCATACAGCTCAAGGTAATCAGTTTTACTTTGCAGCAGGCGATGTTGTTCGGCATCGGACATCTTACGGAACGCTTCATTGGTGGGATGCGCCATATTATCGGCCAGCTCAAACAGGTAGTTCAACAGCGGTGCTAACGGCGCTGATGTTAAGGTGTTCATGGTTTTCTCCGGACATGAAAAAATGGATTATGCTGTGCGAACAGAATACGATGAATTAATCGCATTTCACTATTCGTGTTCAGGAGAGCCTATGGCTGAGCGTCGTAACACTAAGATTTCAGAGCGAAAAAGGCCGCAGCAGTTGCGTTCGAGCGAGCTGGTTTCGGCCATTTTGCAAGCGGCTACTCAGGTTTTAGAGCAGGAAGGGGCCACGCGTTTCACCACCGCGCGCGTGGCGGAGCGAGCCGGCGTCAGTATTGGATCGCTTTACCAGTATTTTCCCAATAAGGCGGCTATTCTTTTCAGATTGCAAAGCGAAGAGTGGCAACGCACCGGCAATTTATTAGCTGCAATCTTGAGCAATAACGCGGTGTCGCCGCGCCAGCGTTTGCACGATCTCACGCTGGCATTTTTGCAATCGGAGTGTGAAGAAGCAGCAATGCGCACGGCGCTTAATGACGCCGCACCGTTATATCGTGATGCACCTGAAGTACAGGAAGCGCGGGCGGCGGGTGATAATGTCATCAGTGATTTTTTGTTGGAACTGCTGCCGCAATCCAATGAGGACGATCGTGCGCGCGCCGCGGATTTAATCAATAGCACGCTGGGCAATGTGGGCAAACACTTCTCCGAATCACCGCGTACGCCTGCAGAGATCCAGGCGTATGCGCAGGAAATGGCGCAGATGTTTTGTGCCTGGATCAGGGAAAAAGGCGCTGATTTACAGTAAAAGATGGACTGGAAATCTCTGAAAGCGGTTAACAAACTCATTATTCACATTCTCAATAATCCACACCGCGAGTAAGCTTAAGAAAACCTTTTAGCTGGATGCAGCAAGCGAACAAATACGGGAGAGCAAAATGGCAGTAAAAATGATTGCGGTGGATATGGATGGGACTTTTCTCGATGACAACAAGCAGTACAATGCGCAGCGTTTTGCTCGCCAGTACGCATTGCTGAAAGAGAAGGGGATCCGTTTCGTGGTCGCCAGTGGCAATCAGTATTATCAGTTACTGCGCTATTTCCCTGAGATTAAAGATGAAATTGCTTTTGTAGCGGAAAATGGCGCCTGGGTTTCTGATAGTAATGAAGAGATCTTCTGCGGCGAATTGGCGCCGGAGCGCGTGCATCAAATCCTCGATATTCTGGCAAAAGAGCCGGATATCAGCACCGTAGTATGCGGCCGCAATGGCGCATATGTGCATACGTCAATGTCCGACGAGGTGATCGCTATGCTGGCGAATCACTATCATCGCCTGGAAAAACGCGACAATCTGTACGATATCGATGACACCATCTTCAAATTCTCGCTGAATCTGGCGCATGAAGGTGTGGATGCGTTGATGGAGCGCTTGCACGCAGAACTAAACGCGATTGAAAACATCATGCATCCGGTATCCAGCGGCTTTGGCTTTGTCGATTTGATCATCCCCGGCTGCCATAAAGCGCACGGCATCGCACTGCTGCAGGAGAAATGGGGCATTGATGATTGTGAAGTGGTCGCGATTGGTGATAGCGCGAATGACATCGAAATGCTGCGCCAGGCCTGCTATAGCTTCGCTATGGCGAATGCGGCAGCACCGGTGAGTGCGGTGTCGCGTTATAAAACTGAAAGTAACAATGATGAAGGCGCACTCAACGTTATTGCTCGTCTGCTGGCGCGAGAAGAGCCATTTGGTTAAATGAGAGTGCCAGGTGCGCATGAATGCGCACCCTACAAAAATCCCGCTATAAACGTTGGGTCGCCATTCATGATGTAATGGTTATCAATTAAGAGATGAAAAAAACTTTATTACCGAGCGCACACCTAGTAGCGGCGCAATTTATTGCGCGATAAATCGCGCCGCTACGGAAGGTGCGGTGATTTGATACGGCGCCTAACTGACGAACATTACGCCATTTTTGGCAACCAATCTGCCTTTAGCTGAAATAACCCGCCTCACGCATATCCTGTAATAATCCCGGTTCGGTGGGTTGCCAGCCGAACGTTTGGCGCGTCCATGCACTTGACGAAGGATTATCCGTTGAAGCGAAAAAGGCCATCCAACCGAGCCAGGCTTTTGCCTCCTCCAGCGTCAGGCTTTTAACCGGCAGCGCTAATCCTGCTCCGATAGTTTCGGCAATCTGACGGAATGGAATGCCTTCTTCCTGTACGGCATGCAGAATTGCACCTGCTTCGGCCTTTTCGGCCGCAAGGCAAAATAGCTCAGCGGCATCGTTACGATGCACCGCCGGCCAGCGATTTTCGCCCTCGCCAACATACACCGCCGCGCCTTTTTCTTTCGCCATATTGATGATCATTGGAATAAAACCGTGATCGCCAGCGCCATGTACCGTCGGTGGCAAACGGACCAGCGCCACGCGCACCCCGCGATCGGCCATGGCCAGGGCGGCAACGTTGGAATTTGAACGAGGATGCGCGCCGGCCACGGGGCGAATGTGTTCCGTGGCGAGTTGTCCTGGCGAGACTAACGCTGTGCCGGTGGTGACTATCAGCGGGCGATTAGAACCGGCCAGTACCTCACCCATTGCCAGAATGGCGCGCTGATCGACCTCGGCGGCATGATCCATGCGGCTGAAGTCGTGAATATAACCGGCATGAATCACGCCATCGCTTTGCTCAACGGCGTTACGTAAACTGGCCACATCTTCCAGTTCGCCGCGGACCACCTGAACACCCTGCTGCTGTAGTTTTTCAGCTGAAGCATCGCTGCGTGCTAAACCTAGCACTTCATAACCGCGTGTCTGCAGTTTTTTCACAATGGCCGAGCCAATAAATCCGCTCGCCCCGGTCACAAAAATTCGCATAATCGTGCTCCACTTCATCAAAGTTGAAGCACTATGATAAAACCCTACGCCACGACGAACAGCCGTGAGCTTATACAGGTATAAGGACTAACAGGATAACGCCATGACCATGCAAGATGACAACGTGCTCGGTAACTATTTGCGCGAACGCCGCCAGCGGCTGGATGCCGCCAAATTGGGTTACCCGCTGCTACGGCGTCGCACGCCGGGCTTGCGTCGCGAAGAGGTGGCCGTGCGCGCCTGCGTCAGCACGACCTGGTACACATGGCTGGAGCAGGGCAGAGGCGGTGCGCCATCGGAAGAGGTGCTTGAACGCTTAGCCAAAGCGTTAGAGTTGAGCGCCGCCGAGCGCGACCATCTGTTTTTGCTGGCGCAAAATCGCTTGCCGGGAGTGACATGGCAAGCGGGCGTGGACGTTTCACCGTCGCTGCAGCGTGTGCTTGATAGCATGGACAATACGCCCGCGCTGATTAAAACCGCCGAGTGGCAAGTCGTTGCGTGGAATCGTGCCGCGACCAAAGTGTTTGTTGATTACGCCGAACTGCCGCCGGAACAGCGCAATATTTTGCTGATGATGTTCCGTAATGAAGAGATGAAAAAGCGCCTGCCGGATTGGCATCGGGTGACGCGCGGCATGGTGGCAAACTTCCGTGCGGACGTGGCACGAACAGGGGCGACTGAGCACGTGCGTGCGCTGGTGGAGGAACTCAGCGAGATGAGTGAAACCTTCCGCCAGCTGTGGCTGTCGCAAGAGGTCAGCCAGCATGGCGAAGGCCTAAAACAGCTGTGGTTGCCCGATGAAGGCGTGCTGGAGCTGGAATACAGTACTTTCGCGGTAGAAGGTAAACCGGGTTTAAGTCTGGTGGTGTTCAATCCGCGTCAGCAGCACGATCGCGATTGTGTGGCACGTCTGATGGCGCGTCCGTAGCCGTGCGATAACTCGCTTCCATTTCATCCAGCGCTGCCTGATTTTCCAGTCCCCACTGATACATCTGCTCAATCGGCGCGGCAAAGGTCTTGCCCAGCGGCGTGAGCCGGTAATCGACTTTCGGCGGAATGACATCATAAACGTGGCGGGCGATCAGTCCGCGCTGCTCAAGTTCTTTCAGCGTTTGAAAAAGCATCTTTTTCGAAATGCCCTGCAGGCTGCGCTGCAACTCGCCAGTTCGTGCGCGATGATTCGGCCAGTGGTACAACGCATGCAGCACCATGCTGCTCCATTTCACTGAAAACAGATCCATTAAACGTCGCGGCGGGGAATCCGCGTAAAAGAACAGTTTTCCGTCAACAATCGCGGGCATTGCTTGCGCCTCTCTTAAGGTTACCAAACGGTAACTACTATCAATTCTGCACCATGTTCACTATAGTCTGCCGCCTTCAGTTAGCCAAAGCCAGCCCAATTCGGAGGCACGATGAAAATCAATGCATTAGTTGCGCACGACGCGGCAAAACCGCTCTCTTCCAGCGCGATTACGCTGCGCCCTTTGCAGCAGCAGGACGTAAAAATTGAGATCCTTTATTGCGGCGTATGCCACTCAGATTTACATATGGCACGCAATGAGTGGGCGGTGAGCCGCTATCCGCTGGTGCCCGGCCATGAAATCGTGGGTCGCGTAGTGGAAACGGGCGCAGACGTCATGAATTTCAAACCGGGTGATGTGGTGGGAGTGGGCGTGATGGTGGATTCCTGTCGCCAATGCCATTTCTGCCAGCAAAAAGAGGAGCAGTATTGCGAATCCGGTTTTGCTGCCACTTATAACGGCATCGATAAATACACCGGCGACAGTACCTGGGGCGGCTATGCGCAAAATGTTGTGGTCGATCAGCATTTTGTCGTCTCTGTTCCGCAGGCATTACCGTTAGCGGGTGTGGCTCCGCTGCTGTGCGCGGGAGTAACCGTGTGGTCACCGCTGCGTCATTTTGGCGTGAAAGCCGGTGATAAAGTGGGTGTAGTGGGTTTGGGCGGCCTGGGACATATGGCGGTTAAACTGGCGAGTGCGATGGGCGCGGAAGTTACGCTGTTCACTACCTCTCCGGCTAAAGGGGAAGATGCGCTGCGGTTGGGTGCGAAGCGCGTGGTCGTTTCACGTGATGCGCAGCAAATGGCTTCTGCTCAGACCTCGCTGGACTTTATCGTAGACTGCGTGTCAGCGCCGCACGATCTTGATCCCTATCTGGCCACGCTAAAAACCAACGGCCGTTTGGTGCTGGTGGGAATTCCAGAACAGCCGCATCAGTCACCAAACGTAACGCCGCTAGTGAATCGCCGCCTGAGCATCAGCGGATCGTCGATTGGCAGTATTCAGGAAACGCAGGAGATGTTGGATTTCTGCGGTGAACATAACATCACCGCAGATATCGAATTGATTGCGGGTGAAGAGATTGAAACGGCATTTGCAAGAATGTTGAAAGGTGATGTGAAATACCGTTTCGTCATCGACATGCAAGCCACGCATTGGTAAAAACGTTCGCCGTTAGGCGAGATGCTGCGGGCGATTTCAGGCTGAAATCGCCCGCGATTACGCGCTGCAACCGACTGATGCTATTGAATATCAACAGAATAATAACAATAATTTTCGCCAAAACGATTTATTAGCGTTTCTAGTTACAACATACTGTAGTTATCGTTGTCTCGGCGCGAAGCCTTGTCTGCATAACCTTATTTTCGGTTAGGCAGGCGGAAAGTGGCCCAGCTGCTGGAACATCGTCATCCAGTCTTCCATATGCCACGTAGTGGTCACACGTTCACCGTCTAGCAGGTGAAATTCATGCAGTCGCACGCTAATACGACGGCCAGTAGCCGCAATACCCATGAACTCACCCTGATGGGGCTCGATCACCCGGCCGCTCGCGAGGGGATGGATTTAGTGCAGTTTCTCAGCATGAAGCACATTCTGGTCTCGCCCGAGGGCAATCATTACGGTTTGGTGGATGCACAGCTGCGCGAGCAAGGATTGGCGCGCGACATTGGCCTGACATTACCGAATATGTTTGCCGTTCCCGCACTGTTGCCAGGATCTGCTTATGTCGCCACGGTGCTGAGTCGCGTGATGACGCTAGCCGGAAACCCGCAACAGATCCGCATGTTCACTCCACCGCTGGCGATGCCGACCATGCAATTTCATTTGTTATGGCATCGCCGCACGCAAGAGATTGCAGCCCATCAGTGGCTTCGTGGCGTAATCGAAAAGGTTGCTGAGGGCCTCCGCTGATACAAACATGCTGGCGTACTTGCCGTAACGCGTCACATTCTGCAATCACTTTTTGCTCAATCCGCAATAAACATTTCCTCGCGTGCTCCGATAACTGCTTAAGAACTTTATAAAAACAATATACGCAGAAGTAGGGAACATGGGGCTGGTATCCCGATTACGTAACGTGCGCATTACCCGCAAATTGTCGGCAGGATTTGGCATCGTGCTGCTGTTAGTGGCGCTGGCGACCGGCTTGAGCGTGCAGCGCTTTAACGCCATTCATGACATCTATCAGAAAACGAACCTGATTTATGACATCAACATCGACGTGTTCCAGGCCAAAATTAACCGCCTCAAATATCTTTATGGCGATGACAAATCCGGTCAGGTGATGACGGACTACGTTAGCCACGCGCAGCAGCTCACCCGCGAAGCCAAACAGCTTTCATGGACGGAAGGGGCGCGGGAACGGGTTGATGAACTCGCCACGCATCTCGCCAGCTTTCAAAACAGCATCGGCGCAATGACGCAGGCCACGCAGCAGCTCAATAGCCTGCGTTCCCAGCTTGATGCACTGAGCCAGCAGGATATGACCTCTCGTTACACCCAACTCATCCGCACCCCCGTCATCAATCCCGAACTGACGCAGCAGATCTACGAGCAACTGTTTGCTATCAGCAACGTACGTGAAGAAGCCTGGGCATTACGATTTAACGTGAGCGCGACGCTACGTGAAACGCTGGAGAACCATGTTCAGCAGGCCGATCGGGGCATGAAGGCGTTACTTTCCCAGTTACCGCCGGAACAGCAGGGCGAATTTAACGCCCTGTGGCAGGACACCGAAAAATTCAAAAACCTCAGCCTGCAAGCGGCGGATGCGTATGGTCAGCTGCGCGCTGCGGAAGATACAGTCAAAGTGGCGGGTGATAAAAGCAGCGCGGCAATCCAACAGATCATCAGCATCGTTAAAGCGCGCAACGATGAGCTCGCCAACGATTCTGCGACGATGTCGTTGCTGATGGGCGGTTTAGCGATCCTGTTTGGCGTGCTGGTGGCGTGGTATATCATCCGCCAAATCACCCGGCCGGTGTTCCACAACCTGCAGCTGGCGGAGCGTATCGCCAGCGGCGATCTTAGTTCGCATTTCGCAACCGATAGGAAAGATGAGCTGGGTAAATTGACGTCGGCGATGGGACGCATGAACGAGCGATTGCGCAGCATGATTGGCGATGTGTTGAGCAGCGTCAGCAGCGTGTCGCAGGCAGCCAGTGCCATCAATCAAGGCAACCTCGATTTATCCTCGCGCACCGAACAACAAGCTGCGGCAGTGGTGCAAACCGCTGCCAGCATGGAGCAACTGACCGCCACGGTGAAGAACAACGCCGCCAATGCGCGTCAGGCCAGCCAGATTGCCGCGGAAGCCTCACAAAACGCCAGTAAAGGCGGCATTGCGGTACGCGATGTGGTGAACACCATGGGTGAAATTTCTGATAGCTCGAAAAAGATTGCTGATATTACTTCAGTCATTAATAGCATCGCTTTCCAGACCAATATTCTGGCACTGAATGCCGCGGTAGAAGCTGCCCGCGCTGGTGAGCAGGGACGCGGTTTTGCAGTGGTTGCCAGTGAAGTGCGCAATCTGGCGCAGCGTAGCGCCGGCGCGGCAAAGGATATTGAGCAACTGATCAGTGAGTCGGTGGGACGTATTAGCAATGGCCACCAGCAGGTAGCACGCGCGGGTGAAACCATGGATAAGATCCTCGGCAGCATTGCGCGCGTTAATGAGATCATGGAAGAGATCTCAGCCGCATCGGATGAGCAGAGTCGCGGCATTGAGCAGATCGCGCGCGCGGTTGGCGAACTGGATACCACCACGCAGCAGAATGCTACGCTGGTCAGCGCCTCTTCTCATTCGGCCAACTCGCTGGAAGAGCAGGCGATGATGCTGGAACGGTTGGTCGCACAGTTCCGGCTGCAAGGGGTAGGGCAGTAAAACCCTTAAGGTGGAGATCGATGCAGTTCGATTTCCACCGTTTTACTTGAGCGGTGAAGTGCAAGGTGAATATTCTTAAAATAAAGCGATCCGCTGATAACTTTTCCCGTTAAACTGCTGATCTTGTCGACCTGATACTTCACGTGCATGAGCTACTACTCACCAGACGATAACCACCTTAAGCGGCGCTCTCAACGCTTCGTCCGCCGCATGTTCATCATGCGCCAGCTCGGCACGATTTTATGTTTTTTCCCAATTCTCTCGGTCCTGATGGAGATGCAACGCGATCTGGCGTTTAGCGCGCTGTTATTTGTGAATGCTTTCCTCTGGCCATGGCTGGCTTATCGTCGGGCGTTGGCGGCTGAAGATTCCACCACCACAGAGCGCCATAATTTAACGCTCGATGCCGCATTCGGCGGTATCTGGGTTGCGCTCATGGCGCTGAGCCCGCTGCCTTCATTTATCATCATGGCGGTGTTGGCATCGGATCGTTATGCCGCAGGGGGACCAGCCCAGCTGATTGCGGCGATGCAGGCCTTTCTCTGTGCGTTTGTCATGGTGTGGCTGGTAGATGGCGCGGGGGTAAATCTGACGTTTAGCATGCAAACCGTCTGGTTGACGTTACCCCTGGCAACGAGCTATATGCTGGTGCTCAGCGTGGCGTCGTACAATCTCACCTGGCAGCTGCGCCAGCGTAATCGCGAGCTGGAGCGTATTGCGCTGATGGATCCCGGCCTGGAGATCCCAAATCGGCGTCTGTTCGAGCGTCGCCTCGAAAGCGAATTCCTCAGCACGCGCCGTGGCGACAGCGCCGCCTATTTGCTGCTGATGGATCTCGATTACTTTAAATCGGTCAACGATACGTGGGGCCACGAAGCCGGAGATTTCCTGCTGGCGGAGATCTCCGCACTGCTGCGCAATCAAGTGGGTTTGCTGGATATTCCGGCACGCTTTGGCGGCGATGAATTGGGCGTGATTGTGCATCACGCCACTGACGAATCGATCGTATTACTGGCAGAACGGCTTAAAGAGAAAATCGCCCAGGTGCGTTTACCGGCGTCGGCGGAGTTTCGCTGTTCGGTGAGTATTGGCATCGCCTCGGCGGCTAATGCTGAGACGATGCGCCACTGGCTCAGTCACGCCGATGAAGCGTTGTATGAGGTGAAGCGTGCCGGACGCAACGGCGTGCGTTTATGGCAACCCTCGCTGGCCGGCGCGGCCTGAATCCCGCATGCGTACAACGCGCACGCTACAGCATTACTCTGTATTACCGTAAGAACGCCATTTTTGGCGTAATGCTGCCATCGCATAGAGGTGGCCCATTTTCCATCAAATGATAAGGTTAGGTTTCCATGAACCTTATAAGCAGGAACGAACGTGAGTATTTCAGAGAAATATGAATGGCATAAGGATAACTACCTGGTAAGTACAGACAGGGAAAAACTTGACGTGCAGGCTATCCATCGCTATCTGACGAGATCCTCGTGGGCTAAAGGCATTAATCTGGCTGTTGTCAGCGCATCAATTGAAAATAGCCTTAACTTTGGTGTTTATCATGATGGAGCCCAGATAGGTTTCGCTCGTTTGATAACCGATTATGCTACATTCGCTTACCTTTGCGATGTCTACGTTCTTGAAGAATATCAGGGTGAGGGGCTTGGAAAATGGGTGATGGAATGCATACATCATCATCCAGTATTTGAGCAACTACGCCGGATCATGCTGTTCACAACAACAGCGCCCTGGCTCTATGAAAAGTTTGGCTACGAGCCTGTTAACCGGGAAAACTATGCATGGACTATCACCCGGCCAGATATTTATGCCAATGAAAATAAGCGTGATTGACTTACACTGATATTCCGTTCACCGCTGGCTTACTCACTCCTGAATAGGCAGCGTCCGCCCTGGTATTAGGGCGGCCACTATTATGCCGCCCTATGTGGAATCCGGCCGGCCACAGCGCTTTGCATCATACATGCAAATCAATCACCACCTTCCCGACATGTGCGGCAGATTGCAGATAACGATAAGCTTCCTGCGCTTCAGCAAAAGCAAAAACACGATCGATTACAGGTTTAATCGCACTGGTTTCAATCGCCCTGACCGCAGCGCGTAGATCCGCCGTCGAACCGGTATTATTGCCCACGATATTCAACATTTTCTGCATAATCGGCAGCACCGGCACCTTTAGCTCTGCCCCGCCCACAAATCCAATCACAAAAATCGTTGCGTTGAAGGCTGCGGCATCGATCGATTTTGCGAATGTTGCAGCACCAACCGATTCCAGTACCAGGTCTGCGCCATGACCGTTCGTCAGCTTGCGTACCTCAAGTTCCCATTCGGGCTTTTCGTGATAGTTAATGCCTTCATCGGCGCCCAGCGCTTTAACCCTGGCCAGTTTTTCGTTGGAGGAGGAAAGAATAATCACCCGTGCGCCCGCGGCTTTGGCGTATTGCAGCGCAAACAGACTCACGCCACCCGTGCCGAGCAGCAAAACAGTGCTGCCAGGCTGAACTTTGCCACGTACGATGGCGTTCCATGCCGTAGTGGCGGCGATAGGTAACGTTGCGGCCTGCTGCCAGCTGAGTGAATCAGGTATACGCACCAGCGAATCAGCGGGCACCACAGCGAAGTCCGCCAGCCCACCATTGATCGTAACACCGCGCAAGGCGTGAAGATGCTGAGGGTGAATCGCGCCAGCATGCCAGCTGTACATCATGCCGGGCACCACTCGTTCGCCGATGTGCCAGTCACTCACCCCTGCGCCTAACTCAACAATCTCTCCCGCGCTGTCTGCACCCGGAATAATGGGCTGCGCGAGGGTACCAAACTGACCGGTAGCCAAGGCTAAATCAAGGTAGTTAAGACTCACCGCATGTTGACGAATCACCACCTCACCATAGGCCGGTTGTGGGCGTGGCAGTTCACAGAATTTAAGATTGTTAATGGTGGGGGCCGTTAGCTGAATGGCTTGCATAGCGTTCTCCTGTTAAATAAGTGCAACCAGTGTGGGGTATAAACAGGCGCTATAATTAATGCCAAAACCAAATAACTGTTGCACAGGGAGCAATAATGCAGGATGACGATTTCCGTCAGCGCGAAGCTTTTTTAGCGGTGGTACGTGCCGGGAGTTTTAGTGCAGGGGCACGCGCGTTGGGACGTGATGTTTCGGTTATTTCCCGCCGTATCGCTGCGTTAGAGAAACGTCTCGGTATTCGTCTCATCGAACGTACCACGCGTCGCATCCGACCCACAGAAGAAGGCCAGCGCTATCGGCATAAAATAGAGTTAGCCGATGAAATGCTGCGTGAAGCGGAAGAAGAAGCGCGTGCGTTGGCAGCCCGCCCGGCGGGTACTATTCGTCTAACGGTACCCGCATCCTTTGGGCGAAGCTGGGTCGTGCATGCGCTACCGGGCTTTTTACAGGCTTATCCTGATATCCGCATTGTGCTTAATTGCAGCGACCGCTATGTCGATCTACTGGGGGACAATTTTGATATGGCGATCCGTATTGGTGTCCTTACGGATAGCAGGCTGGTTGCGCGCAAGTTGGCGGACACCCGACGCATACTGTGCGTTGCGCCAGCGTATCTGCAGCAACATCCCGTGTTAACGCACCCGCAGGATCTTCGTCAGCACGATTGTCTGGGATTCACGCCGATGCACAGTTGGCCAGAATGGCGACTGGAAAAAGAGGGCCAACAGATCGCAGTCCCGGTGCAAACACGTTATGAGAGTGATGAGATGGATGCGCTGATCCTGGCCGCTCAGGCGGGTATGGGCGTGTTGCTGGCGGCCAACTGGCTGGTACAAAAAGAGTTGGCCGAGGGATCGTTAGTGCCGGTAATGTCGGACTGGCAGGCGATTGGGGAAGATGGCGTCTGGTTGATGAAGCCTTCCAGCCAGTTACAGTCAGCGAAGATTGGTGCATTAACTGAGTGGCTGGTCGCGTGGTTTGCTGTCCCACGCTGGTGAAGAGGGCGGGCACGCATCAGGGCTGCATTTTCAGGGCAATGCAGCCCTGATGCACGAACGGCTTAACACCTAACGTGCGAACTTGCGCGATCCTACCACGCAAAGAATGACTCCCAGCGTGATAGCAATCATCAAAGGGCTGACGGCCTCATTCAGTAACGAAGCAGACAAGCCAAGGCCAAAAAAGGGTTGTAATAGCTGAAGCTGGCCGACTGCAGCGATGCCACCGCTAGCGAGGCCTTTGTACCAGAAGATAAACCCAATCAGCATGCTGAAGAGGGAAACATAGCCAAGCGCTAGCCAGGCAGAAGTACTAATTTGGCTAACGGATTCAGGCAAAGTGACAAACGACGCCGCCAGCGTTAAAGGGAGCGACACGATCAGTGACCAACTGATGACCTGCCAGCCGCCTAGCTGGCGTGAAAGTTTGGCTCCTTCTGCGTAGCCCAAACCACAGACCACCACGGCTGCAAGCATCAGCACATCGCCGGTTAAAGAGACGGCGACGTTCTGAGAAAGCGCGAAACCAACCACCAGCAGACTACCTATGATGGAAAAAATCCAGAAAGCGAGCCGTGGCCGCTCGCCTCCACGAATCACACCAAACAGGGCGGTGGCAAGCGGCAGCAGGCCTAAAAACACAATCGAGTGGGCCGAGGTAACATGCTGCAAAGCCATTGCGGTCAAGAGCGGAAAACCAACCACCACGCCGAGTGATACCACGATTAACGAGACGATGTGGCGAAGAGAAGGGCGCTTTTCTCTGAAGCCGCAGATAAGCATCAGCGCCAGCGCTCCCGCGATTGACGCGCGGCTGAAGGTCAAAAAAAAAGGGTCGATATCCTGAACGGCAATGCGCGTTGCCGGAAGTGAGCCGCTGAAAATAATCACGCCCAGTAGCCCGTTCAGCCAGCCAGACATCGCAGCTTTATCATGTTTATGCACCACCGTATTAGCCACGCTAAACCTCTTTTCAATGGATGGATGAAGACGACGCTTCTCTACACGCGTTGACGCTACGAATGGTAAACGCCACAATCCATAACAATCAAAATATTGTCATGGATACATTGGATGAAAGCGCGCTATAAGGAAATTGTTGATGAATACGCGGCGGCCATTCGCCTGGGTGAGCTGACTGCCGGTACACGCTTGCCTACGCACCGGGTCTTAGCTGCGACCCGCCGCATTTCACTGGCCACCGCCACACGCGTTTATGCCGAACTTGAGAAAATGGGGCTGGTTAGCGGCGAAGCCGGACGGGGTACCTTTGTACGGGAGATTTCCCTGCCAGCGGGCCTTGGCATGGATCAACAAGTCGTCGCCACCGACGTGGTGGATCTCAATTTCAACTATCCCTCATTACCTCACCAGGCCGAACTGCTGCGCGATGCGCTACGCAATCTCACAACCTCAGGTGATTTGGAATCGCTGCTGCGCTATCAGCCTCATGCAGGCAGACAGAACGATCGTGAGGCAATTGCAAGCTGGCTTACCGGTTTTGGCCTCAAGCCTGCTGCTGAAAACATTCTCATCGTGAACGGCGCACAGCATGGCTTGACTGTTGCCGCGATGGGGATGCTCCGTCCGGGGGATGTCGTGGCCGTTGATGCGCTGACCTATTCGGGGTTCAAAGCTCTGGCCACGCTGTATCAGCTGGAGCTGGCTCCCGTGCCCGTCACCTCAACCGGACCCGATCTCAATGCACTGAGACAGCTTTGCAAACGGCGCCGTATCAAGGCCATTTACACGATGCCGACTCTGCATAATCCGCTTGGCTGGGTGCTCGACCATGCGCAGCGGCGCGAGATCACCGGCATCGCTCGCGAACATGATTTAGTGATCATTGAGGACGCTGCCTACGCTTACCTGGCGGAGCGTTCTCCGCCGCCGTTTGCCTTGCTCGCTCCCGAAAGAACCCTTTATGTGACGGGCTTTGCTAAAAATATTGCTGCCGGGCTGCGGGTGGGTGCGGTGGTATGTCCGCCAGCATTTCGCCCAGCGATCGAGCGAGCTATTCGCGCCACCGTGTGGAACACGCCATCGCTGATGACGACGCTGGTGGCCGGTTGGCTGCAGGATGGGACTATCAGGCGGCTGGAATCATTAAAACGGAAAGATGCTCGCCAGCGGCAAGCTCTGGCGCGGGAAAGGTTGGGATCGCTCGATTACGTTAGCCATGAGAATTCTTATTTTATCTGGCTACCGCTGGCAGAAGAGATCCGCGCGGAACAGGTGGTGCGCCAGCTGTTGAACCAGCATATTTCTGTTTCAACAGCCGAGCCGTTCAGTACTGCCCCAAACGTTCCGCACGCAATACGTCTCGCTCTGGGGTCAGTGAGCCTGGATAAGCTGAAAGTGGCGCTGGATAAAGTGGGCGACGTTATTCAATATCAGCGATATATTTGACTCGCACACCCGACAAAGCGGTTTGCCCATCATCATTGATAACGCATCTTTCTAAGCCTCAGGTTTTTTCAGCCTTAAGACCAGAACCATGCTGCCGATGATGACAACGGCGGCCAGTAATACCATGCCCTGAAGACCGGCTTCAGCTATCACCCGGCCTCCGGCTAGTGCACCGGTTCCGATCGCAGCGTTGAAAATGGCCACGTATATAGCTGACGCCGGTTGTGCCGCCTCTCCAGCGCTACGAAGCAACCACGTCTGCAACCCCACAAACACAATGGAGATCCCTGCGCCCCACACTCCGAGCAGCAGCGCGGTGCACCAGAAAGGAAGAGGAGCCGCGCTTCCCAGGCCAAGCAGGCCGAGTGCGCCAGCACTCATGAGAAGTGCAATGAAAATTAGCCCTTTGATATGACGATCAATCAGCTTACCGGCAATAACGTTTCCCACCAGACCGGCAAGCCCTAACGTCAGCAGCAGGCCAGAAATGGAGGCCGCCGGTACCGCCTGAGCCTGCGTCAGCAGGGGTTCAAGGTAGGTGAACGCCGCAAAGTGCGCCGAAATAATGCAGGCGGTTGCAACGTAAAGGCTGAGGAGCAGCGGGTTTTTGATGATCCCGCAATAAACCTGCAGCTTTAGGGGTTGCGATGCCGCCAGCGTCGGAAGCGTCCAGAACAAAGCACAGGCCGTGGCAAGTGCCAGCAGAGAAATGGCCATAAATGCATTACGCCATCCGGCGATATCCGCAATAAAACTGGACAGCGGAACACCCAGAACGCTGGCAGCCGAAACGCCGCCAAAGATAATTGAGGTGGCAAGCCCCAACTTTTCGATGGGGACCAACTGTACTGCCACGGTGCCGATGAGTGCCCAGAAAGCCCCGTGTGCCAGTGCGCCTGCCATACGCGCACTCATAAACGCGTTTAATGAGTGGGATTGGGTCGCCGCCATACATGAAAGCGCAAGGACCAGCATAAGAACCACAAGCAGCGCTTTGCGGGAAATCCGTGCTGGTATGGTCCCGGACAGTAGCGCGGCCAGTGCGCCAACCCAGGCATAGGCTGTCACAACAAGACCTGTGCCAGATTCAGTCTGCTGCAGATCCTTCGCTAACATGCTGAGCATACCAACAGGTGCCAGCTCGCTGGTTACAATGGAAAAAGCACTGATCCCCAGCGCGATCACAGCTATCCAGGCGCGTGCAGGTGACGGCCGTACGTGTAAAACGGTATCGCTCATGTAATCAATATCCTTCAATAAATCGTGAGAAGTCTGCGAGGGAACGTTTAGGACCGGCTAGATACAGGCACCTACGCCTTTCATCCCTTCTGGCGGATACGTTGAGTGATAACCTCGAATTATGTGTTTGCATGTTTATCTCCTTGTGAAGGTTGCAGTATCATCCCTCTTAAAGTGATAAAACAGAGCCGAAAACGGATAGCCGTTTTCCATAAATGGAAAAAGCATGAAGAGAGATTTCAACTGGGACGACACGCGGATTTTCCTGGCCATTGCTCGAGCGGGAACGTTGAGTGGCGCGGCTGAAGCGTTAGATATGGGCATTGCTACGATTTCCAGAAGGCTGGATCGGCTTGAGCAATCGCTGGCAATACCGCTTTTCAGCAGGCACCAAAGTGGATACCGGCTAACGGACGATGGTGAGGCACTGCTGGAGCGGGCGGAGGCGCTGGAATATGCAGGCCTTACATTCGGCGAGACGGCGAAACTGCAGGGTAATGTGGCGGGGCTGGTTCGGCTGGCAACATCGGACAATCTGGCCACGCATGTTATTTTGCCGTCACTGACAAAGCTTCTAAATCGCTATCCCGACCTGCGGCTGGAGTTACACAGCGGCGTGCAGTCCGTCAACCTGCACCGCAGGGACGCAGATTTAGCCATTCGCATGGTCAAGCCTGATGCCGGGAATCTGACGTTAAAACGGTTGGGAACCGTAGGTTTTGGCGTGTACGGTGCCAAAAAGTATCTTGAAGATCTCGGGAGTTTACCGCTGGACGAGGCCCAATATGTGACCTGGACTGACGCACATCAGCACCTGCCTGCTGCGCGTTGGGTCACACGAAAACTTCGAGGCAGGCCATGCAGATTAGAGGCGAACACGCTGGTTGCGCAGGTTTCAGCAGTGGCTGCGGGGCTGGGATTAGGCGTGTTACCGCACTTTATGGCGAGGGAAAACGGTCTGCATTGCCTGACCGCTGATATCGGTGCGGATCAGGCATTATGGCTGGTGATGCATTCTGACTTAGCTGGCTCACGCAGAGTCAGAGCAATCGCTGATCATTTAATTGCCGTATTCGATGAGCAGAAAGATAAATTGGCGCTGCCATGAGCAAAATAAAGGTAATAAAAAACCCGCGCTGGGCGGGTTTATTTTATTATCACGAGAGCTTAACTGCTCAGACTATTGTCTTCATCGCTATTGTAAGCGTCACTGATAATAACGCCGATTACAGCGGCGTAACGTTTCCAGCAGCTGGACCTTTAGCACCATTTTCAATGGTGAAAGAGACTTGTTGACCTTCATCGAGGGTTTTGTAATTGTCGCTCTGAATCGCAGAGAAATGGACAAATACATCCTTGCTGCCGTCGTTCGGCGTGATAAAGCCAAAACCTTTATCGGAGTTAAACCATTTTACTAAACCAGTCATTTTATTAGACATAGATACTTCCTTAATTGATGAGCCACTAAGAGCGGCGATGATGGCCTGTAGTTAGAGAGTGACTTATTGGGCACTTAGGAGGAGGCTCACGAAGAAGGGTATCTTGAGATAACACCTGAACTGAGGACTGCTTTACTAAAACTGCTTTCATAAGGTCTGTATTCCAAACCGATGGCGCTATTAAGACATAGAGAAATTAATTTAGCAACATTAAGGTATAATTATTTTAACCGCTTAAATGCCCAGATGGCTATATGCCTGTAAATTTCAGCTGATTGCAGGGTAATTGTTGTTTTTTTACTGAAGCTCTTTGAGAAAGGGGCCAGATAAAAGCCCCAAAATAGTAACGTTAATAATTATTGGCGGAAGCACACCTTAAACGTCGAGTGTGATGTTATGGGCGCTGCACTGGAGCTTAATATTACGGGTTCATGGCTCCAAAGATAGCATCGTAGGTGCCATCTCGCTCAGCCCACCGCCGCGCATGATCGCGCTCCAGCAGAAGCTCTCCTCGGGGGATCTCGTCGCGTTCGAGAAGTTGCATCACCTGTGCGATGTAGTCGCCAGTCGGCATGGCGCGAGGATCGGCGGCCTGCTGTACGCCCGTCAGTTCCGTTTGCACATAGGGTGGTGAAAGCTCCAGCACTTCCACAGGAATCTTGCGGAGTTGATGACGTAGAGACGTAAGCCAGGAATGTAGAAAAGCTTTACTCGCACAATAGGTTGGATAACTGGTAAGAGGGAGGAATGCCAGAGCAGAACTGGTTGCCATGATTGTCGCATTTGGATTCTTTTTCAGCACTGGCAGCAGGGCCGACGTCACGCGGACTACGCCCAGGATGTTAGTTTCGATGATCTCCTCAGCGTCCGTTACGTCCCAGCTATCCGCCGTGACGTCCTCTGACCGAGAAATGCCGGCATTTGCAATGAGTACATTAAGATCGGGAAATCTAGCGTGGATGTCTTCAGCGAGGCGGGCCAGTGAAATAGGGTCGCCGAGATCCAGCGGTAAGCCGACGATAGCTGGACGTTTTGCAATAATTTCGTCGAGCAAGTTTTGACGGCGCCCAGTGACAATAACGCGATTTCCGCGGTCATGAAATGCCTCAGCGAGCGCACGGCCTATACCACTTGTGCCGCCAGTAATCAGAATAGTGTTTTCAGTCATCTTCATGGTGGTTACCTTTCCATCAGGGTGCTAAGGGGAAGGCCACGATAATTTTCATGAATTCTGGTGCAGGGGATCTTCGAAAGCCCACATGGCTAATGTAGCCATACTGTGCAGGTTCGGTTCAGGGATCCACCAAAAAGAGAAGAATGAAGGCAATACCGTGGCGCCTGTTCCGAGTTCCCTCTGCTGAGGCCCTCTCGGTATTGGGCGCGTTGGATAACGATAACGCCTGCGGCAAGACCATAAAGATGGCTGCGAAATCAACTGTATCTTTGAGGCCTCACAATTGTCAACCCGTCCGTCTGCCGCACCGCTTTATCGCTTGATTTGCGTATTACCGCAGCACGCCCGCACGAGTGATACCTTAAATTGATAGACCCAAAATATAGTTATTTGTTGTCAATTCAGTTTTATTTTAACCAAACGAAATATCAGCAGAGGCTGTGACAAGATTAATCAATAAGATGAAATATCTCAATCATCCGCATATTTTTATCAAAATTCAGCAGGGCCAGATATAGCCTTTTATTTTTATGGATTAGGATTGCGTATTATTTAGTAATCCCTTTCTGGCAAGCTACTATCAGCGTTCATTCTGCCCGGTTTCAAAACACGGTCGGGTAGGGTAAAATATCCTACTTCAACGTTTTATTGTTCCCAGAAATTTAATTCTTACCCGGAGATTATTCATTTGCAGGATCAGACCCCGCAGAAATCATCCCGACGCCCACGTGCAGACGGCGAGAGAAATCGAATCCGCCTGATTGAGGCCGCTAAGCGTGCCTTTGCTGAAAAAGGGGCGAGCGTTGCTCTTGACCATATTGCTCGAGATGCAAACGTCAGTATTGCCACCCTCTACCGGCATTTTCCGGTTCGTGACGATCTTATCTCCGCCGTATATCAACAGGAAGTCACCATGTTGATGGACGCTGCAGATAGCCTGATAAACGAGCAGGAACCGGTTACAGCTCTGCGAAAATGGCTGATCCTCTTTGTTGAATTTCTTGATACAAAACATGATATAGCCGATGTTATGGACACGCTTATCGGCGGTCCGGAATCCGTTTATAGCAAGACACCCCATCGGCTTGATACGCCGATTACAGCCCTGGTTTCGCGTGGTGTAGAGGCCGGTGTATTTCGCGAAGATATCGAGCCACTTGACCTGCTTCGTGCGTTATCCGGCGTTGCACACGTTAGAGCAGGTATAAACTGGAAACAGCAAGCGTTACGAATGGTGGATCTTTTGCTGAGCGGTTTGCAGCAAAAGATGCAATGGCCCGTAAGTTAAGAGCCAATTGCATCAGTGGGAATCTTATTTACTTGCCAGCAGACCTGCCTTGCTTCAGACCCATCCCAAGGGCAATCACGGCGATTACGGTAAAGATGACATCAGCGGCAAACGCGAAGCGTAAACCACTCAAAACATCCGTTCCCAAAATCATGACAGCTGCCAGTACCGGGATGCCGACCGTCGAGGCGACACGCTGGCTGGTTGTCATCAGACCGGAGGCGAGACCTTTACTGGCTTCCGGGACACCAGAGGTAGCGGTTACCGTTGCTGCCACCACCGCCGTAATATGTCCAAAGAACCCGATAAATAGCGCTGGGATCAGCAACCACATCGAGAGCATATCGGTGCCAAACAGAAGTAATGGTGCCGTAAACACGCCCTGAACCAGAAAAGCGATCAGCAATACCCGGTTCGCGCCATTTTTTGCAATGAACCGGCTGGCGACTAAGCCTGCCACAATGGATGCTATGCCGGGTATGCCAAATACCAGGCCAGAGATGATGGGGCCGAGATGCAGAACCTCCTGGAGGTAAAGCGTAACAAGGTAAATCAGACCCGCTTCCATGCCAAAAATGGCAAGTATTGCCACATTTCCCCAGCGAACCGCAGGCAGCGCGAGCATCTCCATCGCCACCAGAGGCATTGTGGCCCGTCGTTCGATCCGCACAAACAGAACAAGGAGTGCCAGCCCGAGAAGCAAAGCAATCAGTGAACGTTCCGTAAAGCCGAAAACAAGCGCAAACAGGCCCAGCGTGACAGACACAGCGCCCGGAATATCAAGATGAACCTCCCTGCGGGGGCGTGCCGCGGGTACGGCTAATGGCGTAATTAGCAGGATGGCAACCGCAATAGGCACATTAATAAGAAAAGCCCAGCGCCAGCTTAGAATGCCGACCAGCAATCCTCCGACCAGCGCACCGAAGGTGAAGCCACCTGAAAGTAATGCTCCGTTGAGACCAAGCACGTAAGCGCGCTGCCGTTCGTCTGAGAAAGACGTTATAAGTAACGCAAGTCCAGCCGGCCCCGTCATTGCCGTGGCAATACCCTGCAGTGCACGTGCGGTTAGCAGCGACACGGGGCCGGTTGCAATTCCTCCCATCAGCGATGAAGCCGCGAGAAGCGCCAGGCCAAGCATAAACATACGCCGCAGTCCGTGGAGATCGCCCAGTCGTCCAAACAGCAACGAAAGCCCTGCGGCGGGAAGTGCAAACGCCGTTGCAATCCAGGGAAATTCGTTCACGCTGAGCCCGACAGCCTGACCGATTTCGGGTAACGCAACGTTCAGGATTGAGAAATCGGCAGACAACATAAAATTGGCACCGAGAAGTAACACAACGATTAACTTCTGGTGCGCAGTCATTTTCGGGGCATCGAGATCGCGCTGCCTCATTGGTTCAGTGATTTCCATTGTTTTGTTTACTCTTGGTTATCTGTTGATATCAGCGGGGGAGAGATTCGAGAGAATAATGTTTCACTTTGAGGTGAATGAATGACTGAAGCGATTTCCATGCTGAACGCTCCAGCATCATGGCTTTCATTCCGACACGTGATCGCGCCAGCGCACTCATCAAGCCTGACAGCGACGCTGCAACACTCATGGCGGTGTTAACTGCTACATGATTTTCGTATTTCAATTCATCACCCATGTGTAAACGTAGTGTAACTACGTTTAATATACGTAGGGTTATTACGTTTATCAATAGGAAGGGTGTTCGCCGTATGTCATTGTTGACGAGGTTTTTTCGCTTAACGGGGAATAGATCAATATGAATTACGAAAGTTGATGTAACTTAATAGCTGTTTTTCATAGACATAGATTACAGGCAGCATTGAATAAAGAATCGTTCGGGTAGCACCAGCCTGGGATCAGCGACAGAAAGTTGACGAGAAAGAAGGGGGCGGGCATCAGTGGCTAGGGTCGTTATTCGACCTGTGTACAGTTGCAGTGGATGAAAATTTAATGGTCGTATAGAGCGAAAGGACCAAATACAATAGCGTCGAGTCATGACCGAAAAAGGACCTTACAGATGATAAACAATACACAGCAGTTATTTTCTCTGATTGAAAAAAACATTTCCGCTCTTCATCCTCCGTTTATTATCGGTATCAGCGGAACGTACACTTCTGGTAAAACCCTTTTTTCGGCAGGGCTCGCCCGGTACTTACAGAGTCAGGGAAAGAAAGTTCAGATTATTCATTATGATGATTTTCATCATCCTTTCCCTGCCATACAGTGGACAGATGGAAGTGACGACGAAATAAATGCTTTTTATAATAAGGTCTTCGATAGCGGGAAACTCATTAATGAAGTCCTCATCCCACTGGAAGAAAAAGGTGTACTCAACAAAGAAATTGACTGTATAGATCTCGGCAGCGGTCAGCACACGAAAAAACTTCACCTGGATATTGATGTAAAAACCATCGTTATTCTGGAGGGGGTTTTGCTGTTCCGGGCGCCCATACTGCCTTTTTTAAACTATAAGATTTTTTTGGATATATCGGACAAGGAAATGCTACGACGGGGAACCGTCCGGGATGTGCCGAAATTTGGGCACAGCATTCTCGATTTATACAGAAGTCGATATATTCCTGTTCACCATCGTTACCTGGAAGAGGATTCTCCCAAAGCGATCTCCGACATCGTACTGGATAATACCCACTATGACACCCCGGTAATGTTAAGCTCAGAAATACAATAATTATTTGATGCGTCTTTCTGGATTGTCACAACACCCTATTAGAACAAGGGGCTCTCAAGCCCCTCAAAAAAACCGTTTTAAGCATTCTGCCGCGTCGCGGCTAACACAATTTCCCGAACGCATACGTATTGAGGTTGCGAATAGGCATACTCAATCGCATGAGCCACA
Source organism: Pantoea sp. GW821-FHT03E06 (assembly GCF_059420725.1). Classification (NCBI taxonomy): domain Bacteria; kingdom Pseudomonadati; phylum Pseudomonadota; class Gammaproteobacteria; order Enterobacterales; family Erwiniaceae; genus Pantoea; species Pantoea sp. GW821-FHT03E06. Next base: position 53,134 of record NZ_JBWKUG010000002.1, read on the forward strand.
TCTTCCGCACTCAATACTTTACCGCCCATCTCTTGCTTCCACTGGTTATATCCGGTTTTGATATCATCATTCGTTGTATGGCTTAGCAGCTCGGTTTCAACCGCTCCGGGTGCAATCACAATAACGCGCACGTTATGTGGGGAGAGCTCCTCACGTAAATTTTCTGACATACCATGTACGGCAAATTTGGTTCCAACATAAACAACATGATTTGGGAAAGTCTTACGCCCCGCAACGGAACTGATGTTGATAATGGTGCCCGCTTTACGTTCAATCATGCCCTTAGTAACAGCATGGACGCCATTCAATAGGCCTTTCACATTCACATTAAGCATTTGCTCCCACTCATGTGGGGCCTGATGTTCAACAGTGCCCAGCAGCATCACACCCGCGTTGTTAACCAGCGCATCTACCGGCCCAAACTGCTGCTCAGCTTCATTTACTGCTGCAGTAAATGCATCAATATCAGTGATGTCTACCGCACGGCACAGCGTATTGGGCAAGTTTAAGGCGCTCATACGGTCAACACGGCGTGCCAGCAGCAGCAGCGCATGGCCGCGAGCAGACAACAACTTAGCGGTGGCCAACCCGATACCAGAACTCGCTCCAGTAATAACAACTAAAGCTTTGGCTGAATTGCTCATCAACATTCCTCATAAATAAAAATGATAGCTTAATGGTGGGCATCACTTTAAATTGGCGTAATTTTGATGAAAAATCGTTTATTTCTTTTACAGGCATAAAATTTAATTATGGATAAGCGACAGCTGACAGCTTTCCTTTGTGTGTTTGAAGAACGCAATATTACCCGGGCGGCAGCAGAGCTAAGTCTGACCCAACCCGCACTCTCCGCTACCATCAAAGCTCTTGAAGAAGAGTTAGGTACGCAGTTATTCGTGCGTAAACCACGTGGAGTGGAGGTGACCGAAGACGCACGAGTCCTTTATCCTCACGCCCGACGAATGATGGGCGAAATGAGTGCGTTAACCGCTCGATTCCGCAAAAAGCATGATAAGTTTCCGCTCAGTTTAGGTATTGAACAGGATATTGCCTCATCCCAACTGATCACCCTGCTGGAACGAATCAATCATAATTTGCCAGATGTGTTATTAACGCTGACGCCTGGATGTAGCGGCGATATCCGCCTGGGCTGCGAAGGGCAGCTTTGCGAAGACGAACTCTTTATTCCACTGTTTGATGAGCGCTATGTGCTGGCTTTTCCACTCAATCACCCGATGAGTCAAATCACCGAATTAACCGCTAAGCAGCTCAACGATCAACCTTGGGTGATGTCTCCGGAGCACGAATCCCATCAGCGTTTCCTGCCGCTATATGGCACTTCTGGCAATTTTCCTCGTGCTAACGCGGGAAGTTTCACGTTAGCACTGAACCTGGTTGCCGCGGGTGTTGGCTTAACTATCGCTCCGGTTTCATTAGTTGAAGAGCAGTGTAATGTGGCTTTTCGTTCACTTCCCGGTTATCCACTCATGCGCCGAACCGGAATTTGCTATGCGATGCATACGCAGCTAAATCCAATAATTGAACAATTACTGGCTAACGTCAGTGAATAAAGTGATTGATTAGAGGTAACGACATCATATCCAGTAGATCGTAGATAACTTCGGCGTTATCACCTCTACCGGGACGTGAAATGACGAAAATTCATTGGGTGTCATCAAAAATTATGAGCGTAACCTGGGGTTATCGTGTTCCCCATCGCAGTTGGTTAGCGAGGAATGAACCTCAAGCTTCATCCTCTAATGAAGCCGTAAAGAACTGGCACAGCAGCTGCCAAAGGTAATGCGCGGCAGGCGTCAAACGGTGATCGGCGCTGCGCAGCAGATGACACTGACTTTCTTTGGCGATGCGATGATCAATGGGAACAGCCACCAGTTCGCCGCGTTGCAGCGGTGCTTTCACCGATTGAGCAGTCATAAATGAGATGCCTAAACCGGCCTGCGTAAGCGCAATGGCGCTGGAAAACAGATTGCAACAGTAGGAAGGCGTAAAAATAATCCCTTCACTTTTGAAGATGGCGTTGATGTAACGCTGCAAACCAAACTTTTCATCCATGGCAATTAAACGATGCTGGGTTAATTGGCTGGCGCTGACGGCTGTAAGCCCTGCCAGCGGATGATCCGGCGGCACGATGGCGCAAATAGGGCCGCGCTGAAAACTCAGGCATTTCACGCCCGGCGGTCCCGCTGGGCCGAAGCTCACCGCCATATCCACTTCTCCTTTTGCTATCAGCATCACCGTGGTTTGCATATCGCCTGACATGATGTTCACAAACACGCCAGGGTAGGCGAGAGAAAATGCCTGCACCACATGCCTGACGACATCGTCCACCATGCCTTGTCCGACGCGCAGGTTAATTGAGCCGCCGCGCATATGACGCAAATCCTGCAGCTGACGCTCCAGCATCTTACGGCGCTGGCTGGTTTGGGCGAAATCCTCCGCCAGCATTTTGCCCGCTTCGGTCAACACCACGTTGCGTCCGCGCCGCTCCAGCAGCGGCAGTTGCAGGCTGCGTTCCAAAGATGAAAGCTGCCGGCTAATCACTGAGGGATTGATTCCCAGCGCATCTGCCGCGCGGCGAATACCGCCATGCAATCCAACTTCATACAAATAGCTTATGGATTTCTCAGGATAAGTGGACAACGTCATACTTTTTGCCAATCTGTTGCTCTCAGAGCAACAATATTAACATTTACTCCTCATTTTTTAACGTCAATATTTCTGCGCATACTGGCTGTGACACTAAGACAGATGGGTAATAACATGAAAAATATAAAAGATTATTTGCAGCACCATGCCGATGAAATTCTGGGAGACATCAAACGTCTGGTGGCGGCGGAATCGCCTTCGCACGACAAACTGGCGGTTGACGAGTGTGGTGAAGTGTTGCAAAGCCTGTTTCAGCAACGGTTAGGCATTAGCGCTAGCGTGTCGCGGCAGCAGAAGTACGGCAATCACCTCAAATTCACCTTGGGCGATAGCGGGCCGCAAACGACTATCATCGGCCATTTCGATACCGTCTGGGATCGGGGCGAACTGACGCTACGCGAAGAAGAGGGCAAGTTATTCGGGCCAGGCGTACTGGATATGAAAGCCGGGCTGGTCCAGGCGATTTGGGCAGTGCGCGCCTTGCAGTCGCTGGATCAGCTGGTGGGCAAACGCATTGTTTTCCTGTGTAACAGCGATGAGGAGTTAGGCAGCCCGAGCTCCAGCGACTGGCTGGCGCAACATGCGCCGGGAGCCGATCAGGTTTTAGTGGTTGAGCCTGCCGTGGCGGGCAGCGGGGCGCTGAAAGTGGCGCGCAAAGGCACCGGACGTTATGACATCACCATCGCCGGGCAAGCTGCCCACGCCGGCAATAATCCGGAAGAGGGCGTGAGTGCAATTCAGGAGATGGCCCAGCAAATTCTGGTGCTGCATGCCCTGAATGCGCCAGAGCGCGGCACCACGGTCAATGTCGGCATCGCCAACGGCGGCGGTCGCATCAATGTGGTGGCGGATTACGCGCAACTCGGTATTGATACGCGCGTCACGTGCGAAGAAGAGGCACAGCGCATTGATGCGGCCATCAATCAACTTCAGCCATTTAGCGCGGGGATTGGTTTACGCATCAGCGGTGGACAGAAACGTCCGCCGATGCGCCAGACGCCCGCCTCGCTGCTGCTGTTAACGCGCGCCCAACGGGTGGCACAGGCACTGGGCTTTTCGCTGGAAGGAAAATCGGTCGGCGGCGGCAGCGACGGCAATTTTACGGCGGCTTTGGGATTACCGACGCTGGACGGTCTCGGCGCAACCGGTGCGGGCATCCACGCACGTCATGAGCACATTATTATTGCTGACATCGTCCCGCGCGCAGCGTTAGTGGCAGGCATGATCCTCGCAGACAGTGAGGAGGCCACGCCATGTCACAACTAAACATTCAGCAGGCCAGCAGCGCAGCGCCCGTGCAGGAAAGCGGGCAGAGTCCTTATCTTTTGCTGTTTATCATTTTGGTTCTGGCGGCGGTAGCAACATGGCTGATTCCGGCCGGCGTCTTTGATTTCGTCACGCGTGACGGGATCAAATTTGCCGTAAAAGACAGTTTGCATGCGGTACCGCAAAGCGGGGTTTATCCGCTGGAAATCTTTACGGCGATTGCCAAAGGGATGGTGAAGTCCGCACCGATTATCTTTCTGATTCTATTTACCGGTGGCGTGCTAGCGGTGGTTGAGGAAACGGGTGCCATCGCCACGGCGTTGAATTCCCTGTCGCGCAGCACGCGCCTCAGTGACACGCGCATGGTGCTGATTTTCGGCACTATCTTTGCCTTGTTAGGCACTACCGGTGTCGTGGTCAACGCGGTGGTGGCGTTTGTGCCCATTGGCCTGCTGGTGGCGCGTTCAATGGGGTTGCCGCCAATTTTGGGCGCGTCGCTGGTTTACCTCACCTGCGCGGCGGGTTTCAACGTGGCAATCCTCAACCCGGCAACCACCGGTTTAACTCAGCATCTGGCACAGCTGCCGTTGTTCTCAGGCATGCTACTTCGCGGTATTACCTGTTTGCTGTTTGTCGTCAGCGCGATTGCTTACCTGATCTGGTCAATCCGTCGCGCGCGTCAGGATGGGTATCTGCGGCCAAAACAGGCGCAGGGCGCTGAGCAAACGGCGAAGGTTACGGGTCGTCATAAGCTCATTTTAAGTACGGTCGCGCTGTCGCTGCTGCTGTTCATTAGCGGGGCGGTGAAGTTTCACTGGGGCACCAGTGAGATGTCGGCGATGTTTATCTTACTCTCAATTGCCGTGGGGTTGATGGGGCGCATGTCGGGTTCGGATATCGCCAACACCTTCCTCAGCGGTTGTTCGAAGCTGGTGAAGGGCGGGTTTATCGTCGGCATGGCAGCCTCGATTTCGCTGGTGCTGCAGCAGGGCAACGTGCTGGACCCGATTGTCGGTTTTCTGTCTGATTTGCTGGCGCCTATTCCGCCAACCGCAGCAGCGATTGGCATGTTTATCAGTGCCGCCTTAATGCACTTCGGCATCTCTTCCGGTTCCGGCGAGTCTGCTTTGCTGATTCCCATCTTCTCACCGCTCGGCGATAACCTTGGTTTGACGCGTCAGGTAATGGTGCAGACGGTGCTGCTGGGTGAAGGCATCGTAAACTGCATGAGCCCTACATCAGGCGTGCTGATGGCGGTTTTGGCCACGGCGAACGTGTCGTTTGGCAAATGGCTGCGTTTTGTTGCGCCGGTCATCGCCGTGTGGTTTGTTATCTGCGTAGTGATGCTGCTGATTGGCGTGGCGATAAACTGGGGACCGTTCTGATATAAAACCAGGAAGCGCGAAAGGGCTTCCTGGCCGCTTCTGATACGTTTATAAAACGGATTTTATCGGCCCATAGCCATGGGCATTTGGCCCGTCAGAAATTTCCTATAGCAATAACAAGCAACTATAATCTACCCGGTTAAGTGGCTTGATCTGCTCTCTTAGCACGTCAGCTTTTCCACCCCCTTTTCATGTCGATGAATTTCAGAGGCATAAACTATGCGAAGTCTTCAGGCGACCTGGTCTCTTATCTTGATTCTGAATGTCTTTCCTGCCAGCGCGGCTGGCACGCTGAGTGATGGCTGGGAATGGCTCAAGCAGGACGTTTCTCAAACCTGGCAGGAACCGCAGTATTACGATCTCTATTTGCCCTTTATTAGCTGGCACGCGCGCTTCGCTTACGATAAAGAGAAAACGGACAACTATAATGAAACGCCGTGGGGCGGTGGCTTCGGCGTTTCACGCATCAATGAAGAGGGTAACTGGAGCGCGCTCTATGCGATGGCATTTAAAGATTCGCATAATGAATGGCAGCCGATTGTTGGCTATGGTTGGGAGAAAGGGTGGTATCTGGACCAGCAGCGCGATTTTCGTCTCGGTCTGGGGCTAACCGCTGGCATTACGGCACGGGATGATTTCGCCAATTATGTCCCGCTGCCCATTGTCCTGCCGCTGTTCTCTGCGGGCTATAAACGCCTCAATGTGCAGTTCACTTACATTCCCGGCACCTACAATAACGGCAACGTGCTGTTCGCCTGGTTACGCTATGCGTTCTGATGCCGCTAACGCACTGTACAAAGATAAAATTGGCAAACTCCTTAAGCGAACAGCCGTGGGCGTGTTGGTTTTACTCATCGTGTTTCTGGGGATTCGCGGTTATCAATCCGAGCAGGGGCCGCCATTGCACCGCTGGCATACCTGGGCCGCACATGAAATGGCGAAAGATGAGATTGATCGCGCCAGCTTCGCTGATTATCTGGCGCGAGAAGATGCCATTTTCCATGACATGAAAGTCAATGTAACCGATCAACTCAGTGATGAGGATAAAACGCCGCTTAACCGCTTTAACCAACACAGTTCAGTTTATCCAGCTCGGTTTGATACCGACTGGAATCGCTCTTTTATCCTTGAACCAGAAGGTGAGGTGAAAGGTGCTGTGGTATTGCTGCATGGATTAACCGATTCGCCCTACAGTATGCGTTATCTGGCGCAGGCCTATCAGCAAAAGGGCTTTGTAGCGGTGGTGCCGCGCTTGCCCGGTCACGGCACGGCACCCGGCTCGCTCACTAAAGTCGACTGGCAAATGTGGATGGCGGTGACCCGCTTAGCGGTGCGCGAAGCCACGCGCCTGGCGGGAAACAATGTGCCCTTGCATCTGGTTGGCTACTCCAACGGCGGCGCATTAGCCGTGAAGTACAGCCTCGATAGCCTGCAAAATAACGCGCTGCGTAAACCGCAGCAGATCGTGCTGCTGTCGCCGATGATAGGCGTCACCGCCTATGCGCGATTTGCCGGATTAGCAGGCTGGCCAGCTGCCATTCCAGGATTCGCCAAAGCCGCCTGGCTGAGTATCGTTCCGGAATATAATCCCTTTAAATACAACTCATTTCCTGTGCGCGCCGCGCGTCAATCCTGGCTACTAACCCAGGCCATGCAGGATCAAATGCTGCACATCATACGCAGCGGAACAATGCAGGCATTTCCACCGGTGCTGACCTTCCAGTCCGTGCTGGATTCCACCGTCAGCACCCGCGCGGTCGTGAATGCGTTTTATCGCTATTTACCGGATAACGGCAGCGAGCTGGTGATGTTCGACATTAATCAGGCGGCAAACCTACGCGCGCTCTTCAGACCCGCACTGTATTCGGCAGCAAACAGTTTATTGCCCCCGGCACCGCGTCGCTACACATCCACGGTGATCACCAATGCGTCGCCCAATACCTATGACACCGTGGCGCGTATTACCCCGGCTGAAGAAACTCAAGAGAGAGTGCGTTCATTGCATGCGGCGTGGCCGCAGGATACGTATTCTCTATCGCATATTGCGCTGCCATTTCCGCTTAGCGATTCGTTGTATGGTCGCGAACCGAGCGAAAGGAACCGTTATGGCATTAGCTTTGGCACCATTTCACTGCGTGGCGAAACCGCCAGCCTGATAGTTGGGCTTGATACCCTGATGCGCAATACATCCAATCCGTTTTTTGATTTTATGATGCTGCAGATAAAAGGGCGCATCGATTGCAGCAGCCAGGCTGATGTTCAACCCTGCCTTAAAGCGTTATGACTTGTTTCAACCAGCCGCTGGCGAGAATCAGCCGCGACAGCAACACCGAGGCGGCAAAGGTGACCACAATCAGCGTCAGCTTGGTGGCTAAGGAGGTAATCGGAATCAGCGCTGTCACCAGGTGGAATACCGAATAATGCAGGATGTAGACTCCGGTCATGGTTTTGCTAATGGTCCCCAGCAGGGCTTCTTTTATGGCCGCATTGCGGCGAAAGCGCACCTCGCTGGCGGCAATGACCAGCGCCACCACCAGCAGATAGATTTGCGATCCGGTCAGGATGAAGGCATTGCGATCGGCTTTAAACAGCGCAAAGAAGAAGTGCTGCTCGTAAAACCAGGTGAAAAGATAAATAACGGGCAGGGCGATAATCGCGCCGCGCGCCACCTTTTTGCGCGCCATCCAGTCGGCAATTAGCGCATCGCCCAGCAGCTGGCCGGTTAAGTAAAACAGCAGCCACGTCCAGAGGCGATACTGCGGTTCCAGACTAAAGAGGTGCTCATCAGGATACAAAACCGAGAGCAGGTCGTAGCCGTAAGAAAAGACCAGCAGGCTAAACACCAGCCCACAGAACAGCAGCCGATGCCGGCTAAGCCAGAGCAGCAGCGGATGAAAACTGTAGATAATAATGAATGAGAAAACGAACCACGGTTGAATCAAATAGCCGCGCTGATAAGGTTCCCACAGGTAATAGATCGTCATCCAGAAGAGAAACACGATCACCACATTTCTGATCTTTCCTATCTGCCAGTGCACATCCTGCTCGGTGCGCGCATCCATAATCCCGGCGACGACAAAAAACAGCGGCGTAGCAATGGTGGAAATAAAGGTAAGAAACGCCAGAATCCAGTGGTAATCATAATCGTAGCGATCCCAGGTGTTGTACAGGGTGAAGAACGTCACTGCCGCCATGCAACCCAGGGTTTTGATGACATTGAGCCCGGTATTATTCATGACGCGGTTTGGCGATGGAAGCAGGCATAGATCACCGGCAGAACCAGCAGCGTCAGAACGGTTGCAAAGCCCAGGCCGAACATAATCACCACCGCCATGCTTTGGAAAAATACATCACGCAGCAGCGGCGCGAGTCCCAGCACGGTAGTGAAAGCCGTGAGCAAAATCGGGCGCAAACGCGAGGTGGCGGCGTAGAGGATCGCTTCTCCCTGCGGCTTCAACAGCTTCTGTTGTTCAATCTCCTCAACCAGCACAATTCCGTTACGGATCAACATGCCACTCAGGCTTAACAGGCCAATAAGGGCCATAAAACCAAACGGAATGCCGGTGATCAAGAAACCGGGCGTGACACCGATTAGCGCCAGCGGCACCGTCAGCCAGATGGCAACGGCATTCTTCAGTGAGCTGAACATCAACACGGTAATGACGAACATCACCAGATACCCCAGCGGCAGCGAGGTAAACACTCCTTGCTGCGCCTCACTGGAACTTTCGGCATCGCCTCCCCATTCGATGCTGTATCCGTGCGGCAGCGGGATGTGATCAATCAGCGGCTTTACGCGCGCCAGAATATCACCGGACGTATCGTTGCTGAGCGGATTCGGGTCGGTCTGAACCGTCAGCACCCGGCTGCGATCGCGGCGCAGAATCAGCGGATCTTCCCATTGCAAGCTGAAGCCGCTTACAACATTACTGAGCGGAATATACTGCTGCTGGCTCTGGCTCCACACCAGCACATTATTCAGATGATTGGCGTCCTGCCGCTCGCTGGCCGGTGGCCGCACCATTACCGGCAGCAAATCGGCGCCTTCACGATAAAGCCCCACGCGGCTGCCTGAGAAATTCATCTCCAGCGCGTTATCAACATCCTGTTTATCCACGCCTAACTCACGACCAAGCGCCAGATTGTACTGCGGGCGAATAACTTTGCTGCGGTTTTGCCAATCATTCCGCACGCTATCAGTGGCGGAATCCTGAGTCAGGATGGCATCAACCTGGCTGGCAATCAGCCGCATTCTGTCGGGATCGGGTCCCTTAATACGCACCTCGATCGCGCTGCCGCCGGAAGGGCCAAACATCACCCGTTTGGTGCTGGCGTTCACCTGCGGATACTGGCGTGCAATGTAGCTGTCAATACGCCGGGTAAGGGCGGCGATATTGCGCTGATCGTCCATGCGCACCATGATCTGCGCGTAATTGCTGTACTGGCGCTGCCCGTTGTAAGTGAGAATAAAGCGCATGCTGCCCTGACCAATGGTGGTTACCGTCGAGATCACGCCCTGCTGGCCGGTAATCGATTTCTCAATTTCGCTGGCCATGTTTTCAGTAGATTTGATGTCGGTGCCGTAAGGTAACCAGAGATCGACAAAGAAGATCGGCGTATTGGCAGACGGAAAGAAATTTTGCCGTACCGAGCCGAATCCCCAAATTGCTAACGCCAGCAGCACCGCCATCAGAGAAAGCGTGAGGGTTTTCTGCGTGAGCAGCACCTGCAACACCCGCTGATAAAGCCGATAAAAGCCACCCTCATAAGGTGAGACACTGACCGCGGCGGCGGCTGACGCCTGCGCGTTAAACAGCCACCATTTGATCAGTACCGGTGTGATAGTGAGGGCGCAAAACCAGCTCAGCAGCAGGGAAATCAGCAACACCTGAAACAGCGATTTGCAGTATTCACCGGTAGAATCCTGCGATAATCCGATGGGGGCAAATGCCAGAATGGCGATGATTGTCGCTCCCAAGAGGGGGAAGGCGGTGCGGCGAATAACGAAGTTGATGGTGGTCATGAGGGGCGAGTTTTGCTGGCGCGCCATCAGCACGCCTTCGACAATCACAATGGCATTATCCACCAGCATACTGAGGGCGATGATGAGCGCGCCCAGCGAGATACGCTGTAGCTCAATACCGCACAGATACATGATCAGCAGCGTGCCCAGCACATTCAGCGCCAGTGAAAGGGCAATAATTATGCCGCTGCGCACGCCCATAAAAATCAGCAGCACGCCGACCACAATCGCTAATGCCATGAGGAAATTAGCAATAAAGCCATTCACGGAGTGCGCCACTTCCGCAGCCTGATCGTAAAACACATTGAGTTGGATGCCCGCTGGCTTTTCTGCCGACATCTGCTGCAGTTTGGCCTCCAGCGCACGACCAACGTCAATCACGTTTACCCCAGGGATAAACGAAATTCCCATGGTCACCGCCGGACGTCCGCTCGCGTGGTAGATGCTGGAGGGCGAATCGCTCAGCCCACGCGAGAGCGTAGCGATATCGCGTAATCGGGTGGTGGCGTGGTCGCCCGGCGGGCTCACCAGCAGATTGCTTAACTCTTCGATGTTTTGAAACTCACCGGTGGGATGCAGGCGGATAGATTCCGTCCCGGCTTTGATCTCTCCCGCGCTTGAAACCACATTCAGGCGGCTCAGCACGCTGGCAAGTTGCGGCAGGGTGATGCCGCGCGCAGCCATCATCGTCAGCGAAACATCGACGTTAATTTGCTGTGGGATCACTCCGCCGAGCGCCACTTTCCCCACGCCCGGAACCAGCACCAGTTCACGACGCAGCTGCTCCGCGTACTGCACTAACTCCGGATTACTGAAGTTATCGCCTGAAATCGTGAAGAAAAAACCGAAGACATCGCCGAAATCATCATTAACGAAAGGTGCAGCAACGCCGGGAGGAAAGAAACGCGCCGCGTCGCCCACTCTGCGCCGCAGTTCATCCCATATTTGCGGCAATTCGCGGGAATGGTAGCGTGAGGCAATGTTCACTGTAATCTGTGACAGCCCATTAGATGAGATCGAACTGACGTTGTCCAGATACGGCAACTGCTGCAGCGCGTTCTCCAGTGGCAAAGTGACTTCCTCTTCCACCTGCTGAGCGGAGGCACCGGGATAATGCGTAACCACCACCGCGGTTTTAATGGTAAACGCGGGATCTTCGAGGCGACCAATATTGAGCAGGGCAAAAATACCGCCGACGCCCAGTAACAAAATCGCCAGCCAGACGCGCACCGGATTATCGATAAACTGCCGGGAGATATCCATTACAACCCCCGCTCACGCGTCCAGATGCGCACCGGCTGCTGGGCATGCAGTTCATTCACCCCGGCGGCGACCACGCGTTCCCCTGCCTGAAGTCCGGCGGTAATCACCACGCCGCGATCGGTCACTGCACCGACGCTGACTTTTCGATCCTCCACGTGCAGCCGATCGCCGCTGCCCTGCACAACCCATACGTGGGGTTCGTTACGCTGGCTGTTATCCGGATTGAACACGGCTTCAACAGGTACTACGAGGAATTCACGATCCACATTGGCTGGCAAATTGGCGAGATTAATCGTTACCGTGCCGCTCACTCCGCCTACTGCAGGAAAATCTGCTGGGCGCGGCATAGTCAAAATAATTTGCCATGTCAGGGTGTTACTGCTGCTGCTGCCGGTGTGTTCCTTGTATTCTGCCTGGAATTCACGATCCGGCAGGCTATTAATGCGCACCACGGGTCGATAAGTCATGTTGCGCATATCTAACGCGGTAAACAGGTTCTCCGGCACGCTAAACACCACGTCGAGTAGATCGGTGCGGGTGAGGGTGGCGATGGTTTGACCGGCGGCAACCACCTGATGATTGCGAACATTAACCGTAGCGGCAATACCGCTAAAGGGCGCGGTCAGCGTCATTTGACCCAACTCTTCGCGCGCGATTTGTAGCGCTGCATTGGCGGCATCCCGATTGGCACGCTGCACGTCCATCTCTGCCTGCGAAATTGCCTGCCGGCCTGAAAGCGTTTGAAAACGGGCAAACTGGCGCTGGGCAAGCGTGGCGGCAGTTTGTCGTTCATTAACGCGTTGCTGGGCTTCGCGTGCGATTAATCTGGCGATTTGCTGCCCCTGCACCACGCGGGTTCCCTGACGAATATCCAATGACTCAATCTGCCCTCCACGCTTAAATGACACCTCTGTGGAATCGCCAGACTCAATGCGAGCCGGAAATATGCGCTGTTGCGATGCGCCGGAAGCCATAACGTCAAACACTTTAACCATGCGCGGTGGCGGAGCGACTTCCTGCTTTTTTTGATCGCAAGCGGTTGTTATAAAAATAACAATGGCAAGCAGAGTAAAATAACGCGTCACTGTATTACCCTCAGAAATAATGCGTTAATTATCAACTTTATTATTAGTGGCTTATTAGTTTCCCAACATCGAAACCACCGCGTAGGTAAATAAGCCAACGGCAGAGCATGTGATAATCGCCAGGACAACATACAGGCTGATACGAAAAAGGCTGTAGACAGGCATAGCTGCCTCCATTAACCAGGGCCGCAGTAAAACGGCGTCATCGCTATAAACGGGAAAGGGTTCAATGAGATATTTTGTTATGGATGAGCATAGACCGATAAGTCAAAAAAAGTAAAGGGAGATGATTTGTAATATTTTTATTGAAATCAATAAAACAAAAATCCACAAAATGATATTTTTATAGTTATTAAATCCAAGTGGCTAGAGTTTTGTATCGCCATAATGTTTTCATAATAGACGTTGAAACTCTAGCATTACAATGAATTTACTCTGATTTTTTTATTATCTATTGCGATGTGAAGGGCGCGAATAAGTTTCGCGCTCACATTGCTTATTTCTTTTGCTAAATGAATGCGCTGAATTTACCTGTGCTACGTTTATAGCGTTCATTTTTCAAATTTATAGCGTTGGCCTTACAGCATTTTTAGCTGCTCAGCTTAGGGCTGGCAGCCATTAATTACCTATTTTTCAATCCTGAGCGCGCCTCTTTCCAGCCTGGAATAATGAGTCTGCGCTTTTCGTTTAATGGCAATCTGTGCATAACCGGATATCACCGCCTTGATTTCCGAAACAGGATTTGAGGAGAAAGCGATGAATACAGCTAAACCGGAAAGTACCTATTATCAGCTTTCTGTCGATGAAGCGCTGACGCATACCGGCAGTTCAACCGAGGGGATAAGTGGTTCCGAAGCGGAAGCAAGATTAAAGCAGTATGGAGAAAATGCGCTTCCTCAAAAGCCCGGCAAGCCAGCCTGGCTGCGCTTTTTGGCCCATTTTAACGATGTTTTAATCTATGTATTGCTGGCGGCCGCGGTCCTGACGGCGGTGATGGGCCACTGGGTGGATACGCTGGTGATCCTCGGTGTTGCGGTAGTGAACGCCCTGATTGGTCACATTCAGGAGAGCAACGCGGAAAAATCCCTGCAGAGCATTCGCAATATGCTTTCCAGTGAAACGGTGGTTATCCGCGCTGGTCATCACGAGACGCTGGCAACCACCGCATTGGTACCCGGCGATGTGGTGGTTATCCGCGCAGGCGATCGCATCCCGGCTGATCTGCGCGTTATCGAAGCCCATAATCTGCGGGTTGAAGAAGCGATTCTTACCGGCGAATCCACAGTCGTTGAGAAGGGTACAGAGGCCCTGAGTGGAGAACTGCCGCTGGGCGATCGCACGAATTTGCTGTTCTCCGGCACCACCGTGAGTTCGGGGGGCGGAAAAGGGCTGGTGGTGGCGACCGGCGGCGCAACAGAACTGGGCCACATCAACCAGATGATGTCCGATATCGAGAAGCATCGCACCCCGCTACTCGTGCAAATGGACAAACTGGGTAAAGCCATTTTCCTGATTATTCTGGCGATGATGGCAGCCTTGTTTGTCTTCAGTGTGTTGTTCCGCGATATGCCGGTTTCCGAGCTCATGCTTTCACTGATTAGCCTTGCCGTTGCCTCGGTTCCCGAGGGATTACCCGCCATTATCTCCATCATTCTTTCCCTGGGTGTGCAAACCATGGCCCGGCAGCAGGCGATCATTCGTAAATTGCCCACCGTGGAAACCTTGGGGGCGATGACCGTAATCTGCTCGGATAAAACCGGCACGCTGACCATGAATGAAATGACCGTAAAGGCCATTATCACCGCCGATCAGATTTACCGCGTGGAGGGCGTAAGCTATGAACCGGTGGGGGCCATTCATAAAGCTGACGATGCTGCACCTGTGACGATTATCCAAGGGTCGCTGCTGGAGCGCTATCTGCGCACCATTGATTTGTGTAATGACAGCCAGCTGATTAAAGATGAGAACGGGCTATGGAAGATCACTGGCGGCCCCACCGAAGGCGCGCTGAAGGTGCTGGCGGCAAAAGGGCAGCTACCGTCGGTGATCACGGAGCTGCGCAGTAAGATTCCTTTTGATTCGCAATACAAATATATGTCTACCCACTATCGCATTGGTGAAGAGGAGTGTGTGCTGCTCACCGGAGCACCCGATGTGTTATTCAGGCATTGCCAGCAGCAGCAGACGGAAACCGGTCTGCAGCCACTCGACCTCGCCTGGTGGGAGGCCAAAATTGAAGAGTATGCGCGCGAAGGATTACGCATGGTGGCAGCGGCCTGGAAACCCGCCACGCCAGGACAAAGTGAAATAACCCATCAGGATCTGCATCACGGCATGATTTTGCTGGGGATTGCCGGAATGATGGATCCCCCGCGGCCGGAAGCCATCACCGCAATTGGCGACTGCCTGCAAGCCGGGATTCGCGTCAAAATGATCACCGGTGACCACCCGCAAACGGCCATGAGTATTGGTCAGATGTTGGGTATTGGTAACGCCGCGAGCGCCATTACCGGACGTGAACTGGAAGTGATGGACGATCATCAACTCAGTGAAGCGGCGCAATCTTATGACATCTTTGCCCGTACCAGCCCCGAGGATAAGTTCCGCCTGGTGCAGGCGCTGCAGAGCAAAAAAGAGGTCGTCGGGATGACCGGCGATGGCGTGAATGATGCGCCTGCATTGAAGCAGGCAGATGTCGGCATCGCCATGGGAATCAAAGGTACCGAAGTCACTAAAGAAGCCGCGGACATGGTGCTGACAGACGATAACTTTGCCACCATCGCTAGCGCCGTCAGAGAAGGGCGGCGGGTTTATGATAACCTGAAAAAAACCATTCTCTTTATTATGCCGACGAACCTCGCGCAGGGGTTACTGATCATCATTGCACTGCTGGCAGGGAATTTAATTCCGCTCACACCGGTATTAATTCTGTGGATGAACATGGCTACCTCCGCCACGCTCTCCTTCGGCCTGGCCTTTGAGGCTGGAGAGCAAAATATTATGCGACGCCCGCCGCGCGATCCTAAGCTGCATGTGATGGATGGATTTGCCATCTGGCGAGTCATTTTTGTCGGTTCAATGATTGCCATCAGCGCCTTTGTGCTGGAAGCATGGTTACAACCGCGCGGCTATTCGCCCGAGTTTATTCGCACCGTGTTATTGCAGACGCTGGTGACGGCTCAGTGGTTCTATATGCTGAACTGCCGCGTCTCCGACGGTTTTTCATTAAGCAAAGGTTTGCTGCTGAATAAAGGCATCTGGATTGTGAGTGCGGTACTGCTGGTGCTGCAACTGTTGATTATCTATGCACCCTTTATGCAACTGCTGTTTGGTACTACCGCGCTGCCTTTCCGTTATTGGGTTATTACCCTACTCATCGGCTTCGTGATGTTTTTGATAGTGGAAATTGAGAAACCCCTCACAAGGCGATTCAGAACCCGGTAATTGCGGAGATAGCAGAGGATGACATCCAGGCCAGCAATCATCGGGTCTGGATGTCGGGAATATCATCGTTCTCCAAGACGTGTTAAAGAGGGTTCGGCGGATAGATTTTTCTCTATAATATCCGTGGTATTTGCTAAAGGATCTTCAAGATGGGACTGAATGGATTTTCTTTTTGGCCGATGTTTTTGCGCGTGCTATTCATTCTTGCCACGCTGACCATTATTCTCACCGGCATTTATCTCGCCTCCCCGCTAATTAGTCAGGTGTTACTCTCTCTTTTCCTGGCGATCATGCTTGATCCTCTCATTAATCAACTCGAGCGAAAGCGCGTGCCACGCGTGGTCTCATCACTGCTGGTGATTGTTTTACTGCTGCTGGTGATTGTCTTGACCATCATCAAACTCACTGTTTTAACGCCCGATCTTATACAGCTGAGCCGCCAGGCGCCGCAGCTACTGGCCGATCGCTTCGAACCCATTACCCAGGCTTTTGGCCATTTGGGTATTGTCCTGACGCCCAACGATATGCTGGCCTTTATTGATGCCGGTGAAGTGGTGCGTTTTGTTACCGGGTTTCTCACGCAAATACCCAGCATCCTTTCCTGGTGGCTGATGGTATTTCTGATGCTGTTTTTTATGCTCTACGAAATGAAGAACCTAAAACTCGCGCTACATAAACGCGCCGCGGATAAATATCAGCCCTATTACATTGCGCTTGAACAGGGCATTCAAAGCGTGATCGTTTATGCGCAGGTCAAAACCCTCACCAGTATTCTCGGTGGCATTGTTGTCTGGGCTGGCGCGCACTTTCTCGGACTTAAATTCGCTTTCTTCTGGGGCGTACTGATGTTTGTGTTTAACTATATTCCGGTGCTGGGATCGTTTATGGCAGCGATCCCACCGGTTCTGCAAAGTTATATGCTGTTTGATATTCAAACCGCGGTGATAGTGGCGCTGTTCTTTGTCGCTCTGAATTTACTACTCAGTTCAGTCATTGAGCCGTTGTTATTAGGCAAGCGTTTGAATATGGCGCTAACTACGCAACTGCTGGCATTCCTGATCTGGCAATCGCTGCTCGGCATCATTGGCGCGATTTTGGCCATTCCGCTAACCTTTTTGCTGAAAAAAATGTGGCTGGCGAGTTACGCTCAGCAACAGGTGAATGAAGCCCGCAATAATGCAGAATAAAACCCTGAAGCTGTAGGCAGTTTGCACATTATTGTTGAATGCTAAAAAATTATTGATTACTTTAGCAGAGCCCTAACAAGGTCGTAAGCGTTTACGTTAGCCAACGCACATCCTCCTACTCCGAAATGGAGTATTTCTGGTGTGCAGGTAACGATTACATGTCTAAAATTTCTCTTCCGCTGATTTCATTTCCCCACCCACAAATTGCTGGCTTCATTCTCTTCTTTATTGCGGGCTTCGCTGACGGTCTTATGGTGCCTTTCTTTCCACTTTGGGCTCAGCACTCGGCGGCGATTCCCATTGGTCTAATCGGTTTTTTGTTTGGCTGCTATGCCGGCGGTGAACTGATCGCCGCTCCGTTTATTGGCGGCATTGCCGACCGCATTGGTCGTAGGCCGGTGCTAATTGGGTCGGCTAGCGGCATCGGCCTTGGTTTCATCGCCCTCTTTTTCACCCATGGCGTGGTAGAAACCGCCTGCGTGTTGGTTATCATCGGGATTTTTGAATCCGTACTTCATCCGACGATATACACGCTGATCGCTGATGTAACCCCAGAGGCTGAGCATCGCAACCAATTCAGTAAAGCTCGCGTTTTCGCCTGCGCGGGGGGGATCGCGGGGCCGCTGCTGGGAGCGCTAATCGTGCAAAGCAACCTGGGTTACGTGTTTTTGGCCAGTGGCATTTCTATGCTTTGCGGTGGCGTGATGCTGGTTATTCTCTTGCCCGAAACCCGGCAGCAACTTGCAGACGAAGACGCTGAAGAGGAGGAGGGCTTTAGTGCGTTAATGCCCGCTTTTCGCGATCGCCGACTTGCCGCATTATTGATTTGGGCGCTGCTGCTGGGTGTTGCTGGCAGCTGGGTCGAAGCCGTCATGCCGCTTTATGCCTATAATCAACTGGGGATCAGCAGCGCCAATGTCGGGCTGCTCTTCACTTTGGGCGCGGTGCTTAACACACTTGGGCAGTTAACATTGACCAGAATGCTGGCTCTGCGTTCGCCGATGTTCATCATTCTCAGTGCTGGCGCGACGTTGATACTGGCTTTTGCCGTGCTTTTGATTTTCTCTCATCTCTTCTCCCTGATCGTGGCCGTCTGTTTCTACTCCCTTTCCCAAATGATGGTCGGACCGTTGATGCCCGCAGCAGTCAATCAACTGGCTCCGGTCCGGCTGCGGGCAACCTATATGGCCGCTCTATCCGTGGTCAGCGATCTGCGTGACTCCGTGGGGCCGGCAACGGGCACGGCGCTGTTTGCTGTGACGTTTACCCTGCCGTGGATGATCGGCATTCCAGTCGTTGCAATGGCGGCATTAGGCCTGGGCATCTCTTTGTCATCGAATAATCGTTCCTCCTCACAGACGCCTGAATAGGAAGATTTCGGGCTATGTTCTAGCGGGTGCGCTTAACAGTGCACCCGACAAAGCCCTTATCGGCGATGGTACGCGTGCGCTTCGATTTGCCGTTGAATAACCAATAACTCGCCAGCGCCAGGCCGCACACGCCGGTCGCGCCATACGTCAGCACCGCTGAAAATCCCTCAGTAAGCACCTGCTGCGCCACGTCATGAGCAAGCGCAACCTCGCCACCGCTGGCAATCTGTTCTGCCAGCGCGTGCGCATCGTTGAGGGTTGGTATGATGCGTTTCAAACTTGCCGCCACGCTGGCTACCAGCAAACTCCCCATCAAGGCGATATTGATTGCCAGCGTAATCAGCCGCGCGCTGATATCAATTCCTGATGCCATGCCCGCTCGGTTACCGGGCACTGAACCGGTGGTGGTGTTTGTCACCGGTGTATTGGTGAGCCCCAACGCCATGCCTGCCAGCAGCGCGCCGGGTAATAAACTGGTGTGATATTCAGCGGCGAATTTCATCAATATGAAGCCCACGCCGATGCTCAACAAACCCAGCGGAATCAAGCGCGCCGCGCCAAAACGGACCACCAGTTTTTCACCAATCGGCGGCATCAGTAGCGTAGGCAAGGTATAGGCCAGCAGCGCCAGCCCGGTTGCCATGCTGCTGTAGCCCAGACCGCTCTGATAATAAACCGGCAGATAAATCATTAGCGGCCAGAAGCTAAAGTTCATGCCAATCGAGCCCATCAGCGCGCCAGAGAATGGGCGAATGCGAAACACGGTGAAATCAAACATCGGGTGAGGATGGCGCGTTTCAATCCACACAAACAGCAGCGCGCTGACCGCGGTGACCAGCATACAGAGCTGCACGATTGCGCTGCCCCAACCCAGGGAACGCCCTTGGGTGATAAGGTAGGTGATGCCCACTACGCTGAGAGATAGCGTCACCAGCCCACCAAAATCGAGTTTTTTGGCGTCGCTATCTCGTGACTCCACCACGTTTTTCATCGCCAGAATCAGGGTGAGTAACGCGATAAAACCGTGTACCAAAAATACCCATTGCCAGCTGAACCAGGCCACCAGCATGCCGCCAATGATCGGCCCAAAACCCAGACCAAAGCCAAACGTCATCCCCCATGCCGCAAACGCGCGGCTGCGTGATTTTCCCTGCGGGAACTGGGATGAAAGGATGGCAATCAGGCACGTCAGCATGGCACCACCGCTTAAGCCTTGCAGCGCGCGTCCAATAATCAGCCAGCGCGCACTGTCGACCACGCCACACATCAGTGAGGTGAGGCCAAACGCCAAGATACTGATGAGAAAAACACGCTTGCGTCCATAGGTGTCCGCCAGCGTGCCGGTGGCCATGAGCACTGCGGTGCAGGCGAGCGTATAGGCGTTCATGATCCACTGCAACTCGCGGAAACTGGCGTGCATTTCGCGCTCAAGCGCCGGCAAAATTACCGGCACGCTGGATATTTCCAGACCAGACATTAAAGCGGCGAGACAAACCGCCATCAGCGCTAACATGTTCTTCATACGCAATCCCTGTAAAACGGTAAGTGAGTGCCAGCATGAAACAGTGACGTGATGATGGAAATTGCGCGCGATGCCATATATCGTCAAGATCATGCCAATATTGCGGATAGACCTTATATGCACATCACCTCAGCGCGCTGCGCCGATTCTCCTGCACCCATCAATCGCCGCCTGGTGCTTCTTGCGTATGAATGCCTTTGTACCTTTGAATTCGGTACGGCCGTTGAGGCTTTCGGTCGGGTAGACGAGGTTTTTGGCGCACCGTTATATGATTTGAGCGTAGCCTCAGTGGAAGAGGGCACCTTTGGCGCGCAGGGGGGAATTCGCCTCGTGGTGGATGGCGGACTTGAACTGCTGGAAGCCGCGGGCACCATTGTTATTCCTGGTTGGCGTAGCGTGCATGAGCCTGCATCGCCCCGGCTGATTGCGGCGTTACAGCAAGCGCACAGCAAGGGGACGCGCATTGTTTCCATCTGTGCCGGAAGTTTTGTATTGGGAGCGGCCGGATTACTGGATGGAAAGCGTGCCACGGCCCACTGGAATAGCACCGATATTTTGGCGCAAAGGTTCCCGGCGGTTCACGTTGAGCATGGCATGATTTATGTCGATGAGGGCAACATCATCACTTCAGCGGGCGGTGCGGCGGGTGTCGATTTATGTCTGCACCTGATTCGAAGGGATTATGGTATTGAAGTCGCCAATCGTACCGCCCGCAGAATGGTGACGCCGCCGCTGCGTGAAGGCAATCAGGCGCAGTTGCTTCAGCAACCGGTGCCGCAGCGTCAGGCAAAAACGCTCTCTCCGCTGCTGGATGATTTACGCGGCAATCTGAATACGCCGCTGGTTATTGAGCAGCTGGCCAGGCAAGCCGGTATGAGTCGACGCACGTTTTTGCGTCGCTTTCATGATGCCACCGGTACCACACCCGGCGAGTGGATGTTGAGCGTTCGTCTGGAGAAAGCCTGCGCGCTGCTTGAGAGCGGCATGCTGAGTATTGAGCGGGTAGCCGAGCAGGCCGGTTTTGGATCGCCCGAAACGTTGCGCCATCACTTTCGGCAGCGGCTTAACACCACGCCGACTAAGTGGCGCAAGGCGTTTAGTGCGCGTTAACGAATTAAATGATATTGATCGTCTTAATCAACGAAGTTTTTTAAAAACTTGACCTGCTTATTGAACTTATTATTGTCGTCAGAAAGACTTATCTTGGTCAAACAATACCACTTTCGAGCTTACAAGCGTAAAAGGACGTTTAAATGGAATTATTGTTTATCTATGTAAAAACAGTCAGAGGTCAAAGTTACGACCTGGAGTTTGCATTTAATGGATCTTATAAGGTCGCTTACAATAAAAAAGATAAAAAAATAGATATTGGCCCTAATGATAATAGTGCCTCAGGTTTGTTTGATAAACATATAACCAATATTAACGCAGTGGTAGGGAGGAATGGTGTAGGTAAAAGCACACTTTTGTCACTTTTAGGTCTGCAAAAAATAGACCGTAGGTTTGAGCTTTCTCCCGCTGAATGGTTTGCAGTTTACCACCTTGAAGATGATCTCTTTGCGGTTGAGGGATACAACTCTGAATTGCTACTTTGCAGTCCCATCCAGGTCGAAAAGGATTTTATTTTCTATTTTAACGAAAAAAATCCTGGTGCCATATATCAGTGGGATCTCAATGCCGAGAAGATAAATCTCTTCAAAAATCAATCTGTTGTGTTGCATTTTGCGGAAATGAAAAAAAGGAAGCCTAGTTTTCAGGAGGATGCTAATATCTCATTTAAAAGAGATTATTTATTAATCGAAAATCAATGGGTGTATAAATACCTTCTTGAAGAATATGCCGAGTTAGATGATAGAGTTAAACATGATCATGTGAAACTCTTTATTCCTTCACGGTTTTCATCTTCCGACATCAGTGATTTAGATAATATTCTTCTATATGATGAATTGGATGGATTTTATACAAAGGAAAGGATTTATCAAAGAGGTATTAAAAAATTCGATAAAATAAAAAATGGCAAACACTTGTTTATATTGCATATGCTTGAAATGCTGATTAACGAACACATGTTATTAAGCTCGAAAGACCCTTTTCCTGACAGCATTGATCAATCAATAGATAAAAAAATTGCTGCAAAATTTATGGTTTATAATAATAACTTGTATAGCGGTAAGCTTAATGATTATCCTGGAATAAAGTATTTTCTATTAGATAGACTTTATGAATTTGTGAATATCGCCGACAAGGTTCATGGGATTCCTACTGAAATGGATTGGAGCGCTATTGTCAATCTTCTGGAAGAATTCCCGGAGAATTATTTCACTTATAATAATAACGAGTGCTGCTTAACCATAACATTAGGTCAGTATGATAGTAGGGTTTTTGATTTGCTAACGTTACGCAGTAAAGGCTGTATAGTTAATCCTTTCAAAATTAAGTTCCCGGAAAAAAGTGATGGTGAGTTTTCAATTATCAAGATCATGGCTTCGATATACAGCAAAATAGAAACTAACCTTGAGTATGGTAGAATAAAATTCCTCATATTAATTGATGAAATAGATCGGCATTTACACCCCGAATGGAACAGAACGTTTCTTAGTCGACTGCTTTCGGTATTAAATAAGTATAAAGATACGGCAGGATTTCAAATAATAATGACAACGCATTCACCGTATCTTATTAGCGATTTGCCGAAAGAGAACATCCTGAGAATCTCTCGAGTGAGTGATAGCCTGTCCGTTTCTCACTCTAACTTTGGTTTCGGCAGTAACATCTATGACATTATTAATGATAGCTTTTTTTTAGATTCGCCCATTGGAGAATTTGCTAATACGAAAATAGCAGGGTTAATTGCTTTCATTAGGGGTGAGAACACCGCAGAATATACTGTAAGTAGTGCCAGAAATGTAATTGACTTAATCGGTGATCCATTAATAAAAAACAGGATTTTACAAATGTTTCATTCTACATTTGGCGAGAATGAAAGCACTTTAGCTGAGATTGAAAAACTTGAAAAACGTATTGCGCAATTAAAAAAGGAGCTTTGAAATGATCAATCTCGCCAGTACGCCATTTGATGATGAAAGTTTCGTTAAGAATTACATCGATCTCATTTCAAAAAAGATGACCTTACCAGCCAGCAAGCGGTTAACCATTAAGCATAAATTACTTACTCTGCCAAATAATGTGTCGCTAGACAATGATTTTATCGAAGTTATCCTGACTAACCCTTTTGACAACAATAATCTTAAAGGGTTGAAAGGAGAATTATTTATCTCCGGGTATTTATTGTTGAAAGATTTTTTAATCAAAGGGAAAGCGTATTTTGATTATGTTAAACGCCAATCTCTTGTGAATGTAAAGAATCATGAAATGAAGGGCATTTACCGTGACCTCAGAGGTAACAGTATTACTCCGCTGATTGGGCTGGTAAACGCAAATCTTATCGATGATGCCAAAAAAAGTAATGAAAAGTACTGGGCGTTTTATGATCTGATTCTTAAAGAATTAAAATTAATTAACGTTAATTTCGAGGAGGTATTTGATTATTCTTTTATTGATAAAGAAACGAGGTATAATATTATTCAAAAAATAAATGTCCCAATCTGTCCTTATTGTAATAGGCAGTACATCGAGACTTACAAAAAAGACAAACAAGGCGAAGCCATCGCGCAATTGGATCATTTCTATAATAAGTCAGTATTTTCTTTATTCTCCTTGACGTTAGCTAATTTCATTCCTTCTTGTGCATACTGCAATACGATCTTGAAAAGAGATTTTCTTTTTCCCTATAAGTATCCTTACGTTGATAAAAATAATGATGATGTCATCTTCCTCATCAACACAGAGAGTGTTAAAACTGTTTATCATCCAAGTGACATATCTATCTCATTAAATAAAGCCAATGATTATTATCACCAGCTTTCATTCTTCAATGCGGCCGAAATATATGAAAACCATAAGCAGGATGTTGCTAACCTGCTCACGAAGTCAAACTTATACAATCAAAATTATAAGAAATCGTTGGAGGGGATTTTAAAGGAAACGATCACCGATAGTCAGTTGAGGGTAATGCTTTTCAACACCACCATTGAAGACGGTGTTATATCGGCCACGCCACTCGCAAAGTTAACAAAGGACATTTTATTTTCAAAGGACATATTTTAGCGTCACTGGGGGTATGTACTTTTCTTGTTGGGGAGATCATCTTTTGATTACCTTAGCTGGCTATCTTTACTGCCGCGACGGTTGTAACCGCCAATCGCCGCCTGTTTTTTATCGATGTTACTCTGACAATTTACACAGTAACGCACGCCCTTTAACGCCGCACGGCGCGCTTCCGGGATGGGAGCGCCGCACTCGTCGCAAAACTCGGCGCTTTCACCGTGTCCGAGATGACTGCGCGCCCGTGCCACTGCATCATCTACCGTGGCATCAATTTGTTTGTTTACTGCACCATCATCAGACCAACCGCCCGCCATATTTCACCTCTTACGCAAAGCCATGAACTAAGTATAAGGCAACATGCAATAAATGCCGGTCAGGCAAAGATGCCGTGCAACATCAGCCGTCTTTTTACTCCTATTGACACATCATCAGGCGCCATCCTAGACTGCGGCTTGTTCCAAGGGGTGCCCTGTTAGGGGGCTGAGATTCTACCGGCTGGTGTTTTTTACTGGCATCGTAGTGACCCTCCGAACCTGATCCGGCTAATACCGGCGTAGGGATGCGGAACCGCAGGGCTTGCACGCCCTGATTCCATCTTTGTGCTTTGTAGCGGACAGTTCGCGCTCTTCGGGTGATGCCGGGGAGTTTTAATGCAATCGCAAAGGTGGCTACGAACATGACCGAATCGGCAATAATCTCAACGTTGCTGGCTTTCCTCCAGCGCAGCGACAGCTCGGATGACGATTTCAACCAGCTGGCCCTCGAAATCTTCGCCTATCAATTCGCCCACAACCAACCCTATCGCCGCTTCGCCATCCAGCGAGGACGCACGCCGCTGACGGTCAAACACTGGCGCAATATTCCGGCGATTCCGATTACCGCTTTCAAAGACTTTACCCTGAGCTGTGGCCCCATCGAAGCGATGCAGGCTGTTTTTATGACCAGCGGCACCACCGGTACAGTCAAAGGTCGCAGCTACCATCCAACGCTGGACGTTTGGCAATGTTCGATGATGCTGAATTTCCGCCAGCGCTTTATGGCAGGCGTCGATCGCATTCGTATGGGGATTCTGTTTCCGGATACCGTCGCGATGCCGAACTCCTCGCTGGCGACATACCTGGCGCTGGCGGTACAGGCCTTTGGTACACCCGCAAGTGAAGTGATGGTGGGTGAACACGGCCTCGACGTGGAACGCGTATTCGCCGCGCTTGAGCAGGCTGAACACAGCGGTGAACCCTATGCGCTGCTGGGTGCCAGCTACAGCTTTGTACCGCTGCTGGACGAAATGCAGCGCCAGCAGCGTCGTTTCTCCCTTCCCGCCGGCAGCCGTATTCTTGACACCGGCGGATTTAAAGGCCAATCCCGCGAGGTTGCCGCAGAGGCATTTTACACATCGCTTGCCAATGCCTTTGGCATTCCACGCGCGCAGTGCATCAACATGTACGGCATGACGGAAATCAGCACGCAATTTTATGACGAGGGCAATGAAATCTGCCCGCCGGTCAAATCCGGCCCGCACTGGATCCGCACGCGTGTTGTGAACCCATTAACCGGCGACGACATGCCCGATGGCGAAGTTGGCGTGCTGGTACATCACGATCTGGCCCATTTCAATTCCGTTTCCGCTTTGCTGACGGAGGATGCAGGCATCATCGTGCCTGGTGGTTTTCACCTGCTTGGACGGGTAAACGGCGCGGATGCAAAGGGATGCTCACTGACCATGGAAGATTTTCTGGCTGCCGCGCAGGTGAATCCGTGAAAGAAGTGGCGGGGCATCTGCCGGGCTTATGCGCCAGCGAAGTGCAATGGCACACGCTGCGATTTGGTCAGGGTAGTGAGATCGTGGAAGTGGATGTTCCGGCGCTGGACGAAGCGCAAATCATCGCGCTGACTGCCCGCGTACGCGCCAATGCGCGCGCCTATCTGCATCAGCTGAGCGTGGCGCAGATCATCACCATTATTGATGAAGCGGTGGCGCGACTGCTGGATCGCACGCATCCCTTGCGCATTAAGGCCGAAAAGCTGCTGCCGATCGTGACGGGCTATGACGCAGACATGGTGCGCCTTGGCCTCACCGGTTATCTCAAGACATTTCGCCAGCCGCAGCTTAAGCGCTTTCTGGCGGAGGACTTCGCCCATCCGCAGATGCTGGATGATTTTCAGCCACGGCCCAAAGGCGGTTTTGCCCGTGCGTTTGGCCCGGAACTCCTGCTGCATATCTGGGCTGGCAATGTGCCGGGCTTACCGCTGTGGAGCCTGATTTGTGGTTTGCTGGTGAAGGCCGGCACCATTGGCAAATTACCCGGCAATGAACCGCTGATGGCGAGCTGGTTTGCGCAGCTGCTGGCCGAAATCGATCCTCAACTTGGCGCGTGTCTGGCGGTGGTTTGGTGGCAGGGCGGCAGCGCGGAAACTGAGCCGACCTGGTTACGGCAAGCGGATGTGGTGCTGGCCTATGGTGGCAACAACACGCTCGCCGCCATTCAGCAGCGTTTGCCTGTCACCACGCGTTTCCTGCCGCATGGCCATAAAATCAGCGTTGGGCTGGTAGCCGCCTCGGCGCTCAATACCCGTCAGGGCGCACAACTGGCACGACGCGTGGCTTATGACGTGATGCGTTACGACCAGGCCGGCTGCTACTCGCCGCAGATGTTGTTTGTCGAGCGCGGAGGAGCGGTGTCATCGGACGAATTCGCCGCCTATATCGCGCATGAACTTGCCGCGTTGGCACGTAAACATCCGCGCCGCCCACTGGCTATTGAAGAGATGAACAGCCTCGCGGCATGGCGTAATGGCGAAGAGATGCGTGCGCTGGCGGATGGCCGAACGCTTTACGGCCATCCCACCGACGGCTGGGCGGTGGTGAGCGTGGCACAAGCGGAAGCGCTGTTACCTTCCGCACTCGGACGCACGCTGAAAGTGGTCGCCGTTGATGCGCTGGAGGAGGCCATACAGGCGTTAGCGCAGCAGCGCCAGGTTCTCCAGACGGCAGGCGTGGCTGCAACGCCTGCCGAACTGTTTCGTCTTTCCGCTTTGCTGGGCCAGGCGGGTGTTACCCGCATTACGGCGTTCGGTGACATGACGTCGCCTGAAGCGGGCTGGCATCACGATGGCCGTTTTAGCCTGCTTGATCTGGTCACTATCACCGAGATCGAGCAGGGCGCAGAGGCGGCGGCTGAACGATTCGCGCCCTATGCAGACTGATATGCGTTTTGTAGGGCGCGCATTCATACATACCCAGACACCTCTAAGATTCACATCCCATATTTCAGGAGCCTTTAATGAAATTCACTAACCGTACGGTGCTGGTTACCGGTGCAAGCCGGGGTATTGGCGCTGCCCTTGCCAAAGCCTTCGCCGCGGAAGGCGCTTTTGTGGTGGTCAATTATCTGCGCAATGCAGACGCCGCCGCTAGCGTGGTTGAGGCGTGCCGGTCGCTGGGCGGCGAGGCATTAGCCATCGCGGCAGATGTCACCTCTGAGCAGCAGGTCAACGCCATGATGGAGCAGATCGTCAGCGCCACCGGCTGCCTTGATGCCGTAATCAACAACGCCTTTGCCCCCTATGTGTTTGATACCGACCATCGCCAGCGTTTCTGGGAAACGCCGTGGTCAGCCTATCAGGCACAGTTCGATGGCTCGGTCAAAGCCGCCTATAACCTGTGCCAGGCGGCGCTGCCGCTGATGCGCGCACGGGTGCGCGGCAGCATCGTCAATATCGTCAGTGATCTGGTGGCGCGTCCTTCCGTGCCTTATCACGATTACATCACTGCGAAAGCGGGGCTGATCGGTTTTAGCCGCACGCTGGCCACAGAACTCGGCCCGCTGGGGATTCGCGTCAACTGCGTGGCTCCGGGATTGGTTTATCCCACCGATGCCAGCCAGGCAACGCGCGAAGAGGTGCGCGATTTCCTCACCGCACAAACCCCGCTGCGCCGCATCGCACGGCCGGAAGATATCACCGGACCGGTGCTGTTTCTGGCATCAGACTGGAGCGAGTTTGTCACCGGGCAGACGCTGTATGTGGATGGTGGATTGGTGATGAGCTGATGCGTGCGCATAAACCTATCTGCACGCGTCGTAGCGGCGCAATTTATTGCGCAATATGTGGATGGGCGCAGTGCTGTCAGCAATACGCGCGATAATCGCGCCGCAACTAATTGTGCTAATCAACGGTGAGTTAGCGCATTAAATTATAGATAATACGCTAACTGATCTACCTCAGAAATTTCCTTAGTTGAAAGAGTAAATCGCATTGCTAAGGGCGGTTTTCAGCGATGTTATTTTTATGAATACGGATCACAACTGGCTAAAATTTAGCTTCACTGAATTTTATCATTTCCCTATAGTTTTTGTGGTTAACAGAATTAACGATAGGGATATTTATGTACCACAGTGATGCGGTGATACGGCAGCTTCAGGCGCAAAGGATTCTGGCAGAAAAACTCGACAATGCGGTTGCAGGCGTTATTGATGCCGTTTCGGATCAAGTCAGTAAGATCAATAAAGGGGCGACCCGGCTTTCATTTTATGCATCGTGTTTTACTGATGAATATTATGATGTTTGTAAAAAACAGGCGATCGAAGATAATCGATTCCTGATGGGGGTAGCGCAGTTAGTAAAAGAGCGAAATATTGTTTTCTCACTGCTAAAAACATACTTAGATTATCAACTGCAAAACAGAAACTTCCGGCAGCTTGAAGTAATAAAAATGCATCTAATGCGGGCTAACATCCATATCGCTGCAAGTACACTCACTTCATCTTCATTTAGTCTGGGCGCGACTCTTGCGGTCGTAGCGGGACTCAACATTACGCTACCTGTTGGAAGAAACATTGGACAAGTCGTTGGGGTTATGGCCGGTGGCTTGGGAATTTATGGGGTAGTTCAGAATGCAGCAGATAGCGCGAAGCGCCTGCAGTTAATGCATCCGCCTTATTATCACGCATTATATGTCCGTGAGCTCGAAATG
Organism: Pantoea sp. GW821-FHT03E06; assembly: GCF_059420725.1. Taxonomy (NCBI): domain Bacteria; kingdom Pseudomonadati; phylum Pseudomonadota; class Gammaproteobacteria; order Enterobacterales; family Erwiniaceae; genus Pantoea; species Pantoea sp. GW821-FHT03E06. Next base: position 82,485 of record NZ_JBWKUG010000002.1, read on the forward strand.
ATGTATTTCCTTGTTGAAACTACGCTAATGCGTGCAGGCGCACTTAAAAACGAATGGCTTTCAGATTATGAGATCGCTGAAGTTTTAATGAAATTAATGAGAAAAGCATGAAGAGATTTTTAAAACAGTGGTTAATAACTGAAGGAAAGTTTTTGTTATGTATCTATGGCCCGGTTATAACTACTTTAATATTTGGCGTGTTAAAGGTAATTTATTATCCAGATAGTGGGATGTTGAGTGTGGGGATATTTTATCTATGCGCTCTGACATTTTTTGTTTATAAATTTCGTTAATTTAAAGGATTAAATATGTCAACTCCAGCACATCTCTGGTTAGAAGATGAAAGTGGTTCTCCGATTGTGGGTTCGTGCACAATGCCGACAAGACTTGGTTCGATAGAGCTCAATTCGGTCATGCACAATATTACGATTCCGGTGGATTCGCATACGGGAAGGCTGACAGCCACACGGATTCATGCACCGATATCCATTCAAAAGGAGTTCGATAGAACAACGCCGGTGCTGTTGCGTGCATTATGTCAGGCCAGAACGCTGAAATCTGCCACCATCAAGATGTACCGAATTAACGAAGCGGGCATTGAAGTTGAATATTTTAATATTCTCCTGGATAACGTCAAAATCTCCAGCATCTCTCCGACCCTGCTGCCAAACGGCCAGACCAGCACGCATCTGGAAAATATTGAGCTACGATATGAAACGATCACATGGAAATATGTCGACGGCAACATTGTGTTCAAGGATGGATGGAATGAGAGAATGATCGCTTAATTTCGTTTGATGCTGTGACTGTAAAGTCCAGGACAGCTGATTTTAAGGAGGAGAACTAACATGAACAAAATAGTATTGCTCAAAGATGACATAACCAAAGTTCCGGCAGACGCTATTGTGAACGCCGCCAACACCTCCTTACTGGGCGGAGGCGGTGTTGATGGTGCCATCCATCGGGCAGGCGGGCCAGCGATTCTGGCTGAATGCCAGAAAATCAGGAATCGACAAGGTGGCTGTAAAGTCGGAGATGCAGTCATCACCACGGCGGGAGATTTGCCGGTAAAATATGTCATTCACACCGTTGGACCACACTGGCATGATGGGAAACATGACGAAGAAATGTTGTTGAAAAATGCCTATCTGAGCTGTTTTAAACTGATCGCTGAATATGGCATTCAAACCGTTTCGTTTCCCAATATCAGCACTGGTATTTACAAATTTCCTAAAGCGCTGGCGGCTCAAATCGCGCTGGATGTGATTAACCAAAGTTTGCGTGATAACCCCAAAATCGAGCGAGTCAATTTGGTCTGCTTTGACGAGGAAAATTACGGTCTGTATTTAAAAATGTTGGATGAACAACATGATCAATAATTCTTCAGAATAAAAAAAGCGGCCCTAAGGCCGCCAAAAACCTCAACTGCAGTGAACGTTGAGGAAGGAGGATAATAATCGGGTTAGCCTTTCACGCCACCGGCCGTCAAGCCGCTGACCAGCCAGCGTTGTGCCAGTAAGAACACCAGCGTAATCGGAATCGCAGACAACACCGCCGCAGCGGCAAAGTCGCCCCACAGATAGTTTTGCGGGTTGAGATATTGCTGCATGCCGACCGCCAGCGTGTAGCTGTTCACATCGCGCAGCAGCAGCGACGCAACCGGCACTTCCGTTACAGCGGCGATAAACGCCAGAATAAACACCACCGCCAGAATCGGTACCGACAGCGGCAGCAGCACCAGGCGGAATGCCTGCCACGGCGTGGCACCATCCAGCGCGGCGGCTTCTTCCAGCGAACCATCGATGGTTTCGAAATAGCCTTTAATAGTCCAGACATGCAGGGCAATGCCGCCAAGGTAGGCAAAGATCACGCCGCCATGGGTGTTGAGGCCGATAAACGGCAGATATTGTCCCAGGCGATCAAACAGCGCATAGAGCGCCACCAGCGACAGCACGGCGGGGAACATCTGGAAAATCAGCATGCCTTTTAACAAGGTGGCTCGCCCGGCAAAGCGCATGCGCGCAAATGCGTAGGCGCAGGTGGTGGAGAGCGCCACAATGCCAATGGCGCTGATGGCGGCGATCTTCACCGAGTTCCACAGCCACAGCAGCACCGGGAACGGCGGTGGCGTCACGCGGCCGTCGGCGTGCTCCACGCTGAAGCCTAGCGCTAGCTGCCAGTGTTCCCAGGAAATCTGATCCGGAATCAGCGAGCCAGTAGCGAAATTACCGGCGCGCAGTGAGATGGCGAAGACCATCAGCAGCGGAAACAGAATCCCCGCAATAAACATTAGCAGCAGCAGATGCGTCATCAACAGACGCAGCTTTTGCGACTTGGGTTGTACCATAGCCATAACGCCTCCTTAATCGAATTTCATCCGCACGGCTTTCAGATTGATCACCGCCAGCGCGCCCACCAGCAGGAAGATCAGCGTGGCAATCGCTGCCGCCAGGCCAAAGTCCTGCCCGCCGCCGCCTTCAAACGCGATACGCCAGGTGTAATTCACCAGTAAATCGGTATAGCCGGCCGGCGTGGTGGTGCCGATACGATCTGGCCCGCCGTTGGTCAGCAGCTGCACAAGCACAAAGTTATTAAAGTTAAAGGCAAAACTGGCGATCATCAGCGGCATCAGCGGCTTCAATAGCAGCGGCAGGGTAATCAGGAAGAAATTCTGCATCGGCCCGGCGCCGTCCATTGCCGACGCTTCATAGAGATCGTCCGGAATCGCTTTCAGCAATCCCATACACAGAATCATCATGTAGGGATAACCGAGCCAGGTGTTCACAATCACCAGCATGGTGCGCGCCAGCGTCGGATCGCTGAACCAGGCGGGCTGAAAACCAAACAGCGCCTTTAGCATCACGTTGATTTCACCGAAGCTCTGGTTGAACAGCCCTTTAAAGATCAGGATCGAGATAAACGCCGGCACGGCATACGGCAAAATCAACATCACGCGATACACCGCCTTGCCTTTCAGCGCTTCCCACTGCACCAAACAGGCTAATACCATACCGACCGCCACGGTCAGGATCACGGTGATGAATGAGAACAGCAGCGTCCAGCCAAAAATGGCCAGAAACGGCTTCTGAATCCCTTCATCAGTAAACACACGGATGAAGTTTTTCCAGCCGCTGTTCACCGTGAAGCCCGGACTGAGCGCTTCGCCGCTGGCGTTCTGATAGAAGCCGGTGTCACGATTGGCCTGATACAGCGCACCGCTCTGCTGGTTTTTCAGATCGCCGTTGGCTTGCAGCACAAACAGCGGACGCGTGCCAGAGAACTGGCGCAGCGAGCTCATCACCACGCGACGACCATCCGGCAGTTCAGCCTGAATCTGGTTCAGCGCCTGGCGATTGCTGGTGACGATGCGCAGCGTGGCACGTTCACCGGCAGGCGGCGGGGCGCTGGTGAGTTTCAGCTGTTGCGCGCCGCCAAAGGCAAATGCAGGGGAAACAAAGCTTTGCCCGTTGGAGGCTTCCGTCAGCACCAACTGCCAACGATCGCCCGCCGGAAACAGCGAAAAATTGAGCGCCGAGCCATCCTGATACTGTCGGCTCAGCAACACCTGTTGCGCCCGCTCCAGCGTCAGCTGGTTGGTGCTGCTGTAGTTAGTGAAAGCAATCGCAACGGTGCAGGCGAGGGGAAACAGCACGAACAGCGCCATGCCCGCCAGCCCGGGATAGACATAGCGCCAGGCGTAGGCGCGACGATTTGCATAAATCCAGATGCCGACGGCGCTGATAATCAGCGTCACCAGCGCAAACAGATATTCACCTTTTGCATACATCAGCACGAGCAGATAGCCGACCAGCAGACAGCAGATACCGAGAAAAAGAGCCTTCAGCACGGCGCCGTAGCGTGCTGTTTTCGGTTTTCCTGACATGATGCGGTTTTCCTTAACAGCCAGTAATGAGCCGGAGCGATCCGGCTCTGGTAGAGAGGATTACTTGTTGAGACGCGCCTGCGCATCTTTCAGTGCCGCGTCCACGCTTTGACGACCGCTCAGCGCATTTAGCGTGGCGGTGCGCATGGCGTACCAGAAGGCGGCCATCTGCGGAATGTTTGGCATGATGTCGCCGTTACGCGCGTTATTCATGGTGGCGGCAATGCGTTCATCCTTCTCCAGCGTCTGCTGGAAAGATTTCAGCGCCACTGCGCCTAACGGCTTGTCTTTGTTGACGGCGTCGAGGCCAGCATCGGTCAGCAGGTAGTTTTCCAGAAACTCTTTCGCCAGCTCTTTATTTGGGCTAGCGGCATTGATACCCGCACTCAGCACGCCGACAAAGGTTTTCGAGGGTTTGCCATTGAGCGTAGGCAGCAGCGTGACGCCGTAGTTGATCTTGCTCTTATCAATGTTGCTCCACGCCCACGGCCCGTTAATTGTCATGGCGGTTTGCCCCTTGTTGAAGGCGGCTTCGGCGATGGAGTAATCGGTATCGGCATTCAGCGTTTTCGCCTTCACCTGATCGACAAGGAAGGTCATGCCCGCTTTAGCGCCGGCATTATCGACACCGGTATCCTTCACGTCGTAGCGGCCATCGTTAAGCTTAAAGGCATAGGCGCCACCGGCTGCCAGCAGTGGCCAGGTGAAGTACGGCTCTTGCAGGTTGAACATCATGGCGCTCTTGCCTTGCGCGCGCATTTTTTTGTCTAGCGCAGCGATCTCTTCCCAGCTTTTTGGCGGCTCAGGCAGCAGATCCTTGTTGTAAATCAGCGATAACGACTCGACTGAAATCGGATAACCGATCAGTTTGCCGTTGAAGCGCACCGCATCCCAGGTGAACGGGAAAATTTTCTGCTGGAAAGTGGCGTCCGGTGAGATCTCCGCTAACAAGCCTGACTGCGCGTAACCGCCGAAACGGTCGTGCGCCCAGAAGATGATATCCGGTCCGTCGCCGGTGGCGGCAACCTGCGGATATTTCTCTTCCATTTTGTCCGGATGCTCAACCGTGACCTTAATGCCGGTCTCCTGCTCAAATTTTTTACCCACTTCAGCCAGGCCGTTATAGCCCTTATCGCCGTTGATCCAGATGACCAGCTTTCCCTCTTCAATTTTGGCAACGGCGGAAGCTGAAAACAGCACGGCCGTCAGGGCGGAAAGGGCAAGAATGCGTGCACCGGTTTTCATTGTCATAACTCCATCCTGTTAGCGGAAACGGAAATCGTTTTACCCACCACATTCTGCGTATCTGTCTCGGCTTCTCATCCTCCCCATCTCTACGCCTGCCGCTCATTCACTGTGATCTGCGTTACAAAACCGCCCCCTTATCACGGGTTGGCGCACAAAATTACCGCGCAGCTCTGCGTTATCGATCACAAAAATCATCGCCTTCCGCGCTTTAACGCCTGACTCCTCGCGTTCTCCTCCTCCCGTCTCCTCCCCCACGCGGATGCGCTGCGGTGGAGGATGTCGGGCGTAACGTCCTTGCCCATAGTGGTCGCCGGGGTCTGTCCGCCAACCTGCGGACAAGAGTGAGTGAGCTGAGAGGAAATGATCATGTCGAGCGTTACGTTACGCGGCGTCTCCAAGGTGTGGGGTGATACCGAGGTGTCGAAAAACATCAGCCTGGAAATAGCTGAAGGGGAGTTTGTGGTGTTTGTCGGTCCTTCAGGCTGTGGAAAATCGACGCTGCTGCGCATGATTGCCGGTCTCGAAACCATCACCAGCGGCGATCTGTTTATTGGTGACCAACGCATGAACGAAGTGCCGCCTGCGGAGCGCGGCATCGGCATGGTGTTCCAGTCTTACGCGCTGTACCCGCATCTTTCAGTGGCAGAGAACATGTCATTTGGCCTGAAGTTGGCCGGAACGCGTAAAGCGGAAGTCCAGCAGCGGGTCAACCAGGTCGCGGAGGTGCTGCAGCTGGCGCATCTGCTGGATCGCCGTCCTAAAGCGCTCTCCGGCGGGCAGCGCCAGCGCGTGGCGATTGGTCGTACGCTGGTGGCAGAACCCCGCGTGTTTTTACTGGATGAGCCACTCTCTAACCTCGACGCGGCACTGCGCGTGCAGATGCGAATTGAGATCTCTCGCCTGCATAAGCGCCTGAATCGCACCATGATTTACGTCACCCACGATCAGACCGAAGCGATGACGCTGGCCGACAAAATCGTGGTGCTGGATGCCGGACGCGTTGCCCAGGTCGGCAAGCCGCTCGAGCTTTATCACTATCCCGCCAATCGTTTCGTCGCCGGCTTTATCGGTTCGCCACGCATGAATTTCTTACCGGTAAAAGTGACCGCCACCGCGATCGATCAGGTTCAGGTGCGCTTACCCAACACGCAGCTGGTGTGGCTGCCGGTCGATAGCGCCGACGTTCAGGTGGGCAGCAACATGTCGTTAGGCATCCGGCCCGAGCATCTGCTCTCCAGCGATATTGCCGACGTCACCCTCGAAGGCGAGGTGATGGTCGTCGAGCAGTTGGGTCACGAAACGCAAATTCACATCCAAATTCCCGCTATTCGTCAAAGCCTGGTTTACCGCCAGGAGGACGTCGTGCTGGTAGAAGAGGGCGCCCTGATGGGCATCGGCCTGCCGCCGGAGCGTTGCCATCTTTTCCGTGAAGATGGCAGCGCCTGTCGCAGGCTTCATCAGGAGCCCGGTGTTTAGCCCTGCAAAACAATAAAAGCAATGACCTCAGGAGATAGAAAATGTTAACTCTGCGCAAACTCCCTCTCGCGGTTGCTATCGCGGCGGGCACGCTCTCTGCCCCGTCAATGGCAGTCGATTTTACCGGCTATGCTCGTTCGGGCATCGGCTGGACCGGCAGCGGCGGGGAACAGCAATGTTTTCAGGCCACCGGTGCTCAAAGTAAATACCGTTTGGGGAACGAATGTGAAACCTACGCTGAACTGAAACTGGGCCAGGAAGTGTGGAAAGAGGGCGATAAGAGCTTCTATTTCGATACCAACGTCGCCTACTCCGTCTCACAACAGAATGACTGGGAAGCGACGTCCCCGGCATTTCGTGAAGCCAACGTAAAAGGTAAAAACCTGATTGACGCCCTGCCGGGATCCACCATCTGGGCCGGTAAGCGTTTCTATCAGCGCCATGACGTCCACATGATCGACTTCTACTACTGGGATATCTCCGGTCCGGGTGCCGGTCTGGAAGATGTTGACCTCGGCTTCGGTAAACTTTCGTTCGCCGCCACGCGCTCCTCAGAAGCCGGCGGTTCTTACACCTTCTCCAGCGATCGGATCCGTGATTACGCCACCAGTACTGCGAACGACGTGTTCGATGTGCGTCTGGCGGGCATTGAGACCAACCCGGACGGCGTGCTGGAACTGGGCGTCGATTACGGCCGCGCCAACGCGCGTGATGGCTATCGTCTGGAAGATAACGCCTCCAAAGATGGTTGGATGTTCACTGCCGAACATACCCAAAGCATGATGAAGGGCTACAACAAATTCGTGCTGCAATACGCCACCGATGCGTTGACCTCGCAGGGCAAAGGGTTGCCGCAGGGCACCAATATCAATAACAGCGGCAGCATGTACCGCGTGCTCGATCACGGCGCGATCAACCTCGCCGAACGCTGGGATCTGATGTATGTCGCCATGTACCAGAACACCGATCTTGATAACAACCGCGGTACCGAGTGGTACACCGTGGGCGTGCGCCCAATGTACAAATGGACGCCAATCATGAGCACCTTGCTGGAAGTGGGCTACGACAACGTGAAGTCGCAGCAGGTGAGCGAGCGCAACGGCCAATACAAAGTGACACTGGCGCAACAGTGGCAGGCGGGCGATAGCATCTGGTCGCGTCCGGCATTGCGTCTGTTCGCCACTTACGCCAAGTGGGATGAGAAGTGGGGTTACAGCAAAGACAGCGCCGGCGACTTGACCTCATTTGCGTCTAACGACAGCAGCGGCAACGGCATTTTAACCAACAGCCGTGGCAACAACGATGAGTGGACGTTCGGGGCGCAGATGGAGATTTGGTGGTAATGCTCCCGCTGATGTCCTGACTGAGACCATCTCTTTTCGGCGCGGCGCGCCATTGCCTGGTTCGCGCCGCTGCCTGACAGCTTTTTGAGGTATCACAATGAGAATGAAAAAAACGGTTTTTGCGCTCTGCCTGAGCGCGGCGCTGCTGGCTGGCCAGAGTTTACCGGCCTTCGCCGAAGTGAATCTGGTGCCGCAGGATCTCTCTGCCGCGCCAACGATTCCTGCAGCCAGCCTGCAAACGTTAAGCTGGCTGCCGGTGGATACGTCCCGCACCCAGGCCACCACGCTGACGGAAAAGGGAACGAATTTGAATGCCGCAGGCGTAACGGGAGCGGTGGCTGCCTATAGCCTGCCGGCTAACATCGGTGAACTCACCATCACGCTAAGCAGCGAAGTGCAGCAGAATCGGGTATTTGCGCCGAATGTGTTGGTTCTGGATGAGAATATGCGCCCTGCGGCCTGGTTCCCGGCACGCTTCTTCACCTATCAGCAACCGGGCGTAATGGCCGCGGATCGGCTGGAAGGGGTGATGAAGCTGACCCCTGCGCTCGGGCAGCAAAAGATTTATCTGCTGGTGTTCACCACTGATAAGGATTTGACCGAAACCACTACGTTACTGGATCCGGCTAAGGCGTACGCCAAAGGCACCGGCAATGCGATACCGGATATTCCCGATCCCATTGCGCGCCACAGCCGTGAAGGCACGTTGAAGTTGAAAGTAAAAACCAGTTCAGGTTCATCCATTTTGGTCGGGCCGTTGTTTGGTTCATCTGGTCCCGCGCCGGTAACGGTAGGAAATACCCAGCCGGTTGCGCCTGCGGTGTATCACGCAGCACCCGCACCGGAAGCCAAACGTGAACCGATCATGACCGATACCGAAGGCTATTTTAATCAGAACATTCGTCAGGCGGTCGATCAGGGCAATATCGATAAAGCGTTGAAGCTGCTGGATGAGGCCGAGCGTTTGGGCTCAACTTCGGCGAGGAAAGTTTTTATCAGCAGTGTTAAAGGCAAGGGGTAAAGCGCCCCGACAGTGTTGATTTGTTCCATCTGGTGCGCTTCGGCGCACCTTTTTTTGTTAAAATCCACACATCGCACAATTCGTAGCGGCGCCATTTATGGCGCAAAAATAAGCTCGGTGGCATAACATCGCGCGATAAATCGCGCCGCTACAAGTGAGCGCATTCTGCACTATCGCCATCCATGGCCAACATTCATTTCACTTTCCGCCGCCGCCGATCGATATCCGCCAGCAAGGCGTTAATCTGCGGGTTGGCGAACATCTCCTCCAGCGAGGCGCTCAGCTTGCGTCGCCAGTTCGGATAGTGCGTGGTGGTGCCGGGAATATTCACCGGGGCCGCCATATCCAGCCAGTCCTCGGGTTGCAATCCCAGCAGCGCGCTGCGGCTGTCAGCCAGATAGCGATGCAGCGCCGCGCTTAATGCCTGATTCATTATCGGTGTGTCAACCCGATCTAACAGATAGCCGCTGCGTTGCAAAGTCTTGAACAATGCTTGCGTGGCCGCTAAGCGCGCTTTGTGGAGCCCAGCCAGAATCTGCTTATCCGGATACAACCCAAGCTCACTCCCGAGGCGCAAATCGTCACTTTGCCACCAGCCGCGCAGCGTCGGCATATCGTGCGTGGTTGCCACCGCCATCGCCTGACGTGGCCAGTGAGAAGGGGGACGAAACGCCGTTTTTGACGTCTGTTCAAAGTAGAGCACTTTGTAGGAGTAAACGCCCGCCTGCTGCAGTTTGCCGATAATCTTTTCCGGTACCGTGCCCAAATCCTCGCCGATAACCATGCACCGATGGCGCTGGCTTTCCAGCGCGAGAATGGCGAGCAAATCGTCGATAGGATAATGAACGTAAGCGCCTTCTGCAGCGGTTTCTCCCAGCGGGATCCACCACAGTCGCAGCAGCGCCATCACGTGATCGATACGCAGTGCGCCACAGTCGCGCATATTGGCGCGCAGTAGTGCAATCCACGGCTCGTAAGCGCGGGCCTGCATGATTTGCGGATCCATCGGTGGCAGTCCCCAGTTCTGTCCCAGCGGGCCGAGAATATCCGGTGGCGCGCCGACGCTGGCCTGCAAGCAGTACAGCTCGCGATCGCTCCAGGTTTCTGCGCCACCCTGTGCCACGCCAACCGCCAGATCGCGGTATAAACCAATCGGCATCCGGTGTTTTTGACAAACAGCCCAGCAGGCAGCGAACTGGCTGGCGGCCAGCCATTGCAGCCACAGATAGAAGCGCACCTCGTAGGTATGCTCGATACGAAATGCCCGTACCACCGGGCTATCAGGTGATTGCAAGGCGGCAGGCCAGGTTGTCCAGTCGTAGCGTTGAGGATCCTCGGCGATTTGTGCGGCGTGCAGCGCATCAAAAACGCCCTGATGCAGCAAACTTTCTCCGCCTTCTGCGATAAAAGCAGCAAAAGCGTTCACTTGCTTATCGTCAGCATCGCGCTTTCTGAAGTGCTGCCAGGCAAGGCGCAGCGCTTCCAGCTTAAGGTGGGTAACGGCCGAATAATCGACCCACTCAGCATCACGCGCCGCCTGCAAAGCCTGCTGTGTCGCAGCCGAATGCCACCAGCGCTGCGCCTCTTCACTCTGCTTAAAGTCCTCTACGGCGGCGACGTCGATATACAGCATATTGAGCCAGCGACGCGACGACGGGCTATAAGGGCTGGCACTCTCCGGCAGTGCCGGGAACAGCGCGTGCAAAGGATTAAGGCCAACGCAGGCCGCGCCGCGCTGGGCTACCTCTGCCAGCATCTGCTGGAGATCGCCGAAGTCGCCGATGCCCCAGTTGGTGGCAGAGCGCAGGGTATACAGCTGAATACACGCACCCCACAACGATTGTCCCTGCGTGATGGCCGGCGGCTCATAGCAGCGAACGGGCGCGACAATAATACGGCAGTGCAACGGCTGCGGCTGCGCGTGCACAGTCAGTTGGTGGTAGCCCAACGGCAGCGACGGCAAGGCGATCGGCTGGTTGGCTACGCATTGGCCGCTCCAGCTTTCGCCCTGTTCACTCACCAGTTGCCAGGCCGCACTTACGTCAGACGCGGGCAGCACAATTTCAGCCGATTGCGCGTGCACGATCCAGACCGGCGGCAGCGGTGAGGATCTCTGCCGGCGAGGATGCATAGCCGCCAGCAGACGCTGGCGGGTAACGGCGGAGACGGATTGCAAACGACCATGCGCGTCGATGTAATCGCTGGCGATGGCAGACTCGATTTCAAATGCTGGTGTCATGGTGCTGCTCATCGCGCGGCCTGCCAGATGCGTTGCTGATAGTCTCGTATTGCGCGGTCGGAGCTGAACATACCGCAGCGCGCGGTGTTGAGGATGGCGGCGCGCGTCCAGCCATGTTGATCGGCCCACAAAGCCTCTGCCTGCGCCTGGGCGTTCAGGTAGTGGCGAAAATCGGCCAGCACCAGATAGGGATCGCCGCCCGCAGTGCTAAGACTTTGCAATAAGGGGGCGAAAGCGCTGGCGTCGCCGTCGCTAAAGGTGCCATCTTCTAACGCCTTGAGCACCCTATCGAGCTGCGGATCTTTTTTCCGCCAGGCGTCAGGCGCGTATCCATTGGCCTTCAGCGCGCGGACCTGATCCACTGTATGCCCGAAGATAAAGATATTTTCACTGCCAACCTGCTCGGCGATCTCCACATTAGCGCCGTCCAGCGTGCCGATGGTTAACGCCCCGTTGAGCGCCAGCTTCATGTTGCCGGTGCCGGAAGCCTCTTTGCCTGCCGTGGAAATCTGCTCGGATAAATCCGCCGCCGGAATCAGTCGTTCCGCCACCGACACATTGTAATCCGGAATAAACACGACTTTTAGGCGGTCGCCAATGCGCGGATCGTTGTTGATAGTGGCCGCCACTTTGTTAATGGCGTAGATGATATTTTTCGCCAGTACATATCCCGGTGCGGCTTTCGCGCCAAACAGCACCACGCGCGGCGCCAGATTGGCCTGCGGGTCGCTTACTAAGGTTTGCCACAAGGCAATGATGTGCAGCAGCGCAAGATGCTGACGTTTATATTCGTGCAGGCGTTTGATTTGCACATCAAACATCGCCTCGGGATTCACTACCACGCCGGTGCGTTCTGCAATCCAGGCCGTGAGTGCCAGCTTATTTTGCTGCTTAATCGCGCGGTATTGCGCCTGGAATGCGGCATGATCGGCGTACACCTCTAGCGCCTCAAGCTTGCTCAGATCGGTTAACCACGGCTGGTCGAGCGTTTGGCTAATCAGCGCGGCAAGCGCGGGATTGCACTGATTGATCCAGCGGCGTGGGGTGATGCCATTGGTGACGTTATGAAATTTCTCTGGCCACAGCGCGTGGTATTCGGGGAAGAGATCGTTGACCACCAGCTGTGAGTGCAGCGCGGCCACGCCGTTCACCGCAAAACCGCTGGTGACGCAGAGATTTGCCATGCGTAGCTGATTATTGTGCACCAGCGCCAGCTTCGTCCAGATCGCGTCCTCACCAGGCCAGCGCGCGTTAACTTGCTTCTTCAACTGTGCGTTTAAGGTGTTGATAATCATCATATGGCGCGGCAGTAGGGCGCGCACCATGCGTACGTCCCAACACTCCAGCGCTTCAGGCATTAAGGTGTGGTTGGTGTAGGCAAAAGTGTGCTGCGTAATCTGCCACGCGTTTTCCCAGCTCAGTTGATGCTCGTCCAGCAGCAGGCGCATCAGCTCCGGAATCGCCAGGGTCGGATGGGTATCGTTAAGCTGAATCACCTCATAATCTGGCAAAGATTCAATAGGGCGTCCGGCGCGATGATGACGGCGCAGGATGTCCGCCAGCGAGCAGGCACACTGGAAATATTGCTGCATCAGGCGCAGTTTTTTGCCGCTGTCGTGGTTGTCGTTGGGGTAGAGCACTTTCGTCAGTTTTTCAGCGTCAATGCCGCGCTGCTCGGCCCGCAGAAAATCGCCGTTATTGAAGCGTTGCAAATCAAACGGTTGCGCCTGTTTCGCCTGCCACAGGCGCAGAGGCTGCGTCACGCCGTTTTGGTAACCCACAACCGGCAGATCCCAGGCTTCCCCCAATATCTGCACCGCGGGTTCCCAATGTGGAACACCGTTCTGCGTGATGACTTTTCCGCCCAGCTTAACCTCTACCGTGAGCGCCGCATTGTGGTTAAACCAGGGATAGCGGTCGCGCTGCCAGTTATCCGGTTGCTCCTGCTGGGCGCCATCAACAAAATGCTGGCGGAACAGTCCGTACTGGTAATTAAGGCCGTAGCCGGTGGCCGACTGTCCCACCGTCGCCATTGAATCCAGAAAACAGGCCGCGAGACGCCCCAGACCACCGTTACCCAGCGCCGGATCGATTTCACGCTCTTCCACGTCACTCAGTGAGATACCCCACTCGGCTAGCGCTGCATTGACGTCGTCATACCAGCCAAGGTTCAGCAGATTGTTGCCGGTCAGGCGGCCCAGCAAAAATTCCATAGAGATGTAATTCACATGACGCTGTGAGGTGGCCGGTGGCGCTGCGGGCCTGTCGGCCAGCATATCGGCCAGTGCACCGCTGAGCGCCTGCCACCACTGATCCGGCGTCATCTCTTTTGCATCCTGCAGACCAAATCGTTGCCACTGGCGGGTCAGTGCGTGTTTAAAACGGGTGCGATCAAATTTCATAACCAGGTTATCCAGTACGAGAGGAAGTACCTGCCATTCTGCGCGACGGGCTGTTGGCGCTCCTCCTCCTGCGAAAAATTCAGGGGGGAGGATGATCGGGGTGGAGAGGCTGAGGGAAATCTGAAAGCGTGGCAGGAATGTGATAACCCTCGCTTTTGTTAAGATTGCTTTATGGGTTCGCTTGCAATAGGTAAACGAATATCTGAACGTATGTGACTATTAATTACGAAGCGTAAAATAATGATGCGCCACGTTAAGGGAGAAACGTTCGCCGATGTTAATACCCTCAAAACTCAGCCGTCCAGTCCGCCTCGAGAGCACGGTAGCGCGTAATCGCCTGATTCAGAAACTGAGCGCCGCGGGGAATTATCGTCTGGTGCTGGTAACCAGTCCGGCGGGATATGGCAAAACCACGCTGATATCCCAATGGGCAGCAGGCAAGCCCAATCTTGGCTGGTATTCACTGGATGAGGGCGACAATCAGCCTGAACGTTTCGTTGATTACCTGATTGCGGCCCTGCAGCAGGCAACGCTTGGCGGCTGTGCCCGCAGCGAAGCACTGGCGCAGAAGCGGCAATACATCAACCTCAACGCCTTGTTTGCTCAGCTGCTCAGTGAACTGACGTTGTGGCAGCAACCGGTGTGGTTGATCATCGACGATTATCACCACATCACCAACCCTGCCATCCATGATGCGATGCGCTTCTTCTTACGTAATCAGCCGGAGAATGTGACGCTGATTTTGCTGTCACGTAATTTGCCACAGCTCGGTATAGCCAATCTGCGCGTGCGCGAGCAGCTGATTGAATTAGGCAGCCAGCAGCTGGCATTCACTCATCATGAAGCTAAGCAATTTTTCGATTGCCGCCTGAGCACGCCTTTGGCGTCGGATGAGAGCGGACGCTTGTGTGATGATGTCGCGGGATGGGCAACGGCCTTGCAGCTGATCGCGCTCTCCACCCGCCAGGGTGCCGGCTCGGCGCAGGACTCCGCGCGTCGTCTTTCTGGTATCAACGCCAGCCATTTAGCTGATTATTTGGTTGAGGAAGTGCTGAATAACGTCGATAACGCCACGCGTCAATTTCTGCTGAAAAGTGCGCTGCTGCGCTCCATGAACGACACGCTGATCGCCTGCGTAACCGGGGAAGAACAAGGGCAGATGCGGCTGGAAGAGATTGAGCGGCAAGGGCTGTTTTTACAGCGCATGGATAACTCAGGCGAATGGTTTAGCTATCACCCGCTGTTTGGCAATTTTTTACGTCAGCGCTGTCAGTGGGAGCTAGCGGCAGAACTGCCCGCGCTGCATCGCGCGGCGGCTGAGAGCTGGATGACGCTGGGTTTTCCCGGTGAAGCCATTCATCATGCGCTGGCCGCCGGTGATGCGCTGATGCTACGTGATGTTTTACTTGAGTATGCCTGGGCGCTGTTTAATCAAAGCGAGCTTACGCTGCTGGAGACGTCATTAAAGGCGCTGCCGTGGGCGATCCTGCAGGAAAACCCCAAGCTGCTGCTGCTTCAGGCCTGGCTGCTGCAAAGCCAGCACCGTTTTTCCGAAGTGAACACGCTGCTGATGCGTTTTGAACAATCCTGCAGCAGCGAAATTGACGATGCGCTGCGTGGGGAATTCAATGCGCTACTGGCGCAGGTTTCCATGAATGATGGCAATGCCGAGGAAGCCGAACGTCTGGCATTGCTGGCACTCAATGTGCTGCCGCAGAGCCGTCAATACAGCTGCATTGTCGCCACGTCCGTGCTGGGTGAAGTGATGCACTGCAAAGGTGAACTCAGCAGCTCGCTGAAGCTCATGCGCCAAACGGAGCAGATGGCGCGTCGTGAAGAAGCGTGGAATTACGCGCTGTGGAGCCTGATCCAGCAGAGTGAAATCTTATTCGCGCAGGGTTTCTTGCAGTCTGCGTATGAGATGCAGGAACGAGCCTTTGCGCTGGTTAACGAGCAGCATCTGGCGCAGTTCCCAATGCATGAATTTCTGCTGCGCATCCGGGCGCAGCTGCTGTGGGCCTGGGGCCGGCTGGACGAAGCGGAGCATGCCGCGCGCGAAGGGATTAAAGTCCTGAAAGGGTATCAGCCGCAGCAGCAGATTCAGTGTCTGGGTTTGCTGGTGCAGTGTTCGCTGGCGCGCGGCAATCTCGATAACGCGCGCAGCCACCTGAGTCGTCTTGAGAACCTGCTTAACAATGGGTCATTACACAGCGACTGGATCGCCAATGCCGATAAAGTCAGAGTGATTTTTTGGCAGATGACCGGCGACAGCCAGAGCGCCAGCAACTGGATGCGGCAGACGGCGAAACCTGAGTTTGCCAATAACCATTTCTTACAAGGGCAGTGGCGCAACGTGGCGCGCGCACAAATTTTGCTGGGGAATATGAGCCAGGCCGAAGTGGTGCTGGATGAGCTGAATGATAATGCTCGCGCGCTCAACCTGATGAGCGACATGAACCGCAACCTGCTGCTGTTGAACCAGATTTACTGGCAAAGCGAGCGCAAAGCCGAGGCGCAGCAGGCGTTAACAGACGCGCTAAAACTGGCGCGCAGCACCGGTTTCGTCAGCCATTTTGTTATTGAGGGAGAAGCGATGGCGCAGCAGCTGCGACAGCTCATCCAGCTCAATACGTTGGATGAGCTGGATAATCATCGCGCCAGACGCATTCTGAGTGAGATCAATAAATATCATCGTCACAAGTTTGCCCACTTTGATGAAGGTTTTGTGAGTCGATTGCTTAACCATCCTGATGTACCAGAGCTTATCCGCACCAGCCCGCTCACCCAGCGAGAGTGGCAGGTATTAGGGTTGATCTATTCGGGCTACAGTAACGATCAGATTGCCGGCGAACTGGATGTTGCCGCCACCACCATCAAAACGCATATTCGCAATCTTTATCAGAAATTGGGCGTAACGCATCGTGCAGACGCCATGAATCAGGCGCAGGCCATGTTGAGGATGATGGGATATGTATGAGAGCGATGATGAGCGGAGAGCGAACGGATATTTAGCTACGAGGTTTTAATTTCGCTCCGCTGTATGGGATTTTCCCATACAGCGGGCGCTTTACTACATAAACCTATTTTTTCGGGATCTCGGAAATTTCTTTCACATCACTCTTATTCATTTGCTGCTTGACGCCGTTGGCATCGGTGTAACCCAGCAGACCGGTTTCCGCATCTTGCGGTTTACCATCGGCCACGATAGTACGACCATCGTTGGTATGGATGGCGTAAGAGGTGCGAGTACAACCCGTCAGGGCGGATAGTGCCACAACTGCAGCAATTGAGATCAATAGGGCTTTTTTCATCACTCTCTCCAGGCGCGTTATTAGTTATCCAGTTCGCTCATGTTGGTAATCTTGTCGCGATTAATCTGCTCAGTTTTACCCGTTTGCGCATCTTTGTAAGAAACCAGGCCGGTGTCACTGTCAATTTGCGGCTTGCCAGAAGTGACGATAGTGCGCCCGTCCGTTGTCTTGATTGCCTGATTAGATGAGCAACCTGCCAGGGTTAAAGCCACAAAAGAGCCCAGAAAAGCGGTTAACAGCACTGTTTTTTTCATCGTAATGAGTTCCTTTCAGAAATAATTTTAACTACTCAACTAGCTTAGAACATATTTCACAAACAGCCAGGCGAGGGAGCAGAACATGGCACGAACTCCTCATTTCGGCTATAAAAAACGCGCCGATCCTTGCACCGTTTTCGTTTTGAGCAGGAAATCTACCAGACAATATTACTTAACAATATAATGATAACCTTACGTAAATAATCCATGCGGAGCTGATTATTCAAGGGCGGATGATGAATATTAATCTGAATATATCAATACAGAATTCATGATTAAAACTTTATATTTTGGTTAGGTAAGATTTTTGGGTTATTTAAAAAAATAAAGCGAGAAATGTCGTGTTTAAATACATGCCGCACCTGATGTGAGAGATGCATATTGTGGAGCCAGAACGTAAAAGCACCTGAGAACAAATGCTATTAATGATTTATGGCATATTCAAATCCTGCTTATTTTAAAGGAATGGAATATGTTGGAACACGATATTGGTTTTAGCCATATAGCGCTGCAAGTGAGAGATATAGAAAGTAGCGTCGATTTCTATCAGCGTTACGCCGGAATGCAGGTGATCCATGAGCGCGAACCTGGGATTGCAGAAGCGCAAAAGGTGGCATGGCTTTCCGATTTGACCCGTCCGTTTGCATTGGTACTCGTGCAGTCTCAAACTACTGTAGATACCCCGTTGGGACCTTTTGGTCACATTGGCGTCGCCTGTAAAACCAGGGAAGAAATTGATGCCAAAGTGGCTTTAGCGGAACAAGAGGGCGTTTTACGTCGTCCAGCGCAGCAATCATCAGCACCGGTAGGTTACTGGGCATTTTTTGCCGATCCTGATGGCAACACACTTGAGCTTTCACACGGTCAACAGATTGGTTTGGAGATTATCACTCACCGTCTTTCAAATAGAGATTGATCAGCGTGTTACTCGTAAGAGCGACATTCGACATCGGCTGTTAATTACTGCTGCGCCTGTCTGGCGGCATCCAGCCTTTGCCCGCAAAAAACGCTACGAAGGCTGGGTTTGCTGGCGGCTCAATTAAACGGCCGCCCGCTTCCGCACTGGGCGTGTAGCCGAGCTTCATTTGAACGGCTCCCGTATCTGTCCGCTTTGTGCCAAGAACAGACCTTAGTGGCTTGGCAAGTGTGAGCCTTTGAATATCGCCTTCGTGCTATACAATAGGCGTCTGCATTTTCGACGCACGAGCAAATTGTGGCTTTAGTTGTCTAATACCAATGCTTCAACACTGATTCTTCGCCAAACAACGCATCGTAGAACACTAGTTGGATTCCGCAGGCTTACACAAACAGATAGCGCTAACTGCTAGGCGGCCCACTAGACGAACATTCATCCTCACATGAGGTATAGTTATTCGATGCCCAGTACAAATGGCATCAACATATCTAGCTTTATTTTCATGTCTACAGTTACCGAAGCCGCATTAGCCTGCGGCAAGGCAAGCCATCTGTTTACGGCATCGGAGTTGAATCGCTGTTGACTTAGAAACGAAGATACAGACGTTTCCCAGGTAAAGAGTTCACCCGTGCAAAGTTCGACGGACAGCTGAGAGCAGGCTCGCTGAATAGCCATTCCCAAACCGACGTAGCGGAGAAGCTCACGTCGTACATTTTCATCTTTTTGCTTGCTTGACACATCCAGTTTCGGTTTCGGTCCAAAGTACACTCCGGTAGTACCTGGTTGTAATGTTGGGTCACTAGAAAAATAAACCGGGACTCCCATCAATTTAAATGCCGCCGTCAAAATTTCATAGCTAATGTCTGATCGACTCCAACGGCCCATGTGGGGTGGTACTTTCGGCAAACCGACCAGATCATCGCCACGGCTTACAATCGATACGCCCTCAACTGGCAAGGATGGTTGCATTGTGACTACAGTGTCCGAATCGATTTCCCAGCCAGCTTCGCTTAACAATCGCAAAAAATTACCAGCAGCCACGCACGATGATTCGCTCCACTCAACACAACCGATGCGCAGCTTATCCCGCTGACCAAACTGTCCTGTTCGAAATAATTCGAGGTATCTATCGCGATTGGAACTATTAACGGCATATGTATCAATCATCGTAGGCGGTACAGGTTTACTTGCAGATTCAGGATTTTGTTGAAGCAAAGCTGGGCTTTTGAAATACACTATAGCGAAGATCGCCGCTGCGCCAGATGCTCTTAACCACCCTTTAAATTTTACTTCCAGGAGACCGGGCAGAACTGCACCAATACATCCAGCAGCTAGAGCCAGAACTATTCGGTAAACTGTATATTGGTAAGATGTTGGATTGGGAGTTGTGAAAGTAGTTATGAGTATGGCAACTATCGCCACAAGCGCAAAACTATACCTAATGTACTTGTCTATCTTTACACTGCTCATTTTAATTTTGACACCTGTATCAAATCCATAAGTCGAAAACCCCGCATTAACCTGCTCCCCATTAATTAATACAGCTTGATACTCGTGATGAGGCTAATGGCTTTGGTGATGATTGTAACTGTCCGTTCCTCGCTGATAGCTGCCGTTTAGATGCCGAACATTACCTACTGCGTATCTGTAGCGAAGCTACCCGCGTTGGACAGAATAAACTGTCTGTCCGGGTGCGGCTGAAATTAAACGCGGGGCAGAAAGAAGGCCGCTGACGCGGCCTATTTTTGGATTAGCCAGCTGATTAAAATTCTGCGTTACAGTAACCCCCTTCACTTTACCGTACTCTACAGAGTTAACAGCACCACATCGGCAACATTTAATCTCGTCATCGTAAGTGAAGGCTGTTGTGTCCTCTCCGGATGCGCCGTTATTGACCCGATGAAGTTCATCAAAATTGACGCCGTTCATCTGCCCGCACTCACTGCACTTTAGTTCAATCATTTTTTTACCAAGGCTTTAAACTGGCTTCGATTCTACTTGAGTAGAGCTGATGCAGCCAGCCTCGCTGGCCAGAATAACCTGAACGTCCAACGTGGCGCGGCGATTGCTTTTGCCCTGAACTAGCGTTACTGAATGTCCGCTCTGTGCCAGAAGCGGACGTTGCAAACAATAGGAGCTGTCTTCAGGTCTGACTTAAGGTTTTCGCTCATGATTTTAGTCCTCCAGGAATCAGGGGCGATTAATATTTTATTTTTTTAGCGTGTATGAGACCATGTAGAGATGGTATTTATAAATGCAGGTTAAGGAAAAATTTTTGCGTAATAATTTTTCTAACAATCTACTTTATTTTTTCAAAACAAAGTGGATTAAATATGTTGTTCCTAGCGCGGTAGTTACAGTTGCGATTGCAACTGGCATTAACGCTATCCATGATAGCTGGAGCATGATATCTAATGTATTCCGTCCTGAACCGCTAAAAGTTATCAACGCTCGCCTTCAACCTTTCAGAATATCGCCTTTAGTGAGACATTCCGTTGATGATGCTTTTCTTATTCTAACTGTCAGGAACTATGGCAAGGAGCCGCTTATGTTAATTAGCGCCGATGCAGACATAGTGGGCGGTATGTATTCAGGGAAAGGTAAAGCTGGTTCACAAGGGAAATGTGTATTCGGTGCAGATGCTAACGTGAATACTCCACTGACTATTAGACCTGGCGATACCGTAGAAATTGAGATAGGCGGTGCAATCCGGCTTGAAAATTTGCACAACCTGATGGATCTCCTTCCTGCAAGTCAGATACATGTATTCTTAGACGATCCTATTGGAATACATGAAACATTTTATGTTGACTACCTTAATAAGATTTTTGAAAACTATTATGGCGCCCACACTGAAGTTGTTGCCAATCTTTTTACTGGCGAAAGCAGTGATAAACATACCTTCAACTTCAAACTATCACAGGGAAAGGATCTTTTTTCAAAAGATGGGCATCTGCATCATGACTGGTTAATCGCTAGGTGGCTAGGCCCGCCATTAAAAATGTCTACTCAGAAAAAAGATGATTGTACCTAGTCCCTCTACCGGTTCGCTAATCATCAATACTGATCCTGTTCTGCATACCTAACACTCTGACGGCGATTTTTTATAATATGTTCATTAAACCAAAGCATGAGTACTAAAATGCACAATTTGTTAAGTATCACCTATTCCCAGTAGATATACACGGTTTGGTTAGCAAGATCCATGGCGACTCAATTACGAATGTCCGCTTCTCGCTCATAGCAGACGCCATGTTCCTTGGGCCTGGCCCTTTTGCGCCAGAAAAAGAAGGAGTACATGGGGGGATATTTAATGTGGTAGTACTACCTTGTCATCATGTTTTTGACATCCGCAAATTGCTCAAAACTGCCCATTTGAATCTCAATTGATTACTCAGTGCCAAGCATCATTCATTTTTCATAAGCTTTTTTCCGTTGCGTAATCTGGACTTAAATTTTTGACTGAACAGCGTTGAGCGTTCTTTTTCGGATCCAGCCACTTCCTGCACGTATCGCCAGCCAGTAAGCGGCCATTTTCATCTGAGTAATTTTATCCGGGCAGTAGATAAACGTTTCAGTACATAGCTCATATTGAGCTTCCTTTAATTCCGCTACCCGATAACGTAATAGAAGCTTTGCGCTTCCCGGTGGGACCGCCGCCAGGTAAGCGTTGGCATCAGGCACGTTTTCCAGACCAAAATCTGCACGCCAGAATTTTCCGCGTAAGCCGTAACAAAGCTCCGATGCTGACTTTTCCAGAAGAGTAAAGCTGTGTAGTCCGAAGCGATTTACCACCTGACCTTTCTTTCTGAACCCAACATTTTGCGGGAGTTGCCGCACAAACATCATTAGCCGGATAACGGCATCTTGCTGAATGTCGAATTCAGTAACCAGGGGCAGGATTTTATCAGGTGAATTCGTCTTAATAACGGCGCAGTGTTTTTCATGAAATTGGAACTGAGGTAGCAAAGCGGGGACATCATGCCATTCAGCAAGCGCTTTGCGACTAACAAACCCAGGATTTAGCATATGACTTCCTTGTGATCTCAAAAATTCATTTACAACTACATTTGCCTGAATATCGTCAATAAGTCCCCGCCCACCGCGACGTGCTGGCGGCGATCATCGTCCAGCAGACCTTGCCGTTTAGGAGCAAGATAATTTCACTACCTGCTTTACGCAGAATGCCCCAATCCTGATATGCCGGCCAGAGCACCGGCAAACTCTATCAAGGGAGCGCCTACTTATCGGGCTCAACCAGCACTTTGCCATGGTTAAGTATGTTCCCAACCTTCTTACTTACAGGGTGCCATGTAACATCCTGCTCCGGAAGCGCTACATCATGTGCGATTTTTTCCGTTTTCTTTCTTCCATTCGAACCAGCCGTTGGCTGGCACTATGGCGCGACCATGTCTGCGCGGAGTAATATTGTCGCCAGCAGTATTACTCCGTCAAAAAAAGTGGGAGTTGCGCTTAATTACCGCGATAAGTTGAGTAGCCAAACTGGCTAAGCAGTAGTGGAATATGATAGTGCTGATCGGCTTTATCCAGAGTGAATATCACTGGAATTTCCGGGAAGAATGTTGGCTCACCGCTTTTTTGGTAATAGTCGCCGGTTTTGAAAATGACACGATAAATCCCCATTTGAGTTGCCTGACCAGTAGGATAAAGCGCTGAAATGCGCCCTTGTGCGTTGGTGGTTCCTTCGGCCAGTTTTAACCACTCATTTCCTTTTTTTCTATCCAATTCGACCTTAATGCCTGCGGTCGGGACGCCAGTCTGTAAATTCAGTACATGCACGCTTATCGGATTTATCATTTCTGCGGCAAATCCAGAGACGCTGAACATACTCATCACGCTTCCCAGTAAATAATGCTGAAACTTCATATCATCTTCCTTTAGATCAATTGGTGGCGGAAGGATATAACCAAACGAATATGAATGATCAAATCGGAATAGAATCTCTGAAATTTCCTGGAAGGAACGGCCGGTGCGGACTCAATCTGACAATGTTGAGCATGTTTAGAATTCATACATTCTCATTTGTTGCGGGCTATCTTCCCAATAAAAGGTATCGATGACGGGAAAAAAATGAGTAAGCACCTTTTTCTATGCCTGTTGATAATATCACCCTGTTTTCCTATTTTTTAATGTCAACAGGAATCTCATTAATCTTATTTAAGAATAACACAATTGGTAAACTGGCAAAAATCTCCATCTGATGACTTCCTGACAATCCAATGATGTTCAAAAGCTGTTCTTTTATTAGGCCATCTTTTAATGTTCGAAGCTCAAATAATCTGTCTTCCTGCGAATTTTACACCGTCTCATGCAGGTTCCGACTGGCACCAGAATGAACTTTTGATCGCCTAAATAGGCTATCGCTACGGTTTACCTAATCATTCAGAGACGATGTGCGGTTAATTCCGCTTCAGGTACTAATGGAAAGGGGGGGGGAATATATCTGGGTAATTTCAGCTTTTCTCACTGTACGGAAACAACCCTCTTTTTATTTGAGTTAATCCAAAGCAAAAAGCCGATCTAATTAATATTAAAAAATTATTTTCGTTTTATATCGCCTTCAGGAACTTTCTCATTGTTTAGGTGATATTCTGCGCGAGCAAACTTACAAAATATTTACAATTAATTTTACTTAAGTCTTTTATGATGGCAAATACAGGGAAGTTCCTGGCGCTATGCGTCAGCTTATTGACTGCATCAGCAGTTGCGGCACCGTTAAATCCGGGTGATCGTGATTACATCCAGAATCAGCAGCAACAGCGTCTGCAGCAGGACCAGCAGCAGCGGAATGCATTGTGGAACACCGCCACGGCGCAGAGTACGCCATTAGCGGGCTCCAACCCGTCAGGACCGTGCTTTCCCGTGCAGAAAATTATTATTCAGCACGCCACGCTTATCTCTGCAGGCCAGCAGCACCATCTTATTGCGCCTTATATTAATCGCTGCCTGAATTTAACGGAAATTAATTCGCTGGTACATGCCGTTTCTGACTGGTATATGCAGCGGGGCTATATTACCAGCCGGGCATTTTTAACCGAGCAGGATTTATCGCAGGGCCAGTTAATTATTCCGGTGCTGGAGGGGAAATTAGACGCCATTCGTTTAGACGGACAGCATCCGCGTGCTCTGCAGATGGCCTTTCCGGGGCTCGAAGGCAGAATCCTCAACCTGCGCGATATTGAACAGGGTATGGAGCAGATTAACCGCGTGCGCAGCAAGCCGGTGCAGATTGAAATCCAGCCGTCGCCGAAAACTGGCTATTCGGTGGTGAACCTGACGGCTGAACCTGAGTTTCCGTTGAGCGCGTCGTTCGGATTCGATAACAGCGGCCAGAAGAGCACGGGCGTTGGGCAGCTTAACGGCGCGCTGACCGGCAATAACCTGCTGGGACTGGCCGACCGCTGGTTCATCAGCGGCGGGCGCAGCAGCGCCTTCAGCGACTGGCGTGATGCGCAGAACCTGCAGGCGGGCGTCAGCGTACCGTACGGCTACGGCCTGATCGACTATAGCTACAGCTGGAGCAACTATCACAGCAGCTTCGTCAACAACGGCTTCACGTGGCTGAGCAACGGCGACAACGTCGCGCACCGGATTAACGGTTCGTGGGTACTGTTCCGCAATGGCGATATTAAAACCGGCGTCCAGCTCGGCTTCAATCATTACTCCAGCCACAACTACCTCAACAATACTTTGTTGCAGAGCAGCAGCCGCAAGATCACCAGCACGCAGCTGGGAATCAATCACACCCAGAAAATCCTTGGCGGCGTTGCCACGCTCAACCCGGCTTTCAGCCGCGGTATGCCGTGGTTTGATGCCGAGGATGACGCGGGCAAAACTGGCGACCTGCCCAAAGCACAATTCCGCAAGTGGAGCATCAGCGGCAGCTTCCAGCGCCCGCTGGCTAACAATCTGTGGCTGCTGAGCAGCATTTACGGACAGTGGTCGCCCGATCGGCTGTACGGCAGCGAGCGTCTAACGCTTGGCGGCGAAAGTTCGGTGCGCGGCTTTAAAGAACAGTATCTCTCCGGCGACGCTGGCGGTTACCTGCGCAACGAGCTGAGCTACAGCCTGTTCACGCTGCCCGTTATAGGCGACGTCAGCGCGCTGGCCGCCATTGACGGCGGCTGGTTAAAAAGCGATGCGCAGAACCGTGAATCCACCGGCACGCTGTGGGGCAGCGCGGTGGGCCTCAGCACGCGCGGGCGCTATTTCTACACCCAGTACACCGTGGGCGTTCCCCTCAGCTATCCCGGCTATCTGCAGCCGGATCACATCAGCATTTACGCCCGCGTCGGGCTGGTTTTCTAAGAGGCAAAGATTATGGACGATCGTCAACCCGTTTCCCTCGCCCGTCGCGCGCTGAGCTACGTCATCTGTTATCTGGTGGCGGTACAGCCGATGCTGCCTGCGATGGCGGCACAAATCACGCCGGTCACGCCTGGCACCCAGCTGGATGCCGCCGGTAACGGCGTGCCGGTGGTGAATATCGCTACGCCTAACGGCGCAGGCATATCCCACAACCAGTATCAGCAGTACAACGTTGGCAAAGAGGGCTTAATCCTTAATAACGCCACCGGCCAGCTTAATCAGACGCAGCTCGGCGGCCTGATTCAGAACAACCCGAATTTGAAAGCGGGTCGAGAAGCGCAGGCGATCATCAACGAAGTGGTTGGCGCTAATCGTTCGCAGCTCCAGGGCTACACCGAAGTAGCGGGCAAAGCCGCTAACGTAATGGTTGCCAACCCTTATGGCATCACCTGTAACGGCTGTGGCTTTATCAACACACCCAACGTTACGCTCACCACCGGCAAGCCGCAGCTGGATGCCAACGGTAATCTGGCGGCGCTGGAGGTGACAAAAGGCTCGGTGATCGTCGAAGGTCAGGGACTGGACGGCAGCAACGCCGATGCGGTGGCGATCGTCGCACGCGCGACGGAGATCAACGCCGGGATCTATGCGAAAGATCTGTCGGTGACAGCGGGGGCTAACCGCGTGGGTGCGGAGGGTTCCGTGACGCCGATTGCTGGCGAAGGTGCCGCGCCATCAGTGGCAGTGGATACCGGTGCGCTCGGCGGCATGTACGCCAACCGTATTCATTTGGTGTCGAGTGAGAAAGGGGTTGGGGTTAACCTCGGTAATTTGGTGGCGAAACAGGGTGATATTCAGCTCGATGCCAGCGGCAAGCTGACGCTGAACAACAGCTTGAGTAGTGGGGCGCTGACAGCCAATGCGGATTCGGTAACGCTCAGCGGCAATAACAAAGCGACCGGGCAGATCGCGGTAAATGCGCAGCAGGATATTGCACTACAAACGGGTGCGCTGGTCAGTGATGTCGGGATAGGTTTAACCGCTAAAGGTACGCTTGAAGCCTCGGGCAGCAATCTGACGGCGGGGCGTGATATTCGTCTTAGCAGTGCAGTCATTTCGGTGGATTCAGCCTCAGGCGGCAAAGCGGGTGGTGATATTCAGCTGCAGGCGCAAACCCGTATCGACAACAGCGGCCAACTTACGGCCAGCAAAAATCTCACTGCAAACACACAGCAGTTGAACAACACAGGCATGCTGGCCAGCGCAACGACCGCGATTACGGCAGGCAGCCTGCAAAACCGCAAAGGCGCCGCGATTTCCGGTTCAGAATCTGTGTCACTCAGCAGCAAAGGCCTTTTCAACCAAGGCATATTCTCCGCACCGGTGCTGAGACTTGATAGCACACAGATCGATAATAGCGGTCTGATTCAAGGCTCAAACTCCCTCGGCATTACAGGCAATCGTCTGACCAACCTTGCAGGCGGCACGCTGAGCTCTGATAACAGCTTTGCGTTGAATTTGCCGGAGCTGAATAACAGCGGGCTGATCACCAGCGGTGCCACGCTGTCGCTGGGTGGTGGTAACCTCATCAACCTCGGTGAAATTAATGCGGCGGACATCGCTGCGCGCAATCTGGCTTTCACTAATCAGCAGGGCGCGCTGCTGATTGCCGATCAACGGCTACTACTTCAGAACAATACGCTCATTAACGGCGGTCAGATAACCGCAGATCGACTGGATATCGATACGGTATCAGTGGACAACGCGGGTGCGCTGCAGGGCAATCATTCTCTGCAAACCCAGGGCAAACAGCTGACTAACAGCGGCACGCTGCTGAGTGGCGGCCAGATGAGAGTCAGCGCAGACAAGCTTGATAACCGCGGATTACTGCAGGGAGAACAGCTGGCGCTCACCGCTGTTGACTGGCAAAACAGCGGCAACCTGCTGAGCGCTGGCGATGCAGATTTGACAACCGGCACGCTGGATAACAGCGGAAAAATTCTTGGTCAGCAGGGATTGAATGTAAAAGCTCACTCCATCGATAACAGCGGCTGGCTGATGGCACAGGCGCTTACGCTGCAGAGTGATTTAGTTAACAGCGGGCTGATTCAGGGCAGTGATGCACTGACCATTGCGGGCGATAAGCTCAGTAATAAGATCAGCGGCCAGTTACTGAGTGCCGGCACGCTGGCGGCTCAAGCTGACAGCCTGGATAATCAGGGCAGCATTCAGGCCGACACGCTTGATATGAAGTTGCAAAGCTGGCAGAACGCCGGCCTCGCTCAGGCGACCACGCAATTAATTGGTACGCTGAACGGCGCACTGGAAAACCGTGGCACACTGCTGAGCCAGAATGATTTTGCCCTCATCAGCAACGACATCATTAATAGCGGTACGCTGGCAGCCGACCGACTCAGCATCACCGCACCTCAGCTGACCAACGCCGGACTGCTGCAGGGTAACAGCTCACTCTTGTTAAATAGCGCGAGTATCACCAACGCCGCCAGCGGTCAGCTTATCAGCGGCGGTTCGTTGACGCTTTCCCCGGTACAGCTGACGAATACGGGCCTGCTACAGGTGGCTGGTGACTTCAGCATTAACGGTCACAACCTGACCAACAGCGGGCGCATCACCGCAACCAATCTGAATGCAGACCTGAGCGGCACGCTGAATAACAACGGGCAGGGTGTTTTGCTTGCCCAGCGTCAGGCGGATATTCATGCCAGCGAGCTGAACAACGGCGGTTCGATTGCGGCACAGCAGTTAAATGCGACAGGTGATGTGCTGAAGAACCAAAGTCTGCTCCAGGGTGACAATGGACTTAGCGCGGATTTCAAACAGTTCAGCAACCAGGGCGCGGGGCAGCTACTGAGCAACGGTATTCTTGCACTTAAAGGTGCAACAGCTAACAACGCCGGTGTGTGGCAGGGCAATAGCATCGACTATCAGTTTGGATCGCTGACCAACAGTGGCACCGTTTACGGTATTGACTCACTGAAAGGTCAATCTGACGGGCTGCTGGATAACCGTGGCAGTCTGACCGCGGGCGGCAATGCCAGCCTGACGGTGGGTAATCTGCAGAACAGCGGTAAAGTGCTGGCCGATCGTCTGGTGTTACGCGGGAGCAGCCTTAGCAACAGTGGCCTATGGCAGGGAACATCTTCGCTGGATGCGCAGTCAAGCGGCGCGTTGACACAGACAGCTGGCGGCAAAATGCTGACTGGCGGTGACCTGCTGCTGAACGTTAACGACCTCAACACATCCGGCACAATCCAGGGTGACAAGGCGCAAATCAACGCAGACCGCTGGCAGAATCAGGGCTCGCTGCTGGGCACCACTGATGTGTCAGCTGAGGTTGAGGGTGAGCTGCGCAATAGCGGTGAAATCCTATCGCAAGGCACGGCACAGGTCAGCGCGCAAGATCTGAACAACAACGGCTCGCTGCTGGCGGATAAAGCGATGACGCTGAGTGGCGCTGCGCTGAATAACAGCGGCAGCGTGCAGGGCGAAACGCTCGTAATTACCCCGGCCAGCGTAACCAATCAGGGCAGTCTGATTGGCTTGCAATCTCTGACTATCGGTCCGGCGCAGGCCCGCAGTTTCCGCATGCTGGCGGTACAGACGCCGCCAGCACGGGAATTAATCAACAATGCTGGCGGTCAGCTGCTGACGCAGGGCACGCTGAACATTGCCGAGGATGTCATCACCAACAACGGCAGCTGGCAGGGACAGCAAATCCTGCTGAACGCCACCCGCCTTGCCAACAATGGCGCTATCCAGAGCGCAGGCGATCTGACGCTCAACCTCAGTGAGGCGCTGACGTCCGCCTCCGGCAGCAAAATCACGGCGAACGGCAATGCCGCACTGAACGCACTCAGCCTCACCAATCAGGGACAGTGGATTGCCCGCAACCTGACGTTACAGGGTGCAACGCTTAACAACGGCGGCGAGATCTCGGGCGTTGAAGGGCTGACCACCACGTTGTCGGGCGCGCTGACGCAGCAGCAAAACGCGGCGCTGCTGAGCGGTGGCACGCTGGATGTGCATGCAGCAACCGTGGATAGCGCGGGCCGAATGCAGGGCAGGAATTTATCACTCAACAGCGGCGTTATTACCAACAGCGGGCGCATGCAGGGCGACAGCAGTCTGCAGCTGAACGCCGGCGGACGCCTCACTAATAGCGCCAGCGGTACGCTACTCAGCCAGAACGGCCTGACGCTGACCGCGCCCGAACTCTATAACTACGGCGTGATCCAGGGAGGCACCAGCCGCATAACCACCAGCGGCCTGGCCAGCAACAGCGGCAAAGTGCTCTCTTCGGCAGATCTCACGCTCAGCGCGCCACAGCTGGTCAACAGCGGCTGGCTGCAGGCTTCGCAGCTGGTCATGAATGCGGCCAGCGCCAGCAACAGCGGCACGTTTATGGCGGATCAGCAGGCGACACTCACCGGCACCAGCCTGCAGAACCAGGGCACCGCGCAGGGCGGAAACCTGACGGTGAACTACGCGCAACTCACCAACAGCGGCACGCTGCTGGGCGCCAATCAGCTGAATGTTAAAGCTACACAGGTGACGCAACAGGCGGCGGGGAAGCTGTTCAGCGGCGGTAACCTGCTGCTGGAAAGTACGGGATTTGATCAGCTTGGACAGGTGGTGGCGCTGGGCGATGCGACGGTCAAACTCATCAATAGTTTTACCGCACGCAACACGCTGGCCGCAGGTAATCGCCTGACTATCAGCAGTAATGGCGCGATTGATAACCAGGGAACATTGCAGGGCCAGGCGCTGACGCTGAGCGCAGGCGGCGATCTGACGAACAATGGCCAGCTCACCACCGGAACCGGCGACAGCAGCCTGAGTGGTAACCGCATCAGCATGAACGGTGCGGGCACGCTGCAGGGCGGTGGCAATGTTGCGCTGATCAGCCGCAGTGACGTCACGCTCAACGGCTTTACCGGCACGCGTGGTAACCTCACCGTTTCCTCGCCGGGCAGCATTGTGAATACGGCGCTGCTGTATGCCGGGCAGAATCTCTATCTTTACGCCAACAGCATTAAAAACCAGCGCGGCGATATGCTGGCGGGCAACAGTGTGTGGATGCAGCGCGACGCGGCGGGCAATGCCAATGGCGAGGTGATCAATACCTCGGGAACTATTGAGTCGCAGAATGGTGATATCACAGTGCGAACGGCCAATCTGCTCAATCAAAGAGAGGGCCTTACCACCCAGCAGAATACACAGCAAATATCAGGACTGCCTGCGGGGGTTGGAGGCGCATCGATAAAGTATCAGTTGAGCAAGATGAATGTAGATGATTTGGGCTATTACACCATCCATGTTCGAACGGGCGGCAGCCCTGGTAAAGGCAATGGTTCAGATGATGATTACTTCTATCTGGCTCCCAATGCACAGGCAGCTGTCAAACGTTATCTAACAGAGACAACCACGGTGACGGCTCAGGCTAATGGAGGCAGTGGACGTATCTCTGCAGGGCGAAATCTCGATGTCACCGCAGGCCAGCTCAACAACCTCGCAAGCTCACTTCTGGCAGGTAACTCAATTTCACTCAGTGGTACCACGCTCAATAATCAATCCTGGGTAAATGGAGTAACCAGTACTTACCTGACTTACAACTATGATGGGCGGATTGGCGTAAACAAGCTGAATGATAGCCGTAACATGCAATACTTTTCTCCGACTTCAGAGTACTCACCTTTCAGGGGAAACGACTCATCTGCAACAGTGACTTATCAATTATCTTCTGCACCAGAATATGAAACCACCTATACCGGGGACGGCCTTCATGCCGTCATTCAGGCCGGCGGCAGCGTTAACGCCAGCTTCAGCGGTGATATCAGCAACACCTCCACCACGCCCAACGCCGGATGGGCAGGCACCACTGTCAATGCACCTGCATTAAATCACCTCGCCGCAATCAGCCAGGTGGCGGCTCAGCAGCGCCAGCAACTCGCCGCCACAGATAAGGTGGCGATCAATTCACCGGAATGGCGCGATCAGCTGCAAAATGCCTTGCAGCAGGTCAACGGCGGCACGTCGCTGCAAAATGCACAGCCTGAAACCGTTGGGCTCTCAAATCACAATGGCAAACAACAGGACAAGGCGAACCTTGGGAAGGCCGCTGAACTGGCGTTAGGCAGCGCAGTAAAACCCTCGGCTCTGAGCAGCTATGCTGCTTCAGCGGTGGATACCAGCGCCTATCCACTCCCAACCAGTGACAATGGCTACTTCGTCGCGGGCGACAGCAGCAGTCCTTATCTCATCACCGTAAACCCAAAATTAAACGGTCTTGGGCAGCTGGATAGCAGCCTGTTTGGTGACCTCAATCAGTTGCTGGGTAAACAGCCTGGCAGTGCACCACAGGAAACCCGTCAGCAGTATACCGACGCGAATGCGTTCCTCGGATCGTCCTATCTGCTGGACAGGCTGAATCTCAAGCCAGACAACGATTACCGCTTCCTCGGCGATGCGGCGTTTGATACGCGTTACGTCAGCAACGTTGTGCTGAATCAGACGGGCAACCGCTATCTGAATGGCGTGGGTTCCGATCTGGATCAGATGCGTTACCTGATGGATAACGCCGCCGCGTCACAGCAGGCTTTAGGCCTGCAGTTTGGCGTGTCGCTTAGCGCGGATCAGGTTGCTTCACTGGATAAGAGCATTATCTGGTGGGAAGCCACCTCGGTAAATGGCCAGACGGTGATGGTGCCGAAAGTGTACCTGTCCGAGAAAGACGCAGCGATGAACAACGGCAGCGTGATTGCCGGAAACAATGTCACGCTCTCTGGCGGTAACATTACCAACAGCGCCAGCAGCATTGTGGCGCAGAACGCTGTCAGCACCGACAGCCAAAACAATATCGACAACCTTAAAGCCGGGCTGATTAAAGCCGGAGGCGAGCTGCAGCTGGGCGCGCTGAATAACATCAATAACGTCAGTTCGACGATCAGCGGCAAAAAAGTGGCGCTGGAGAGCGTTAACGGCGACATCAATAACACCACCGTCAGCTCACAGTGGACGATCGGCGGCAACGGATCGATGCAGGCGAGCAAGACGCTAATGGGCCAGACGGCGGCGATTACGTCACTGGATACGCTCAGCCTGAAGTCCGGCAACGATATCAACATCACCGGCGCTTCACTCAATGCAGGTGGTGATCTGCTGCTCAACGCCTGGCACGATCTCAGTCTCAACAATATTGAGACCAGCGAAAGCCGCCAAATCGGCAACAAGGAAACCTATAGCTCAGGTACTGAACGCACGACGGTTTCCAGCGGAGGCAACCTGACGCTGGTAGCCGGGCAGGATATTACCAGCCAGTCAGCAGCGCTGGCGGCGGAAGGTGATGTCGGACTAAAAGCGGGCCGCGATATTAATCTGAACGCCGCAGCATCCGGTTCCGGTAACAGCGAGCGCGGCAGCAAGAAAACGGTGATTAACGAAACCGTGCGCCAGCAGGGAACTGAAATAGCCAGTGGTGGAAGTACAACGCTAATAGCAGGCCACGACATTACCAGCCGGGCGAGTGACGTAACGGCTCAACAGGACATTACGTTACATGCCGGGAATAACGTGGATCTGGGCACTGCAACAGAGAGCGATTATTACTACAAAGAAGAAACTAAAACCAAAAAAGGTCTGCTCAGCAAAAAGACGACGCACACCATTCAGGAAGACAGCACAACCAATGAAAAAGGCACACTGCTGAGCGGGAATAACGTCTCGGTTTCTGCCGGAAATGATGTGCTGGTTACCGGTTCACAGGTAGTGGGTGATGGCAAAGTTGCGCTGAACGCGGGCAATAATGTCGAAATCACTGCCGCAACCAACACGGATTCAACCTGGCGATTCTCAGAAACCCGTAAAAGCGGGCTGATGGGCACGGGCGGGATCGGCATCAGCATTGGCAGCAGTAAAACGCTGCATGACGTGAAGGATAAAGGCACCACTCAGAGCCAGAGCATTAGCACGGTGGGCAGCACCGCCGGTGATGTTTCAATTACGGCCGGTAAGCAGCTTCAGGTCAACGGGGCCGATCTTATTGCCGGTGGCAACATGGCTTTGCAGGGCGATAGCGTCGCAATCACTCCGGGTCATGATGTGCGGACGCGTGACGAGCGATTTGAGCAACGTACCAGTGGCCTGACGCTGGCGCTATCCGGCGCAGTGGCGGAAGCCGTCAACAGTGCCATTGCCGCAGCGCAGTCTGCAAAGCAGGAGAGTGACGGTCGATTAGCCGCATTACAGGCGACCAAAGCGGTACTTTCCGGCGTACAGGCGAATCAGGCAAGTCAGCTCGCTCAGGCGAATGGTGATCCCAACAACGGCGTTGGCATCAGTCTGTCGCTGACGACACAAAAATCCAAATCACAGCAACACCAGGCATCTGACACGGTCAGCGGCTCAACAATCAACGCCGGTAAAAATCTAAGTATCGATGCTACCGCCAAAGGAAACGGCATCAACAGCGGAGACCTGCTGATCGCAGGCAGTCAGCTGAAAGCCGGCGGCGATACCTCTCTGCATGCTGCAAATGACATCACACTGGCTGCGGCTGCTAACACACAACAGACCACCGGGAAGAACAGCAGCAGCGGTGGCGGCATTGGCATCAGCTTTGGCGTGGGGTCGGGCAGTGCTGGCCTCAGTATCTTTGCCAGCGTCAATGGCGCTAAAGGACATGAAAAAGGCAACGGCACCGTTTGGAGTGAAACCACGCTGGACAGTGGAGGAGATGTGTCTATCACCAGCGGTCGCGATACCACACTCAGCGGTGCGCAGGTTAATGGCAACAGCGTCAAAGCGGATATTGGACGTGACCTGACGATAACCAGCCTGCAGGACAGCGATAACTACGACTCGAAGCAGACGAGTTTTGGCGCGGGCGGCAGCTTTACCTTCGGCTCGATGACGGGCTCGGGTTACATCAACGCCAGTCAGGATAAGATGCACAGTAATTACGACAGTGTGCTGGAGCAGAGCGGTATCTACGCCGGTAAAGGCGGTTTCGACATCACGGTTGGCAACCACACGCAGCTCAACGGTGCGGTCATTGCCAGCCAGGCAGATGCCGATAAAAACCGGCTGGATACCGGCACGCTGGGCTTTACTGATATCCATAACGAGGCGGATTACAAAACCGAACATCAGGGAATTGGCATCAGTTCCGGCGCGAGCATGGGTGGGCAGTTTGCCGGTAATATGGCTAATACTCTCCTTGCCGGAGCCGGCAGTAACGGGCATGCAGATGGCACTACACAATCTGCCGTGGCTGACGGTACGATAGTCATTCGCGACAAGGCTAATCAGCAGCAGAATTTAACAAGCCTAAGCCGCGACACTGAGCATGCTAACGACAGCATCAGTCCGATCTTTAACAAAGAGAAAGAGCAAAAGCGTCTCCAGACCGCGCAGATGATAGGCGAGATTGGTGTGCAGGTAGGGGATATAGCACGGACTCAGGGCGCTATTATCGCCACGCGGGAAGCCAATGAGAAGATGTCCTCTCTGAGCGAATCAGATCTGGCTAAAGCAAAGTCTGACTGGGAAAAAGCCAATCCGGGTAAAACTGCGGGTGACGATGAAATCGCTAAGCAGGCCTGGCAGAACAATTATGATGCCGCGTTCAGTGCAACAAAGCTGGGAACGGGCAGTGCTGTACAGCAAGGCATCCAGGCGGTAACGGCTGCAGTGCAGGGGCTGGCCGGTAATAACATCGGCCAGGCAATCAGTGGCGCAGCCACCCCCTATCTGGCAGAGCAGATTCACAAATATACCAGTGGCAACCCTGAAGCGCAGGCGATGGCGCATGCCGTAGTCGGTGCCATTGCCTCTTATGCCTCCGGGCATGACGCGCTGGCAGGTGCAGCGGGTGCCGTCAGCGGTGAGCTGATGGCAAAATTTGTGATGGGGCAGCTATACCCCGGCAAAACTGCCGACAACCTTACAGAAACGGAGAAGCAGACTGTTAGTGCATTAAGCACACTTGCGTCGGGACTTGTCGGTGCCACTGTCGGAGGTAATACAGCTGAAGCGGTTAATGCTGCTCAGTTAGGGAAAAACGCTGTTGAGAATAATCACCTCCATGCGGATCAGGCGCTGACGTTCGATAAAGAGCTGTCGGACTGCCGGAAATCAGGGGGTGACTGCCAGTCGGTTATTGATAAATGGAAACAGGTCAGCGACCAGCAGAGCGCTGAAACCGACCAGAAACTAAAGGATAACCCGCTGGAAGCGGTGGTGGTTGATAAGGAACTGGCTCAGGGTGGCGTCGATATGACAGAGCGCCCCGGCTGGCTGGGCAATCTTCCCGGCGTGGACGTGATGACCAGCGAGGAAGCCAAAGCCTACGTCCAGCAGTGGAACGGTCAGGATCTGGCAAATATCGATGTAAACAGTCCTGAATGGATGAAGTATGCAGCTTTCGTATCTGATCCAGAAAATCAGGCGGCATTGGCATCGCTGGGAACTTTGGGTAAAGATCTTGTCCTGATAGCAAAAAACAGCTTTACGACAAAATCTTTATTTAAAGAAATGACAAATCAAGGCATTAAATTTACACCTGAAAATGTCGTTGGTGTTGCAAAGGATAATAGTGGAAGAATCATCTTCCTTGAGAAAGGTAATTCTAAAGCAGGTTTACAACATATTGTGGAAGGACATGGTAGCCAATTTGCACAAATAGGAGTATCAGAAGCACGTATTCCTGATGTAGTGATGAAGGCCGTAACTGATGGTAAAGTAGTAGGTTATCAAGGGACTGGCACAGGTCGACCAATCTATGAAACCATGATAAATGGCAAGAAATACAATATTGCTGTTACCGTGGGAAATAACGGATATATCGTAGGGGCTAACTTACGAGGCTCAGTAAAATGAAAGAAATAAAATTAATGGCTGATTATCAGTGCCATCCATTATGGGATATATCTCCAGAAAATTATGGGGACATCTCCCCTGAAGAATTACCAATATCTTCGAAATTAAAAGATAGGCTTAGAGAGTGGGCTGAACGATACGATGCCATACTCAATATCAATGATCCGGTATCATCTGGTTTTAAAAGTGAAGAGGAAAAAAAACAGTTTATTGATGATGGTTATAAACTGGCACATCACCTTCAGGAAGAGCTTGGAGATAAATATAATATTATTTACCACTCTGAATATTAATAAATCCCGGCCACCGCGCCGGGATTTTACGTTTTAAACCCGGTTAGTTATCATTCCTCAGCCAGCCGGATGATTAGTTGCCCTGCCTCCGGGATTACTTCGATCTTCTGGCCAGTCTCAAAGCCAAAATCCGCCATCCAGTGCCCTTTCAGGGTGATGGATGGCGATGGCAGATGTGATCACGATTATAGCCCACGGTATAGCGCCGCGCTTTGTAGTTGAGCCGTATAGTGCTAGACGCTTTGAAAATTATGGAATGACGGGGCGTCGGGAAGTTACAACCCAAACACAAGAAAATCGTGCTTAGAAAATGTTTGATGAGTTAGTAACCAAGAATATAGAGGTAAAAGTTGTCAAAGAATAGCAACATTAAACTAAAAAAAATCATAGCTGATCTTGCTATATTCCTTGATTTTACAAGCGAGAAACAGCTGGCTTCGGATATTTCTGTAGAAATGATGGAGCACATGGCAGCAGAATTACAGCTATTAGGCGCGGAGTATAGAAAAGATATTGTCAGGGGCTTCTTAGTCATATCGTCAGAATATACTGAAGATAAAAGCAAATTCGTGAAGGAATTACCTGATTCATTAGGACTAATTTAAATAGAAAGAACCCGGCTAAGCCGCCGGATTTTTAATATGTCACTTGACCGTCAAATCCACTTCCCGCTGTTGCAACCGGATCACACCCGGCGTAGCAACAGTAATACGTGTCCGTCACGTCATGATTTTATTCGTGAAGAATGCTAATATATTTAACCTTCAGCCACGGTAACGCTTTGGAAATACACACTTCTGATTTAGAATCGTGCCGGACCCATGAATAATCAGTTTAAAGACATCAATGAAAAAAGTAACAGTATCTCAGCCTTTCTAAGTGGACTTTATTGTGTAATCTGCTTCTTTGTTTTAGCTGTTGTTTTTCGCTATGTATTAACTTATCTCTATACTAATGAGTTATATGTCAGTTCGGGTGATATTTACAAAAACATTTTTAATGAGTTGCGTGGCAGGCATTGGCGGAAGCATAGCCTCCTGGATTATGAAAAAAATAGATGAGCGTAAGAAAGAGCCTTAATTACCGCAAATTAATCGCGTGGAAGTTTACAGCGTCATCAACGGTACCGCTTGCTTTAATGAGATAAAAAATGATTTATGTTGAGTAAGCGAAACTAATATTAGCAGGAATATGTTATGCCACTGTATCTTGAAGACATCGATAACGACGCCTGGAATAAACTGGAGGCGGGAGCCGCTGCCGCTGACTCAGGATTTCACTTCATTACGCTCGGTTCTATAGATGAACAAGGTCATCCACAGGCGAGAACGCTGGTATTACGTCGTGTTGATCGTATGAAGTGTGTTCTGGAGTTTCATACTGATGTGCGCAGCCCTAAATGGCTGGCGCTTTCGGCTCATCCTAAAGCCACAGCCCTTGGCTACTGTAATGAAACACGAATACAGCTCAGACTTTGCGGAACGGTAGAACTGCATGCACAAGGGAGCGAATGTGCCGAGTTAGCGTGGGAACAATTATCGGACAACACCAGAAAAACCTATGCTGGGCCCACGCCAGGCAGTGATGTTGTTAGTAATAACTATCATGGCTGTAATACTGACGGCAGTGGCAAAGTTAATTTTGGCGTAATAGTGCTGCACATCAACCTGCTGGACTGGTGTCTATTAGCGAGGGATAACAATCAAAGAGCGTTATTACATTACAGTGCGGCTGGTAAACTCAAAAACTGTAAATGGGTTAATCCGTAATATCCCATGTGCAGGCTATTATTAATTTCTTTTGGAGATAGCTCATTATTTTCAGGTAATCGCTCAATTTAACGCACTAATTGGCATGAGCCGCGATACTTTCATACCGCGACCATGCCGACGAATTTCACTGCTTCCCGGAAGCAATTTTACGTTGATTTTGCTCTGAGGTGCCGAAATGGGTAGTGTCATTATGCCCGTGTTCAGCGGCCCCTTCCACCAGCTTAAGTTGTACGACATCGCCTTGTTGCCAGGCATCGGCCCCGGCTGCAACGGGACGCGCTACAATATCTTGCCGCTGAGATTTAATCGCTTGGGTATCAGTTTTAAAGCGACGATCGCGATCTTTCAGCAGAGCCGGATCAAGCTGGCCTTCACCGGTAAAGCCCATCATTAGCGCTGGAATACCCAGAGGCAACGTTTTGTTTCTATCGGTGTGCCATGTATGCCAGGTTTTGCCGTAGGTATTTACTATTTTACTCATTAACGCTTTCTCAGCCACCGCAGGCAGGCCAGGCGCAATTAAACTGCCAGACTTAACTTCATATTGATGGCTATGCCAGAGTTTTTTTTCTTCGGGCGGCAACGTTTTAAATAGACGTTCACTAATAATGTATTCGACACCCATTAGCCTCGCATCTTTGGTATTGCTATCATAAATAATAGCCTGCATCACATCGTCATTAAGTACTGTTACATAATGATGTGCTTCCATCTGACCATTTTTGTCGCCATTGTAAAAATGAAACCCATCAAGATAGGCGCTGATGGCTTCCACCGGCGGCCGAGATTGCATCACCTGGGCACCTGTTTCAAGCGTTTGCATTTTGGCAGAGGTTTGATTTCCGGGCAGCGGGGTGTGTGGTGGCGTATTAGCGCCACCGCAAGCGACTAATAGCGGAACGCTAAGCATCATCAGAGGAAAATATTTCATATAATGTCCACTTAATAAATTGTATTTATAAGATAGACCAATTATGAAGTAGGAACTGAAATAAACGCTTTTAGAACCAAAGTTTATTATTAATGTGTGGCACAAATGATTGTCGCGGATGAAAATGGTGAGCCAGCATGTTCATAGCTATTATAGGGCGGTAATGGCACCAGAAATGTATTAATTATCATCAATGCTTGTTGTTAAGTGATTATTCTCCTGCAGCGATTTGCGTATCGTGCAAACGACTTCTATGCTTTTGGCAAAATGATTTTTAAAGCGTGAAACGATTGCGATTACGATCGCCTTTTTAAAGTTGTAGAGGAGGAAAGTAAATGCAATATAAAAAACTGGGCCATTCGGGTCTACTGGTGTCTCAATGTGTGTTGGGCACAGTTCCATTTGCGGGTAAAGCGGGTTTTGAAAAAACGGGCAACGTGAATGCTGCAGAAGCGCGCAGATTTATCGATATCGCGTTAGATCATGGCGTAAATATGATCGACACGGCCGACCTCTACTCAATGGGGGGCGCTGAAGAGGTTTTAGGTGAGGCGCTGCGAGAAAAACGCGACCAAATCATTCTGGCCAGCAAAGCCAGAAGTCCTCTGGGGCAGGATCCTAATGCCAGTGGAGCAAGTCGTTTTCATTTAATCAAAGCCTGTGAAGCAAGTTTAAAGCGCTTAAAAACCGATCATATCGATCTGTACCAAATTCATAATTGGGATGGCGTAGCCTCGGTAGATGAGACTTTGCGTGCCCTGGAAGATTTGGTTAAAAGCGGCAAGATTCGCTATTTTGGCACATCAAACTACACCGCATGGCAGATGATGAAAACCTTGGGCCATGCGGAAGCACAGCGGCTATTGAAACCCGTCAGCCAGCAAATCTATTACACGCCCGAATCGCGTGAAGCCGAATATGAATTATTGCCGATGGCGCGGGACCAGGATATCGGTACGCTGGTTTGGGGCCCCCTGGGCGAAGGTTTATTAACCGGTGCCGTTGGTCGCAATAAAAAGGCGCCGGCCTCAACTCGCCAGGGCAGCGGATGGCCTGAGCCGTATGTGCATGATATGGAGCATGCATATCGCGTAATCGAGGTGCTGGAGGAAGTGGGAACAGAATTGAACGCTTCGATAGCGCAGACTTGCCTGGCATGGTTAGCCAATCGGCCCGGGATTACATCGTTGATCGTTGGCAATAGAACCGAGACGCATCTACGCGAAAATTTACAGGCCTTCGAGTTAAAACTGAGTGAAGCGCAGCGTAAGCGTATAGAGCAGGTAACGCGTCCCGCTCCTAACTATCCCTATTGGCACCGTTTCACCAGCGGCATGGACCGTATTGACCCTGCTGAACAGCCATTTATTGATGAACATCAGCAAACGTTAGATGGCAGAAAAGATCAGGCAATTAAATAACCTGTTAGTTATCTAATATAAGCGAACCCCAAACGTTTATGGTCAAAAGCAGTGCCAGAATATATCTATCAGCCCATGATTTATTATTAGCCTGCAAATGTAATTTTATCGTTAATAAGCGAAGGGTAAAACCAGGATAAGCGAAGCGGTAAATAGAGTTGGATTGATCAAGAAACAAACAATTAGCGGGGTTTATCTTAGAAAATAACTCTCCTGACGTCGTTGATTCTGTATTTAAGCGAAGCGTAAACACAGGGTCAGGAGAGTGTTGTACAGAAGTAAAACGAAGTTAAACGTGTATTGTCGTTAGGCTAATGTTATTTGCGTCGGCTGATCTTTCCTCCTTTTCTTCCCGCTTCAATGGCACGCTCCGGATCGTTTTTGAAGTTGCCGCTGCTAGCCTGGCCGCCCTTGCGCCCAGCCTCAGCTGCGCGTTCCTTATTCTCTGCGAAGTTACCTGCGCCACCACGACGTTGCGGCTTTTTTTCTTCCTCATCGGGTAGCTTCTTAGCGTCCGTCATTGGTTCTCCTCTCTGTATTAATACCAATGTCATGCAAAATAAAAGTAGTGCCTTTTTTACCAGATTCAAGCCTGGATTAATCTTAAGCCTTAATTTCGTAAAGCTCGATGACCTAACTATCAGTCAATTTTTTATTCATGTCATCATGAAACTTCCATGAACTATGATTATTGTTTTTTTAACGGAAAGAGGGAAGCTTTCTCTTGGAAATAATAAGCGAGACGGTAAGGGTTGTTACATTTAACCCGGGATCGCAAATCTTTGGCTCAATACTTGCGCAGTGGCACTTGCTTGCTACGTTTAATTAATCTGCTTATTCAGCCTTAATTGACGCTTCGCTTATTTTAAGTTTATTAGCCTAAATGAGCCGATGTTTAACCTATCAGGTCGCTAACGAGCAGCAATCTTTCCTCAACGCTGTTTTTTAGCCAGACATCTCATTTCTGGAGCAAATTGATGACTAAGGATTTTGTGTATCTGGATTGGCTGCGCGATGCGCATGCGATGGAAAAGCATGCTGAAGCGATGTTACAAGGAGCCGCTCTGCGTCTGGACGATTTTCCCCTGCTCAAGGCGCGTATTGAGCAGTATCGACACCAGACGCAACAGCAGCACCAGCAGGTCAAAGACGTTCTCAAGCGTTACGATACGAACTGGTCGGCACTGAAAGATGCGTTAGGACGCATGTCGGCGGTTGGACAGGCGGCCAGTGATATGTTGCGGGACGAAGAGGGCGTGCGCATTGCGGTGAGCAGCTACGTGTTCTGCAATTATAAAGTGGCAACCTATACTGCGCTGTTGGCCGCTGCGCAGCAGGCGGAAGACAGTAAAGGCGTCAAAACCTTTCTGCGTATCCTGCAACAGGAGACGCAGATGGCCGATTGGCTGCTCACCCAGCTGCCGGATGTGGCGAATGAGGCGATCATGCATCGCACCGAAGCAGACATATCAAGTGCGATTTAGCTCCACAGCCTGGTCAGTGACGGTGCGTCGCTGACCAGGCTGTTTTTAGTTATCTGCATCCCTCGATAAACTCAAATAAAACCTTTAATCACTATCAACTCGCATATCAGTGAAGCGGCAATCGATAACTGCTCAGATATTGCTGATTAACGGTCACAGCATCTTTCATTTTCAAAGGCACCGCTATCTCCTTTGCTCAATGATTGCTGGATGTGATAACCGAAGTTCAGGAGCAGCAGCTGAGCTTTGTGCCGCTAAAAAATAGCGTGATGCGCCCACTCACCTTAGCGCTTTGTACTGCGCCGTCACGCCAGTTATCGCGTGCGGCGCAGAGAGTGATTCAGCGCATTACGCAGGTGATTGAGGCGATGACGCCGTTAGCCTGATGCAAATTAGATCGCAGGGTATTCACCGGTGCCTTCCGGCCACGGCGTCAGCAGATCAAAGCCGGTTTCGGTGACGGCGATGGTATGTTCCCACTGCGCCGACAGCGAACGGTCTTTGGTGACCACGGTCCAGCCATCCGATAACACGCTGGTGCCAGCTTTACCGGCGTTAATCATCGGTTCGATGGTGAAGATCATACCGGCCTGCAGCGCCAGCCCTGCACCCGGCGTGCCGTAGTGCAGGATCTGCGGATCGCCGTGGTAAACCTCGCCAACGCCGTGCCCACAATATTCACGCACCACGGAAAAGCCGGCCTTTTCCGCTACCTGCTGAATCGCTGCGCCAATATCGCCCAGCGTCGCGCCCGGTTTCACTACCTTGATGCCTGCCACCATTGATTCATAGGTGATATCCACCAAGCGCTTAGCGCGAACCGAAGGCTGTCCCACGTAATACATGCGGCTGGTGTCGCCGTACCAGCCATCCTTAATGATACCGACATCAATATTAACGATATCGCCATCCTTGAGCTTTTTCTCACCGGGAATGCCGTGACAGACCACGTGATTTACCGAGGTACAGGTGGTGCGCGTGTAGCCGTGATAGCCGATATTTGCCGGCACCACGTTCAGCTCATTCACGATGTATTCGTGGCAGATGGCATCCAGTTCATCGGTGGTGACGCCTGGTTTGACAAAAGGCGTGATGATTTCCAGCACTTTAGCGGCAGCATGCCCGGCGGCGCGCGCCAGTTCGATCTCTTCAGCAGTATGCAGTTTGATACTCATTGCGCGATTCCCTGCGGAGTAAATGAAGGTTGCTCGAGCAGCTGCGCTAAATCAGCACCGCTGTCGCGTTCAACGCGCATCAGTAAGCGCGTCAGTTCCTGATGATTGAGT
Organism: Pantoea sp. GW821-FHT03E06; assembly: GCF_059420725.1. Taxonomy (NCBI): domain Bacteria; kingdom Pseudomonadati; phylum Pseudomonadota; class Gammaproteobacteria; order Enterobacterales; family Erwiniaceae; genus Pantoea; species Pantoea sp. GW821-FHT03E06. The sequence goes on from NZ_JBWKUG010000002.1 coordinate 125,993, forward strand.
GCCGGATAAATCTCGGCGAGCATGCCGATTTTCATCCAGTGTTCTGCCTGTGCGTTGATAGAACGGCTGAGTGCGGTACTGCCAATGCGCAGATTTTCATGCATTAAATCGGAGATTTTGACGATGCCCATGATGTAGCCTGTATATGAAACGTATGCATTATGTATATAGCTTACGCTGAGTCGCGTCGTTATAGCAAGTCCATTGCTGACCTTATCAATCAGAGGTATTTACTTCCTGTTAGCAATTACCATCTATTTAACAGTGACCTTCGTCACATTTTGAAAATCCTGTCTATACTTCTGCCTTTTGGGTATTTCGCCTTTGCGCTTATCGGGCGCGTTCAATATGCAGGGATTTGGAATGGAAACATCGCAGCAAAACAATGAAGATGATTCAGCACTAAGCAATCTTACTGTCAAACAACGCTTATTCTTTGTGGTGTTGGTGGCGACCATGGGCGCGCTGGCGTTTGGTTATGACACCGGCATCATCTCCGGTGCCTTGCCGTATATGACCTTGCCACCCGATCAGGGTGGTCTCGATCTCACGCCGTTTACCGAAGGATTAGTGACGTCGTCGCTGATTTTTGGTGCTGCACTCGGCGCTTTTCTCAGCGGCTATTTCTCAGACCGCTTTGGCCGTCGTATCACGTTGCGCAGCCTGGCGTTGATCTTTGTCGCCGGCGCAATCGGCACCGCGCTGGCACCTAATCTGCACGTTATGGTGGCAATGCGTTTCTTGCTTGGGATTGCAGTTGGTGGTGGTTCATCAACGGTACCGGTATTCATTGCAGAAATTGCTGGGCCTAAACGCCGCGCACCGCTGGTGAGCCGTAACGAGCTGATGATCGTTTCCGGCCAGCTGCTGGCCTATGTGGTGAGCGCCTTGATGAGCTATCTGCTTAATGATTCGCATATGTGGCGCTATATGCTGGCGCTGGCGATGATTCCGGGCGCGCTGCTATTTATCGGCACCTTCTTTGTCCCGGCCTCGCCGCACTGGATGGTGGCGGAAGGGCGCATCAAAGAAGCGAGCCGTATCCTGCACAAGCTGCGTGAAACACCGCGGGAAGTGAAAAAGGAGATGGCGGAGATGCGCCAGCACGCTAAAGCGTCACGGCAGGGGCCATCAGCTCGCGAGCTGTTACAGCAGAAGTGGGTGCTGAGGCTGCTGCTGGTGGGCGCTGGACTGGGCATTGTTATCCAGTTCACCGGCGTGAATGCATTCATGTATTACACCCCGGTGATTTTGAAGACCACCGGCATGGGCACCAACGCCTCGATTGCCGCCACCATCGGCAACGGCGTGGTATCGGTGATTGCTACCATCGTCGGTATTAAAGCGGTGGGGCGATTTGGTCGTCGCACCATGCTGATGACCGGTTTGACAGTGGTGATCGCCATGCAGCTGGCACTGGGCTGCGTACTGTTGCTGATGCCACAAGATATGACGCAAAGTATGTTCGCATTAGCGGCAATTCTGGTGTTCCTGTTCTTTATGCAGATGTGCATTTCGCCGGTTTACTGGTTGCTGATGTCGGAACTGTTCCCGATGAAATTGCGCGGAGTATTGACGGGCGCAGCCGTTTCGTTCCAGTGGATCTGTAATGCGGCCGTCGCGTTTGCGTTTCCGCCGCTGCTGGCGGCCACCGGCAATGGCGCGTTCTTCATTTTTGCGGCGATCAATGTGGGTTCACTGATCTTCGTCATCACCATGCTGCCGGAAACCAAAGGCAAATCGCTTGAGCAGATTGAGAAAGAGATGCGTGAGCGTTTTAGCGAACAGGATCAGGAAGCCGCCGACGGCGTAGCATAGCAGCACTTGAGAATTCCTGGCGCTGGGAGGAAGATACGCATCTTTGCCCGGGCCAGGAACTCCCATGCTGATCACCGCCGAAAACACGCGCACTTTCAATACCGACATTCGCCTGGCCTGCACCCTGGCCGCGGTTGCCGGTGCCCTCAACACCGCAGCGTTTGAAACGGTCGGCTTTTTCTCAGCGAATATGACCGGCAATGTCTCTTCTCTCTCCGATCACCTGGCAAAAGCCAACCTGCACGTTGGCCTGTTTTTTCTGCTTATCGTACTGTTGTTTATCGCCGGCTCTTCCATCTCCACGTTGATTATCAATTCCGGCAGAAGACGCCAGATTCGCGGTATTTACGCCATTAATATCCTGATTGAAGGGCTCGCTTTGCTGCTGCTGGGAACGGTTGAAATCGGGTTCCGGTTCAGCGGCTCTGGCGTGCTGTTGGTGCTGAGCCTGAGCTTCCTGATGGGCTTGCAGAATGCGGTGGTGACGCGCATTTCCAACGCGCGCGTTCGCACCACGCACGTCTCTGGCACCGCCACCGATATCGGCATTGAACTGGCAATGTTGTTCGATGTGCTGCGCCGTAAAGAGTCGCCGAAAGATGCACCACTCTATATCGAGCGTTTAAAACTGCACTTTTACACCGTGCTGGCCTTTCTGGGCGGTGGTGTATTGGGGATCTGGTTGCTACAGCTGATGAGTTATTTACTGCTGATCGTGATTGGCGCGCTGCTCACCGTACTTGCGTTAACGGCGCTCAAACGCTCTGGTTCGATGATTCATCTTTGAGTTAATCGGTGATGTACTTCACACTTCTCCGCTGCCCTTGCTGAATCCGCTTGCCACCGTGGCTGCGCTGTAAGCAAGATAGCCCGCGTTAAGGATTGTTACTGTTCGGCAGGCAAAACCTGAGGCGCGCCCTTTTTCATCTGAAGAGGGCGCGCCTCAGGTTTTTTTTTACGCGAAATTCGGGGCATGGTTCAGGAGAAAGGGTGATGCAATATCAGGAACTGGCGGATGAGATTGTGGCGGGCGTCGGCGGCAAAGACAATATTATCAGCGTAATGCACTGTGCCACGCGTTTGCGTTTCAAACTAAAAAATAGCCAAATCGCGCATACCACCGCGTTAAAAAATAATCCCGGCGTGATTATGGTGGTGGAGAGTGGCGGGCAATATCAGGTGGTGATCGGCAATCAGGTTGCGGAAGTTTATCGGGCGCTGACATCACGCCACGCGCTGGATAATCCAAGCGACCTCGCCGATAACGCTGCGGCACTGGGCCTGTTCGGCCGCTTTATCGATCTGGTTTCCGGGATCTTTACGCCGTTTATCGGCGTAATGATTGCTACCGGTATCATTAAAGGCTTACTGGCGCTGGCATTAGTCGTCGGCGTGATGGATGCCAATAGCGGCAGCTACAAGGTACTGTTTGTCGCCAGCGATGGCTTGTTCTACTTCCTGCCGATTTTGCTGGGCTACAGCGCGGGGAAAAAATTCGGCGGCAATCCGTTTGTCAGCATGGCGATTGCCGCCGCGCTGGTACATCCGGTGATTCTCGAGGTGCTGCAACAGCAGCAGCAAGGTAAATCACTGACGTTTTTAGGCGTGCCTCTCGACGTGCTTAACTACAGCGCATCGGTGATTCCCATCATCTTCGCAGCCTGGGTTTCCAGTTTACTCGAGCGCTGGATCCATCCACGCTCGCCCAGCGCAGTGCGTAACTTCACTACGCCGCTGTGCTGCCTGAACATCACCGTGCCGCTCACCTTTCTTGCCATAGGACCGGCGGCGACCTGGCTCAGCCGGATGCTGGCGGAAGGTTATTTGGCCATCTACAGCCTGAGTCCAATGATTGCCGGTGCGGTGATGGGTGCGATTTGGCAAGTGTGCGTGATTTTCGGTCTGCACTGGGGATTAGTGCCCATCATGCTGAATAATCTCGCTAACTTTGGCCACGATACGCTGCTGCCGCTGTTACTGCCTGCCGTGCTGGGGCAGGCGGGCGCAACGCTGGGGATTTTCCTGCGTACCCGCGAAGCGAAACTCAAAGCGGTGGCGGGCTCGGCATTTACCGCCAGCATTTTTGGTATCACCGAACCGGCGGTATACGGCGTGACGCTGCCGCGCCGTCGCCCCTTTATCTTTGGCTGCATTGGCGGTGCAGTGGGCGCGGCTATTCTCGGTTACTGGCATACCACTATTTACTCCTTTGGCTTCCCAAGTGTGTTCACCTTCATTCAGGTGGTGCCAAACAGCGGCATTGATGCCAGCGTACTGGCGGCGTTTGCTGGAGCGGCGCTGGCACTGCTGTTTGCCTGCGTCATGACCTATCTGTTTGGCCTGAGCGAGCCGCTTCCTGAAGCACCTGCCGAACCGGCTGCAACGCCTACAACCCTGACGCAACGTGAAAGCGTGGTGAGTCCCATGGCTGGCGATGTGATTCCGTTGGAGCATGTCAACGATGAGACCTTCGCCAGCGGTTTGCTGGGCAAAGGCGCCGCGATTCTTCCACAGCAGGGACGCGTGGTTTCTCCAGTTAATGGCGTGGTGTCGTCGATGTTCCGTACCGGCCATGCGATAGGGTTAACGTCAGCGCTAGGCACGGAAGTACTGATTCACGTCGGTCTCGATACCGTGAAGCTTGAGGGGCGCTATTTTCGCCCGCAGGTGCAAAACGATCGGCCGGTAAAAGTGGGGGATGTGCTGCTGGAATTCGACCTCGAGGCCATCAAAGCCGCAGGTTATGACCTCACGACGCCGGTGCTGGTGAGTAACAGCGATGAGTTTATCGACGTATTAACCCTGAGCCGCGCGGCGGTGAGCGAAGGCGCTCCGCTGCTGGCGGTGTTGAAATAACGAAGGAGCAAGCAGATGACTAAACGTTTTCCGGATGGATTTTTATGGGGTGGCGCCGTTGCCGCCAATCAGGTTGAAGGCGCTTATCGTGAAGGTGGCAAAGGCTTATCAACTTCCGATCTGCAGCCTAAAGGCATTTTTGGTGCGCGCGTTGAGCGCAGCGGTGATGACTTTGGCATTAAAGATACCGCCATCGATTTCTACCACCGCTTCCCGGAAGATATCAAATTGTTCGCGGAAATGGGCTTTACCGTATTGCGCACTTCCATTGCCTGGACGCGCATTTTCCCACAGGGCGATGAAGCAGAGCCGAATGAAGCGGGCCTGGCCTATTACGATCGCCTGTTTGATGAGATGGCGAAATATAACATCACCCCACTAGTGACGTTGTCACATTATGAAATGCCGTACGGCCTGGTGAAGCAGTATGGTGGCTGGGGGAACCGCATTACTATCGATTGTTTTGAGCGCTATGCGCGTGCGGTGTTCACCCGCTTCCAGCACAAGGTGAAACTGTGGCTGACCTTTAATGAGATCAATATGTCGCTACACGCGCCGTTTACCGGCGTGGGTCTGCCTGAAGAGAGCGATCGGCAGGCGATTTATCAGGCCATCCATCATCAGCTGGTGGCGAGTGGCCGCGCGGTGAAAGCTTGTCATGAGATTGTTAAGGACGGCAAAATCGGCAACATGCTGCTTGGCGCGCTGCTTTATCCGCTGAGTTGCCGTCCAGCGGACGTGCTGGAAACCCTGCAGCAAAACCGCGAGTGGCTGTTCTTTGGCGATGTACAGGTGCGCGGCGCGTATCCCGCTTATATGAAGCGTTTCTTTGCCGACCGCGGTATTTCAATCACCATAACTGAAGCAGACAAGCGTGACCTGCAACATACCGTCGATTACATCTCCTTCAGTTATTACATGACCGGCTGCGTCACCACCAATGAAGAGGATAACCAGAAAGCGCGCGGCAATATTCTCTCGATGGTGCCAAACCCGCATTTGCCGAGTTCCGAATGGGGTTGGCAGATCGATCCAGAAGGGCTGCGCATTTTGCTGAATATGCTGTATGACCGTTATCAGAAGCCGTTGTTTATCGTGGAAAACGGGTTGGGCGCCAAAGATGTGGTAGCGGCGGATGGCAGCATTGAGGATGATTACCGCATTCAGTATCTCAACGATCATCTGGTGCAGGTGCGGGAAGCCATTGAAGATGGTGTTGACGTGCTGGGTTATACCTGCTGGGGACCAATTGACCTGGTTAGCGCGTCTAAAGCGGAGTTTTCAAAACGCTACGGCTTTATTTATGTTGATCGTGATGATGCGGGCAACGGTAGCCTGGCGCGCTCGCGCAAGAAAAGCTTCTTCTGGTATCAGGATGTGATTCGTAGCCACGGTGAAGCGCTGAAATAAAGTGGGTAGTCGCCATAAACCCGGTGCGCATGAATGCGCACCCTACGAAAACCTCGCCTCACAATAGTAGGGTCGCCACTTAAGCTTCGTCGGCATCTTCCTGCAACGCCAGCGTCTCTTTACGCACTCGTTCAACATGAATTGTCAGAAACATGCGTTCTTCGCTGGAGAGCGCATACAGATATTTCTGCTGAATATGCTTATCGATCTTCACCGCACATTGATAGGCGAGTGGGTATTTGTCGCGCACCACATCATGCAGTGATTCATCTTCACTACACACGCCGCGCTTGCCCAGCATGCGCTGGGCGAAGAATTTCAAATGGTTGACGAAACGGTTATAGCTGAGGCTGTCGGTGCGGTAATCAAGCTGCAGTCGATATTTTACAATATGCAGGATCTCCTGCATAAATTGCGTCACGTGCGACACATCGGTGAAGTCGCTGCCGAGTTGCGCATTCACCAGATGCAGGGCAATAAACCCGGCTTCATCCTCTGGCAATTCCACACCCAGCCGCTGTTGAATCAGCGCCAGCGCCGCTACGCCAAGGGAAAATTCCTTTGGATAAAGGGTTTTAATTTCCCACTTCAGCACGTTGCGAATGGCAATGCCTTGCTGATGACGCTCAATTGCAAAGTGGCAGTGATCGCAGAGTGCGATGGAGATACTTTCATGCAGCGGCTGGCCAAGCTGTTGACGCGCATTAGCGATGATCAGCTCGCTGGTGGTGATCACCTCAAGCGGGATGTCTGAAAGCAGCTCGCTGAGCCTGCCCGTTAAGGCGTCGCTTTGCAAAGCGAACACTTTCTCAATCTGCTCCGCATCTAACTCATCACCTACGCGTTTCTGAAACGCCAAACCGCGTCCCATCACCACCTGCTCTTTACCGTGGTCGCCCAGCACCACCGCAACGTTGTTATTGAGGATTTTCGCGATTTTCATTGTCATCAGCCCTGAAAAATAAAAAACCCGACCCACCGGGAGGACGGCGTGTCAGGTTTTGCCTGCGCTAAGCGTAGTAACAATCCCGCGAGATCATAATCGGCCTGGGTTTAGCGACAAGCACAGCGACAACTAAATGTGAGTTACATCATGTTTTCTCAGTGATGGCGTTATCCGGCGATCGTATTGATTTTACAACCGTAAGGATATTGTAAGGATTTGATCAGCTTTATTTAAAGTTTGCGTTAAGGCTGCCGATAGTACCGTAACGTTAAATTAACAGGAGTTGCGTACATGACTGGGATTTCAACTTTAGGCGTCGGTTCAGGATTGGGTTTGAGCACCATCCTCGACAAATTGACTGCAGCAGAAAAACAATCGCTGGCACCCATTTCAAAACAACAATCCGCCGCGACCGCAAAATTATCCGCTTACGGCACGCTGAAAACCGCGATTCAAACTTTCCAGACGGCGAACAGTAAGTTAAACGATGCCGCGCTCTACACCGCTACAACGACCACCTCCAGCTCCACCGCATTCAGTGCTGATACCAACGGCAATGCGCTGCCGGGCAAATACACCATTAGCGTGCAGCATCTGGCGCAATCGCAGACGCTAACCAGCGCCGCGCAAACCGATATTAAAGCGGCGATTGGCAGCGATGCAGCCTCAAGAACCATGAAGTTTGTCACCGCCGATGGCAAAGAGAAGAGCATCACGCTGAGCAAAGATCAGACGTCGCTCTCATCTATTCGTGACACCATTAACAAATCTAACGTAGGCGTCGCCGCCAGCCTGATTAAGGTATCGGCGACCGAATACCGTTTGTCTCTGAGCTCAACGGCATCGGGCACGGCGAATGCTGTGAAATCGCTGAGCGTCACCGGTGATGACACTTTGCACGGCTTTATCGGTTTCGATGCAGCTGATACGGCAAACAGCGGAATGACGCAGAGCGTTGCCGCGCAGAATGCCAGCCTGACCGTAAATAATGTGGCGATTGAGAGCAGCAGCAATACCATCACTGATGCGGTGGAAGGGATTACGCTGCGGTTGAATGATGAAACCACGGGTAATCAAACCCTGACGGTGAGCAGCGATACCAATAAAGCCAAAACGGCCATTACCGAGTGGGTGAATGCTTATAACTCGCTGCAGGATACGATGGCAGGCCTGACGAAATATACCGCAGTGGATGCAGGTAAAGATCCAGACAGCAAAAACGGTGCGCTGCTGGGTGATGGCACGCTGCGCAATATTCAGGTGCAGATGAAAAGCATTTTGGCGAATACGTCTGGCTCGAATGTGTACAAGACCTTATCGCAGGCGGGCATCACCACCGATCCAACGGACGGTAAACTGAAACTGGATGCCAATAAACTCACCAGTAGCCTGCAAGTGAAACCGGATGCGGTGCGTGACATGTTCACGGGCGATGGCAAGAAAACCGGCGTTTCAACGGTGCTGAATACCACGTTCACGGCATTCCTCAGCAGTAAAGGCGTACTGCAGGGCGCGACGGATACCATCAGCAAAAAACTCAACACGTTAACCGAGCAATACAACACCGCCAGTAAACGCATTGATGACACGATTGCGCGCTATAAAAAGCAGTTCACCAACCTGGATAAGATGGTTAGCGTGTTGAATAACACCAGCAATTATCTCACCGAGCAGTTCAGCACCACGTCGAAGAATAACAAGTGATGTGAGCGGAGTGGGTAAGGTTTGCGGAGAGTCGCCATTTATGGCGACTTTTTGGTTTTCGGGTGGTGCGGGAGGTGACTTAGAGTGATTGTCTGCTTGGTGCCAGGAGCGGAAGTATACTTCACTTGCTGAAAACTGTATGAGCTATGCGTGGACACAAGCACCCGATAGTTTATTAGAACATCAGCCTGAATTATCATTCATTGGCAATATTTTTTGTTAAGCTCATTAAATGACTTCACCTGCAAGTAATACTCATAAGCTAAGTATTTATCATCAATCGTGTATGCAATGGGACGGCGTGAGTATTTAACATTCAATATCAAGTGATGTGGCTCTGCAGAGATAAACCTAGCGCCTATTTTTTGATTGATTTTTGTTCGGCCAGAAATGATTCCGCACACATAACTCGCCCCCTCAAAGTGATGAGTGCTCATTTCGGAGAATGATATTGGCTTCGAAAAATCAATATCGCTATCGCAAAAACCTAACATCATTTTCTTATTATTTTCATTAGAAGGATCTTTTGCTAAAAAACCTTTGAATAAATCACAATTTGCCGATGAACTCGCTACTTTTTTAAGAAAGTTAATAACATATGGCTGAATTTGTTTGTGCTGAATATTTTCTTGACCATACGAAACTGGAACTATAGTTAACAGAAGCAACGCTGATAAAACCAAACTTCTCATGAGCCTTCCTTCGTGAATGGATGTCCATGTTACATCGGCAAAAAAATACCTAACTTTAATGACCTGTAATTTTCAACCACATTAGACGCTTAAATCACCTTGTGGTGCAATCAATAGCAATCTGTCCGCTATTCGCTGTGAGTTCAACTGATGGATGCAACACACTGATTGAAGCATTCTGCGGGTGATTCATAGTCTGGTGTTTTTCTCGGCCTCTCGTTGAGCTGTCTGACAACAATGTTTAGTCTTTGCTGGCTGTGAACCGGTAAGTCAGTTCCTTTTGGAAAATACTGTCTAAGCAATTTGTTCGTATTTTCATTTGAGCCGTGTTGCCAGGGAGATTGAGGTGACATGCTCCCAATTGTTTGACTCACGGAATTGCTAGCAAGAACCATAGATACTCAATGACAAAAGTCTGCTGTTCGCTCATAGCAGACTTCTTATTCCTCGGGCTTGGCCCCTTCGCGCCAGAAGCAGAAGTAGCATATGCACTGTTATGGTAAGTTTGAAGGTCTGGCATGCTCACTTGAGGATAAGCAGGATGCTTCTGGAAAAACTCAGATTGCTTGAGTGCAGCCTTCATGGCGACAAGCGCAACGATCGGGAGTGGCTTGAGTTGATTCTTCATCCTGAATTCCGTGAAATCACCATGTCAGGGGTGTTGGTTGACCGTACAGAGACCATTTCATCGCTGTTAAGTGAGAAGACTGCGTCGTATATTCTCAGTAGCGATTTCCGGCTCACCGAAATGGGGTGTGGCTGCGCGATACTTTATTATCAGACGTCTTACGCTGATGGCAGCCGTCCTGCATTGCGTTCTTCTTACTGGCTTTATTCAGATAAAGGTCAGTGGACTCTGCTTTTTCACCAGGGAACGCCGGCAGCAAGCACTGCATAGGTTCCCGGATGAGGGATATATTTACTGTGGTAGTACTACCCTGTGATCATGTTTTTGACGTCCCCAAATTGCTCAAAGCAGGCCTATCGCCTCTTTAGCATGGCAATTTAATCCAAAATACGAAAATCCACAGCCTTTGCTAGCGACGACACACTTCACTCATTGCAACTACACTTACATCCTGATTCTATGTTAAGAAAGTGTATCGGGTTGTTTTCCCTATCATCTGAAGGAGCAGAAAATGAGAACACAGAAGCGATGCATGGGATATGTGGCCGTGGTGGTAGACGACTATGATCGTGCGATTGAATATTACACGGACAAGCTAGGTTTTACGCTTGTTGAAGACACTCCGCAGCCAGGAAAACGCTGGGTGGTGGTCACACCTAACCCAGAAAGCGACTGCAATATTCTTCTGGCGCAAGCCTCCAACGAAAAGCAGGAAGCATTTATCGGCAATCAGTGCGGCGGAAGAGTGTTTTTGTTTCTACAGAGCGATGATTTCTGGCGTGACTACCATGCTATGAAGGCAAAGGGAGTGAATTTCTGTCAGGAACCGCGAGTAGAAGAGTATGGGACGGTCGTGGTATTTGAGGATCTTTATGGCAATCGCTGGGATCTCTACCAGAACGCTTAATCTTGCAGCCGATCGCCGATTAATTTATTCACAGCTTAAAGATGTTATGAATGTAATGCAGTGAAGTGCTGCATTAATTTTATAGCAACATTACTAATATACTTATTCGATCTCATAAATTTTATACTCGCGGGCGATGGCGCGGGTTTCTTTTCCCCAGGCTGATGCTTTAGTTCTTTCCTGATGAATAGTAAATGTATTCTTATTTGTGAAGAGCTCTTCAACTTGCCAAATAAGCGGATCTGCAGTCTCTGTTACTTCAAAAGAGAGACATCCCGCTTCCTCTCGGGTGAGTCTTTTGTGTTCTGGGAGAAACTGGCGAACAAGTTCCGCCTCCTCAATCTGCTTGCATACTAAACGACCCGTCAGTTTGATCATTTTCATCCCTATTTTATGAGTGCTTTATACGTATTTATGGCGAAAAGTTGAGAAGAGTGGAAAGGCATCTGATTCGGAATGTAGACGTCAGTTTTAATGCTAAGTCTGGGTTGGCGATTGAATAATACACACAACCCAGACTGCTTTACTTAGAATAACTTACTTTTTGCAGTTATTTAGCCAGGAGCTCTTTACGGACGATTTCTGCACCGGCACTTAATGCATCTAACTTGCCTTTTGCAACGCCGCGAGGCAATGGAATCATGCCGCAGTTGGTGCAAGGATAGAGCTTATCGGCATCAACAAACTGCAGTGCTTTGCGAAGCGTGGCGGCCACTTCTTCGGGGGTCTCAATGGTATTGCTTGCCACGTCAATCGCGCCGACCATTACCTTTTTCCCGCGAATAAGCTCCATAAGCTCCATTGGAACGTGAGAATTATGACATTCCAGTGAAATGATATCGATATTAGACTTTTGCAGTTTTGGGAAAATCTCTTCGTATTGACGCCACTCGTTGCCGAGTGTTTTTTTCCAATCTGTATTAGCTTTAATGCCATAACCGTAGCAAATATGCACAGCCGTTTCGCATTTTAGCCCTTCAATAGCTCTTTCGAGTGTGGCAATGCCCCAATCATTTACTTCGTCAAAGAAGACGTTAAATGCAGGCTCATCAAACTGGATAATATCAACACCCACCGCTTCCAACTCTTTAGCTTCTTCATTAAGAATTTTGGCGAATTCCCAGGCGAGTTTTTCGCGGCTTTTATAGTGGTTGTCATAAAGCGTATCGATCATCGTCATCGGCCCCGGCAAGGCCCATTTAATCGGACGGTCAGTTTGCTGACGCAAAAATTTCGCATCTTCAACAAACACAGACTTTTGGCGACTGACTGGGCCCACCACGGTCGGTACGCTTGCATCATAGCGATCGCGAATTTTAACGATTTCACGTTTTTCGAAATCAACGCCGTTGAGGTGTTCGATAAAGGTCGTGACAAAATGTTGGCGCGTCTGCTCGCCATCACTGACAATATCAATACCGGCCTGCTGTTGATCTTCCAGGCATAAACGCAGCGCATCTTGTTTGCCGTCGGTTAATTCCTGATCTTGCAATTTCCATGGTGACCAAAGTACCTCCGGTTGAGCAAGCCAGGAGGGTTTCGGTAAACTGCCGGCAGTAGAAGTCGGTAATAATTTTTTCATCGCAGGTGACCTTATTTTTGGTTAATCAAAGAACGGAATTAGCAGACCATTGCTCAAGAATAGTTTGGAAAGGTTTAATGAATTTCTCTTCAGTAAACTTTCCCTGCTCAATGGCTAATTGGCTACGTTCTTCGCGATCGTAAACAATTCGAGTTAAAGAATAATCCTGCTGATTCAAGCTAGGTTGATAGCATTTTCCTGCTGCCGAATTCGCATTGTAAATCTCAGGACGGTAAATTTTCTGGAAGGTTTCCATGGTACTGATGGTACTAATCAGTTCAAGATTCGTGTAATCGCTGAGCAAATCACCCGTGAAGTAGAAAGCCAAAGGCGCAACGCTATTGGCAGGCATGAAGTAACGCGCCTCTAATCCCATCTTATTGAAATAGTGATCGGTCAATGAAGCTTCATCTTGCTTATACTCGATACCCAATACTGGATGCTCATTGCCAGTGCGATGATAAACATTTTTACTTGAAACACTGAGGCAGATAACAGGCGATTTCTTGAAGTTGTCTTTATAGATGTCTGAGTTGACAAACTGCTTGAATATGTTGCCGTGTAGATCACCAAAATTATCGGGGATAGTAAACTGGTTTTTATCTTTATTGTGCAGTGACAGTAATACGCTAAAATCATAATCCCGCACGTAAGAGGAGAAGTTATTGCCTACAATACCTTCAATGCGCTCATTGGTTTTTTTATCAATGATATTTGTTTTTAATATTTCGATCACTGGGAAGGCATTGCCACTGCCTTCATTTTCAATGTTCAATTCAACGGAAATAATGTCCAGCTCGACCGCATAACGATCGCTTTTCGGGTTGTCCCAATGTGCCAGAGAATTGAAACGGTTATCAATCATCACTAAGGCGTTGCGCAGGTTCTCCTGGCGTTTTTCACCACGGGCCAAATTGGCAAAATTAGTGGTAATGCGCGTGCTTTGAGAGGGGTTATAGTTCTCGTCAAAGCGTAAGCTTTTAATTTTGAAGGTAAATTTATTATTCATTTTCGTTTGCTTCCTAACTTCTGGCCTAAAAACTGGATTTGGTGCTTGCTTAACAGGAACGTCCAATGTTCTTTACTGGTTTTCCCACTTAGTATTCTTCACATTGATAAAAATCAATGATACGTCACATTTTATGCCTGAGTAGCTGAATGAGGAAAAGTGATTTAATTTCAACGAACATGAACGATTTTCATGATGATGTGTTGGGTGAGGAGAGAAGAGGCAGAATATGCCTCAGTCACAGCTTGCCGATAGAAAAATTCTTTAGATATTTTAAGGGGTTGTTATCAGTTTCCGCTAGCGAAGATGAAGGCTGCCGGTTTGAGCTATGCTCGTTTTCAACACTGCAGAACTTTCATCATCAGGCATAATCGACGCTCACAGATCTGGAAGCTATGGATTCAAAAGCTAGTCTTTGATCATGTAAATATATGATTTGACAGTTAAACCATCGTTAGTCACCACGTCTACTTTAACGCGCGCATATTCATGCCCTTCAAATTCATCAAGTATCTGCCAATGGTTCGCCAGATTTTCAGAGGTGAATAAAAATCCGTCAACACGATTACCTGAATTATCCAGAATGATACCCGGATAGCCCATTTCGGCACCCCATCCTTTCTCCTGAAGAGAACCGCTCACATGTCCTTCCTGCCAGCTGCCACCGATATTTTCCAGGATATGAGCATTCGGTCGGCCCGGTCCTAATGTGCCGTAAACAAACAGACTTTCCATTTTTCCTCCATGCCAAAAGGCTCACAATAGGGTTTGTTAATCTATGATTACTCAGTATTTTTAACATAAATGAAACAAGGTTAACAACCACAGCGGAGCGACTGCTAATATCGAAAGGTAGCTGAAAGGTTTCTGGCCTACACGCCATACCACACTCACAACATATTGTTACATTATAACATGCTCATTCTTCTTGCTAGATTGAACCCATTCTCAACCTCGTCGTCTCAGCAGTGGCACGCTTTTTACAGGGAACGAATTAATCTAGTTACACTAATAATGAGGCAAAGATGTTTAAACGGGGTTGGCTTGAGCAATTTTACGTACCGGGATGGGTATCGTTGTATGTCGGCATTATACTTAATATTCCTATTTTCATTCGTCGATATCATCAACTGCAATTTGATAATATTCTGTCGGTCATCATTGAGATTGTCGCAGCATTTTGTTTAGTGGTATTTTTAACCTTATTAATGTCATTAACCGGCAAGATAATCTCTCGTCTATTAATGACGCTGCTGGTGATATTTTCTAGTGCAGCCAGCTATTACATGATCTTTTTTAATATTGATATTGGCTATGGGATTATTGCTGCAGTGCTGGCGACGGATTCAATTGATCTCTCAAAGGAATCCATTGGCTGGCATGTCATGCTGTGGCTGGTGGTGGTCAATATTATTCCGTTATGGCTGATTTGGCGTGGATTACGCACCAGGTCAGTTAGCAGGATTAATAAAAAACAGTACTGGTCTTATAAAACCGTTGCCATCCTGGTTGCTGCAATGGGTTGTTGGTTACCGCTCAACCTGATGGGTAAAATGCAAAATGAGCAAGACAAACACAACAATCGCATGATGGCCAGCTATGGCGGTATCGTGGCCGGGACCTATTCTCCTTCCAATTGGTTATCAGGCGTGGGATTACTGGCTTACAGTTCATACAGCCAGGCGGAAGATAATCGGAATCTTTACGATCCAACGGATCATTACCGCTATAACCCGCCTAAGGATGCTGACAACCTCTATATCGTATTCGTCATTGGTGAGAGCGCACGCCGCGATCATATGGGCCTTTACGGTTATGAGCGTGACAACACGCCTTATCTCGACCATGAAAAAAATCTGGTTCACCTGCAGGGCTATTCCTGTGACACCTCAACTAAACTTTCACTGCGCTGCATGTTTGTGCGCGAAGGCGGAGCGTCTGAAGCACCGCAGCGTACACTGAAAGAGATGAACGTATTCACGGTAATGAAGAAACAGGGCTTTTCTGAAGAGCTCTATTCTATGCAGAGTGAAGCCTGGTTCTATAACAAAGTCATGGCAGATAGCTATGCATTACGGGAATCAATTCAGGCGGAAAAACGCCATGTGGGGCAACCAGTTGATGATATGGCTTTAGTCACGGAGCTTCAGGATTCTATTCAGCGCCATCCTCAAGGCAAGCACATCATTATTCTGCATACTAAAGGATCGCACTATCTTTATACGGAACGTTATCCCCGGGCATTTGCGCGTTATCAACCGGAGTGCCAGGGTATTGATGATGCATGCAGTACGCAGGAGATGATTAATTCGTATGACAATAGTCTTTTGTATACTGATTACTTTCTTAAGCAGACGTTTGATAGCCTGAAAAATAAAAATGCCATTGTATTTTATGCCTCCGATCATGGTGAATCGATTTCCGAGAATCTGCATTTCCATGGCACGCCGCGTGACCATGCACCTATGGCGCAGCGAACCATTCCCATTATGGTCTGGGCCTCGGATAAATTCCTGAGTAACAAGGACAATAAAGCCTCATTCGAACAATTAGAGCAGCTGCAAAATAATAAAACGCCGGTGTTTCACGAGAAGCTGTTCGACACTATTTTAGGATGCTCTGGCTTTACTTCTCCCGATGGCGGCATTAACCCGGCGAGAAACTGGTGCGCCCATACGGAATAATGGCTATTAGTATATAGCGTGAATGATTGAGGGGGGAGAGTGGATCTCATCGCTTCCCCTCCTATCGTCACCAGGCTGGCACAGCCGCGGACAATCCAGCTATAATCCCCCAAATTCTTCAACCGGTTCAGACATAACAATGGCAAAACTCACCTTACAAGAGCAGATGCTCAAAGCTGGATTAGTAACCAGCAAAAAGATGGATAAAGTGCAAAGAACGGCTAAAAAGTCACGCGTTCAGGCGCGTGAGGCAAGAGCCGCGGTGGAAGAGAATAAAAAAGCCCAGCTTGAACGTGACAAGCAGCTCAGTGAGCAGCAGAAACAGGCAACGTTATCGAAAGAGTACAAAGCTCAGGTAAAGCAGCTGATTGAAATGAATAAAATCGATATTTCTAAAGGAAATATTGGCTTTAACTTCACTGATAATAATGTAATTAAAAAAATAGACGTGGATAAGCTGACACAATCCCAGCTGATCAACGGTCGCCTCGCCATTGCGCGTTTGGCCACCGATAATAATGGTGAGAGTGAATACGCGATTATTCCCGCGAGCGTGGCCGATAAAATTGCCCAGCGCGATGCCAATAGTATTGTCTTAAACAGCGCCCTGAGTCAGGAAGAGCAGGATGAAGACGATCCCTACGCTGATTTTAAAGTGCCTGATGATCTGATGTGGTAATCCACGCTATTGAGCGTTTGGCCGTTCAGAACGGGCAGGGGCTGCATGCTTTTATCCACTCTTCACTGACGGGATGAACAAAATGCAGCTCGCTAGCATGCAGCATCAGCCGCGGCGTCCGTTCTTTGCCAGGCAGCAGCAGACCGCCATACAGGTCACAGCCTAAAATAGGATGGCCCAACTGCTGACAGTGAATGCGCAGCTGATGAGTGCGACCTGTTTCGGGCGTTAACGCTACGCGCGATAACGGCAGTAACGCGCCATCTTCCAACGCATGCTGAAAACGCTCAATCACGCGATAGCGCGAACGAGCGGGCTTACCGTGGATGGGGCAAATCGACATCAGTGGAAACAACGCGGGATCTTTGGCAATCGCCGCGTCTATCACGCCGTCATTTTGTTGCAGATGCCCACACAGCAGCGCGCGGTATACCTTGGTTACGTTGCGCTGGCTAAACTGCTGGCAGAGTGCCGCGTTAATGGCTTTATTGCGGGCAACCACCATTAAGCCGGAAGTACCGAAATCCAGGCGGTGAACCAAGGTGCAGCCAGGGAAAAGCTGTACCAGCCGATGATGCACTGAATCGAGATTTTGCGGATTTTTTCCCGAGAGGCTAAGCAAACCGGCGGGTTTATCGATCAGGACCAGATGCTCATCCTGATAAAGGATCTCAATTTGCTGATGGCACGGCGGGGCAATAAAGCTATCAAAAATCGTCGACATCATGCTGCCCGGAGCGAAAGTGGGAGCGGATGATAACCAATTTTCAGCCGACGCGCGAATCTGGTCGCGCCTCGCACACGCGAAATTTATCGTCCACACTTAAAGCGAAGAGATAGTTTGTGCAGGCGTTGTGCATTACACTGCGCGCTGAAAAAATTGCGTAGATAAACGATTAAGTAGGCGGTAACGGCGATGAAAGGAACGATCACAACTTGGTTTCAGGATAAAGGTTTTGGATTTCTCAAAGATGAAAATGGTGATAACCGCTATTTCCATGTGATTAAGGTCGCTAATCCTGATCTGATTAAAAAAGATGCGTCGGTAACCTTCGAACCCACAACCAATAACAAGGGCTTATCGGCTTATGCGGTGAAAGTCGTACCGGATAGCAAATATATCTTTATTGCCGGCGAGCGCCTGAAACTCACGTCGATAAAATCCTTCCTGGTGTATAGCGAAGAAGTGCCCGCTGATACCGGCATTGATAAAGAAAATCCCGTGCTGTCGGTGGGTATTCTGATGAATAGCATCAGGCCGAAAGCAGAGGATAAAAGTGGTGAAATGCGCTCGCTGAAAAAACTGGCGATCACCACTTTCCAGGGAACTACGTTAATTTTCTCAGAAGATGAGATTGACGTAGATGCCACGGTGAAAATGCTTAAGTTCTGATTTAGCCGGTTTTTATGCCAGGTGCGCACAAGTGCGCACCCTACAAAATCCAATGTATTCGCGCGTTTGCTTAAAAACTCTGCCAGTCAGCATCGTTCACTAGCGCCACGCGTGAGGGTTTAACCCGCGATGGCGCGCGCGAGGCCGCCGGCGGTTGACGGACGTCTGCCACTTCCGCGACGTGGAATTTACCCACCAGCTGATTAAGATTGCCCGCTTGTTCCTGCAGTGATTGCGAAGCGGCAGATGCCTCTTCCACCAGCGCGGCGTTCTGCTGCGTCACATCATCCATCTGATTCACCGCTTGCTGCACCTGCAAAATGCCCTGGCTCTGCTCAACGGCGGCTGCGGCAATCTCTCCCACCAGCTGGCTTACCTGATGAATGGCATCATTCATCACGCTCATATTGCGGCCGACGTCGCTGGCCTGCGCGGCACCCGCTTCGGTCAGGCGATGTGACTCTTCAATCAAGCTTTTAATTTCGCGGGCAGCCGTGGTGGATCGCTGCGATAAATTACGCACTTCACCGGCTACAACGGCAAAACCTTTCCCATGTTCACCCGCACGCGCGGCTTCTACCGCCGCGTTCAACGCCAGAATGTTGGTCTGGAAAGCGATGCCTTCAATAATGGAAACGATCTCCGTCACCTTACGTGAGCTGCCGCGAATATTGTCCATGGTTGAAAGCATGGTGGTGAGCGATTCGCTGCTTTTCTCAGACAAACCACTGGCATTAGCGGCAAGCTGGCTGGCCTGATGCGTGTTATCGGCGGTCTGACGCACGGTTTCACTCAGCTCGGTCATGCTGGCGGCAGTTTGCTCCAGTGATGCGGCTTGCTGCTCGGTACGTGAAGAGAGATCTTCATTGCCCGCAGATATCTGCACCGACGCACTGCTGACTGACTGCGACGCTTCACGCACCGATGACAGCGCATTCGAAACGCGATCCATCAGGATGTTGAAGGAGTGCGCCATGTTGCCCACTTCATCGCGGCGGCTTTCGTCGGCTTTCAAGGTGAGATCGAGGTTCTCGCTGGCGGTCATCATCACCTTACCCGCGGCAGACAAGCTGCGACGGATGCGTAATACGGTAAACAGGGACAGTAAACCAAATATCAATACGGTAGCGGCGACACCCGCAATGGTAGTCCACAGCACGAAGTGGAAGGTGCTGCGGTTGGTAGCACGCAGCTCATCGCCGATGGCGATATTCAACGCCAGCTGCTTTTGGTAATCCGCAATCAGTTGATGGATCGCAGCACCGATGCCGTTTTGCCCCTCAATCAGATCGAGGCTTATTTCATTTTGGTGAGCGCGCGAAGCGGCGAGAAATGCCGGCAACGTGGCGGTAACCTGTTGGATATTGCTATAAGCCAGCTCGGTTAAGTGCCGATCTTCGTCGTTGGAAATATCATTTGCCAGATAGTAATCAGTGAGTGATTTCAGTTCTGCCAGCTGTTTTTGGATATCACCCTCAACGGCAGGCATTTTGTTGTCCTCGGTCTGGCTTTTGTGTTTGTAAAGCGTGAGCGCCAGTTGATTACTGCCGTCAATCAGCTTGCCGAGATCTTTAATCGAGGGAATGGCGTTGGTTTGCACATATTCGAAACGGTCCTGGAAGCCAGAAAGCAGGGTGATGGCCAGCACAGCCTGCAGGATAATGGCGCCAAATAGCATGGAAAAGGTCAGAAACAAGCGTTGAGAGATGTTCATCTTATTATCCTTAATCTAAAAGCATCCCTGTGGATGCCGCGCAGGGAAGAGGGGGCAGATTAATAACCATCGGCAGATTAAGGAATTTAGTTAATTTATTTTTATCAGCGGGTGAATTTTCGTCGAGGGCGCATTTATGCGCTTCTGGAAAGAGGTCACCATAAATGGCGACCTTACGCGATGTTGTAGGGTGCGCATTTATGCGCACCAGGGAAGAGATCGCCATAAATGGCGACCCTGCGCGATTATGGTCTGCGGAATAGCGCCATACTGCGTCCTTCCAGTTCGAAATCCTTCTCTTTGGTAATCACCAGGCCCTTTTCAACGTTGTCGGACGTGCTGAGTTCCAGCACCCAGCCGCCTTCGCCGAACTGGGGAATGCGGAACGGCACGTTGCCTTCGTAAGGGTTAAACAGCATCAGCACGTCGTGCCAAATGCCTTCTTCTGGTTGCAGATCCGGTCGGCCAAGATAAACCCCGAGCGTGGTGCCATCATCCCATTGGTCGGCCTGCTGGAACCCGCCGCCGGCGTTAAACCATTTGATATCCATCCCGTCGCGCCAGCTTTCGCGACGCAGCAGCGGCTGTTTGGCGCGGAGCGCCAGCACCTGACGCGTGAAATCGCGCAGCGCATCGGCGGAAGGCGGCAGATTCTCCCAATGAAGCCAGGAGATTTCGCTGTCCTGACAATAGCCATTGTTGTTGCCGAGCTGACTGCGGCCAAACTCATCGCCCGCCAGCAGCATGGGCGTACCGTGTGAAAACAGCAGCGTCGCCAGGAAGTTGCGCTTCTGCCGCTCACGCACCGCGTTGATACCTTCATCATCGGTTGGGCCTTCAGCGCCATAATTGTACGAACGGTTCTCGTTGTGACCGTCGTTATTATCTTCGCCGTTGGCTTCATTGTGCTTCTCGTTGTATGAAACCAGGTCGTTCAGCGTGAAGCCATCGTGAGCGGTGAGGAAGTTAATGCTGGCCCACGGACGGCGACCGCGCTGATCGTAGAGATCGCCGGAACCCAGCAGGCGGGCAGCAAAATCATTGGTGACCATGTCACCTTTCCAGTATTCACGCACCGTATCGCGATACTTATCGTTCCACTCAGCCCAACCCGGCGGGAAGCCGCCAACCTGATAACCACCCGGGCCGATATCCCACGGCTCGCCAATCAGTTTCAATTTGGAAAGCACCGGGTCTTGCATAATGGCGTCGAAAAAGCCGCCGCGCTGATCAAAACCTTCGGGTTCACGTCCCAGCACGGTACCAAGATCGAAGCGGAAACCGTCAACGTGCATGGATTCGGCCCAGTAGCGCAGCGAATCCAGAATCATTTGCAGCACGCGCGGATGCGAAGTATTGACGGTATTGCCGGTGCCGGTGTCATTGATGTAGTAGCGATGCTGGTCCGGCAGCGTGCGGTAGTAGGAGTAGTTATCGATGCCTTTAAACGACAGGGTTGGCCCCAGTTCATTCCCTTCAGCCGTGTGGTTGTACACCACGTCCAGAATCACTTCGATACCGGCATCGTGGAAGGCGCGTACCATGTCACGGAAGCCCTGAATACCGCGCGGACCAAAGTAACGCGTGGCGGGAGCAAAAAAGGCCAGCGTGTTATAGCCCCAGAAGTTTTTCAGGCCGCGATCCAGCAAATGCTGATCGTCCGGGAAACCGTGCACCGGCAGCAGTTCAACCGTGGTCACGCCCAGGCTTTTGATGTAATCCACCGATGCCTGATTGCTTAAGCCGTCATAGGTACCGCGCATCTCGGCGGGAACCGCAGGATTAAGCTGGCTAAACCCTTTAACGTGCGCTTCGTAGATGACCGTTTTCGACCACGGAATGTTCGGTCGGTTGGCGTCCTGCCAGTCAAATTCGTTGGGATCGATCACGCGACATTTCGGCGTGAACGGCGCGCTATCACGCGTATCAAAACTTAAATCTTTGTCTTCATGCAGCAAATCATAGGCGAAGTGTGATTCATCCCACTGCAGTTCTCCCGCCAGTTCGCGCGCATAGGGATCGAGCAGCAGTTTGTTGGGATTAAAGCGATGGCCATTTTCCGGCTCGTACGGGCCATGCACGCGATAACCGTACAGCGCACCCGGCTGCAAGCCGGGAATATAGCCATGCCACACTTCATGGGTGTATTCAGGGAGATCGAAGCGGGCAATTTCATTCTCGCCGCTTTCATCGTACAAGCAGAGTTCCACGCGCTCTGCGCAGGCCGAAAAGAGGGCAAAATTCACCCCCTCGCCATCAAAGTTAGCGCCAAGCACTTGTCCCGAACCTGCTGTAATTTCTGTAGGCTTACCATTTTCCATCTTTATTCCCTCAAACAGCGTTAACAGGCAATGCATTAGCTGCTAAGCAGCACTAACGGCGCGCTAGAGGCCGCCTCATCCAGCGGAATGTAATCGCCAATCGCCACCGTTTCGCCGGTCCACAGATTGCGGTAGTGACGATGTGCGAGCGATTCGGTCAGGACCACTTCCGTTTGCCCCCACTGCGCGTTGTTGAGACTCAAACGCGGCAGGATCACCAGCAGCGCGTTATTGCTGTCCTGGCGGGCAAACGCGATGACTTTGTTTTGATGTTCACCGCTGGCGTTCAGCGGCTGATAGTCGCCATAGCGGAATAGCTGCGGCACATCACGCCGCAGATGCAACAGCCGTGCAATCACCTGCTGTTTAAGTTTGCCGCTTAGCCAGTGTTGTGCATCGTTAAAGTCGGGAGAGGCCAATTCATCAAACTGCTGTTGCAGCAGATCAAAATCTGGCGTCCGGCGGTTATCGGGATCGACCAGGCTAAAGTCCAGCGCTTCGCTGCCCTGATAGATATCCGGTACGCCCGGCGCGGTGAGTTTAATCACCGTTTGCGTCAGACTATTGATCAACCCGGCCTGGATAAACGGCTGAAGCGCGTGGCTGAAATCGCTGAGGAACAGCTGATTGGCGGGCGAGAGTAGATGTCGGGCATACTCCAGCACCGCTTTTTCATACGCTGCGTTACTCTCGGCCCAATCGGTACGCAGCTTGGCTTCACGCAGCGCTTTTTCGACAAACGGTAAAAAGCGCGCTTCCAGTTCGCTGGCATCTTGCGGTTGCAGCGTAGTGGGCCAGACGCCAGCCAGGGCTTGATACAGCATCCATTCCACCGCTGGCTCTGGCGCGGGTCCATCCTCCAGCTCAACCACCTGCGCATGATTAATCTGGCGCCAGCGCGTGACATTTTCCGCCCACGGCGAAGGCGCTTCGCTCAGCGTATAAAGGCGCGCGCGTGCATCTTCGCCGCGCTTCGTATCGTGCGTTGAGGTGGAGGAGATACCGTTAGGCTGCTGACGTTGGCGGTTTTGCATCTCGCGGTGAAAATGCGCCAGCGAGAAGGTGTGCGGTAGCGGCTCTGCGCCCACTTCATTGATCGCCAGCGCCACGTGATTACGAAAGAACAGCGTATCCTCCACCGATTTCGCCATCAGCGGGCCGGTCAGCTGCTGGAAGCGTACCCGGAACTCATGTGCTTCCTTTTCACTCTCTTCAGACACCGCGCCCAACAGAATCGCCTGCAGCAAACTCAGCACGGTTGGCGAGGCGCTATTTTTCACGATCTCCAGCACCTGTTGCAGCATTTCCTCACCCTCCAGCGGCATGCCGTCCTGCTGACCGTAGGTGCGATACACCGGGAAGGCGATGAGGATTTCGCGCAGCGCAACGTGTAGTTCCGCCTCGCCAAGGTTGCGATGCTCTGAGCCTGCGATGTCGGTCGCCAACTTAAGCAACCGAGCAAACTCCCCAGCGAAATTGCGATCCACCATCAGTTCACGCGCTACTCGTAATCCGGCTGCAACGTCGTTGCGTTCGCCAGTCGTGGACTCATACGCCAAATGCAGCGTATCAATCTGCGTATCGTCGATCAGCGCGTGGGAGAGTGCGGCAATAAATTCGTAACCCGTGGTCCCCGCAATCGGCCAGTCGGCTGGAATGTGCTCGCCTTCTGCAAGGATTTTTTCCACCGTAATGTAGCAATCCGGGCCGGTGGCCTGACGCAGCTGCTGCAAATAGCCCTGCGGATCGGCCAAGCCATCGACGTGATCGACGCGCAAGCCGCTGACCGCGCCAGAGCTTACCAGCTCGAGAATCAGCCGATGAGAATCGGCAAACACCGCATCATCCTCAACGCGGACGCCCACCAGACCGGTGATCTCAAAGAAGCGGCGATAGGAGAGCTCGCTGCGCGCATCGCGCCAGTTCATTAGTCGCCACGGCTGCTGATCATGCAGCTCGGTAATGGCCTTTGCATCGGTGATGGCCAGCACCGCGTCGGCGCGATCCTGCCAGCTGGCCGGCGTGAGCGGATAATAACTGTCGTAATAGGCTAGCGCGGGGTTGCCGGTTTGCGGGTGCGGCTTAATGCTCAGCTCACCGTTTTCCAGCACGTTATCGAAGCTGTCGCCGAGAAACGGCAGCGTCAGGCGGCGCGACCAGTCAATATCGAAATGGCGCGCGTAACGGCTGGCTTCGCCATGCTCAATCACATCTCGCCACCAGCTGTTCTCCAGCGAGGCCGCCATATGATTGGGCACAATATCGAGAATTAACTCCATGCCCGCCTGTTTAAGCGCCAGGACCAGGCGATCAAAACCTTCACGCCCGCCAATCGCCGGTTCGATTTCATTGGCATCGATGACATCGTAGCCGTGAGTTGATTCGGCAGTGGCGCTGAAAATGGGTGATGCGTAAAGATGGCTGATGCCAAGACGTTGCAGATAGGGCACCAGCGCAGCGGCGCGATCAAAGGTCATGCCATTACGGAACTGAATGCGGTACGTCGCAGTTGGAATACTCATTTTGTTGCTCCCTGATCCAAACGCACCACGATGGCGTGTTGTGGCAATGCTTCAGCCTGTTGCGGCCAGGCGAAAATCGTCCTGCCCGGCATATCCGGCAACGGTTGGTGATGTTTTCCAATATTCAACGCCAGCGAGAGCTCGCCCTGTGGGAAATGCCAGCTGACGGCAATAAAGCCCTCGGCGGTAGCCAGCACTTTGCCGCTATGACCACCGGCATCAGCCAGAAGCGGCACAATATGCTGCTGACGTAGCGCCAACAACTCGCGGGTAAACGCCAGCCACGCCTGGCCCTCTGGCGTTTCCAGCTTGTTCCAGTCGAGCTTCGAACGGGTAAATGTCTGCTCATCGTTGGGGTCGGGTACTTCTTCGTCATGTCCGGCGTGGCCGGTAAACTCTTTCGCACGACCCTCACGCACTGCTTTGGCCAAATCGCCGTGGAAATCGGTGAAGAACAGGAACGGATTGGTTTCGCCATACTCTTCACCCATAAACATCAGAGGGATATGTGGTGAAAGCAGCAGTGTGGCGAGCAGCACTTTGGTGCGATCGCTGCCTGCAAGGTTAATCAAGCGATCGCCCTGCGCGCGGTTCCCCACCTGGTCGTGATTCTGGATAAAATCCACAAACGCCACCGGCGGCTGGCTGGCGCTGGGCACACCGCGCCGCTGACCACTCTGCGGCGAAAGCTCGCCCTGATAGGCAAAACCTTCGGTGAGCACGCGTGCCACCAATTTTTCTGGTACGTCGGCAAAATCCTGGTAATAGGCGTGCGTTTCACCGGTTGCAAACACGTGTACCGCATTGTGGAAGTCATCGTTCCACTCGCCGCTGAACAAGGGCGCCTGACCTTGCCGATCGCGCGGATGCAGGAAGATGACATTGCGGCTATCTTCGGTCGTGAGGTGGATAGGGCGTTCGGGAATGGCCTGGCGAATGCGCTCGGCAATGTCGATCAGCACATGTTTGCTGGAACTGTCTTCAATTTGATCGATGGCATCGAAACGCAAACCATCAAGATTGAACTCCTGCAGCCAGTAAAGCGGCGCTTCCACGATATAACGCCGTGCCGCATCCACATCATAAGCAATGCCTGCGCCCCAGGGCGTCATGCGTTCCTGATGGAAAAACGCGGGCGCCAGCAGCGGCAGGTAGTTGCCTTCGGGGCCAAAATGGTTGAGCACGATATCCAGCACCACCGATAAACCGTGCGCGTGCGCGGCATCGATAAACGCTTTGAA
The DNA here is from genome assembly GCF_059420725.1 of Pantoea sp. GW821-FHT03E06. Classification (NCBI taxonomy): domain Bacteria; kingdom Pseudomonadati; phylum Pseudomonadota; class Gammaproteobacteria; order Enterobacterales; family Erwiniaceae; genus Pantoea; species Pantoea sp. GW821-FHT03E06. The sequence continues at coordinate 152,099 of NZ_JBWKUG010000002.1, forward strand.
ATCATCAGGCGATCCGTAAGTCGCGTGGGGCGCATAGAGCAGGACGCCGTCATAACCCCAGCCGCGATTACCGCCAAACTGCGCAACGGGCAGCACTTCTAGCTGGGTGATACCTAGTTCGGCCAGCCACGGTAATTTGGCGATCGCCGCCTGAAACGTTCCTTCAGGCGTAAAAGTGCCAATGTGCAGTTCGTATACCACCGTTTCATGCCATGGACGCCCTTGCCAGTGGGTGTGTTGCCAGCGGTAGTGTTTGGGATCGATCACCAAAGAGGCGCCGTTAACCTCAGCCTTCTGCGCACGTGCGGCAGGATCCGGCACCACTGTGCCATCGGCCAGCACAAAGTTGTATTCTGCGCCCGGCGCCACGTTGTTGACGTTCAACTCAAACCAACCGTCTCCCACCTGCGTCATGGTGCGGTTGTTGTCGGCAACGCTTAAGGTGATCTGCTGCTGGCCCGGTGCCCAAACACGAAAACGAACGCTGCCATCCGCAAGAATTTCAGCGCCCCAGGATTTTTCAAATGATCTGAATTCCATTCAATTGCCTCGTTTAGCCCACGCAGGGGCAATGGACGACATCAAGCGATTCGCTACTGGCTGATAAAGATATAAAAATCGAGATAAAAGTTAGGTCGGACAACAAATCATAGTCGATATTTTGGCCTTTTCTGGCGCGTACCAACGGATTTCAGGCCACTTTGGGAAATTATCGAATCAGAGGGGGATTTTAACGCTTCGTTTAGAATGAGATGAGGCTGCCAGCCGTGGCAACCTCATTGATTTCGCTCGCTGTGGGTCAGGCCGGTTTATGCTTAGCCTTGCGTTTACGCAGCTTATCAATCAATCGGTGCGCTTCGGCCTCAGTGGCGACCGCAGGCGATGATCCTTTCAGTGGCTTACGTGCGGTTTCACTCAGGGTTAACACGGTGATCAATCCAATCACGCCGGCACCCATCATGTAATAAGCGGGCATCATCGTGTTGTGCGTGGTATCTACCAGCCAGGCGGTAATTAATGGCGTGGTGCCGCCAAACAGTGATACCGACAAGTTAAAGCCAATCGCTAACGCACTGTAACGAATATCGGTGACAAATAGCGCGGGTAACGTGGCGGGCATGGTGCCGCTGAAGCAGGTATGCAATAGCCCCAAAACCGCCAATCCAGCAAAGACCAGCAGCATATTGCCGGTACCAATGAGCATAAAACTGGGAATCGCCAGCAAAATTAAGCCTAGCGCTCCTAAACCAATGACCGGACGACGGCCAATGCGGTCGGTGAAATATCCCCACATTAGTGTCAGGGGCATCATGATAAACATAATTACCATCACCAGCATCAGGCCGGATAATTCGCTCATCCCTAACACGCCGGTTAAATAGCTCGGCATGTAGGCGGTCAGCATATAATTTGAGACGTTAAACAACAGCACCAGGCCAATACATTTCAGCAGCGGTTTATGCTGATCGCGCAGCATCTGCCACACGCTGACACGCGGTTTGTTGTGCTCCAGCTCTTCGCGCTTATCCATGTGATCTTTAAACGCGGGGGTTTCTTCCAGTTTGAGACGGATATACAGGCCGAACAGCCCTAACGGCGCCGCGAGGAAGAACGGCACGCGCCAGCCCCAATCCATCATCGTTTGATGAGGCAAGAAGGCGATCATCGCCGTCACTAAGCTCGCGCCTAATAGGTAGCCAGCTAGCGTACCAAACTCGAGGAAGCTGCCCATAAAGCCGCGACGCTTATCGGTGGAATATTCCGCAATAAAGGTCGCGGCACCGCCATATTCGCCACCGGTTGAGAAGCCCTGCAGCAGGCGCGCGGCAAACAGCAGAATTGGCGCGGTAATACCAATGCTGGCGTAGTTGGGAATTAAGCCGATGCAGAAGGTGCCAATCGACATCATGATCATGGTTAACGCCAATACTTTCTGGCGTCCAATGCGATCGCCGAGCGGGCCAAAGACCATGCCGCCAATGGGACGCACTAAAAATGCCGCAGCGAAAGTACCGAATGAGGCAATGAGCTGAGCGGTTGCGCTGGCATCGGCGAAGAAGACCTGGCCGATAATGACGGCGAGATAGCTGTAAACGCCGAAATCAAACCACTCCATGGCGTTACCGAGTGCAGCGGCACCCACGGCGCGCTTCAGCAATTTGTTGTCGATGACGGTGATATCATCAACCGTTAACCCGCTGGAGGTCGCCGGCTTATCTGAAATCGATCCTGTGCTCATAATATCCCCTGAGAAAAAGTGGCGCGATCTTATAGCTTTCGCAGCCGTTATTTCATTGAAGGAAAAGAAAGCTATAAGAGGCTAAAGAAGTGCAAACCCTAGTAAAGATTTTAACGAAGCGCAAGTTAGTGGCATTTTGCTTTGCGGAAAATGTATTTAATTCTGTAATTCGCTGAATAAATTATAAAGTGCAACATATTCGTTGTGCTGAAATTTTGCATGTCCGCGCCCGATTACCTTCTCCACGCTATCCCGGAGAAACTTATTTACCTGCACCGCTGTCTGTAACACATCGATAAAGCGATTCCGCCGGGAAAATAAGACATGACCTCCGTTTTGTTAATTGAGGACGATCATCGGCTGGCAGGGATGATTGTGCCTTACCTTGCGCAGCACGAATTTAATGTGATGCACAGCGCCAGCGCACCAGACGCACAGCTGCGCCTGCGGCAGTGTGAATTCGACGTTGTGCTACTGGATCTGATGCTCGGTGATGCCGACGGTTTGGCGCTCTGCCGGCAGATTCGCAGCCAGTGTCATAATGAACCCGCCATTATTATGGTGACAGGACGCGGCGATCCGGCGGATCGCATTATCGGCTTGGAAGTGGGGGCGGATGATTATCTGCCAAAGCCTTATGAACCGCGCGAACTTCTGGCTCGGATGCGGGCGGTGCTACGACGAATCAAGCCTGGGCGCTTGCTTAACGCAGAGCATGTTATTCGCTCCGGAGCGCTAGAGATCGATACCGCCGCGCGCAGCGTGCTGCTGCATCAACAACCTTGTGCGCTCACCTCGTTGCAGTTCGATCTGCTGGTGGCGCTGGCGCGTCATGCTGGGCGGGTGCTTAATCGGGAACAAATCTGGCAATCGGTGCGCGGTGAAAGTTACGACAGCTTTGATCGCGCAATTGATGTGCATATCGGCCGCATTCGCCAGCTGATTGAAGATGATCCGCGCACGCCGAAACGTATCATCACCGTGCGCGGTGTCGGCTATGTTTTCTCGGCAATGCCGCACGCATGAAGCGCCTCACGGATTTTCCGCTGCATCTGCAAATCTTTTTCGCCTTCAGCTGTGCTCTGTTGATAGTGGTGATCTGTACTATCGTGTTGTGGCTTTGGAACGATGATGACAATCGCCATCTCAACGCCTTCGCCACCTTTTCCGAGCTGGTGGAGCAGAATCTACCGCCGGCGGACGCGCCACAGTCGGTGCAAGCGGCAGCCATCGATCGCTGGATGGCGCGCGCCCACACGCGTTTTACCCTGTTTGCCGCCAATGGCGAACGGCTCAGTCGTCCACTCGATCCGCCCATTGCATTTCCTTCGCGCGCGGTTTACGGCCAATTAGATGATGATTGGTACGGCATGCGTTTTGTCTGGCCGCTAAAAGATAAGCGCGTGTTGGTTACGCAGTTCAGTAGCGACCGCCAGAAACGGCCGTGGCTGTTTATTTTGCTGCTGCTGGGATTAGCCAGCTGCGTAGCGCTGATCTCCTTCCCGGTGATACGGCGTTTAACGGCGCGGCTGGAATCACTGCAGCAGAGCGTGGAATCACTCGGTCAGGGAAATCTGACGGCGCGAGTAGCGGTTTCGGGTCGCGACGAGGTGGGACGGCTGGCGGCCAGTTTTAACCGCTCGGCCATGCAAATAGAGCAATTGATCCAGGCGCAAAAATCGATATTGGCGAACGCCTCACACGAACTGCGATCGCCATTGATGCGTATTCAGATGGCGGCCGCGCTGCTGGCGCCAGAGGATTCACCCACGCGCCGCGAACTGCAACGCAGCGTGGGCGAACTGGACGCGCTGGTGGAGGAGATCTTGACCCTCAGTCGTTTAGAGATGGCAACCCGCGCGATTAACGCGGACTTTCATCCCGCCGATATCACGGCGATTGCTGCGGAAGAGTGTGCCGCCGCGCAAGTTGAACTTCAGGCGGAGCATGTGGTGGCCGAAGTCGATGCGCGTTTAATTCGCCGTCTTCTACGTAACCTCATCGAAAATGCGCAGCGCTATGCCGGCAGCGGAATTTGCGTGGTGCTTAAACATACAGAAGAGCGCTGTTTTTTACTTGAGGTGCTCGACCGCGGGCCCGGCATTCCGTGCGCTGAGCGCGAGAGTATTTTTCAGCCGTTTTATCGCCTTGCCCACAGCAGCAGCGGTTATGGCCTTGGCTTAGCGTTAGTGCGTTCGATCACCGAATATCACGCTGGCAGCATTAGCGTACACAATCGCGCAGGGGGCGGAGCCCGTTTTTGCGTGTGTCTGCCGCTAGCTGTTACATAACTTTACCGAAGGTAAAAACGGGCGTTACAAGAGGCTGCTGCAATAGGTTTCCTCCTGATTAACTTCTGTAACGGTAAGGATAATGTTGATGCGTTTCACCCTGGCTCAACCTTTCACGCTATTTTGCCTGCTAACGGTTGCCACCTCTGCGGCCTGCGCTGAATCCAGCCAAAATGAATTTTCGGGCTTTATCGGCGGCGGCGTCGGTGTGAAACCGAACTATTCTGGCGCCAAAGAGCATAAAACCGACTTCGTGCCGGCGCTGAAGTTGAAATATGGCCCCTTCTTTGTTGGTGGCGTGGACGATCTAATTGCTCTCGGATGGAACGTTGCCAACACCGATCGATGGACGTTCTCGCTGGGGGTAGGCACGAATATTTCACCGCGTCAGGAGTCTGATGATGCGCATCTTAAAGGGCTGGGGGATATTGATATTACGCCACGCGCTTTCACCTCGGCGGTGTATGAGAATGAATATTTTAAAGGCGGCGTGATCTTAACCCAGGATGTAGGCGGCAATCAGCAGGGATTCAAACTCGCGTCCTATGCGCATCTGCAGTGGCGACCAACGGCGAGCCTGCGTTTTTACACCGGCCCGAGCCTGAGCTGGGCGGATAGCGATTACATGCAGACCCAATATGGCGTGACGGCAGTGCAAGCGGCACGCAGCGGACTGAATCGTTACCATGCCGGTTCAGGTCTGGAGAAGGTGGGCTGGGAAATGGGCATGGAGTATGCGTTAACGCCTGCCTGGCTGATCGGTGCCCGCGTTACGGCGCAGCATCTGGAAAACCAGGCAGCCGACAGCCCGATCGTCGAGAAATCAGGCCAGGTCAGCGGTGCACTATTTGCGGCGTGGCGATTTTAATCGCCAATACCGTAAGGCCGCCATTCATGGCGTAATGCTCGTCAGTTAAGCGTGAATCGGTCACCATGAATGGCGACCCTACGCGGATATCGCCGGGTTTTCGTAGGGTGCGCATTCATGCGCACCTGCATAAACAGGCATTTTTTTGCTTAAGTGAGCGGCATTACGCCATTCATGGCGACCAGGTAACCCCAGATCTTCAGCCTGGGCCTTCGCTTCCTGCCGCCAGCAGGGGCACGATCACATCGCTTATCGGGGTGGCGATGCCATAGGTTCGGCCATAGCGCTGCACCACGCCGTTGCGGATATCCCACTCCAGCGGGCGATTGGCCTGGCGGTCGGCGAGAATGGACGTGCCCAGGTCAGCAGGTGCCTGGTGGAAACGGTCAACAATTTCCTGCGGCACACTGTCGCTCAGCGCTGCCCCGGCAGCGCGCGCCACCGTTAAACACTCCTGTAAATAGGCCAATGCCAGCGCGGTAACATCCTCACGCTGGAACATCCCGGCGCGACGATTCGAAAGCACCATCAGGCCAGCAACGGCGTTTTGCAGCAGTTTGCGCCAGGCGATGGTGAGAAAATCGGCCGAGAGATCGACGCTACAGCGCGTGTCACGCAGCGCCGCAACGACCCGTTCAGCCTGTGGCGTTTCAGGCAGTGTCAGGCGCGGTTTTTCTCGTAGCCACACCGAAGCATCCGGTTCTCGCTGGGCAGGGAACCACACCACCGAAGGCAGTACCGCTGCGCCGTTGACATAGGGTGCAAGTTGCGTTTTCTGCTCTACGCCGTTCTGCAGGGCGCACACCACGGTATTTTCATCACACAGCGCCGCCAGCCATGCGACGATGTCTGCCACCTGCGTGGTTTTTACGGCCACAAACACCAGATCAACCGGCTGCGCAATGTCAGCCGGATGGGTGAGCACCGGGCCAGGGACAATAATTTTGCCACTGTCGTGACGCAGTTCGAGCTGCGGATGCGCGGTGCGGCCACAGAGGGTCGGCGTGCGGCCAACTTCATGCAGAGCGGCGGCGATGGTGGTGCCAATTGCACCCGGTCCAATGAGGGCAATGCTGGGATTCTCAGACATCTTTTCCAGGCTCCTGATTATCAAATGACAGAGGGTCGCTTCAGCACCGAAGAATAGCGGGTTATGGCGCGCTAATGTTATTTTTTGCGCGGTTGCTGCCACCTGTTTTAACGCATCAATGCGGAGGATTTAGTCAGGTGCGCAGTGATGCGCAACAGGCAGACAGCAAACGGAATGATTAATCGTGATAAACTTGGCTGCGGCCGCCATCCACCAGAATATCGGTTGCGTTGATAAAGCGCGCCTCATCTGAAGCGAGAAACAGCGCGGTATAAGCGACTTCATCTGGTTCACCGATGCGCTTGCAGGGCAGTAATGCCGCCTGGCGTTCACGTTCTGCCTGAGGATCAAGGCAGCTTGCCAGCCAGGCTTCTGCGGCAGGCGTCATGATCAAACCCGGCGACACGCTGTTAACACGTATGCCCCGGCTGGCGTATTCCACCCCCAGCGACCGCGTCATGCCAATCAATCCGTGCTTTGCCACCGGATAGGGGAAAGCGCCTGGAATGATTTTATGTCCGTGTACCGAGGCGACGTTGACAATGTTGCCATAATGCCGCGCCAGCATCCCCGGCAACACGCTGCGGATCAGGTTGTAAGGCCCTTTCAGATTGACCTCCATGCAGCGCTGCCAGTCGTCGTCTTCCAGCCCCAGCGGATCGCGAAATACATTCACGCCTGCGCAGTTGATCAGAATATCGATAGGCCCGAGCGCGTCCTGTGCCTGCACTACCGCACGTTGTACCTGCTGCGGTTGCGTCACGTCCGCCATGCAGGCCACGCATTGTTGTCCATATTCTTCCTGCAGCTGGGCGGCCAGTGCTGCGGTGGTCTCAGTGTTGAGATCAAACAGGGCTATGCGGGCACCTTCACGCGCAAACAGCCTGGCAATCGCGCTGCCAATTCCGCTGCCCGCGCCAGTGATAATCGCGGTTTTGTTGGTTAAACGTTGTGACATGGTCGCTTCCTTATGAAGATGCCGGTAACACCAGCCAGTCGGCGAAGTGCAGTAGGCTGGCGTCACGTCGCACGCTAATCAGCGGCCAGTTTGCGGTACGCGTCAGTGCCTCGCAGCCCTCGGAGGTCAATAAAAAGGTGTCTTCACTTTTCACGCCGCTGAGCGTGGGATTCCACGCGAGCGCTGTATTGAGCCGTACTTCGCCTTGCGACTCGGACGTTACGATCTCGTCGCGACAGCCATAACCGGCCGGGCCGCCCTGATGATGATCGCGCCAGGCACCGCCCTGACCCTGCTGCTGATAAGCATTTTGTATGGCGTTGAACACCGCAGACCAACTGCGGCCAGGCTGGGTTGCACAGAGAATATCGGCATGGATCTGGCTCAAGGTTTGAAGGCGCTGGCGCAGCGCGGGCGCTGGTTCACCGATATGCACCAGGCGCGTCAGGCTAACGTGCAGGCCATGGCGCTCAGCGCCCAGCGTAATCAGCAGCTGGTGCCGCACTATTTTCGCAGTGGGCACCGGATGTTTAAATGCGGCGATACGCTCATCGGCCGCCACTAAGGTGCACATCGGGCGAATGCCACGCGCCAGGCAAGCCGCAACGATCTGCGCTTCCACCTGCCACTCCGTTACGCCGGCACGCAGCTGGCGCGCCACATCCTCAACAATCTGCGCGGCTTCGCGTCCGAGCGTGCGAAATCTTTGCTGTTCGCTGCTGTTCAGCCCCTGACGCAGCACGATCATCTGCTGCTGAATATCGATTGTCTCGGCAAGCGGCGTATCGCTGCCAAGTTTACCGGGCGGCAGCACGCTATGTAGCGACTGAAACCAGGGATAGCTTTGCGTTTCGCAGGCAAACGGCAGCGGCTCTTCGGCGAGAATGCGCGGCATCTCATTTTCGGGGGCGAGCAGCAGCACTTTATGCGGGGTTACCAGCAGGCTGGCGACGCCGGTTTCGGCGCGTTCAACAACGTAATAGCTGGCACCTTCCGTCAGCCAGGCGATGTTATCGCGCCGGGTGAGCAGCACTGCATCCAGCTGCCAATCGGCCAGCGCCCGCTGCAGCCGCGTCAACTTTTCACTCATCGGCTGTCTCCTTCTGTACGAAATCCTGTGTTTGCATCAGCAATTCTGCGGCGCGGTGCGCGACAGCCATCACGATGGCATTGGTATTGCCGCTAACGATGTTAGGCATCATTGAGGCATCCACCACGCGCAGGCGATTGACCCCGCGCACCCGCAGATCGTCGCTTAGCACCGCTAGCGGATCGTTCGCGTGCCCCATGCGGCAGGTGCCCACCGGGTGATAGCCGGTTTTCACCATGCGTTTACAGTGCTCGACGATAGTTGCATCGGAGGTGATTTCTGCACCGGGGAAAATTTCCTGCTGCACCATCTCGCTGATGGGCGTTGCGGCAATCACCTGCCGCGCGAAGCGGAAGCCGGCAATGGTGCGAGCCAAATCATCCGGGTGACCAAATATTTGCGTATCAATGATCGGCAAGCTGCTGGCGCTACCGTCGCGCAGCGTGACTTCGCCGGTGGCTTTGGGGCGCAGCAGCAGCGAATTAACGGTGACGCCGTGGCCAGGGTCGGCGCCCATCACATCGCGATCGAGATATACCGTGGGCACGCAGAACATCTGGATGGTGGGCGTGGCGCTAAAATCGAGCGGATCAAAGAAGGCACAGGTTTCGACGCCGGTGGTGATGACCGGGCCGGTTTTAAACAGCATGTACTGCAAACCCGCTTTGATCATTGGCCAGCCGCGATCCTGACCGTAATAGCCAAACGCACCTTTGGTGCTGGCGACCACCGGTACTTCATAGTGATCCTGCAAGTTCTTGCCAACGCCGGGCAGATGATGACGTAGCGTGATGCCGTGCTTTTTCAGCTGATCCTGTGGGCCAATCCCGGAGAGCATCAGGAGTTTCGGCGTTTGGTAGGCGCCAGCGGCGAGTATGACCTCTTTGCAGGCGCTGGCACGCTGCGGATGCCCCTCCAGCGTGTAGCGGACGCCAGTGGCATTCGCGCCCTCAAACAGGATCTCCTCCACCTGCGCGCCGGTGGCAATCGTTAAGCGTGTGTCCTGGCGCAGCGGGTTGATAAAGGCATCTACCACGCTGCAACGCTGTCGCGTTTGTCCATTGATGGTGTGCTGCATGAACCCGACGCCAAACGGATTGCCGGTGTTGAAATCCGGCGTGTAAGGGATGCCCAGGCCCTGCATGGTTTTGACGTACGCGCGGCTGAGCGGGCTGAAGTGACCCAGATGTGACACTTTCATTGGGCCGCCAACGCCATGATTGGGAGCGCCAAGATGATCGTTATCTTCGATAGCGGTGAAGTGGGGCAGCAGCGCCTCCCACGACCAGTCAATCCCCTGATTGCCCAGCGCGTGATTCCAGTCGGCATAATCCTGACGATGACCGCGCATATACACCATGGCATTCACCGTCGATCCTCCGCCCAGCACCTTCGCCTGCGGCACAATCACACCGCGTCCGTTCAGCTGGGCTTGCGGCTCGGTTTGATGCATCGTTAGGAACTTGTCGCTGGCGAGGAACTTCATGTAACCCGCCGGCATTTTTAATACCGGATGATATTCATCGCGCCCGGCTTCCAGCAGCAGCACGCGCGCGTTGCCCTCCCTGACCAATCTGGCGGCGACGATACAGCCAGCGCTGCCGCCGCCCACCACAATGTAATCAAACTCATTCATGTTTTTCTCTTTACTCTGAAGCGACAGAATCAAAACGACGCAGGCGCTGCGCCTCGGGATTGTGCTGCTCGCCGGGATCGAGCGGGCTAAGCAGGAAGCACCACGAAAGCATCGCGCTCACCAGGTACAGCGCGGCATATCCCCAAACCACGCCCGAGGTGCCGAAGAGTGCGTTGAAGGCGCCATAGAGTGCCGGGCCAAAGAAGGTCGAAAGCCCGGCGGCGAAGCAGTAGATCGCCATCGCATTGCCTTTATCTTTTGGCTGACACAGTGAAGAAAACAGTGCTGCGGCAGGGACATAGCCACATAAGGTGATGCCATATAAACAGGCGCAAATCACGCTGAGCACAAAGCTGCCATGGCTCCATTGCGGCACGAAGTACATGAGCAGCATTGAAATACCGGAGCCGAGTCCGCCAAATACCGTCAATACCTTGCGCCAGCCGATGCGATCGCTGATTTTGCCGACGATCGGGTTAAAACTCATGCCAACCAGGCCCATGATCGTGATCAGGCTGAGGTATTCGGTTTGTGTAAAACCGATTTGCTCGGTGAAAAAGCCCGGCAGGAAAATAAAGAAACCAAAGTAGGGCGTGGTGTTAATGATGCGGACCACGGCGGCGGCGGCAATGCGTGGTTCACGCCACAGAATATCAATGCCGCCCATCAGCGTTCGGGCGGTGCCCTGCTGACGATGCTTTTCATCCAGCAGCGATTGATATCCGCTGCGCTCTTTTAGCGCGACGAGCATCACCAACATACCCAGCGCCACCAGCCCCAGCGACAGCCAGAAGGTGGCATATTCGCCAACCCATCTGATCGAGAAGATTGCCACCAGCGAACCCAGCGTCGGCAAGCCGCCGGTAAACGCCAGCCAGAACCAACCGGTTGCTGAGCCGCGCATCTCCGCGGGGGCGGCGGCCTGAATCCACACCAGAAAAGCATAGGCAAACATCGGATAAGCCACGCCGCGCAGGCCGTAAGTTAGCGCCAGCAGCAGTACGCTGTGTGAAGGGAGCGCAATGGCCAGAAACAGGACTTCGAACACAATCCAAATCAAACCGCCCGCCAGCATCACTTTGCGCGGACCAATTAACGTGGAGAGTGAACCGGCCAGCCATGAACCCAGGGTAACGGTCACGCCGTAGAACGCGATCACCGCCGCCGCGATGTTGAGCGAAAAGCCATTTTCATGCAGGTAAGGAGCCAGATAGTTCGATTCGACGCCGTCGCCAATCATAAACAGCAGCACAGCGACGTAGCCCCATGCCAGCGCGGGTGGAATGCCGAGGCGGATCAGCCACGGATGGTTTGCAGGTGATGTTGTCATTTTAATTTTTCTCTTGAGAGGTCATGATGATTTTTTGTTATTGGGATGAGCACGAACTCTAGAGCAATGGGTGCAAGCAGGATGGTGAGACCATCACAAAAGATAGTAAACGCTGTTTAGTAAACGCGTCTGCTGTGGAAGCAGGGAGAGAAAATGAAGCCGGTTGGACTGAACAATTTTCACGTACGCAAACACAATAAAGCCGTGTTTATTGACCTGATGTGGCGCCATAAACAGCTCAGCAAATCGCAGCTGGCCCAGCTCAGTGGATTGACGATCCCCGCTGCCAGTAAAATTTTGCAGGCGCTGCTGGATGAGGGAAAACTTCAGCATTCCCATGCTGTGATGAGCACCCGTGGCAACAGCAACGGCAGTTTTCAACTGCCTTCCGAAGGGCCGTGGACGCTGTGTTTGTGCGTGAAGCCAACCAGTATTGAACGGCAGCTGGCTGATGCGCAGCTCGTGCCGCAAGGCGACTATCAGCAAACCACGATCAACGCTGAGACGCCGGAAGCACTGCTCAATGAGATTGAAGCGGTATGGCGGCAAACCTGCAAACAGTGGCCGAAGCGGCGCATTAATCTGGCGTTGGCGGTACATGGCCAGGTCGATCCGGTGACTGGCGTATCACAGCATATGCCGCAGGCTGCGTGGAAGACGCCGCTGCAGATGAAATTTCTGCTGGAGGAGAAGCTTGGCGTTGAAGTCCGCGTCGATAACGACTGCGTGATGCTGGCGCTGGCTGAAAAGTGGCTCAATCGCAACGCGTTGAGTGAGTTCTGCGTCATCAACGTCGATTACGGTATTGGATCGTCCTTCGTGATTAACGGTGAAATCTTTCGCGGCAATCTTTATGGCAGTGGCCAGATCGGCCACACCATTATTGCGCCCGACGGCTTACGCTGCAGCTGCGGACGCCAGGGTTGTCTGGAAACGGTAGCGTCCCTTAGCGCGTTAAAACAGGCTGCTCATCAGCGAGCACCGCAGGCAGCGCAGCCCTCGAGCAAGCAGTTGCTGGCCGCGTGGCAAGCGGGCGAGCCGTGGATCGTGGCGTGGGCGCAGCGTGCAGCAGAGGCGATCGGCATGAGCTTGTATAATTTTCTCAATACGCTGAATATTAACCAGATTTGGTTATATGGGCGCAGCTGTACTTTCGGTGAAAATTGGCTGCACAGCATCGTGCAGCAGATTGATTTCAATCCTTTCGATCCGCGCGATGCGCTGAAAAGCAAAGGCACAAATGTGCATTTTGGCCAGTTAGATCGCGCGCGTCAGGTGCTGGGTATCGGTTATTTGTACGTGGAAGCCGATCCCAGTGCGGCCTGAAGGCTGCAAAGCAAGGCCAGTTTATGCAGGTGCGCATGAATGCGCACCCTACGAAAAACCGGCGATATCAACGATCGGCATTAGCCCAGTCATACCTACCTTGCGCTATCACACCTGCGCCATACCGCCATCGACAAACAGTTCGGCGGCATTGATAAAGCTGGATGCATCAGACGCCAAAAACGCCACCACTTTACCGATCTCTTCCGCTTCCCCCAGGCGACCCAACGGCACCTGCGCCGCTAGCGCATCAAACAATCCCTGACGCTGATCTTCGCTCACCAAGCCACCTAAGCCTGGCGTGCGCACCGGTCCTGGGCTGACAACGTTAACGCGAATGCCACGGTCTTTCACGTCCAGCGCCCACGAGCGGGCAAAGTTGCGTACTGCCGCTTTACTGGCGCTGTAGACGCTGAAACCGGCAGTGCCCTGAACCGAAGTGGTGGAGGAGGTGAGGATCACCGAGGCGTGGTCGCTGAGCAGCGGCAGCGCCTTTTGCACCGTGAACAGTACGCCGCGAACGTTGGTGCCAAAAATGCGGTCAAAATGCTCTTCGGTGATGGCACCGAGCGGCAACATATCGCCGCCGCCCGCGTTGGCAAAAAGTATATCCAGCCGCCCCGCCTGTTGGGCGATTTCTGCATACACATTATCGAGGTCGCTCAGCAGTGAAGCATCAGCGCGAATGCCGGTGGCGCTGGCACCGATGCGGGCCACCGCCGCATCAAGCTCCGCCTGACGACGTCCGGTGATAAATACGCGGGCGCCTTGTGCCGCTAACTCTTGCGCTGATGCTAAACCGATACCCGTGGTGCCGCCGGTTACCAGTGCGATTTTACCGTTAAGCGTATTCATGTGTACTTCTCCAAATGTAATGGGGTTGAGATGACTGCGTTGCAGTGCATGAGAAGCACTCTATTCCTGCTGAGTTTGGTGATAAATGGTGTAAAATCGAAAGGACTATTTCTGTAGGTGGATAATGCGGGCTTGAGGAAAACGGCGTGGATCAGTTAATGGCAATACGCGCGTTTGCACGCGTAGTAGAAGCAGGCAATTTTACCCGTGCGGCAGATTCACTGGATATGCCCAACGCCACGCTCAGCAAGCTGGTGCAGGAGCTGGAAGCGCATCTTGGCATTCGTCTGCTGCAGCGCACCACGCGACGCGTTACGGTGACGCCCGAAGGGCGCGACTATTACGAAAAGGCGCTGCGCATCGTGCGTGATTTGGAAGATATCGACCACTCTTTCAACGCGGAAAGCGTTAAACCCAGCGGCTATTTGCGTATCGATATTGGCGGATCCACCGCGCGCGATGTATTAATTCCTTTGTTGCCGGATTTTATCGCACGCTATCCGGAAATCCGCCTGGATCTTGGCGTCTCAGACCGTGCAGTAGATTTAATCAGTGGCAATGTCGATTGCGTCATTCGTGGCGGTCCGCTGAGTGATTCTTCGCTGGTGGCGCGACATTTGGGCGATGCTGAGCTCATCACCTGCGCCGCGCCCGCGTATCTGAAAACGTATGGCGTGCCGGCTTATCCGCAGGAGCTACGCAACGGTCATCGGCTGGTTAGCTATTTATCGCCACAAAGTGGCCGGGCGTTTCCGTTTCGCTTTGCGCGTGATGAGGACGTGTTGGAAATCAAGGCTGCACATCGCATTGGTGTGAATGAAAGCAATGCACATCTGGCAACGGCGGTGGCGGGATTGGGGATTATTCAGACCTTCCGCTATGCGGCAGCAGCCGATCTTGAAGCGGGACGCTTAGTCGAGATACTTGCCGCATGGCAGCCGGCAAGATACCCATTTCACGTGGTTTATCCGCAAAATCGGCATCTTACGCAGCGCCTGCGGGTGTTTATTGAATGGTTACGCGACGTGTTTCCCGCACGGCTATTAGCAACAAAACGGTCGCCATAAAGGCGACCGTCATTGATGTCGTAGGGCGTATCAACGCTGCAGACGTTACAGCGTACCGGTACCACCATCCGAGCACCACACTTGTCCGGAGGTGAAGCTGTTATTCACCTGCGCAAAGGTCACATACAGCGGGGCGATTTCAGCCGGTTGTCCAGGACGACCCAGCGGTGCCGACTCACCAAATTTCTCAACTTTCTCTTGCGGCTGGCCGCCGCAAACCTGCAGCGCAGTCCAGTATGGACCCGGGGCGACCGCGTTGACGCGGATTTTATCTTTGCCCAGCTGTTGCGCCAGCGCTTTAGTAAAGGCAACGATTGAGGCTTTGGTCTGGGCATAATCCAGCAAAATCGCGCTCGGTTGGTAAGCCTGAACCGAGGACGTATTGATGATGGAAGATCCTGCAGGCAAATATTCCAGCGCCGCTTTGGTGATCCAGAACATCGCGTAGACGTTGGTTTTGAACGTCGCATCAAAATCTTCGGTGGAAAGGGTACGGATTGACTCATTAAACTGTTGGCGACCCGCGTTGTTAACCAGAATATCCAGGCCGCCAAGCTGTTCAGCAGCCTGTTTTACCAGCTCCTGACAAAATTTTTCAGAACGAATATCGCCCGGAATCGCCACCGCTTTACGGCCTTCAGCTTCAATCAGTTGCACAACTTCAGCGGCATCGGATTCCTCTTCGGGCAGATAGTTGATCGCCACATCAGCCCCTTCTCGGGCATAAGCGATAGCGACGGCACGGCCAATACCGGAATCACCGCCGGTGATCAGCGCCTTACGTCCGGTAAGTTTACCGCTGCCGCGATAACTGGTTTCACCATGATCTGGACGGGGATCCATTTTGCTTGCTAAACCAGGCATCGGTTGCTGCTGTTTTTTAAATGGCGGAACCGGATACTCTTCAGTAATTAAGGTCTTATTAGTGGTTTGCACAGTCATATATATCTCCATGTCGCATGATGTGAATAAATTAAGCCTGGCATAAATGTGATATTTGTCACGTTAAAAAATGAACAATCAAATTTATTAAGACGAATCGGCATTAGGGCGCGCTGCAAATTGTTAGCAGTTAAGTCAGGTTATTAACCATATTTGTCGGGGGAAGTTTAATGCTTGAGAGGGGACGACAACGGGCGTCCATGCCCGGGCGAGGTTCCAGCAAGCTGCATACTACTTGCAGCTGTAATAGCTACTTCTTACCGCCTTTCTTACCAGCTTCGGAGGCTTTTGCAGGGTCGTCTTTGAAACTACCGCCGCTTTTCTCTCCGCCTTTTTTACCGGCATCAGACGCTTTCTTTTTATCGTCAGCGAAATTACCGGAACCGCCTCTATGCTCAGCCATAAAACATCCTCTCATGAGTTGTTGTTGCATGGCGGAAATAACTTCTTCGACACCATGCCCGTGCTGCAAATTTAAGATTAGCGATGTTCCGATTAATCACAAGCGCAGCGACAGCGATTATTTAGTCTCCGTGGCACTGATGACCTTAAAATAGGTGCCGCTATAAGGGATGGGCAGAAAATCATGAAATATCTGCTGCAGCGTTTTCTCCGGATCAACGTCAGTAAATAACTGGGGATAGAGGGTTTTTGCCATAAACTCCGTGGCGGCAATGTGCCAGGGACTTAGATAGAAGTTCATCCAGATCGCTGCGGCGTGTCCATTGCGCAGCGCATGCAACTCGCGTAAACCGTTTTGCTGCGCGGTGAGCTGTTTAAAACTGGTGAGCACCGCGGCTGGCGCTACTTCAGGGCCGAGCTTGAGCAAACCCTGCGATGCGTTATCGCCGAAGCCCGTGGCGAAGTAGAAATCAGGCTGAGCGGCAATCACACTTTCTTCACTAAGACGTCCGAAAACCCCATGCTGGGTTTTGCTGGCAATGTTAGCGCCGCCCGCCGCATTCAGTAATTCGCCCAGGCTGCCGTTAATGGCGGTTACGCAGCATTCGTTGCGTCGGCCGAGATGCAGTTGCAATAGTACCGAGGGTTTTGCGCCCTGATAGCGGGCTAAGCGCTGGCGGATAACCTGCATATGTGCGTCGTAGAAGCGGTTAAATGCCTGCGCTCGCGCTTGTTGATTCAGTACTTCACCGAAGATCTCCACGCTGCGGCGCGTATTTTTCAGCAGATGCACGCGCAGATCGATTTTCACCACCGGAATATGCGCTGCTTTTAGCATGCTCACCAAACGCAGATCGGCATCATCGTAGCGCGCCAGGCTTGGCAATATCACCACGTCGGGCTGCAGCGCCAGAATTTGCTCGGGATTCATTGCATTCGGGCCGCCAGAACCCAGTGACGGGATCTTCAGCATCTGTGGAAACTGGCGCGCAAAACTGTTCCAGGTCTGGCTGTCGTATTTCTTCAGATCCTGCGGCCACGCCACGATATGCTGAAAAGGATCGCCCGGCTCCAGTAGCGCCAGCGTATACAGCATGCGGCTTTCGCCTAACACAATGCGTTGTGGATGATCGGGAATTTCAACGCGATTACCGTCAATGTCGGTGATGCTTTTCGCCCATGCAGCGCTGCTAAGCGCTAGCATCAACAGGATCGCGCCGAGGAGGGAAGGCGCACGCAATGCGCCTGATAGACGTACGGAATCAGAATTCAACGCTGGCCTCGAGCATCAGGTTGCGGGTTTCGCCTTCACGCACGCGTAAGTTACCGCCGCTGGAGGTGTAATAGTGCTTGTTAAACAGATTATTCAGATTCAGTTTCAACTGCGTTTTTTCGCCAAATAGTGAGTTATTCCAGGCGATAAAGCTGTCCGCGACGACGTAATCCGGCATGGTGAAACTATTTTCCGGATCGCCTGCACGGCTGCCAACGTAACGCGCGCCGCCGCCAACGCGGAAGTCGCCCGGAATGCCGGAGATGGCCAGATTATGGCTCAGATAGAGCGCGCCAGAATGGCGGGGTGCATTCTGCAGCCGATTGCCGTTGTTGGCTGCGTTTACGCCGTCATCAACGATTTCTGCTTTGTCGTAACTGTAATTGGCGCTGAGATCCCAGCCCGGTAATACTTCGCCATTTAACTCAAATTCCGCCCCGCTGGAGCGGGCTTTATTAATGGCGCGTGTGGTGCCATTTATGGAGAGCGACATGTCTCGCTCGTTGATGCGATACAGCGCCACGCTGGCAAAAAGCTTCGGTGAAATCTGCCATTTGCTGCCCACTTCCCAGGTTGTGCCCTGTTCCGGTTTGCCCACATTGCCATCATCATCCACATCGGTGGAGGGCGTAAAGGATTTGCTGACGCTGGAGTAGAGTGAAACGTCTGGGGTTATTTTGTATATCAAACCGACCTGCGGCAGGAATTTATTGCCTTCGCTATCCAGGGTTTGCACCACCGGATCGAAGCCTTTCGAGGCGCGTTGTTCATAATGCTGGTAGCGTCCGCCAAGCACCGCAATCCAGTTCTCCGTCAGGCTGATACTGTCTTTGGCATACAGCGAGCGGCTATGCGTGCGGTTCAGGTTATTGGCATTGGCGCTGTTTTCCGTCGTGCTATTGGTGATGGGTGATAAAATATCGTACTGCGGATCGTTCAGGTTAAATGCGCTGTTGGCTTTGCCCTGGAACTGATGTGCGCGGTAGGTTTGGATCATCTCGTAATCGGTGCCCAGCACGATATCGTGCGTCATGCCGAACACGTGTTGTGACCCGATCAGATCCCACGATAGGTATTTGGTTTTATGGTTAAAGCCGCGGTTAGCATCGGCGCGACGCGTCACCACGCCGGTGGTGGGATTGATTGCGGTAACGCGCACCTCGTTGTTGTCGTACTGGCGCTGGTTCCAACCGAGCGTAACGCGGGTACTCCACTCATCATTAAATTGCCAGTCGTAATGGGCGTTGAGCGTTTTGTTGTGGCCCCACGCGTGGTTGGCTTTGTCATCAAGACGATCCTTGTAACCGATATCAACAGGTTTGCCGTTAATAAACGCCGTGCCACGGTCGTAGGGGATGTCATATTGATAATCCTCATAGCTGATGAGGAAACTGGCTTGTTCGCCAAACCATTGAAGTGAGGGCGCAATGAGCGTGTGCTTGTCACTGCCAAAATTACGCCAGTAATCCTGATTTTGTTTTTCCGCAATCAGACGGAAGGCGAAGCCGTTGCCAAGCGGTCCGGTGACATCGACGGTGCCTGCGCCGCCGCCTTCACTGGAGGTCTTACCGCTCACTTTGGTGTGCCACTCATATTGCGGCTTCTTGCTGATAACATTGATGACGCCGCCCGGATTCTGAATGCCATACAGCAGCGAGGCTGAGCCTTTCAATACTTCTACGCGCTCGGTCGTGGCATCAAAATTCAGGCCCTGGCTGCTGCGAACGCCGTCGCGGTAGATCGAGCCATCTGAATTACTGCCAAAACCACGCCGTACAAAACCATCTTCGGTACCCGCCAGCGTGTTGCCTTCGGTCACGCCGCTGACGAAGCGCATCGCATCGGCAAGGCTGGATGCTTGATAATCTTCAAGCTGTTGCTGCGTCACCACGCTCACCGACTGCGCCTGGTTTATGCGAGGCGTTGGCGTTTTACTCCCTACCGAGCTGCTAGTGGCGTTATAGCCTTGCGCAGCGGTTTCATCGGCCGATACCGTCAGCGTAGTGTTTTCCTCGGCCGCAAAACTGCTGGCCGAACCCCAAAGGGTGGCACCATAAATCGCCGCAAGGATCGCGGGATGGCGTTTTGATTTAAAAGCGCATGGCAGATTATTATTCATGTAATTAAACCTGGTGTTATTACGGGATTAATATTCATCCGTGAATCGAAGCGAGTGGTTAATTTTGCGTAATGTCGTGCGGCGTTAAATAGCCAATGTAATGCAATTGAGAATCATTCAAACATGAAAAAATGTAGTAGTAAACGGAAATAAAAGTGCGGATACTACAGCAGGTCGAGGCCGGGTTTCCTGACTGTTAATAGCACCATTTTCATAATAAAGGTGTTATTTTACAGAGTGTTGTTTTTTTAAAATCAGGCGTTGTTGCTGAGGTTTTGGCAGACCGATAAGGTCAAAATGGCCAGTTTAAAACCACTCATTTACTACAGGCGTGCAACAAATGAATCGCAGGATGGTGAGTTTAAATAGATGAGTACGAATAAAATTAAAAACCGTGTGGATGTATTAGGGGAACGTTATCGCCTTCGGTCGCCAACCTTATCATTAAGTCTGCAAACCGTGGCGCAATATATCCACGATAATCGTGAGGCAATAGTAGATGCTACAGCGATGGAAATTGCCGATGCGACGCAGACTTCTGATGCAACGGTGGTGCGTGCCGTTCAGGCGCTGGGCTTTGCCGGATTGCGCGATCTCAAAACCACCCTCAAAGCCTGGTTTGGTCCAGCAATGAACTCCGAAGAGAAGATGAGCGCGACCGTGAGCGAATTGTCGTGTGATATCAACTCCGGCATCGATTTTGTGTTGGGCGGCCATAAGCGTGCGTGTGATGCACTTTCCGAACCGCACAATCGCCAGGCGGTGGCACAAGCGGTGACGCTGCTGATTGAAGCACGTCAGGTAGCGCTCTTTGGTATTAATGCATCGGGGATTCTGGCGGATTACAGCGCGCGCTTATTCACCCGCATTGGCATTCCTGCCGTTACCCTCAACCGATCCGGAATTGCATTAGCAGAACAGTTAATTACGCTGCAACGCGGCGATGTGCTGATCATGATGGCGCAGAAATCGGCGCACCGGGAAGGCATCACCGCGCTTAAAGAGGCAAAGCGGCTTGGCATGCCGGTCATTTTGCTCACCAACGCTATTGATTCGGCGTTTGCCAAAGAGGCGGATGTGATGATTAACGTGCCGCGCGGCGGTGAGAATGGCCGCATGCCGCTGCACGGCACGGTGTTGGTATGTCTGGAAATGCTGATTCTTTCGGTGGCTTCAGCGACCTCAGCGCGCACGGTCAAAACCATGAAACGCATTCAGGATCTCAATCGATCGCTGAAGCCCGGCGGAAAAAAGGCGTGATTACTTATTTACCATGGTGTTAACAGCAGGGCGCTTGCCGAATCCGTTGCTCGTCACCAACCATACCGCGCAGATAATCAGCAACGAGCCGCCGATAAAGCCCTGATTAATCTGCTCGCCCAGCACCAGCCATCCCCACAATATGCCAAAAGGCGGAATCATGAAGGTGACCGTCAGCGTGCGCAGAGGGCCGATATCGGCTAACAGACGGAAATAGATAATGTAAGCAAGGGCGGTGCAGAGGAAACCGATAGCCAGCACACAGGCCCATACTTCTGGGAGCTGCCAGCTCGCGGCAGGTGTCTGCGGGGCGCTAAAGGCGAAGAAAGGCAGCAAGAAAAGCGATGCGCCCAGCTGGCTGCCAAATGCCACTTTGGTGGCATCAAGCCCGCCGCGAGCGCCAATCCAGCGTTTGGTTAGAAAACCAGCAAACCCATAGCACGCGGTTGCCACCAGACAGGCCACTATCCCCAGCACGAGTGCACTCGTGAGATGAGATTCCCCGGTAGTACTGATAAGGATAATGCCGGCAAACCCAGCAATCATGCCGAGAATTTTGCTCAGGGTGAATTTTTCGTCAAAGAAGGCGGCGCCGATCACCACGCCCATTAACGGCGTGGTGGCGTTGAGTATTGCTGAGTAACCGGCAGGTAAGACGCGCGCCGCCATGCAATACATCAGAAAAGGAATGGCAGAGTTGATAACGCCCAGCAGCATCGCCCATCCCAATTTTCCTTCAAAGCGTTTTGGAATACGCATGATGGCCATGATGATTAACAACCCCAACATGCCGCAAAATACCCGCAAAAAGGCCGTATTTACCGCGCCGAGTGCCGGTACGGCAATGCGCATAAAAAGGAAACTGGCACCCCAAATTGCCGCCAGCAGCAGCAGTCGCAACAAATCCGATGTTCGCATAGGTTTCACAATTGTTATGAAATAGTCGCGCACAGAGTAGCAAATAACCTGTGATGAAGCGGTACCCGTTATGTCGACCCGCTGACAATTAGGTAAAAAAAGCGCGGATCATTTTAGGATTACCCATCGCGGCGTTCGTCAGGTAGTATTTAGAAATCGATCATTTCCTAATTTCGTTTAAATTGGAAATGAATGCTTCCTAAATTTGGAGAAGAAAATGTCAGCATCCATCATGAAACCAGCGCCAGGTTGGGCGCAGCCCTTTGCGCAACTCGACGGATTTTCCCATCATTACGCCACCGTTGACGGCGTGCGGCTGCACTATGTGAGTGGCGGTAATGTCGAGGGTGATACGTTATTGCTGTTGGCAGGTTTCCCACAAAGCTGGTTCGCCTGGCGTCACGTGATGGCGCTACTGGGCGATCGCTTCTTTATTGTCGCTCCCGATCTCCCCGGTCAGGGTGATTCCGATAAGCCAATCAACGGCTACGATACCACTTCGCTGGCGGAGAAAGTCCAGGGCTTAATGCAGCAGCTGAATCATGAGCGTTATTATCTTGCCGCGCATGATGTGGGTGCCTGGGTTGCCTGGCCCTACGCCTCGCTATTTGGCGCGCAGGTGATCAAAATGGCGCTGCTGGATGCCGGCATTCCAGGTGTGACCTTGCCAGAGGCGCTACCTGCCACACCGGACAAAGCATGGAAAACCTGGCACTTCGCTTTTCATCTGCTGCCCGATCTCCCTGAAGCCCTTATCGAAGGACGAGAAGAGATTTATCTTGAATGGTTCCTCAAGCGCAAAGCGGCCAGTCCAATGGTGTTTGGTGAGGAAGATATGGCGGAATATACGCGGCTGTTACAACAAACTGGGGCAATTCGGGCAGGTATGGCGGCGTATCGTGAAGTGACAGTATCGGCGACGCAAAATCGCCATCTGCTGCGGGATAAGGGCAAATTAGCGCTGCCGTTGCTGGCGGTCAGTGCCGATCAGGGATCGATTCCCGATATGGCGTTGCCGTTAGGGGAATTCGCGGCAAACGTTTCGGGAATCAAGATTGAGCACTGTGGTCACTTCATCCCGGATGAGCAACCGCAGGCGCTGGCGGAGGCGTTGCGGGATTTCTTTCGCTGATGTGAATCGTCCCGGTGCGCATCAATGCGCACCCTACGAAAACCTGGCTATATCCACGTAGGGCCACCATTCATGGTGACCGATTCACGCTTAACTGACCAGCATTACGCGATTGATGGCGACCTAAACCCGCTGAATCAAAACGACAGGGTCACGCCTGCATAATACGCCCGGCCCGGTTCGTTGTAAGTCGAAGCTCCTGAGTTCTCACGGTAAATGCGCTTATCAAACAGGTTATTGATACCGGCATTTGCCCGCAGGTTTTTCGTGACGTCGTAATTGAGATTCAGACCCACCACCGAATAAGGGCTGATCTCTTTCGACGTCATATTGCTGACATCAATCACTGTCTCAGCATGTTGACGCGGTTTCTGACGCCCATACTGCGTCCAGTTAATATTGGCGCTGAGATCGTCGGTCGCCTGCCACTCCAGCTGCGAGTTAATGGTGAACTCAGGGATCACCGATAGCGGATTGCCGGTTTTCTTACTTTCCGAACGGAACATATAAGTCGCGTTCGAGCGCCATTCTAACGTGTCGGCAATTAAAGGAATGGTCAGATTACCTTCCAGTCCTTCCACAATCGCTTTGCCACCATTCTCCCAGCGCAGCACGTTATAGGTCGGGTTAGAACTGGAGTAGATCGGCTCGGTGCCAGAGATAATCTTGTTCTTGTAGTCGTTGCGGAACCAGGTGATGCCCGCTACATAGCCTTCATGACTGAACTCGAGGCCAATCTCTTTATTGACGCTGGTTTCCGCATCAAGGTCTTTATTGCCCATCAGATAACATTGGGTAAGCCCAATTGGGCAGCCGTTGCCACGGGTCGAGAGCAAGTATCCGGGGGTAGATTGATAAAGGTTTGGCGCTTTAAACACGCGCGCAATACCGGCTTTCAACGTGAAGTAATCACCCAGTCCTTGCGAGACGTTCAGGCTCGGACTCCAGTTGGCACCAAACTGATCGTGATAATCAAAGCGCAGCCCTGGGATCACCTCGGTGGTATCGGTTGCGGCAATGTTGTCCTCGAAATAGAGCGAACTAATGGTGGCGCTGTTTTTACTGCTGCGCTGCGACGGATCGCCTGAACTGCCCGGCAGGTTCACGCCCGGTGCGCTGGCCGATAACATCGAAGCCGGATCGTTGAGCTCATCGCGGTTCCACTCTGCGCCTAAGGTCACGGTTTGATCCACCAACAGCTGCACCGGGAAGTTGATTTCACCGCCGGCGCGATAGCTTTCCAAACGACTGGTGGCGTAAGTGTTGCTATTGATCATCCCTTCAGTACGGCCAGCGGTGCCTTCCTGCAGACGCGTGTTATTGGTCTTCTCGTAGTTAAAATTGAGTTTTGAGGTTCCCCAATCCCAGATTCCGTTATGCGCAATGCCGTAACTCTGACGATACATGCGGTTGGTTTCATCACCGTACAGGGATTCAACCAGGCCATCGGTGCTGGCGTTACTATTACTGTTTTGCGTATCGCCGGCGTAAATATTGCCCTGACGGCTGTAGCCGTAAGTGAAATCGATGATTTGCAGCGGCGTCATTTTCCAGGAGAGCACGGTATTGATGTCTTTATTGCGCACACCTTCACGTCCCGCCGCGTAAGAACCATTTTCAGCGGTATTGATATCAAACGCGTCGGCGTCGGTGCGGTTGATATTGCCGTACAGCCGCATCGTCAACGCTTCACCCGCCAGCGGGCCGCTAAGATTGAAGTTGGCGCGGCGCGTGTCGCCTTCTTTGCTATTTTCAGGCTGGTTGGTGTACAGCGACAGTGAGCCATGCCAGTCGTTGGTGGGGCGCTTGGTGATGATATTCACCACGCCGCCCGCCGCGCCCGAACCGTAGCGCGCAGCGGCAGGGCCGCGGATAACTTCAATACGCTCCACCATATCTGCGGGCACCCAGTTGGTGTCACCGCGTGAATCACGCTCACCGCGCCAGCTATAACGCACAGAATTGCGTGAAGAGACGGGCACGCCATCAATAAGAATCAAGGTGTTTTCCGGGCCCATGCCGCGAATATCGATCTGGCGGTTATTACCGCGGCTGCCGCTGGCACCGTTACCGGTGAGATTCACACCTGGCATTTTGCGAATGATGTCGGATAGATCGTTAACCGGGGGATTTTTCTTGATGTCTTCTGCCGTGATGGTGGAGACGCCTGGCTGTTGTTTAAGCTCCTGTTCAGCAGTGACAATCATCGATTCGTCGTCTGCAAGCTTCTCCGTGGATTCTGCTGCGATTGCAGGCGACGTTAGCACTCCCGCTAAAAAAAGCGCCACCGGAGGCTTTTTGCCACGCATGGTTACATTCACTTAGATCTTCTCCCTGTTTCATTAACAATTGTAAGCAAATGCGCATGATAATGATAATGGTTCGCATTGCAATCCGGCATGACAAACCTTTACATAAGACTGACAACACGGCGAGTGGCGGGCAGGCGAGCTATGCGTTAGATAAATCCGTTATGTCTAAGACGAAAATGGTCAAACGATGCGGCATTAGCAGGCCTTTGATTCGGTGGCAGAATCTGAATTTTGCATGTTAAGCCGCGCCGTTAAGGGCACGGAAATAGCCTTGTAAAACCGCGCACCCTGCTATTGCCACAATTCGGCAATAGATATGTTTTTTTCGCATTTGTGATCGCTGCATATCTTCAATGAGAATGTCCTTGGGACGTAATGAGGATGACAATTCGAACCACTGTGCGCCTTGACGCAAGGTGAATCAGAAGAAAAAACCATCGCTACCTCAACGCCTTTTCCCTGTGGGGAAACATTTTATAAATCAGGAGAAAGGTTCCAGTGAAACTCGCAAAAGGCATGACTCTTTTTGCGCTCGCTCTGAGTGCACACACCGCGTTCGCCGCCGATCAATCCGTCCCAACCGATAGCTCAATCCATGTGCAGGCCGATCCTGCGCTGAAAAGCCTGCTACCGGCGGATGTGGTTAAGCGCGGCTATATTGTGGCAGGAACCAACCCCAATACCCCGCCAACCACCTTCTATAAAGAAGACAACAAAACGCTGGCCGGGCGTGAAATTGATATCATGAATGCCGTGGGCGAGCGTCTGGGAATCCAGGTTCAGTGGCGCGACACCGGCGGTTTCGACAACATTATCCCAGGTTTGAAAACCGGTCGTTATGATGTGGCTCTTTCCAACATCAACGCCACGCCGGCGCGCGCCAAAATTATCGACTTTGTCGGTTATTACGATGCCAGCCGCCTGGGCATTATCTCGCGTAAAGATGCCAACGTTGCGCCGTTCAAAGACCTTTCCGATGTTTGCGGTAAAGAAGTCGGTGCGGGTTCCGGCACCACCCAGGTCACGCGCCTTGAAGATGCCAGCAAAGCCTGTGAAGCCGCGGGTAAAAAACCCATTAAAGTTTCGGTGTTCCCGGATCGTCCTGCGGGCGTACAAGCGGTGGTGAGTGGTCGTGTACCGATGTTCCTCGGTCCGTACGAAGGTCTGCTGTGGCAGGTTAAAGTCATTAAACCATTGACCATGAGCGGTGAAATCACCGTCCACGATGCGCCAGTTTCTGTCGCCTTCCAGAAAGATTCTCCGCTGGAGCCTGCCGTACAGGCGGCACTGAACTCGCTGATCAAAGATGGCAGCTACAACAAGATCCTCGATACCTGGGGCATTGGATTTGGTGCGGTTAAACAAGCCAAACGTAATCAGGAAATCTTTCAATGAGTGATATTCACCACCACACCGACGATCTGAAAATCGTCGGCAAACGTTACTACGGACGCTGGCTGAGTGCGCTGGTGGTGCTGTTGTGCGTGGTGGCGATGGCGCACTCGATGATCAACAATCCACGCTTCGAGTGGAGCGTGATTGCGGAGAACTTTACCGGCGAATCGATCCTGCAAGGCGTCCTAATGACGCTGCAGCTCACCGCGATTTCCGTGGTGCTGGGTTTTGCCTTTGGTACGGTGCTGGCGCTGATGCGCCTCTCCTCTAATCCGGTGCTGGTGGGCGTGAGCTGGTTTTATACCTGGTTCTTCCGCGGCGTGCCGATGCTGGTGCAGCTGTTCCTGTGGTACAACATCGCCGCGCTCTATCCCACCATCGCACTATCCATTCCCGGCCTTGGTGAAATCTGGAGTACCCAATCTAACGCGCTGGTAAGCCCGTTTAGCGCTGCGGTGATCGCGCTGGTGATGCACCAATCCGCTTATGCCGCAGAGATTGTGCGTGCTGGTATTCAGAGTGTCGGCAACGGCCAGCTGGAAGCCGCGCGTGCGCTGGGTTATCGCCCGTCGCAAATTTTCCGTCACACGATTCTGCCGCAGGCGATGCGCGCCATCATGCCGCCTGCCGGTAACGAAATTATTGGCCAGCTGAAAACCACCGCGGTGGTCTCGGTGATCTCACTGCAGGACGTGCTATTTTCGGCGCAGATCATCTATCAGCGTACGTATGAAGTGATCCCGCTGCTGCTGGTGGCAACGCTGTGGTATTTACTGATGACCTCAGTGTTGTCAGTGGGGCAGTTCTATGTAGAGCGCTATTTTGGACGTGGCGTCACGCGTCGGGAAAAACGCAGCCTGTTGAAATCACTGCCAGGTTTCTCGGCGGCGAAAGCAGAAAGGAGCGTCAGCAATGGGTGAAGCGATCGCCTTACGGAAAGTCACTAAGCGCTTCTCTGGCGTCACTATTCTTGATGCCGTGAACCTGGATATTCCTGCCGGTTCGGTAACGGTGATTCTCGGGCCTTCCGGGTCGGGGAAATCTACGCTATTACGCTGCATCAACCATCTGGAAAAACTCGATGGTGGCACCATTCGCATTGGTGGCGAGATCATTGGCTATAAGCAGAAAGGCCAGGCGCTGCACGAGTTAAGTAGCGGTGAGGTCGCGCGTCAGCGTGCCGAAATCGGCATGGTGTTCCAGCAGTTCAACCTGTTTCCGCACCGCACCGTGTTGCAAAACATCATTGACGCGCCGATGCGAGTGAAAAAGCAGAGCCGTCAGCAGGCAACCAGCAAAGCGCTGGCGCTGTTGAAGCAGGTGGGGCTGTCTGGACGCGAAGATGAGTGGCCGCAGAATCTTTCTGGTGGGCAGCAGCAACGCGTAGCGATTGCGCGTGCGCTGGCGATGGACCCTGGCGTCATGCTGTTTGATGAGCCCACTTCGGCACTCGATCCGGAACTGGTTGGCGAAGTCTTGCAGGTGATTAAACAGCTGGCACACTCGGGCATCACCATGGTGGTCGTCACGCATGAAATAGGCTTTGCCCGCGAGGTCGCCGACAACATTGTCTTTATGGAAAGCGGCAACATTGTGGCGGCGGGGCCAACCCAGCAAGTGCTCGATGACCCGGAAAACGGGCGCGTAAGAAACTTTATTGCAACGGTGCTTTAGGCACCGTTTTTCTTTTTTAATGCCAGGACGAGATTTAATGCCGCTCAGCCACGCCCAGGTGCGCATTAATGCGCACCCTACAACATCCGCACCGGTTTGTGGTAGGGGCGCCATTTATGGCGACCAGTATGCGTTGAGCTGAAGAGCATTAAGGAAAAAAAATGACGCAAAAACCGGTAATGCACAGCGCCCACTGGGGCGCTTTTCATGCCCAGCAGCAGGGCGACCAGCTCACAATTCAACCTTTCAAGGGCGATCCCGATCCCAGCCCGCTACTGCAAAATTTCCGTACGGCCTTAAACCACCCGGCGCGCGTTTCCCGGCCAATGATACGGCGCGGCTGGCTGGAGAACGGCCCGGGCCCGGACGATCGGCGCGGTAACGACGACTATGTGGCGGTGAGCTGGGACGAAGCTTATGCATTAGTGGCGCGTGAACTGCAACGCGTCGGCGACAATTACGGTCCTGAAGGCATCTTCGGCGGCTCGTACGGCTGGTCGAGCGCCGGGCGTTTTCACCATGCGCAAAGCCAGGTGCACCGCTTCCTGAACACCACGCTTGGCGGTTACGTGCGTTCGGTGAACAGCTACAGCTCCGGTTCCGCGTCAGTATTGTTGCCGCATATCGTCGGCGACATGAATGAAATTGCACGTCGCGGCGTTAGTTGGGAAGAGATTGCTCAGCATAGCGAAATCGTGCTGGCGTTTGGCGGCCTGGCGCTGAAGAACTCGCAGGTTGCCAGCGGCGGCTTAAGCGAACATACCGAACGTGGTTTTATGCAACAGGCGGCGCGGCGCGGCACGCGTTTCATTTCGATAAGCCCGCTGAAAAGCGATCTACCGGATGAGGCGAAGGGCGAATGGCTGGCGCTGCGACCGGGCACCGACGCCGCCTTTATCCTCGGCGTGTTATCGGTATTGATCGCCGAAAAGCTGACGGATGAAGCTTTCCTCGCTCGTTATACCGTGGGTTGGCCAGAAATGGCGGCCTATATTCGCGGTGAAGAAGATGGCACGCCGCGTGACGCCGCATGGGCAGCAGAGATTTGCGGTGTCAGCGCCGCATTCATAGGTGATTTTGCGCGCCAGCTTTACGGCAAACGCGTGTTGGTGACGGTGGCGCACGCGTTACAGCGCGCCGAACATGGCGAACAGCCGGTGTGGCTGGGATTAGTATTAGCGGCAGCACTCGGTCAGCCGGGCCTGCCAGGCGGCGGTTATACCTATGCGCTTGGCGCGCTAGGACATTATGGTAAGCATCATAATCTGGTGAGTTTTCCCGCGCTGCCGCAGGGTAAAAATGGCATCGATCGCCTGATTCCGGTGGCGCGTATCGCTGATATGCTGCTCAATCCCGGCAAAAAGTTTGATTACAACGGCCGTCGCTTAACCTATCCGCATATTCGTCTGGCGTATTGGGCGGGCGGCAATCCGTTCCATCATCATCAGGATTTGGCACGGCTGCGTCAGGCCTTTTGCCAGCTGGATACGCTAATCGTGCATGAAATTGCCTGGACTGCTAGCGCACGTCATGCAGACATCGTGCTGCCGGCCACCATGACGCTTGAGCGCGAAGATATTGGCGGCGCGCCTACTGATCGTCATCTGTTTGCGATGCAGCCGGTGGCAGAACCCTTTGGCGAAGCGAAAGACGATTATGCGATTTTCACCGAACTGGCACGCCGTTTAGGCCGTGAAGAGGTCTTTACTGAAGGACGTGATACGCGCGGCTGGCTTAAGCATCATTATGCCCAGCTGCAGCAAAAACTGGCGGCGCATCAGGTCGAGATTCCTGGCTTTGATCAGTTCTGGCAGCAAGGCGTGCTGGAATTACCGCAGCTGAAAGACGGTGGCCGCATGATCAAGGCGTTCCGCGCCGATCCTGATGCCGCGCCGCTGCCCACCCCGAGCGGTAAAATTGAGATCTTCTCAGCCACTATCGCCAGCTTTAACTATGAAAACTGCCCTGGTCATCCGGTGTGGCGCGAACCGCAGCAACAACCGAATCCCGATCATCCGTTCTGGCTTATCGCCAATCAGCCGGCGACGCGTTTGCACAGCCAGTTGGATTTTGGGGATTACAGCTTGAGTAGTAAGCGCGATGGACGTGAGGTGTGCAGTTTGCATCCGGCCGATGCGGCGTCATTAGGTATTCGCGATGGCGAGATTATTGAGCTCTACAACGAGCGAGGTCACGTGCTGGCGAGCGCGCGCCTGACTGAAACCATCCTGCGCGGCGTAGTACAATTGCCTACCGGCGCCTGGTACGATCCGGTTGATCCCACCGCGCTGCGTCCGCTGTGCCGCCATGGTAATCCCAATGTGCTCACGCTGGATATCGGCACATCGTCTTTGACACAAGGCTGCAGCGGACAAATCACCGTGGTGCAGGTGCGGAAATACCGTGGCGAATTGACGCCGGTGCAGGCGTTTATTCCGCCGCGGTAAAAAGGAAACTAATCTCAAAAAACAAAGTGTGACTTTATCTCACTCAGTGATAAGCTCTGTGTGACAAAGTTACACTTTGGAGGATATATGGCGTTAACCAAATTGCGTCAGCAAGGCGGAGCCGTCGTGCTGACAATTCCCAGTGATATTGCGGCTAGAGCAGGATGGCATGTGGGAATGGAGCTGGATGTCACTGCAACGGATGAGTCGATCAATATTAAGCCTGTAAACCGAGTCGCGCGCGGCAGAAAAACCTTGGATCAACTGTTAGCTGGTATTGATCAGGATGAGATTCGCCAGTTTAACGAAGCAGTAAGTGATGATTTGCAGGATAAACCACAAGGCAAGGAGGCTATTTGATGATATCGCGTAGAGTTCCGCAGTTGGGTGAAATCTGGCACGTCAACGGCGATCCCGTTGAAGGCAGGGAGTTTAAAGGGCCGCATTATTATCTGGTGATTTCCCGGCGGGAACTCGTCGCCGCGCTAGGGACAGCCGTTTGCGTTCCGGTAACCAGTGGCGGAGCCGCCTCACGCTCACAGGCAGTTACGGTCTATCTGGATGGCAATAGCACGGACAGCGGTAATATTACCGGTGTTGCATTGTGCTACCAGCTTCGCTCTCTGGATCTCATGGCGCGTAAAGCGAGTTTTGCCGCTAATGTTGAACCGCACATCATGGACGAAATCTTGTCAATGGTGGTGGACTTGATTGATCCGCGATGAAATATAAACGCGCCTTTGCGGCGTAATGCTCGTCAGTTAAGCGTGAGTCGGTCACCATGAATGGTGACCCTATCTGGATATCGCCGGGTTTTCGTAGGGTGCGCATTCATGCGCACCTGCATAAACAGGCATTTTTTTGCTTAAGTGAGCGGCATTACGCCTTTGCGGCGCGGTTATCATCATTACTGCGTTTTTTAATTAAGCCGTGGTTTTACGGTTGTGCGTAATATCTTTAACTGTTTCCGCTGCGCGTTTTCCCGCAAGAAAGGCGTGATCGGAATTATAATATTCCCATTCGCTGTACCGCCCTGAGAGCTGTATTCCCTGCGTTGCTAGCCAGCTACGAATCAGCATAACGTTTGCCGTGCGCTGATGGTCGTACACTACATAGGCATAGGGCATATCCACAACGCTGGCGGTGAGAATCTCATCATCGGCGTTAATAATGCCGACACGAATACAATCCGCAATGCAGCGTTCAATCAGTGCGTCGCCTGCGTAAGGTAATGGCTGGTCGTCACGATAGGTCATTTCGCAGGTCAGACCAAAACCGCCCGGCGGATTACAGTGCGGGCTGGCGTTACCCTGTAAAAAGATGCGATGGAATAGGGTATCGCCGGGATAATAAATCCAGTGTTTATCACTTAGCGCGCTGCGGCCAATACCGAGATTGACGCAGCGCACGGAAATATGACGCAGCTGCCTGGCGGCTTTCTGCACCGCTTCTGGTGCCAGACTCCCCATTAATCGTACCAGCTCCGGCAGAGGCAACGTACTGACCATCTGATCGTAATGGAACTGTCGGCCATCGCTCAATAGCACGCGTCTCAGCTGTGGCTGAATTTCGGCAACCTGCGCCCCCAGCTCCAGCGTGCAGGTCAGATGGGGCACGAAACCTTCCATCAACGCCTGGAATCCACCGCGCAGCGGATAGCCAAAACGTGCATTGGGGCCGACGGGTTTCTCAAGCGGTGCCAGCGCACCGGTAATAATTTGCTGCAAATCGGGCAGCGGCACGCGTCCGCCGAGCCAGGAGGTTTCCATATTGGCCAGCGGCGTTTTCCACAGCTTCTGGTTATAGGGCAAGGCAAAATGACGCGCGATCCCTTTGCCCCAGGTACGGAAGATAAAGCTTTCGAAATCTTCGCTCTCCTCTTTTGCCGCAAAGCTCTCCCCATCGGGGATGGCTCCATCCGCGCAACAGTCGCGCCGCGGCTCGGTCGTAACCGCTTGCAGTGTGGCTGGCGGTGCACCGTAGCGTGCCTCAATGGCACCCAGCACGCATTCGCTAATCACGTCGGCGGGTAAACCATGTAATGCTGACTGGAACGGGTAGCGGGTATAAACATCATGGCTGTAAACCCAGGCCTCGCGGGTTTGCCAATGCTGATTCTCGCCGAGCAAAATGTCGTATAAACGCAACACATAGGGATCGTTGGAGAACATGATGTGCCCGGCATGATCGAAAGTGAAACCCTGATCTTCGATAGAGCGACACCACCCGCCCACCGTGGCGTTTTTCTCCAGTACTACTGCACCTGCGCCATAGTGATAACCGGCACTCAGCCCAGTTGGCCCAGCGCCGAGAATCAGGCATTCAATGGCATGCGGCGCCAGCGGTTGCGAACGTTCGCTGTTGGCATCGGGCTGCGTAATCTCTCGCTTGGGCAGCGCGGCAATATGCGCCTGCATCTCTTCGGCGGTGCGATCCCACGAGGTTTCCGCCACTAACGCCGCCATTTTTTTCGCCAGCAGATAACGTGTCTCAACGGGCAACGTCAACGCAACTTCACAAGCCTGAATGAAGGTTTGATGTGAATCGGCAATAGCCACGACATCAGCGTAATGACGCGCGACATCGGCAATCGCGGTGCTGACGATGGGCAACTGCGCCGCCATATACTCCAGCACTTTGGTGGGACTGATGAAGCGAGTTGAGGGATTCAATGCGAACGGCATCAGGCAGATATCCCAACCGGCGAGGAAATGCGGTAATGCCGCGTAAGGCTGCTGACCGAACCAGTGCAGATTATTACGCTGCGGCAACGTAGCAGGGTCAATTTTTACGACCGGGCCGACCATCACAATTTGCCAGTCGCGATGCGCATCGGCTAACGCGGCGATAAGCGCTAAATCCAGACGTTCATCAATCACGCCATAATAGCCAAGACGCGGCTTGGGCATATTATCCTGTAATGGGTGGCTGTTACTGCGGTCCAGCGCCTGCTCGAAATGCGCCGCATCGACGCTGCTAGGACAGCAATACACGTGCGCGTGGCGATTTCTTTTCGCTTCGAACAGGCTGGTGCCGCCGGTAAACACCAGATCGGCACGGCTCAACAGGGCAGATTCACGCTGTCGTAACTGACGCGGTGCCTGATTAAAAGCCGAAAGTTCGTCCATGCAGTCGTAAATTATGGCGCTGGGTTTAAAGCAGGCCAACAGCGGCAGCGCCATCGGGGTGTAAAACCATACCAGTGGTGTTTCATCTTCATCGAGCAGATCGGCCAGCAGCGGCTGCAATACGGCGATTTGGCTATCATGAAAGCCAGGCGCCGCGACATTAGTGTGCGGTTCAATGACCGTGACATTCGGGGCCGGTTGATACTGTCGTAACGTCGCCTCAGCGGGGTGGAAAATCGGCTCTTCAATAAATACGATGCGGTGAAACTGAGCAAGACGTGACAACAAATGCTGGGGGCGCTGAAACACAAAGCCCCAGCGAAGATGACTGAATACCACTAATACCGACTGTTTCATAAAGCATTCCTCCGACCGATTGGCCGCGGTGACGAAACCCTGAAAGCGGGCGACTAAACGCTGTGATTGCCGTAGTGAGGCGGCATAAACCGAACTAAGAACGCGCTGGTGATGCGGATCGACATCCCATAGCCCGCTGCGAGGCCAGTGTGTGGGATCTTCCCAAAGTGGACGGTCGATAATGGGATAGAGACAGATGCCGTGGATATCGCATCCCGCCAGCTGTGCCTGAGCTACGTCGGCACTAACCTGTGATAACCATGCGGCACGTCCGCTGCCCACATGGCTGGTTTCTGCCAGCAAAATCGGACGCTGATAGCGCTGTGAAAGCTGCTGCAAAATCTGATGCAGCGGGATACGTCGTGCGTCACCTAAATGCCAGTCCAGCAGGCCGCCGGAATAGGTGAGCCACTGATTACTGTGGTAATAGTTAGCGCCTACCACATCGAGATATTGCGGTTTGCCGCCCAACTCCGGTTCACGCAGACCGGCGATCATGTCCCACGCCTGATACTGCGATGCATTAATCTCGG
Organism: Pantoea sp. GW821-FHT03E06; assembly: GCF_059420725.1. Lineage (NCBI taxonomy): Bacteria > Pseudomonadati > Pseudomonadota > Gammaproteobacteria > Enterobacterales > Erwiniaceae > Pantoea > Pantoea sp. GW821-FHT03E06. The sequence continues at coordinate 186,741 of NZ_JBWKUG010000002.1, forward strand.
CTGTTCGCCGATGACAGGCTTCGTTCTCCTCATCGGACACCACGTGAATCACCGGATCGCAGTGCAGAAAGCGGGCGCGAGGATCGGAAATAAGGATGGCGGCACAGCCCGCCAGCGTGGCGCGGATCAGTTGCCGCTTAATCGCGTCTGGATCGGCCTGCGTATCATGACCAAACAACCCGACGGAAATACCCCAGGACATAAATGAGATTTCATTCATCGGCGAGTAAATAGGGGCGTCGTCGTAATACTCCACCAGCCAGGCCGCCATGCGCTGACAATAGGCGGCAAAGCGCGGCACAAATTCGGGGGAAAAAAGGGTGAGATCGTCGGGCCAGCCGTAATGGCACAGCGTCCAGTTAACTTGCACGCCAAAGGAGCGCGCCGAATTCATTCTTTTTTTTAAGCTCGCCAGCGTAGCTTCGGGCGCCGTTTCGGCCAGCCGCCAGCCAATACTTTCACGTACCGACGTAATGCCGAACTGCTGCAAAGCGGCATAATCATTATGGTATTGAGATAAATGATCATTAATCGCATTCATGGAAAGTTTTTCGCCGAAAGGATTGATATGATCTGCTCCCTCATAGCCGGCTTGCCAAAAGCTGGAAAATGGCGGCATGGTGTTCCCCCGGAATAATATTCAGGAAATAGAGATAAATAATAATGAGTTAATTATTAACAGCGTGATGAGTATTAATACTTAACAGTAAGATATAAATGCCGATTTGAACGAACACACATTCGGTAGCGGCGCAATTTATTGCACGATGAATCGCGCCGCTACCGTATGTGCGGTAATTGTTTGGACCATTCTTCTATTAGTGAAACGTCAGGGGTTTAATTATGAAACTTATTTTAAATTATAACCACGGTTTAGCTTAACGCAAATTACTGAGCTAAAAATAAAATAAGCACAGCGCTAATTAAATTTATTTAAGTGAAGCGGTAGTCGAAATTAAGAATAGTGTTATTTAAATATTTCTTACGCTTAGCTCACATATTGAAAAGAACGCCTTCGGCCTATTTGGCGGCATTACTACACTTAACTCACCCAATTCGGGCTTATGGAGGTACTTATGTCAGAGCGTCCAGATGATGATGTCATTCCTTTACCCGGTGATGATGAACCCTTACCCGATGAAGATGATGATTTACCTCGCGACACAGAATTTCCCGAAGATCAGCAGCCTAAAATCTGAAACAGTGTGAGCCGCCGCTGGCGGCTCACTATTTCGATAGCACTCTGCGGCAATTACCTCATAATACCTCTCCAGGATTTCATTTTATTTTTAACAGGTAAGGGAGAGGTATTATGGTCAACGACTATTTCACACAGCCAGCGCTGGGCGTCACGGTAGAACAGCATAAGCGCACCGTGGCAGTTGCGGCAGCGTTAGCCGTGGCTAAAGAGTCGGTGAGCGCGTCTACTGCGGCCAGTGGTTCAAAGGCATCATGGGATTTGCAAGCCGTAGCGAACGAAATCGCTAATCTTGCTGATGCCATTCAGGATGCGTTAGAGCCTGTTGAAACGCTCTAAAGTAGTAGCTGTGTTAAGGCGGTGAGTTCCGCCGTGCTGCGCAAGTTGCTGCTCTCTAACAACCGCTGCTGGCGCTGCGGCGTTTCCTTCAGCAGCGCCGCACGCAGCTTCCCGGCGACATCTACCGTATCAGCTAGCGATTGCTGGCGTGTGCGGCGATGCTGCAACTGCGTGCCATCGCGCAACGTCAACGTCACCACATGAAAACGCAGCGCCGGATTAATCGCATCCGGCGGCGCGCTTTCATCCGGCGTACGCCGCACTTTGGACGCCAGTGGCATCACGGCGTGATTCAGATCGCCTTCGGCGAAATCCTCCAAACGCAAATCATTGTACATCAGCATCGCCGCAATCACATATTCCAGGCTGAACCGTGCTTCAATGCCGTTGGTTGGCACACGTACCGAGGCGGCAATATCGCCACCCGGCGGAAAAGCGACGCTGATATCACTGATATTTTCCAGCAGTGAATCCAGTGATTTTCCGCTTGCCAGCCACGCCTGGCGTAGGATGCGCGTGGCTTCGGCGGCGCTGTGCGTACCGGCGCAGGTGGGAAAAGGCTTGAACTCCAGCCCCGGCGTCACGATGCGCCACGGTTGCGCCCAGTTTTCAATTAATTTTTCTGGCCGCGCCTGACCATTGCTGGTGGCGGTAATAAAGGCTTCGATTACGCCGCCTTGTCTGCCATCAAACCCAGCCAGCGTCAGCTGTGCGGTAGTCACTGCGCGTTCAGCGGCGAAACCTGCATGCAATGGTTTTACCGCCGATCCAAACTGCGCACGTAAGCCGCTAGCCTGCGTAGCCGCAATGCCAAGCAGCGTTGCGGTTGCCGACGTATCCAAATGCAGTAGCCGGGCGAGCGCGGCGGCGGCGGCAAGAGTGCCCAGCGTCGCAGTGTTGTGATGGCCCAATGCATAATGCTGTTGGCTTACGGCAACGCCTAGACGACCCGCAACTTCCACGCCTATCGCGTAGGCATCAAGAAAATCGTTCAGTTCAGCAGGCTGTTGCTGTTGCCAGGCGAAGAGCGCGGGCAGAATTACCACGCTGGGATGCCCACGAAAATCGGCATGGAAATCATCGTAATCCAGTGCATGGCTGGCATAACCGAGTAGCAGCGCGTGGGAGCGCGTGCCGCCGTCGCCGTAAACGCGGCGCAGCGCCGGTAAACCGCTATCAGGTACCTGACCTTGCAATACCGGCCAGCTGACGGCGAGGAAATCACGCACGCCGTGGCGCGCCGCATCGCGTGCAGCATCATCCGGTTGGCTGTTAACAATGCGCTCAGCCAGCGCGGCAGTCAGATTCATCAGCTGGCACGCTCCAGGCTACGCAATGCCGCGACGGCAAGGTTAGCGAGATAGCGTGCAGTGGGCAGCAGCACATCATCATTAATACGAAACGCCGGGTGATGCAGGGCATAAGGCTCACCGGTGCCAATCATCATGAAGGCGCCGGGCAGCTGCTGCTGGTAAAAAGCAAAGTCTTCGCCGATCGGGCTGGCTTCCACCACGCGCGCCTCAAATCCGCTTGCGCTGGCCTGCTGCAGGGCGAAGTCGGCCCAATGTGCATCATTCACCACCGATGGCGGACCCGCATGCCAGTTGAAGGTCACATCAGCAGCAAAGGCCGCGCCGATACCCAGCACAATTTCCCGGAAGCGCTGCTCCAGGCGTTCGCGTGTCTCCTGTGAGAAGGAGCGCACCGTGCCTTCCAGCCAGGCGCTATCAGGAATAACATTCCAGGTGCTGCCGCTGTGAATCTGCGTTATCGACACCACTGCGTTATCACCCGATGGCGCATTGCGGCTGATAAGCGTTTGCGCCGCTGAAACGATTTGTGCTGCGATAACAATCGGATCGTTACCTTGATGGGGTTTAGCCGCGTGGCTACCGATGCCGGTAATGCTGATATCAAAACGGTCGACTGCTGCGGTCAACGGACCGGCTTTACTGCCGATCACGCCCGGTGGCAGTGAAGGATCGTTATGGATGCCGAAAATAGCCACCGCGTCGTTCAGCGCACCGGTGGCAATCACATCGGGCGCGCCCTGGCCGGTCTCTTCGGCGGCCTGGAATAAAATTCGCACGCGGCCCGGCAAGGTATCTTCCTGTTGTTTCAGTAAGATAGCCGCCCCAAGCGCCGCCGAGCTATGGAAATCGTGGCCACAGGCGTGCATCACGCCGGGACGCTCAGAGCGAAATGTCACATCAGATTGCTCCTCAATCGGCAATGCATCGATATCGGAACGTAACACCATCAGCGGGCCTTGTTCGGGGCCAATCTCGGCCACTAAGCCGGTTTTGAGCGGCAGATCCAGTACGCGAATACGGTGCTTTTCCAGCTGCTGCCGAATGCGTGCGGTGGTTTCAAACTCTTCATTAGAAAGTTCGGGAAAACGGTGCAGTTCATGGCGGAAAGCGATCAGCTGTTCGCCTAATGTGTCGAGTTGTTGGCTCATGGTTTCATTCCTTGTTGAGCGGCCAGACGCGTTAACCACGCATCATGGGCGGCTTCATCCAGTACTTTTTTCATATATTGAGTAATGTGACCTTTGCCGAGATCGGTGGTGTGCATCAGCTGAAAACCGCGCTTTTGGTACATGTCGATCAGCCACGGATGGCTGGTTGCGGTGCCGAGCGAAACGGCAGGGGCGCGTAATTTGCCGCGCAGGATCTCTTGCTCGAGACGATCTTGTACCTGTCGCCCATATTGCAGGCCGGGATAATCGGGATGCGCGCCAAACCAGCCAATGTGCGGCAGGCCAAACGGGCCGGGAAGCGGGCCCCACGGATAGCGCACGGTGACCGACGAGACCATGACATCATCAGCATACAGCGCATAAACGCCGTGGCTTTGCAGGTGACGCAGCGTTTTAGCGCGATCGGCGGTGGCGGCATCAAATTTGATGCCCAGCGCCAGCGTCGGCGCATAAGCGGCATGCATCAGGGCCTGATAAGTTTCCACCTCGTCTTCTCTAACCTGACGAAATATAAGTGACATAGATATCCCCGGATAAACCGCCAGCTGGCGGAGAAAAGCAAAGAATGCGCGTTTTTATTGGGTCGCCATGAATGGCGTAATGCCGCTCACTTAAGCAAAAAAATGCCTGTTTATGCAGGTGCGCATGAATGCGCACCCTACGAAAACCCGGCGATATTCACGTAGGGTCACCATTCATGGTGACCGATTCACGCTTAACTGACGAGCATTACGCCATAAATGGCGACCTTACAGGCGGCTATTTTGCAAACCAATGGAAAGCGATCAGATTACCAGCAAAGCCAAGCTGCGCTATATGTGAAAACTAACTAAGCTAATGCGAATTTGTGAAAATGAAATCGCCCGTTTTGCATTGCTTAAATCGTTATTTACCGTAGTATGCAGAAAATACATAGCGCTATAACTATTCTGTATTAACCCTCTGAATTATCTTAATTTTAATTCGTTATAGCCTTATTCTTAATCAGGGTGAAGCCGTGTTAGCAATCAAATCTCCGCGTGCTTATGCACATGAATCCGGTTTGCGCGCGCGCACCGGAGAATTTATAAAACCTTACGCCTCACATATCCGTATTTTTACTTCTCCCCGCGCCTGGCAGGCGGTCAATCCCGCATTAACACAAAGTCTCGCAGCCGAAGGTATTCGCTGGGAAATAGAGTATCTGCCGGGTGAATGCACCGATGCCGCCATTGAAACGCTGAAGCATAATGTGGAAAGCCAGGGCGCTGAGCTGCTGTTGGCAGTCGGCGGCGGGCGTGTACTGGATGCGGCCAAGGCCGTTGGTAGCCAACTGCCCGACCTAAAATTGATCAATTTCGCTACCGTGGCCGCCACCTGCGCCGCGTGGTCGCCGGTAGCGATTATTTACAATGAGCAAGGCGGACATGTGCGCAGCCAGCCGCTGGGCAAAATGCCGGATCTGGTGCTGGTGGATAGCGAAGTGATTGCTCGTAGCGATGTGCGTTATCTGAAAGCGGGTATCGTTGATGCGCTGGCGAAGTACTACGAGTTTTACCCTTATCAGCGTAACAATCCCCACGATCTGGCACTGGATCTCAAAGTGATGACCGCGCGGCGCGCACTGGATCGCTACCGTGAGCTGGGTGCCGCAGCGGTGGCAGCAAATGCGCAGCAGCAGGTGACGCCTGAGCTGGTGCAAATCATCGACGCCAATATCGTTCTGGCGGGGCTGGCGAACAGCGTGCGTGACGTGTTGCCAACGCCGGGATTCGCTCACGCAATCCATAATCGTCTGACCCATCAACCGGACCTACACGCGTGGCTGCACGGGGAGAAAGTGGGCTTCAGCCTGCTGGTGCAATCGTTAATTGAGCATGACGGGGTGCCGGACAGCGAACTGCTGACGCTGCTGCGTCAATACGATATGCCTTTAACGCTTGCGCCATTAACCGGCGATCGCGCGGCCATCATCCGCACTATCGCTGAACAGATCAAATTCCCGGCGGCCAGCGCCGAACGCCTGCCGTTCCGCATCACTGCCGATGCGCTGGAGCAGGCGCTGCTGGCGACCGAGAACGCCTTTTAAACGCCTCACTTTTATTTACCAGGACAAATTCATGGCTACTTCACAACAACAACGCCACATCCGCTTAGGTCTTTTTGTTCAACCGGTCGGACAACACGTCAGCGGCTGGCGTTTGACGGAAAAGCTCGGCGATCCTACCGACATTGACTGGCTCATCACCCTCGCGAAAAAGGCCGAAGCCGGTAAATTCGATCTGTTCTTCGTCGGCGATGCGCTGGCAACCAGCATGTATCGCCTGCCTTCAACCATGGCGCGTCTGGAACCTCTGACCATGCTTTCGGCGCTGGCAGTAAATACCAAGCGCATTGGCCTGGCGGCGACGGCGTCCACCACCTTCAGCGATCCGTTCACCATGGCGCGCAGCTTCTCTTCGCTGGACCATATCAGCCGCGGGCGCGCAGCCTGGAACGTGGTCACCTCGTTCTCTACCGATGTGGCGCGTAACTTTAGCCGCAGCGATATGCCGAACCACGCTGAGCGCTATGCGCGCGCACGTGAATTCCTTGAAGTGGCGGAAAAACTGTGGGCCGGCTGGGAAGAGGGTGCAGTGCAGCCCAATAAAGAGACGGGGAGCTACTTTGTAGATGAGAAAATTCAGCCGATTAATCACCAGGGAGAACATTTCCAGGTGCAAGGCCCGCTGAATATCACCCGTTCACCGCAAGGTCGTCCGGTGATCATTGAAGCGGGTTCGTCTGCGGATGGTCAGAAACTGGCTGCTGAAACGGCAGAAGTGATCTTCACCGCGTCCGCCAGTCTGGAAGAGGCACAAACCTTCTATCGCTCGCAGAAGGATCAGGTGATTGCAGCCGGTCGTAATCCCGACCACGTAGTGATCATGCCGGGTGTCATGCCGATTGTTGGCCGCACGCGAGAAGAAGCTAAAGCGCTGTGGAAAGAACTCAATACGCTGGTGGATATCGAAAATGGTCTGCGTCAGCTGTCGCTGCGTTTCAGCATGGATCTCAGCCAGTTCCCGCTGGATGGTCCGGTGCCGGAAGTGCCGCTGGGTGAAGGTAATCAGAGTCGCGTCAAATTGATGACGGACATGGCGAAGCGTGAAAATCTGACCCTGCGCGAGCTGGCAGCGGTGGCAGCAGGATCACGCGGACATCGTGTAATTGTCGGTACCGCAGAAGACATCGCCGATGATTTCGAGCTGTGGCTGAAAGAGGGCGGTGCCGATGGCTTCAATATCATGCCGGCCATTATGTCCGAGCAGCTCGACCTGTTCGTCGAATTGGTGATCCCGGAACTGCGCCGTCGCGGTCTGTTCCGCGAGGATTATGCGTTCGCCACGCTGCGCGAAAACCTCGGTTTGCCGGCGGCTTAACCCTTCAGGAGCACCACATGGTCACCTTATCGAAGCGTGTGCAGTCCGTGTCGCTCTCGGCTAATGCGGCGGCGCGGCAGCTGACGCGCCAGCTGAAAGAGCAGGGCGTGGATATTCTCGATCTCACCACCGGTGAGCCCGATTTCGATACGCCGTCGCACATTCGTCAGGCGGCGGTGGCGGCGATGGAAGCGGGTGAAACCCGCTACACGCCCACCAACGGCACTGCACCGCTGCGCAAGGCGGTGCAGGCCAAATTACACAATGAAAATCGGCTCGATTATGAACTGGGACAGATTTGCATCGCCAACGGCGCCAAGCAGATCATCTTCAACGCTTTTGCCGCCACGCTGAATGAAGGCGATGAGGTAATTGTGCCGGTGCCCTATTGGCCGACCTTTCCAGATAGCGTGCGGTTCAACGGCGGCGAAGCGGTTCTCTTAACCTGCCCGCTCGAGCAGCATTACAAACTGCAGCCGCAGCAGCTGGCACAGGCGATCACGACGAAAACTCGCTGGCTGGTACTTAACAATCCGGGCAATCCATCAGGCATGGCCTACAGCGCCGAAGAATTGACCGCGTTGGCGACGGTACTGCGCGATCATCCCGATGTGTTGATCATGCTGGATGAGCTTTACGAGCATATTCTGTTCGATGGTCGTGAACATGTTAGTTTGCTGCACGTGGCGCCCGATTTAGTTGATCGCATTCTGCTGGTAGGCGGTGCGTCCAAAACCTACGCCATGACCGGCTGGCGCATTGGCTTCGGCGCGGGCCCGAAAGCGTTGATTGATGCCATGGTGGTCGTTCAGTCGCAAAACAGTTCTGGCGCGAGCGCCATCAGCCAGGCCGCTGCGGCGGCGGCATTCAATGGCGGGCTGGATTTCCTTACGCCGCAACGTGAAGCTTATCAGGATCGTCGTGATGCGATAATGGCGTTACTCAAATCGCTGGCAGAGATTGAAGTATTAAATCCGGACGGTGCGTTCTTTATCTTCTGTCGCTGCGCCGGTTTGCTCGGCAAAACACGTCCAAATGGTCAGAAGATTGAGAGCGAGCAGGATGTGCTGAATTATCTGCTGGAAAGCGGCGTGTCCGGCGTAGCGGGCAGCGCTTACGGTTTATCACCGTATTTCCGTTTGTCGATTGCCACCGATATTGACACGGTGCGTGAAGCGGGGCGGAGAATTGCGCACGCTTGCGCCGTTCTGAAATAGGTCCATGTTCATCGCGCGGGTGTTAAATAGCAGCGCTCTATTATAAGAGCGCAAAAAGTCGCACCGCTCCGGAGAAACAATAGGTGGACAATGACGTCCACCTAATTAATTCAGATTAGAAAATCATCCAGCGAACCGCCCGCATCAAGGGCTGCTTTAATCGGCGATGGCGTGCGGCCCTGGCCGGTCCACAGCTTTTCCTTACCCTGTTCGTCGATAAATTTATACTTCGCGGGACGCGGCGCACGTTTAGCTTTCACTTTCGTTGCCTGCGGGGTTAATTGCGCAAGGTCATTAATATCGATGCCATCCTTTAGCAACATCTCTTTATACTGCGCCAGTTTCTGTTCTTTTTCGCGCTGTGCGGCATTCTCTGCGGCGACTTCTTCGCGGCGCTCTGCCACTACCACGGAAAGTTTTTCCAGTACTTCATCTAGTACGGCAATATCAATATCACGCGCCTGGGCACGTAGCGTACGAATATTGTTCAACGCAATAAGTGCATCGCTCATGAATAAATCCTTATTATTGGTCTAAGAGGTATGAAGCAGGTATTCTACGAGACTTTAAACCAAATTAAAATAATTTCATGCAGGCAGAATTGTCCGGAAAATAAGATAGCATCAGAAATGTCTTTATATTTTTCATTATTTAGCAAGGTTATTGTATTTATTATCGCCGAAATGTATCAGCCTAAGAATAATAGAGGGGCGTTTACTTCGAATTTTACGGCGCTCTACGAACAGCATGTTGCTTGTCAGCCAAGGCGGCTGTGTTTATTGCTACGCCACTAACCGTTCTGGTACGGCCATTCATTCCTGTGCTTCCCGCCGGTTGGGCATCCAGAAACTGTTCTTTTTCACGGAGTTGCTGATAACGCTAACGGAATGATTCCGGAAAGTAACCTACCTCAATTATTACTCGTTGACGCATAAGGCTTTTATCTAAGTGTAAAAGTGTCAGTTAACCGGTAACAATTTCTTGCATTGCAAACCTTAATGCGTATATTTCTCATTTGCTTTCTTAACGGCATCCTTACTGTTCTTCGTTCCGCAGACGCTGCGATGCCGAAAAAAATAACGATAAGTTGATTGAGGAATCGTATGTCTTTCGAAGATTTGCGCGTCAGGAAACCCGGCAGTGTGCCTCAGCGTGCGCTGCGTCTCTCTTTACTGGCTATGTTGATTGCGTCGGGTATCGCGCAAGCAGCGGAATCCACCCCTCCCGAACAGACTCTGAACGTTGATGCCAGCGCCAGCGCGGATCAGCAAGAGCAGGCCGCCAAAGATTACAGCGTTCCCGTGACGCGTGCCGGTACCAAAATGGCGCTGACCGCGCGCGATATTCCGCAATCGGTTTCGATTGTTAGCAAGCAGCGGATGGACGATCAGCAGCTGCAATCGCTGAATGATGTGTTGTCGAATACCACCGGCATTCACGGCGTCTCGGGTGATATGGATCGCACCAACTACTATTCGCGCGGTTTTATGATCGACAACTACATGGTCGATGGCATCCCAACCGCTTTCGCTTCGCGCTGGAATCTGGGTGATGCGCAGAGCGATATGGCGCTGTATGAACGCGTTGAAGTGGTTCGCGGCGCCACAGGTTTGCTGACCGGACCGGGCAATCCCTCCGCTTCAATCAACATGGTGCGCAAGCACGCCGATAGCAAAGCGTTCACCGGCAGTGTTTCTGCCAGCTACGGCAGCTGGAATAAGCAGCGTTACGTTGCGGACCTCTCTGCGCCGCTGTCGCCAGAAGGTAACGTGCGTGGACGCCTGGTGACGGGCTATGAAGACAAAAACAGCTATATCGAACGCTACGGCGCAGACAAGAAGTTCGTCTATGGCGTAGTCGATGCCGATCTGACCGATGCCACGAAATTGTCGGTAGGCTATGAGTTCAGTCAGGTGAATACCGATTCGCCAATGTGGGGTGGTTCACCCCGCTGGTATACCGACGGCTCGCAGGTGAAACTGCGCCGTGGTTATAACACCGCGCCGGATTGGGCTTATAACAATAAAGAAAACAATAAAGTCTTTATTAACCTGCAGCAAAACTTTGATAACGGCTGGAACATCACGCTTAACGGCACGCATAACCAGATGACTCTGGATAGTAAGCAACTGTATATCGATAGCTATATCAATAAAGACACCGGCGTTGCCGTCAATCAGTATCCTGCCTCTTATGCTTATGACGCCGTCGGCGGTACTGGCTACAACACGGGTAAACGTAAAGTGGATGCGGTGGATGCCTTTGCCAGCGGCCCGTATGAGATGTTTGGCCGTCAGCATGAGTTGATGCTGGGCATCAATTACAGCCGTCAGGATAATAAGTACTACAGTGCCTGGACCAATATTTCACCGGCGCAACTGGGTAATTTCTACGATTACAACGGTAACTTCCCGGAGTCTGACTGGAATCCACGCGAACCCGCTTCGGATACCCAGCTGGTGCGTCAGAAGTCTGCTTATCTGGCAACCCGCATTTCGCTGGCCGATCCGCTACATGTGATCCTGGGCGCGCGTTATACCAACTGGAATCGTCAGACGCTGACGGAAGAGATGGAGAAGAACAACATCACGCCATATGGCGGCGTGATTTGGGACTTCTACGATAATTGGTCAGCGTATGCCAGCTACACTTCGGTGTTCCAGCCGCAGGATTACCAGGATTCTTCAGGCGGATTCCTGGCGCCAGTGATTGGTAAAAACTACGAAGCGGGGGTGAAGTCGGATTGGTTTAACAGTCGCCTGACCACCTCAATTTCGGTATTCCGCACCGAACTGGATAACGTCGGTGAAGCCACAGGACAAACCAACCCTGAAACCGGTAATGCGATCTATGTAGGTAAAAGCGGCGTTGTGAGCCGTGGCGTTGAGTTCGAGGTGAACGGCGCGGTGACGGATAACTGGCAGATGACCTTCGGCGGAACCAGCTATGTGGCGGAAGATCGTGAGGGCGAAAATTACAATTCGCAGCTGCCGCGCACGTCATTCAATCTCTTCACCAGCTATCGCTTGCCGATGCTAGAGGCGCTGACTGTCGGTGGTGGTGTGACCTGGCAATCGAAGACTTACAGCGATCTTGCCGGTCCGGAAGGCAACGGCACCTGGCGTGCACGCCAGGGCAGCTATTCGCTGGTGGATCTGTTCGCGCGCTACGACGTGACCAAAAACGTTTCGCTGCAAGCGAACATCAACAACCTGTTCGACAAAGAGTACGACAACAACGTCGGCAACGGCGGGATTGTTTACGGTGAGCCGCGTAACGTCTCGGTATCCGCGACCTATCGTTTCTGAGGAAAATGCTGGGTGGGCAGGATTGTGCACCCAGCAATCCCGCAGGTCGCCATCAATGGCGACCCTACGTTAATAGTGCGGGGCTTTCGTAGGGTGCGCATTGATGCGCACCTGTATAAATAGGTTAAGTGAGCGACATTCCGCCATTCATGGCGACCGCTTCTATACCTTCATCCAATCCGCAATAATCTGCCCATATAACTGCTCGGCTTCCCCCAGCTTACTCAACAAACAATACTCATCGGTCTGGTGCGCCATCGTCGGTTCGCCCGGGCCTAATATAATACATGGCGGATTACCCAGCGCGGGCAGCAGCAGCGAAGCATCGGTAAAGTAGGGCACCACGCGCGCGGCTAACGGCTGCGTGAAAAGCGTCTGGCAGCGACGATAGACCGATTGGATCCACTGATTCTCTTCGGAACTCAATACGGCAGGCAAATCGACCAGGGTGGTGATCTGCACTTCTTCTCCGAGCATAGCCGCTAACCGCTGGCGAATTGTTGCGTGTTGCAAATTCGGCGCGCTGCGAATATCAACATCAAATGCCGTGCGATCCGGCACCGAGTTAATGTTTAAACCGCCCTGAATCCGTCCGACATTCAGCGTGGGCTGCTTCATCAACGGATGCTGTGCGCCGGGAGAAAAGTGGCGGATTTTGCCTAACGCATCAGCCGCGAGGTAAATAGCGTTAATTCCCAGTTCCGGCATCGCGCCATGGGCGGTTTTTCCGCGCGTCTCGCAGCGAAGCCACAGTGCACCTTTATGCCCAATCACCGGATAATTGGCTGTCGGTTCGCCGACGATTAGGGCCCCAATTTCCGGCAACGTGCCGGCATCAATTAGCGACCGCGCGCCTTCACAGCCCGTTTCTTCACCGCCGGTGATCAGCAGAACCACGCCGCGCCCGGCACGAATCGCCGTTTGCTGCTGGAGGCAGGCGAAAGCAAAAGCCGCTATCGCCGCTTTCATATCACTCGAACCGCGTCCATAAAGCCGATCGGCCACGATATCCGAGCCAAAAGGATCGTGTTGCCAGGGTTGATTGCCGAGCGGCACAGTATCCAGATGGCCGGTAAACGCCAGCGGTTTTCCGGGCGATGCGCCGTGAAGATGCGCAATCAGATTGCTGCGGCCAGCACCAAAAGACGACAGGTTAACCGCAAAACCTCGCTCGCTCAGCCAATCGGCCAAAAACTGCATGCACGCCGCTTCATTACCGGGCGGATTGATCGTATCGAAACCGAGCAAATGTTGGGTAAGGGCGATCGAAGCGGGAGGCATCAGGCGCGCTCCGTTAGCCAGTCGAAGCAGTTAATCCACAGCTGGCGATAGCCGGGCCATTGCGTAAACTCTTGCGGTAGCCAGTGTGCCGACATATCGCTGGTCCACACCAGCGATCGGCCTTTTTCATATTCACGCACCGCTAATAATGGATGCGCGGTGCCAGCAACGGTCGCCAGCAGCGTACCTTCAGGCTGCATCTCCACTTCGTTGTATCCCAGCATCCACGGCCATTCGCCGGAAATATTGTTGAATACCGCATGCGGCTGCGTCATCTCCAGGGTCGATCCTTCGGGCGTTTCAACACGATCATCCCAGGCGAGGCAGCGCACCGGCAGGACTTTTTCCACCAGCGTATGGCGGAAGCGCGCACCGCCATTGATACCCTGAAAACTGAAGTAACCACCAATCATCATCAGGCTGCCGCCCGCCGCCACGTAATCGTGGATCAGCGATAAGCGGTTGGCGGTGCGACGGCTTTTTAGCCAGGTATCGGGATGCAGCAGCAGCGTATTGGCACCAATATCCGAAAGAATAATCACATCCCACTGCTGCAATCCTTCCAGCGTGAGTGGGAAATCGGTGGCCGCAGCGTGTGCCGGCATGTGCGTGACGGCGTAATCGCTCTCCTTTAACGCCGCGATAAAATCGCTGGCGCCGGTATGCCAGGTGGCGGTGGAGAATTGGTCAAAGCCTTTGATGTGGTTCGAGGTGCTGGTCCAGGATTCGCCCACCAGCAAGACTTGTTTCTGCATGATAATTTTCCCTTTCACCCGCCAAATACGCGCTGCGGGTTAGCAATCAATAAGGTTTCGAGTTGTTCGCCGCTGACGCCGTGACGTTTCAGGCGCGGGACAAAATGTTTGAGGATGTAGCCATAACCGTGGCCGCCAAAGCGCGTCAGCATGGTTTTCAGAAACACATCCTGCGACAGCAAAATTTGCTGGAGGTAGCCGTCATCGATCAATTCGCAGATGGCGCGCGCGTTCTCTTCATCGGAAGGTGATTGCGCCGATTCATCGGCGTAGTAATAGCTCATGCCGATCATGTCGTATTCAAGGAACACCCCGCGATCGGCCAGTTCACGCTGATAGCGTTTATCGGCAAAGCTAGGATTCATATGGCACAGCACGGTGTGACGCAGATCGGCGCCTTCCTGCTGCAAGATATCCAGCACCTTATGGCCTAAACGTTCCCAACCCGGCAGATGCACCTGAATCGGCACGCCGGTTGCCGCACTGGCACGTCCCGCCGCGCGCAACGATTTCTCTTCATCAGCGGTAAAGCGGCTGGAGATACCGATTTCACCGATCAGTCCGGCAATCACCTCCGGTTTTTCCGCTGCGCCACCGAGATCAAAGATCAATTTTTCGCTAAGCTGCTCCACGCTGATGCTTTTCACCCATGCGGGATGCGAGGGCTCGAGGTAAAGTCCAGTGCCCATCACGATGTTGAGACCGGTTAAGCGGGCGATACGCTGTAAGCCCTTCGGGTCGCGGCCAATGCCGATATTGGTTGGATCAATAATGGTTTCACCCCCCAACGCGCGGTACTTCATCAACTCTTCAATCGCCAGGTCGACGTCAAACAGTTGGCAGTTATCGCGGCTCATCAGCGGGTTCATGGCCAGTTCGCCGAGGTTCTCAATCTTGACTGGCATCTCGGCAATATGACGATCGCTGCAACAGCAGGGCGGCACCCATTTACCGGACGCATCGAGCAGAATGTGTTCGTGCATCAAGGTCACGCCCATCTCAGCCAGCGGTAGCGGTCCTAAAACCGTCATCACGTAGCCACTTGTAACGCCAAGCGGTAACGGATCGGCATGACGGAAAATCGATCCTTTCATGGGCTATCCTTTTGCCGGCGCGCGGGCGGGGTTGAGAATGCGGGTATTCAGCCAGATGGCGAGCAGAATGATGGTGCCCGTCGCGATTTGCGTATAGAACGGCGAGATGTGCGACAGAATCAGTCCGTTCTGGATGATGGCAATCGACAGCGCGCCCAGCAGTGTGCCAATAATGGTGCCAAAGCCGCCAAACAGGCTGGTGCTGCCCAGCACCACGGCAGCAATCACCTGCAGTTCAAAGCCTTCACCCTGATTGGATGAGCCGCTGCCGAGACGCGCGGTAATGATCATCCCCGCCAGCGCCGCTGCCATGCCGCTAATGATATAGACCTTCATGGTCACCACTTTGGTGTTGATACCGCTGCGACGTGCACCTTCCGCATTGGCGCCAATCGCCGTAACGTAGCGGCCAAAACGCATATGGTTCAGCACAATATGCCCGGCAAACAGGACTACGATGCCAATCAGCGCGGGCATCGGAACGCCAAGCACCCAGGCGCGCCCCATAAAGGTAAACAAGCTGTCGGCCGGCACCGGAATTGAATAACCTTGCGTGACCAGCAATGCCACTCCGCGCACCACCGCCAGCGTGGCCAGAGTGACGATAAACGCCGGAATTCCCTCAAAGGCAATAAAGAAGCCATTGATGGCGCCAACTAATCCGCCCAGCAGCAATCCACCGATCAGCACCACTGGCCAGGATAAGCCCCAGTTGTTAAGCGCGATAGCGGATAGTGCGCCAACCAGCGCCAGCGTCGAACCCACCGACAAATCAATGCCGCCGGTAGTGATCACCAACGTCATTGCGGTTGCTACGATCAGCAGCGGAGCACTTTGCCGAATGATATTCAGCCAGTTAGTGCTGGTGAGAAAGTTGCTGGTGATCAGCGAAAACACCACGCAGCAAAAGATGAAAAACAGCGCAATGCTCACCACGCCCGAATGGTTATGCAGCAGGCGACGCGGTAGCGAATGCTGAATCATGCGCGAACTGCTTAAATTCATGATGCTCATCCCATTACCTCAGTGTGCAGCCGCCGAATGAGCGGTAAATTTCTCACCCACAATCAAATTAACGATATCGCTCAGGCTGGTATCCGCTACGCGGCGATCCGCTACGTTGGTGCCTTCGTACATCACCATAATGCGGTCGCACACCAGGAACAGATCCTGCAGACGATGGGTGATGAGTATGACGCTAACCCCGCGCGCAGAGACGCGCCGTATCAGCTCCAGCACCGCTTCCACTTCCGCTACGGCTAACGCAGCGGTCGGCTCATCCATGATCAGCACTTTCGGATCGAAGGCGGCGGCGCGGGCAATAGCAATCGCCTGCCGTTGGCCGCCGGATAAATTGCGCACCAGCAAACGCGTATCGGGAATCGAAATACCCAAACCTTTCAGCATATCGCGTGCTTCGGCATGCATTTTGGCCTGATCGAGAAAAGGGATGCCGAGCACCGATTTCATTGGCTCGCGGCCCATAAACAGATTACCGGCGACATCCACCGTGTCGCACAGCGATAAATCCTGGTAGACCATCTCAATGTGACAACGGCGCGAATCCGCCGGATTGGTGAAGTGCTGCTGCTCACCGTCGATGCGAATAGCACCGCTGGTGGGCACCACCGCGCCGGAGAGCACTTTGGTCAGGGTTGATTTGCCCGCACCGTTATCGCCCACCAATCCCAGCACTTCCCCTGGCGCCAGCTGCAAATTCACGCCGCGCAGGGATCGTATCGAACCGTAAGTTTTGGTGATGTTAATCATTTCTACCCGTGCCGGGGTAGCGTGTGGCTGCTGCATCTGATCACTCCCATTGCGGTTACCGGGACAATTGTTAGTCAGCGGGAAAGGTCGGATCTGGCGCGGCTCACATGCTAGTAAACCGGTTTACCTGCCAGATACAACATAACCTGATACGTGCTGGCTCTGGATACAACGATATTTGTTTGCCGGGAGGAATATTGCAGTTTCTGTGCCAGGTTATAATTTAGCCAGTATTGTGAGGGCAAAAATATCTTTAATTCAATAGGTTAAATGTGCGTAGCGAGGTAAACCGGTTTACTAAAAGGCAATGCGCTGGTGATTTTTGATCATCTTTTGCGCCAAAGCTGTGCAATTTTGCGCCATTATGGTTCAGGGGCAGCAGAGTTGGATCGAATCGCGGCCAACCCATTCGACCGGCAAGCGAGTTTCCAATGGAATATTGGCTTCGTTGTTGAGCAGGCGCAGCATGATATCTACCGCGGTATAACCCAGTTCCCGGGCGGGTTGGCGAATGGTGGAGATGCGCGGCTGCGTCAGGTCGGTGTAGTTGGCGTCATCAAAGCCAACCAGTGAAAGTGCAGCGGGGGCCTGAAGGCCGCTGGCACGTAAGCCATCCAGCAAGCCCAGCACCAGATAATCACTGGCGGCAAACACGGCGGAGGGGCGTTGAGACTGGCTGAACAGCTGCTGCAAAGCCTGCTGACCAAACTCACGCTCGTAGTTACCGTACATGACCCATGCGTCGGGTACCGACAAACCGGCCTGCTTCATCGCGGTGCAGAAGCCGAGATAACGTTCGCGCACGCTCATCAGCTGTTCCGGACCGCCAATAAAGGCGATATGACGATGTCCCGCAGCGATCAGCTGTTCAGTCGCGATACGCCCGCCTTGCACGTTGTCGGCAAATACTTTTGGTACGCTGCTGCCGGGAATATCTTCATCGAGTAATACTATATGCTGATGACGCTGCATCTCTTTACGCAACAAGCCGTTATCTGGACGGTTGGTGGTAAACAGCAGGCCATCGACCTGGCGTGTGTCCAGCCAGCGAATGAACTGCGCCTCTTTGTCGGGATTGTTGCGGGTGATGCAGAGTACCAAACTGTAACCGCGCGCTGACGCCGCCTCTTCTGCCGCGTCGGCCAGTTCAGCGAAGAAGGAGTTGGTGATATCGGGCAGCACTAAACCCAGGGTTTCGCTGCCGCCTTTGCTCAGGCGTCGCGCCAGGCTGTTGCCGCGATAATCGAGCTGGTGAATGGCAGCTTCAATGCGGTCAATCGTCTCCTGCGGCAACACAATGCTGTGATTCAGATAGCGAGAGACCGTGGCCTTGGAGAGCCCTGCTAATTTCGCCACGTCAGATAACAACACGCGTTTTGTACTCATGTTCCTCGCCATAGTGATTTATCGGTCGCCATGAATGGCGGCTCTACAAAACGTGCCGATCAATCGTAAGGTCGCCATTTCTCGGTCGCCATGAATGGCGACCCTACAAAACGTGCCGATTAATCGTAGGGTCGCCATTTCTCGGTCGCCATGAATGGCGACCCTACAAAACGTGCCGATCAATCGTAGGGTCGCCATTTATGGCGACCTCACAATAACGCGCGGAGTCGCAATAGGATGCGTTTTTATCCACACCAATATCTGTAACACACTTAAGCGCGGCTGATACAGCGCTTTCCTTTGCCCACTGATGCATAAATAAACACTTGACAAAAAAAGTCACTCAGCGAATTGTATGCACAGTTTACCGCAGTACCGGGAATCCATTCCCAAACTGACTTTCGTTATTTCACCAGGTATTCCTAGCGGATGGGTTGCCGAAAAAACGTAAGCAGGGTGTTTTAAAAACACTGCACCTGCGCAGTGTGAACAGCATATCCATCGATATTTGCCCGCCAAAAATAATCTCAGTGTCTTAACGCTGGGAAACGCTGATTATTATTTATTCCCGACGAGGAACACCATGATGTTATCTTTCACCGGAAAACTGCGTTCATTGGTTTTGGCTACAGGCTTAATTTCTGCGGGTTCCCTTTTTTCCCTGGCGCAAGCCGCACCAACTTATGCCTTAGTGCAAATTAATCAGCAGGCATTATTCTTTAATCTGATGAATCAGGGCGCGCAAGAAGCCGCTAAAGCCAGTGGTAAAGATCTGGTTATTTTCAATGCCACCGATAATCCGGTTGCGCAGAACGATGCAATTGAAAACTATATTCAGCAAGGTGTGAAAGGCATTCTGGTTGATGCTATTGACGTCAACGGAATTATGCCGGCGATTAAAGAAGCCGCTGCCGCGAACATTCCCGTAATTGCCATTGATGCGGTATTACCAGCGGGTCCACAAGCGTCACAGGTTGGTGTGGATAATCTGGAAGGCGGAAAAATACTCGGTAAATATTTTGTCGATTACGTGGCGAAAGAGATGGGCGGCAAGGCACGCCTGGGCATTGTCGGTGCCCTTAATTCGGCGATCCAGAACCAGCGTCAGAAAGGCTTTGAAGAGACCATCAAGAGCAACAGCAACATCACCGTTGCCGATGTGGTGGATGGTCAGAATATCCAGGACAACGCCATGACGGCAGCGGAAAACCTTATCACCGGCAATCCTGATTTAACGGCAATTTATGCCACCGGAGAACCGGCCCTGCTGGGCGCGATTGCCGCCGTGGAAAACCAGGGACGGCAGAAAGCGATCAAAGTCTTCGGTTGGGATCTGACGGCCAAAGCCATCAGCGGCATTGATGGCGGTTACGTTACTGCTGTGCTGCAGCAGGATCCGAAAAAGATGGGCGAAGAGGCGCTGAAAGCCCTCAACACGCTGTCGGCAGGGAAAACGGTGAGTAAAACCATTCTGGTTCCAGCCACCGTGGTGACCAAAGCGAACGTCGATACTTATCGTCCGCTGTTCAAGTAACCGGTTACTCGCTGCGCGTAGCTAGCAGCGCGGCGAGTTCCTGTTGCGTAGGGAAAGCCGTCACGGTGCCGGTACGGCTCACGGTGATGGCGGCTGCCTGGCTGGCATGTTGTAAAGCAAGCCGATCGGGTTCCACGCCGCGCAGGAGCGCAGACGCCAGCAGCACGGCGAGGAAGGTATCGCCCGCACCGGTGCTGTCCACCGCCTGCGTCGGTGAGGCGGGGCAAAAGCTGCGTTGCGTGGCGGTGAAAAGCAGCGCACCGGCAGCGCCCTGAGTAACGATGAGGGTGCTGACGCCAGCCGGTTGCAATAAATCGGCTTCCAGCTGGTTCACAACGGCAATATCGACCAGCGGCCAAAGTTGCGCGAAGTCAGGATTGACCGGTGAGGGATTAAACACAGTTTTCATCCCTCTGGTTTTTGCCCAGCTGAACAGCGCGCGGGTTTTCTCTATGGAGAAATTGCCTTGCTGCAGCAAAATATCACCCGGAGCGGCATCGGCTAAATAGGGCAGAATCATCTCCACCGTTAAGGCATCGGCCGCTGCGGTGGTGGTAATAATGGCATTGTCACCATCGCTGCTGTTTAAAATAATTGAGGCGTCACTGTGAGGGGATGAATATTCAGTGGGAAAAAGTGTCACCGGTTCATGAGCGATATTCTCACGAATCCAGCGTCCATTGCTGTCGTCGCCTATTGCGGCAATTAAACGTGTATCGATACCGCAGCGTGAAATAACAATCGCCTGATTAGCGCCTTTGCCGCCAATATCCTGCGATGTTTTTACGCCATGGATAGACGCGCCCTTTTGTGGCAAATCGTTAATGGACCAGGTTTCATCAACAACAATATTACCTGCAACATAAATTCGCATAATGGTTCTCATTAATAAGGTGAAGAAGATGGTTTCTATATCAGCAGGAAAAAGTAGCGCAATACAAGATATTTTTTCCAGGAAGAAAGCGGTGATAGGTGTTATTCATTGCGAGGCTTTTCCGGGGGCGCCTAAATATCAAGGTAAGCCGCTCCCCGCTATTATTGAGCGTGCGCTGCGTGATGCCGAAAATTATATATCGGGTGGTGTACATGGTTTGATCGTAGAAAATCACGGTGATATTCCTTTTGCCAAACCAGAGGATATTGGTCCGGAAACCGCTGCCTTTATGGCGGTCATTACGGAAAAAATTCGCGAACGTTTTGGCGTACCACTCGGTATTAATGTGCTGGCCAACGCCGCCATTCCTGCTTTTGCTACCGCTCTGGCGGGCGGCGCTGATTTTGTTCGTGTGAATCAGTGGGCTAATGCCTATATCGCCAATGAAGGATTTATTGAAGGCGCGGCGGCAAAAGCGCTGCGTTACCGTAGTCAGCTGCGGGCCGAACATATCCGCGTGTTTGCCGATAGCCATGTCAAACACGGCAGCCATGCGATTGTTGCCGACCGCTCCATTCAGGAGCTCACGCGGGACGTGGATTTCTTTGACGCGGATGCGGTGATCGCCACCGGGCAACGCACCGGCGACAGCGCCACGCTGGATGAAATCGACGAAATCCGTGCGGCTACCGAGCTGCCGCTGCTGGTTGGTTCCGGCGTAACACCCGCCAACATCTGCCAGATCCTTGAACGCACGCAGGGCGTAATCGTCGCCAGCACGCTGAAAGTGGATGGCGTGTGGTGGAATGAGGTTGAGCTTGCACGCGTCAAACACTTCATGTCCGTGGCGCAAGCGGCGCTGGAGGAGGCGTGATGAAAGGCTTCTCTGATGAGCTTTTGCAGCAGCATCAAACACTATGGCTGGCGATGCAACAGCATCAGTTTGTGCAGGATATCGAGCGCAATCAGCTGCCTGACGCCGTGTTTAATCGCTATCTGGTGTTTGAAGGCAACTTTGTCGCCACTGCCATCAATATCTTTGCGCTGGCAGTGAGTAAAGCGCCGGATATTCGCCAGCAGCGCTGGTTAATAGGCGTGTTAAATGCGCTGGTAGATACGCAAATTGCCTGGTTTGAAGCGGTGCTGGCGCGGCGCAACATCAATACGGCGGATTATCCGGATGATTTGCCGGGCGTGACGGCGTTTCGCGATGGCATGTTAAACGTCGCAAAGCAGGGCAGTTTTGCCGAGATCATCACGCTGATGTTTGGTGCCGAGTGGATGTATTACCACTGGTGCGCACGCGTCAGTGCCCAACCGCTGCTGGATGACGACATCCGTCGCTGGGTCGATATGCATGCTGAAGAGGAGTTTCATCAGCAGGCGCTGTGGCTGAAAGCCGAGCTGGATCGCTGTGCACAGGATCTTAGTGAGGCAGAAAAAAACCGCTTATCCATTCTCTACGGCCAGGTGCTGCAGTGGGAAATCGATTTCCACAGCGCCGCCTATCTCAGCGCTGGGGAGAGAAGATGACGACGTGTTTTATTGAGGCGCGCAATATCTGCAAACGCTTCGGTGCCTTAACGGCACTTAACCAGGTCAATCTCACCATTCATCGCGGCGAAGTGCTGGCGCTGCTCGGCGATAACGGCGCAGGGAAATCCACCTTTACCAAAGTGCTGTCGGGTGCTTATAGCGCCAGCGACGGCGAACTGTGGATTGACGGCCAGTCGGTGAAATTCACCTCGCCGCGCCAGGCTGCAGAACACGGCATCGCCACCATTTATCAGGAGCTGGCGCTGGCGGAGAACCTTAGCATTGCCGAGAACGTTTTCCTTGGCCGTGAGCTCAAGCGCCGCGTGCTGGGCATTCCTTTTCTACGCCGACGCGAGATGCGTGAGCAGGTCGATCAGCTGTTAAAGGATCTTGACGCGCATATCTCCGATGCCGAAGCGTCGGTCGGCAGTCTCTCCGGCGGACAGCGCCAGGCGGTGGCGATCTGCCGCGCGCTCAACCTCAACGCGCAGCTGGTGATTATGGATGAGCCAACTGCCGCGTTGGCCGTTGCAGAAACGCAAAAAGTATTACAGCTGACGCGGCGACTCGCGGCGCGCGGCTGCGCCGTGGTGCTGATCAGCCACAACATCAGTGATGTGTTCGCGGTGGCCGATCGCATGGTGGTGTTCCGCCGTGGACGAAAAATTGCCGAGCGGCGTCACGCCGAAACCTCACCCGATGAAATCGTTTCACTCATTACCGGCGCGCATCCCGATGCACGCGTGTTTGAGAATCAGTAATTGCTCTGCCATTAACCAGGGGAAATAAAATGCGTCGAATTGCTACTGCAGTCTGTTCTCTCTCATTACTGTTTTCAGGTTATTCCCTCGCCGCAGAAAAAGTGGCCTTTGTGCCACAGATTATCGGCATTCCCTATTTCCAGGCGATGGAAGCGGGCGGTAAACGCGCGGCCAGCGATCTGGGCGTCGAGTTTGTCTATAGCGGTCCGGTAGACACCAATCCAATGGATCAACTGCAGATCGTGCAGAACCTGATTGCACAGAAGGTTAACGCGATCGGCATCAGCGTGCTGGATGCGTCCAGCATTGCGCCGGTACTGGCGCAGGCGAAAGCGAATAATGTGCATTTGTTTACCAGCGACAGCGATGCCCCTGACAGCGGGCGTCCGGTATATGTCGCGCAGGCTACCGATCAGGGATTGGGCGAAACCATCATTGACGAGATGGTCAAACGCGTTGGCGAACGCGGCAAAATCGGCATCGTTTCCGGTGAAGCCACCGCATCTAATCTCAATAGCTGGATCGGCTTCATGCAGCAGCGGGTGAAAAGCAAATATCCCCACATTACTTTGCTTAAACCGCAATATGCCGGTGGCTCCGCCAGCCGCGCGGCACAGATCGCCACCGATTTAATGTCCGCCAATCCGGATCTTAAAGGCTTGATCGCCATGGCGTCGACCACTTGCCCTGGCGTCGCGCAGGCCATTGAAACCGCCGGTAAGAATGGCAAGGTGATCGGCAGCGGTTTTTGTAGCCCGAACACCGCGCGCGCCTATCTGAAAAGCGGTGCTTTTGGTTACACGGTGCTGTGGGATCCCGAGAAGCTTGGCTATCTGACGGTGTGGGCCGGTAAGCAGCTGATTGATGGCAAAGCCTTTAGCGCCGAAAACCGCGTGCCAGGTTTCGCCGAGCCGGTGAAGTTTGATAGCAAAATCGGCGTACTGCTGCTCGGAGCGCCGGCAGTATTTACCAAAGAGAATGTCGACCAGTTCAAATTCTAATGGGGATGCGCATGCACATGACTTCACGGGAGATCGCTTTACTGGCGATCGCCTTGCTCGCCATTGCCGGTTTCTCCTGGTTTTCTCCCTGGTTCGCGACGGTGGATAACCTGCTCACCATTCTGCGCAATAGCAGTGAACTGCTGTTGATCGCGCTAGGGATGACGCTAGTGATCGCCATGGGCGGCGTGGATGTGTCCGTCGGCGTGGTGATGGGCGTAGCGGCCTGGGGGGTTGGCCAGCTGCTGCTGACGAATTCGCCATGGCTGGCGGCGCTGGCGGGCCCGTTGCTCGGATTACTGCTGGGCTTGATGACCGCGCTGGTGGTAGTGATTGGTCGTATTCCAGCGATTGTTGGCACCCTCGGCTTGTTCGGCGTGTGGCGCACCGGGCTATTTGCGCTGCTCGGCGGACAGTGGCTTTCCGGTTTGCCAGGCACGTTAACCGGCGGGTTAATGCATTCCCTGTTGGGCGTGCCGGTGATGGCCTGGATCATTGGGCTGGTGTGGGCCAGCGTGTGGCTGGTATTGCGTCATACGCCGTACGGTTTGTGGCTGCTGGCGGCGGGCAACTCGGAGGAGAAAGCGCGGCTGGCGGGCATTCCGGTCACTCAGGTACGCATCGCCACCTTTATGATCAGCGGTTTGCTGTGCGGTATTGCCGCCACCTGCTATATCGCGACTTATCGCAACGTCGAGATGACGGTGGGCGGTAGCCTGGCGCTGGAAGCCATCGCCGCCGTGGTGCTAGGCGGCACGCGGATTACCGGGGGATCGTGCAGCTTGCTGGGGACGCTGCTTGGGGTGTTACTGCTGCGTATTCTGCAAAATGGCTTACTGCTGGTGGGCATTCCATCGCTGTGGCAAACGGTGGTGACCGGCGCGGTATTGCTCATCGTATTGAGTAGCGAAGCGGCCAGCAGTCGCGTATTTACCTTCAGGAGGCTTGCATGACGTTATGGCGTAAATCTCCTGACTTAACGCTGCTGATCGCGCTATGGCTGCTGCTGGGCATCGGTATTGTATTGCTGTTACCACAGATGCTGGCGTCCTGGTCAATCACCTCGATCCTGCAATTCGCTACCTTGCTGTCGCTGGTCGCGCTGGGACAATCGTTAGTGGTGATGACCGGAGGCGGCGGCATCGATCTCTCGGTGGGCGGCAACGTTTCGCTTTCGGCGGTGATCGGCATGCTGGCGCTCGATCAGGGCATCAATCCGGCATGGCTACCGCTGATCTGTCTGCTCACCGGCACGCTGGCGGGCGCCATCAACGGTTGGCTGATTGCGCGGCTGCGGCTCTGGCCGCTCATCGTCACGCTGGGCAGCTTCTACCTGTTTTCTGGATTGGCACTGGCGCTGACCGGCGGTGCCGCTATCGCCGGGGTTCCCACGGCGTTAACCCAGTGGGGACGCGGCGCACAATTCTTCATTCCATTACCGTTTCTCACCTGCGTGATACCGGCTTTCCTCATCGCCTGGCTGATTCTGAGCAAAAGCGCGTGGGGGAAATGGATTTACGCCTGTGGCTTCAATGAACACGCCACGCGGCTGGTGGGCATTCCGGTTGATCGCCTGCGTTTGCTCGCCTATTGCCTGAGCGGCCTGCTGGCGGGTTGCGCGGGGTTCGTCTCACTTACCTGGTTAGGCAGCGCGCGCCCGGAAATTGGCGTCAATCTTGAACTCGAATCCCTTACCGCAGCACTGCTCGGCGGCGTGGCCATTTTTGGCGGACGCGGCAGCGTGGTCGGCGTATTGGCCGCCGCGCTGATGCTGGTAACTATTAAAACCTGCATGTTGCAGCTGGGTTTAAATAGCGTCTGGCAGCTGGGCGTGGTGGGTATGTTGTTGATTATCGTCTTGATGGCACAACGACTTTTTATTTATCGGAGATAACTCATGAATCTGACTGAACTCATCAGCGCACACGTCGACGCTAGCGCAGAACGCATCGCGCAGACGCTGTGCGATCTGCTGGCGTTTCCCTCCATCGTCAAAGTCGATCCGCGTGAAGCCGGTCCTGGCGAGCGCGATTGCCAGCTTTATCTGCAGCAGCGCCTTGCGTCGCTAGGCATGGAGACCGATTTATGGGATCCCGATGGTCCTGCACTCTACGCGAAATATCAGGGCCGTCCGGGCGCCAATAAAGGCCGCACCTTTGAGGGGCGTCCAAATCTTGGGGGAACCTTAAGTGGGGCGGGCGGCGGTAAATCGCTGATGCTCACCGGCCATATTGACGTTGTTCCGCCGGGCCCGCCGGAACATTGGCTGAGCGATCCCTTTGTACCGGAAATCAAAAACGCGGCCGTTTACGGTCGAGGCGCGGTCGATATGAAAGGCGGCGTTGCCTGCATGTTGATGGCGGTAGAGCTGTTGCAGGACCTCAATATTCGCCTGGCGGGAGATGTGGTATTTACCACCGTGGTCGATGAGGAGATTGGCGGCATGGGATCGCTGGCGATGGTCGACCGTGGATTTAAAGCGGATGCGGGCATTATGACCGAACCCACCGCCAATCGCATTTCACCCATCTGCCACGGTATTTTGTGGGGACGGATTATTCTCGACGGCATCGGCGGGCATGCGGAGCTGACGCCAAACAGCTGGGACAGCAGCGGTCCGGTGGACGCGGTGATGCTGTGTCGTCAGATGCTGGATGGCCTCGATGTGCTCAATCGTCGCTGGCAGACGCAGCCGAGCAAAAATCATCCGCTGATGGAACTGCCCAACCAGATTATCGTGACGCAGCTGAAAGTGGGTGAACACCCGGCCTCAATTGCCGGTCGCGCAGAGATTGTGATTGATGTGCAGTATCTGCCATCGGAGAAGGATGAGATGGGGCTGGGTGGCAACGTTAAAAAAGAGATTGAGGCACACGTCGCGAAGGTTTGCGCGCTGGATCCTTATCTGGCCAGGCATCCGGCCAGGGTCGAGTGGATTCTGGATGCCGATTGCGCAGAAATCGAAGCGGATCATCCGTTTGTCACCACCTTCCAGCAGGGTGTTACCGATGCCGCACTGAATCCGCAGCTGGCTGGATTTGGTGCGCATAGTGATATTGGCCTGCCGAGTACGCTAGGGCAAACGCCGACGGTGAACTTCGGTCCGGGCGATCCGGCGATGTCGCACCAGCCCAACGAGCATGTGCCGATTGCGGATCTGGTGGCCTGCACCAAAGCGATTGCGCTGACGTTAGTGCGCTGGTGCGGAACCGCCTCGTAGATGCCCAGGCGCGGATAAATGCGCTCCCCACGTTGCTATAGCCGGGTTTTCGTAGGGTGCGCATTCATGCGCACCTGCAAAAACAGGCATTTTGAGCGGCATTACGCCATGTATGGCGACCAGGGGTTGTAAGGTCGTATTGGGACGTCATGCGATTTTTCTCGATGTCTGCACCGCGCTTGCCAGCTTCAGTGATTCGGCGGGGACCTGATGCGCGAACAGCTGCGTGGTTAAATAACTGCTGCCGCCATCGGCCAGTAACACCACAATACGCTTGCCGTGATTTTCCGGTCGTGCCGCCACCTGCTGCGCCGCCCACAGCACCGCACCGGATGAATCACCCACCAGCACGCCTTCACTCAGCGCCAACTGGCGTGCGGCAGCATAGGCTTGCCAGGTTTCCACCGCGATCACCTCATCGTATACGCGATGATCGAGATTGGCGGGGATGCGTTCTGGCGTCTGATTGCTAAACGCATGCACACCGGTGATCTCCAGCGGCTCCGGTCGCAGTTCGCTCGGTTGCGATCCGATGCCCGGTTCCACCGCGATCACCTGCAATCCCGGATGCTGCTGTTTGAGATAGCGCCCGGTACCTGACAGCGTGCCGCCGGTGCCTACCGCGGCGATAAAGATATCCAACTCGCCGCCGCTGTCGCGCCAGATTTCCGGTCCGGTGGTGCGCTCATGTACCGCCGGATTGGCGGGATTATCCAGCTGCAGCAGGAAATGCACCTCCGGCTCCGCAGCCGTGACTTGCTCGGCCAGCCACTTAGTGGCGGCAACGAAATCGCCGTTGCTGGCGTCATAAAACGCTTTAAAACCGTCGATAGTGCTGAACGGCACCACTTCAGCGCCGTAGGCCTGAATAATCTGGCTACGCTCAATGCTGACAAAATCATTGATATAAACGCGGAATTTGTAGCCCTTAGCCGCCGCAATCGCCGCTAAACCAATGCCGGTATTGCCGCTGGTGGTTTCAACCAGCGTATCGCCAGGCTTAATAGTGCCGTTGCGTTCGGCGGCTTCAATCATGCTGAGGGCGATGCGATCTTTCACGCTGTGATTAGGGTTAAACAGCTCGAGCTTGGCGATTAAATCAGCCTGAATCTCCTGCTGCTGCGCATAACGTGACAGACGCAATAGCGGCGTGTTGCCGATCAGTTCGGTGATAGAAGCAGAAATTTTTGTAGCCATAATCGACCTCGGCAATGGATGATGTGAACCGAATATCTGCGCGATAAATCGCGCCGCTACGAATGCATGCACATACCGTAGCGGCGCAATTTATTGCGCAATGTGTGTTGTTACCATTTCACCGCGCTGCGCTGCCACGACAGCAGACGGTCGCGAACCACGAATAGCAGGGAGATCAGCGAGGAGAACAGCAGCGCCATCACAATCAGCGCGGCATACATGTTGGCGTAGGCCGCCCAGCCTTGCGCCCACTGCAGATACCAGCCGAGCCCGGATTTCACCCCCATCATTTCCGCTGCCACCAGCACCGAAAACGACGCGCCCAGCCCCATAAATAGCCCAACAAACAGGTGCGGCAGCGCCGCAGGCACCGCCACTCGCAGTACCAGAAACAGCGAATTGGCACCCAGCGTGCGCGCCACATCGTAATAACGCGTATCGACGCTGGAGACGCCGGACCAGGTCAGCACCGTCACGGGGAACCAGGTGGCGAGCGCAATCAGGAATACCGCCGCTGAGAAGCTCGACGGGAAGAAGTAGAGGGACAGCGGCAGCAGCGCGGTGGAGGGCACCGGGCCGAGAAAACGCAGAATCGGGTGCACCCAGTATCCCAACCCGCGTGACCAGCCAATCGCTACGCCGGTAATAAAACCGACCACGCTGCCGTAGATAAAGCCGAAGGCCAGCAGGCGCAGTGAATTCAACACGCTATCCAGCAAACGCGGCCAGTCGGTGGCATAGGCTTCTACCAGCGCGCGCGGTGGGGCAAAAAACGGCGCCGGCAACAGCGCCAGTTTGCCAGTGACGATTTCCCACAGGCCAATCAGCAGCGCCAGCACAATCAGCCACGGACCGCTGCGCTTGAGCGGCGCGAGTAGCGTCAGTCGTGGGAACAGGCTTGATGCAACCGCCAGCCCGCTGAGAATAAGCGCAAAGGCGGCAAACAGCTCATGCGTTTCATTAACAAAACGCGGGGCGGCAAAACCTTGCGGCTTATCCGGCACCGCGACCATGAGCGCGACCAGCGCCCACCACAGCAGCAGCGCGACCCACACCGTAGGTTGAATACGACGCGGTCTGTCACGGTTGCGGGCAATCGTCAGAGTATCACTGGCCATCCTCGACTCCTTAGCTCGACATGTTGCTCATATGCGCCATGTTGCTGGCGTGCTGATGGGCTGATTCAGCTGGCAGCAGCTCAGGCACGTAGTGCTCAGCAAAACGCTGTGCATCGGTATCTGGACGGATCACGTTGATTTTCTTCAGCTCGTCGACATAGACCGCCACTTCTTTGCGCAGCTGCACGCCAGTTGAATGATGGCTATGCGTATGCTCTTTCAGCATCGCGGCAATGTCCTCAACCGCTACCGAGCCCGGCACAAACGGCTGGAAGATTTTCGCCGTCTCCTCCGGATGTTCGGCGGTCCACTGCTGTGCATCGACAATCGCTTGCGTAATGGCGCGCGCGGTGGCCGGATCGTCACGCACCAGCGAGCCGCGCAGGCCCAGCACGCAGCAGGTGAGGTTGGCGTATTCGCCTTTCAGGTTGTTATCAACTTCCACTAAATTGTGCTGCTTTTTCAGCAGCCAGCCCTGCGGATCGTCGGTGGCCAGCGCCTGCACTTCGCCTTTGCGCAGCGCTTCGCCAAACAGGTCAGGCGGATACTGCAACCAGTTCACCTGCTTATCGGGATCGATACCCTGTTTCGCCAGCTGAATGGCAAAGAAGTTGCGAATTGGGCTAGCCTGATCGCTGACCGCCACCGATTTACCCACCAAATCTTTCACATCACGGATACCGCTGTTTTGCGGTGCGAGTAAACGCATGCAGCCGCCGTGCGTGCCCACCGTGAGGTCAACATCAAAGCCCTGCTCCAGGGGTTTAAGCCAGCGCAGCGCCATACCAATACCGCCATCGGCCTGGCCGGTAGCAATTGCCTGTAACAGCGCATCGGTGGGACCGCTAAAGTTCACCGGCTCAACATTGAGGCCGTACTTTTTAAAGAAGCCTTGCTTCAGCGCCACCGAAATCGGTGATTGGCACACCGCCGTTTGTCCCCATGCCAGCTTAATGGTTTTAAGTGATTTATCGTCGGCAAATACCGCGCTACTCAGCAACGGATTCACCGCCACACCAGCACTCAGGAAACCCAACCCGCGTAATAACGCGCGTCTGCTCAGAGAGAATTGTTGAAATGCCATCTTGTCTTCCTTGTAGATAAAGTTCACCGCACTATGGCAAAGGCGATAACCGCGACAAAATAACAATCCCGCATGTCGTCATGCAGTTTTTCATTATGAGAATTTGCGTATTAGTTTGCCGAAATGGCTATTTCGGTGGGTTGAAAGAGAGGCCTATGCTTTATTTATTTGCACAGGAAGCAGGAGCGACAATATGACCGATACCACGGCAGGCGTTAATATTACGATTGAGAAGGTGAATCACCACTTTACGTTAGAAGGTGAAGATTTACCGGTGCTGGAGAATATTAATTTGCAGGTGCAGGCCGGCGAATTTGTCGCGCTGCTGGGTCCTTCCGGCTGTGGTAAATCGACGCTGCTGCGCCTGCTAGCCGGACTCGAACCGCCGGCCAGCGGTGTGCTGGCGGAGGAGGGCAAGGCGATTACCGCGCCCGATCCGTCGCGCGTGGTGGTGTTTCAGGATCCGACGCTCTATCCGTGGCGCACGGTATATGACAATGTCGGTCTCGGGTTGCAAATTCGCGGTGAAAGCCGCCCGGTGCGCGAACAACGCATCAACGCTATGTTAGATCGCGTAGGACTGAAGCAGTTCGCCCGCGCCTGGCCGCATCAACTCTCTGGCGGCATGGCGCAGCGTGCGGCGCTGGCGCGTGCGCTGGTTAACATCCCGCGTTTGCTAATTCTCGATGAACCGCTGGGTAAGCTCGATTCGCTGACTCGCTTGCGCATGCAGCAAGAGATCGTTGATTTGTGGCAGGAGCAGCAGTTCACCACGCTGATGGTAACGCACGATGTGGAAGAGGCGCTGGTGATGGCCAATCGCGTCGTGGTGTTCAGCCCGCGTCCAGCAAAAGTGGTGGATGTGATTGAGGTTGATCTGCCGTGGCCGCGCCGGCGTGACGATCCGCAACTGGTGGCGCTGCGCAGCCGGATTCTGGATTTATTAGGAGCGGATCGCGTGGCAGCCTGACATGGGTCGCCATAAATGGCGCCCCTACAACAGCCAACGGTTTAACCTTGCGTGGTTCGTAGGGTCGCCATTCATGGCGACCGTCCAGCAGCAGCTAGCGGCTTAACCTTGCGTGATTCGTAGGGTCGCCATTCATGGTGACCGTCCAGCAGCAGCCAGCGGTTTAACTTTGCTTAGCCCGGCAAGCGGCAAGAATATCGTCCTTAGCCTGATATTCACTGGTCTGAACCCCGGTTAATCCCAGCATGGTTGAGAACAGATTGTCCTGTGAATAACCGTTATGTGCTGCTTGCTGATCAACACAGGCTTTGCTCACGCCATAGCGCTGTTGGTAGTCCGGCGATAGCCAGATCAGCATCGGTACATGTTTCTGCAC
The DNA here is from genome assembly GCF_059420725.1 of Pantoea sp. GW821-FHT03E06. Lineage (NCBI taxonomy): Bacteria > Pseudomonadati > Pseudomonadota > Gammaproteobacteria > Enterobacterales > Erwiniaceae > Pantoea > Pantoea sp. GW821-FHT03E06. The sequence continues at coordinate 218,643 of NZ_JBWKUG010000002.1, forward strand.
ATCTGGCGCAATCGCATAGGGCATGCCGTGCAAATAGGCACCGTTTTCGCCCAATGATTCACCGTGATCGGAGAGGTAGACCAGGCTGGTGGTATAGTCATCCTGATGTGCTTTGAGCACATTGATCGCTTTATCAACAATGTAATCGATATACAGAATGGTGTTGTCGTAGGTATTAACCAGCTGTTCTTGCGAACAATCCTGAATCTGGCTGGTATCACAGGTGGGCGTAAATTTTCTAAACTGTGGCGGATAACGGTTAAAGTATGTCGGTCCGTGGCTGCCAATGGTGTGCAGCACAATGACGCCATTGCCCTTCAGATTTTTAATGTAATCCTCAATACCGTGAAATAACACCTCGTCATAACATTCACCGTCGTGACACATATCCGGCAAATTCAGGCTGGTCATATCCTGATGCGGTACGCGATCGCAAGCGCCTTTACAGCCGCCATCATTATCGTTCCATAGCACTTGTACACCGGCGCGCTGAATAATATCCAGCAATCCTTCCTGATGCTCAACCAGCTGATCGTCATAATGTGCTCGCGGCATATTGGAGAACATGCAGGGCAGAGAGACGGCGGTGGCGGTACCGCACGATTGTGTATTCGGGAAATAGGAGACGTCATCTTTTGCCAGGCGTGGCGTGGTTTCCCGCTGATAGCCATTTAACTGGAAATTAACGGCACGCGTGGTTTCACCTACCACTAAAATAGTCAGGTTTCTCTTTGGTCCGGCCAGCATCGCTGGTTTCTGTTTGGCATCCAGACCAATTTTTACCAGCGGTAAGTTGGCGGTGCGGCTGTGGTTATACCAGGAAAGCGTCGCCACAATTGAGTTAGAAGGACTGAGCGATTTAATCAGCTCTTTTTGGTTACGAAACAGTGAGGCGTAATCTTTGTAGAAGAACATCGCTACTAATGCGATGCAAATAATCGATACCACAACTGAAGCCATGCGTTTGGCGACACTTTTCCAGAAAGGCTTGCCATTATTAACGCGCAGCCAAAAGACCAGCAGAGCGGCAAGCAATCCGCTACATCCCAGCGTAATAATCAGTTTGGGTGATAACAAGGCAAAAGATTCGGAAGGCGTGGTATCGATAATATTCACGATCATCGAACGGTCGATCACCACCCCAAAGCTCCAGATAAAATATTGTGCCGCAGCCGCAACCAGCACGAAGAGAGCCAGGATGAGCTTGTCGAGCCATAAAAACGAAGCGAGTGTAGCGATTATATTGATAACGCTGAATGCCACTACTGGCATGGAAGCAAATACCAGAATAGTGCGTAAGCTATCAAGCGGCATGGCGGCAATCACCTGCCGATAAAAAGCAATGTTCAGGAAAACCGCAATATAAATTGAAAATAGTGTAATAAACGTAAGCCGACTTAACGTCGGTCTTTTTGCGAGCGAGAACGTCATTGATCCATCCATCGGTGTAAAGATGGAGAGAGCTTAAAAAATGAAGGTTAAGTGAACCTTAGGTTACAACCAGATGATAAGAAAACTCACCACGGCGAACACGCTTACCGCAACAGCCAAATATTCACTGAATGGTCGAAATTTCATCGCTTTCATTAAAAATATCCTCTTAAGTTGAGGCTATTTTCACTGTTGAAGATTAAGCGATCCTTAGCTCTGCCAGAATAGAGGGCATTACAGCGTGATAGCGGTTAATCGCGAGGATGCACCGCGTCTACTTAGACTATAATCCTCCGGTTTATTTTTCCGGGAACCTATGTCATGACCACCCATTCTCCCTTGCTGGATGTGCAAGGAGTAAGTTTTGCCATGCAGGGCCAGACGCTGTTGGCGCCGATTTCACTACAACTTCATCCCGGCGAGCTGCTGTTGCTGACTGGACCTTCCGGGAGCGGCAAAAGCACGTTATTGAAGATATTGGCTTCATTAGTTGCACCGACCGCAGGACAGATTTTTTTTGAAAGTCGTGACATTGTCACGTTGAAGCCCGAACGTTATCGGCAACAGGTTTCCTATTGTTTTCAGACGCCCGTGCTGTTTGGCGACACGGTTTACGATAACCTGGCGTTGCCGTGGCAGATTCGTCAGCAAAAGCCGCAACGCGAGCAGCTGGTGGCTTCGCTCGCCAGCGTGCATCTAACAGCCGATATGTTGGACAAGAAAATTGAGCAACTATCGGGTGGTGAAAAACAACGGGTTGGACTGCTGCGCAACCTACAGTTTATGCCGCAGGTGCTCTTGCTGGACGAAGTGACCAGTGCACTGGACGAAGAGAACAAAGCCGCGATCAATCACCTTATCGATGGGTTAATACGTGAGAATACTCTTGCCGTGATGTGGATCAGTCACGATGTGCAGGAGATAAGTCAGGCAAAAAAGGTGCTGAAACTCGATATGCCCCAACAGGGAGAAGCCCATGAGCCAGCATAATATTACCGACAGCTCGCTGTTGCTCTCACTGATGCTGGTGCTGATTGCGCTGCTGATCAGCCAGAAAGAGAAGCTCGGCATGAGCAAAGACATCATCTGGAGCGTATGTCGCGCCATTATCCAGCTGGTGATCGTTGGCTATGTGCTCAAGTCGATCTTTGACCTGAACAATGACTGGCTCACCGTGCTGATGGTGCTGTTTATCTGCGTCAATGCGGCGCTCAATGCCCGTAAACGCAGCCGCAATATTGATAAGGGATTTACCATCTCCTTTATCGCGATTACCACGGGCACCACGCTCACTCTGACCATTCTGGTGCTAAGCGGTGCGATTGAATTTATCCCTATGCAGGTGATCCCGATCTCCGGAATGATTGCCGGTAACGCGATGGTGGCGGTTGGCTTGTGCTTCAGCAATCTCAATCAGCGAGTTAGCGATAATCGTCAGAAGATTCAAGAGATGCTGAGCCTGGGCGCGTCAGTGAAAATGGCATCAGGGCAGTTTATCCGTGACAGCATTCGTGCCGCGATGATCCCCACCGTTGATGGTGCCAAAACGGTCGGGTTGGTGAGTTTACCTGGCATGATGTCTGGGCTCATTTTCGCCGGTATTGATCCGGTAAAAGCGATTAAGTATCAGATTATGGTGACATTTATGCTGATCGGCACCGCCAGTTTATCGACCATCATCGCCGCCTACTTGTCTTATTGGCGGCTGTATAACAAGCGTGCACAGCTAAAGATGTAAAACCGGTCGCCATGAATGGCGACCCTACAAAATCGTAGGGTGCGCATTCATGCGCACCTGGGAATGACTGCGGTTAATAATCCTTTTGCAGCAGCCCAAACAGCCAATCGTTATGCCACGCATTTCTCAGCCAGTAGTTTTCCCGCAGTTCACCCTCTAATACGAAGCCGACTTTTTCCAGCAGTCGGCGTGAGGATGTATTGCCTGCGGTAACGGTCGCGATAAGCCGCCGGATGCCGCCGTCCTTAAACGCATAGTCACAAAGTGCGTTGAGTGACTCATACGCATATCCCTTACCCTGAGCTTCCGACGCGAACAGGAAGCCGACTTCGGCGCAGTCGCTATCGCGGTGAATATAGCCGCTGACCCCGAGGCGTTTGCCCGACTGTTTGTCCCGCACCACCAAACACAACCAATGCGCGCTGCGTGGCGACCAGAGCGGCAATCTTGAATTGAAATCAGCGTGAATTTTCTCTTCAGATTTTTGGTCCGCGATGTAGTGCATGACTTGTGGCGAGAGCTGTAGCTGGCGGTAGAAAGCCCAGTCGGCTTCCTCGAGCTGCGCGCAGGTGAGTCTGGGGGTTTCAAGCTGCAATCGGCTGGTCAATGTTCACCTTTGGTAACAGGAGAAGAAGATGAAGATAGTTTAACCTGGTCGCCATGAATGGCGACCCTACAAACCGTAGGGTGCGCATTCATGCGCACCAATTACTCACTGCTGGAACCTTAACGCCACGCCAAACGCCTGCTCGGCACCGACAATGATCGCGGACTCTTCTTCGCGGAACGGTATGTCGCCGAGCAGCAGGCTGGCTTTTACCTTGCGCAAATCCGTGGTGCGCAAACTTAACCCGGCCATGCGGGCGCTGCCGTCGTAATCGAGTGGTAAACCGGCAAAACGCTGGGTGACGTATTCTGCGGCGGCAAAGCGCACCGTTGCCACGCCCGCTTTCAACACAAACGCACCTTCCTGGCAGGCGGTGAGCTTATCGGCGCCAAACAAACGGCTGTAAGGCTGTGCGGCGGCGGCAGGATCCTGTGCCACCACCACAAACTCAACGATATCGCTCACGCCATTGGGATGGATGCGCCATGCGTCCTGCCACACCGAATCTGGCGTGTCGTGCTGACAAAAGAAGCTGCGGCCATTGGCAACCAGCGACGGACGTAGTCGCACGGTGCGAAAGCGCGCTTCCTGCTCGCTACCATCCGGCAAGGTCACCGGACGGAAAAAGCTCGCAGGCTGATCGCCGTCGATATCCTGACTCTCCAGATAGCGCCACACTGCATCGGCATCCTCGGTTTTCCACACTAAGCCGCTCAGGCCAATCGGCGATTGCCATAAATCCTGGCGCAGATTGCCGCGTCCGGCCTCAAAACCTAATAACTCCAGATAGTTATCACCGAAGATTGCCAGGTGATTGCTGGAACCGAGCGAATGATGGCCGCGCTCGGTAAGCTGAAAACCCAAGCGACGAAACAGCGCGCTGGCGTCGTCTAACTGATCGGCAACATTGATCACCACATGGTCGAGACGCGGAACCGGTAGCGAAATCGCCATCGCTTTTCTCCTTACTCTTAGGGTCACGATGCCAGCGCCTGTTGTTGGCGCAGCGTCAGCAGCGCGCGTTGGGCCAGCTCAGTGAAGTATTGCACCGCAGGTTCCAGCATCGCTTCGTCCGGATCGAAACCGGCATGATGCAAACCATAATCACTGGCGCTGCCGATACTGACAAACGCACCTGGCAGTTGCTGTAGGTAGAAGGCGAAATCTTCGCCACCCATCTGCGGCGTACCGATTTGCGTCTGATAGCCTTGTTCTTTCGCCAGACTCAGCGCGAAATCAGCCCACTCTGGCGTATTCACCAGCGATGGCGGACCTTCCTGCCACACCAGCTCAACCTGCGCGCCAAATCCGGCGGCGATACCCTTTATCAATGCTTCAATTTTCTGCGGAATCTGCGCCCGAATCTCCGCGTTGTGGGTGCGCACCGTGCCTTCCAGCTCCACCGTCTGCGGCAACACATTCCAGCTATTGCCCGCCGTGAAGCGCGTTACGCTAACCACCACCGATTCCAGCGAGCTGAACACGCGGCTCGGTAGCGTTTGCAGCGCGGTGACGATGTGGCTGCCAATCACAATGCTATCGATACCTTCATGCGGTCGCGCGGCGTGCGCACCTTTACCGGTGATATTGATTTGGAAACGATCAACGTTGGCATAATAAGCGCCACCGCGCGTGCGCAGCGTTCCGGTAGGCAGATCCGGCGCGTTATGCAGGCCAAAAATCGCCTGCACATCGTTCAACGCACCTGCCGCCAGTAGCTGTTTCGCACCGGTGAAAATCTCTTCGGCGGGCTGGAACAGAATGCGCACGCGACCGGGAAGCTGGGCTTCGATACGTTGCAACTGCTGCGCCACGCCGAGCATTACGCTGCTGTGCAGATCGTGGCCGCAGGCGTGCATCACGCCCGGCTGCTGAGATCGCCACGGGTTGTCGGTTTGTTCATCGATTGGCAAAGCATCAATATCGGCCCGCAGCGCGATCAGCGGTTCGCCATGGCCGATTTCAGCGACCACACCGGTTTTCAGCGCCAGCGGCAGCAGCTTGACGTTGAGTTGTTGCAGCCAGCGCGTGAGCCGTTCGGTGGTGGCGAATTCCTGGTCCGACAGTTCGGGATGCTGATGCAGCTCGCGTCGCCAGCGCACCAGCTGTTGAGGGGAAAGCGCAGTCATGGTCATCCTTGGGTTTGTGCCGGTAAGAAGGGTTCGCCGAGCGTCAGCATCAGGCGGTTAGCCCAGGCGAAAAAGGCCGCGGATTGAATCAGATCCAGCAGTTCCAGCGTGCTGAATCCCTGATCGCGCAGCGCGTGCAGCTGCTTCAGGCTGGTGGCGGCCGGGGTGATCGATAATGTCGCAACCAGATCGATCTGCGCCGCCCAGCGCGCCGATTGTCCGTGCGACAGCTCGGCACCCGGCGCGACATTCAGCAGCTTCTGTACTGCCGGTTCATCCTTCGAGAGCTGGCTGGCTTTGCGCGCGTGAACCGAGGCGCAGTAAATGCAGCCGTTGACCTTGCTTACCACCGTGGCGGCGAGTTCGCGTTCCGCGCGCGAAAGTCCACCAGCGGTGTAGAAGATGCCTTTATCGGTGAGCGTACGCTGCTCCAGCAGCGGCTGGTTGCGTCCCAGCAGGCGGAAGTAATCGGAATCGCTGTGGCCGAACTTCGCCAGCGTGGCCTGCTCGTCAGCGCTAAATTCATTGAGCGGTTTCGCCGCCAGCCACGGCTCCCAGCCGAGTTCCTGCTGGGTAAAGGCGGTGAGGGCGGTTTTGCCGCTCAGGGTTAACGGCGCATCGTGCCACTTTCCGGCTACCGCATGCGGCTGCGCAGCCGTCTCTTCGCCATTCAGTAAACGCAAACCGAGCAGCAAACGGCTCTGGAAGCTGACAAACGCAATCAGCTGCGCCAGGGTGACGATACCGCGCGGCGACCAGCCGGCATGTTGCAGCGTGTCGATGTGCTGCGGCGCGGCATCCACTGGATGCCGACTGAGCAGTTCAGCAAACGCTAAACCCGCTTCAAAGCGTGCGTTATGTGATTGCGATTGCGCCTGCTGCTGATAATGCGCCTGCAGCGCGCTTACACCGTGCCAGGCCGCGGCCTGTGCGGCGAGCGCAAAGCGTTCGGCTAACGGGAAATCCTCATCATCTTGCGTAAACAAGACATCGTAGCTGCCTTGCGTATGCTGCGTGGCGGCGGCGCGTTCGGCACGGGCTTGCGCCAGTTCGGAAGCGGGATCGATATCGGCCAGCGCATTAAGTAAATCAAACGGTTGGGACATACAATTCTCCAGTTAAAGCATCAGTAGGTCGCCATAAATGGCGACCCTACAAACCCTGCCGTAGGGTCGCCATTCATGGCGACCGCTACTGATTTAACCCCGCAGCGCGGGCGCGATATGGTCAGCAATCAGTTCAATGGAACGCAAAATGTCGGCGTGCGGTGGATCGATGGAGTGCACCTGGAAACTGATGTCGGTGACGCGTTGCAACACGGTATCGGCCAGCAGCGATTGACGCACCCGATCGGCATCACCAAAATGCGCATCCAGCTGGCGCGCCTGTTCGTCCAGCGTGTGGCCAACCACATGTCCTGATGCGCGGAAATGGTCGGCCTGGCGCTGCAGGCCCGGCTCGGCGAGACGGCGTGCATAATCGTTAGAATCAGCCACAAAGGCAGTGCGCGATGCCAGAATGCGTGGCGCGATGCCTGGCGGTAACGCCGCCAGATAGGCATCGATCATCGGGTTCTGCATCTGATCGAGCGTTAAATCAGGTTGATCCGCCGGGCGCGGCTGGGTGCGCGACAGCATCAAACCGTGGCCGGCCTGGCCGGCGCGTGCCGCACCTTCCACTGAGAAGGTGGCGATCCACACGCGTTGGGCCAACGTTGGCGCGGCGGGATAAAGATGATTATCCGGGTGTCCCAGCATATCGCCGCGCCATGCGCTGAGTAGCTGATGCAGATGATCGGCAAACACGTTGGCGCGTTGGTCGATAGTGATGCCGAACGGCAGAAACGAGGTGGCGGTGCCGCCTGAACCGAGTCCCACTTCCAGCCGCCCGTTACTCAGCAAATCCAACACCGCGGTATCCTCGGCGACGCGCAGCGCGTTCTCCATCGCTAGCGTGATGATGCCGGTACCGAGGCGAATGGTGCGGGTGTGCGCGGCAACGTGCGCCAGAAACAGCAGCGGCGACGGCAGGCCGCCTTCCTTCTCGTGAAAGTGGTGCTGGGCAATCCACGCGCTGTCAAAACCGGTGCGCTCGGCATGTTGAATCTGTTCGGTGGCCAGGCGATAGCGCTGCTGTGCCGTGGTGTCATCCAACAGGCGGGTGAAAAAGCCAATACGTTTACGCGTCATGCAGACTCCTTAATCAGCGGACGGAAAGCGGGGATTGCGTCAATCAGCGCTTGCGTATACGCATGCTGAGGCGCAGTAAAGAGCGTGACGGTGTCACCTTGCTCCACCACTTCACCAGCACGCAGCACGGTAACGCTGTGCGCAATACGCCGCACGGTGGCGAGATCGTGAGTGATGAATAAGTAAGTGAGGCCGAGTTCACGCTGCAGCTGCTGCAGCAGCTGCAGAATTTGCGCCTGCACCGTGACATCCAGCGCCGAGGTGGCTTCATCCAACACCAAAATCGCCGGCTGCAGGATCAGGGCGCGTGCAATCGCTACACGCTGACGCTGGCCGCCAGACAACTCGCGTGGTTTACGTGTCAAAAACTCCAGCGGCAGGGCAACACGTTGCGCCACCGCTTCAACGCGCTGACGACGCGCTTCGCGACTGAGTTTTTCGAAGTTAAGCAGTGGCTCTTCAATAATGGCGAACAGCGTCTGGCGCGGATCGAGCGAAGCAAACGGGTTCTGATACACAAACTGAATCTTGCGGCGCAGTTGGCGCTGCGCTTCACCGCGCAACGCGGTGGCATCGATGCCGTCAATGACTACGCGTCCGCTATCGGCTTGCTCAAATCCCAGCAGAATGCGCGCCAGCGTGGTTTTACCCGAACCGGATTCGCCGACCAGCGCGTGCGTGGTGCCGCGCGCGACGGTAACGCTCACCGCTTTTGCCACCTGCAACTGATGATTGCGACCGAGGGAAAACAGTTTATTGATGCCGGAGAGCTGAATCGCCGGCGATGAGAAGTTGGCCCGGGCAGGAACGGCCAGCGCGGTTTCACCGGGATCGGCATCCTGCAGCAGCTGACGCGTATACGGATGCTGCGGCGCGTTGATCACCTGCTGCGCCGGTCCTTGCTCCTGCACCTCGCCGTGACGGAATACCAGCAAACGATCGGCGCGTTCTGCTGCCAGCGCTAAATCGTGCGTAACGAACAGCACCGCGGTGCCCGATTCGCGGCGCAGCACGTCCAGTAGATCGAGGATGCGCTTTTGCACCGTCACATCCAGCGCGCTGGTCGGTTCATCGGCGATGATGATTTGTGGACGCAGGGCGAGGGCGATGGCAATCAGCACCCGCTGTTTCATGCCGCCGGAGAGTTGATGCGGATACTGCTTCAGGCGCTGCTCCGGATGGCTCAAACCCACTTTTTGCAGCAACTCAAGCACACGCTGCTGGCGCTCGGCTTGGCTGATTTTCAGGTGCAGCTGCAACATTTCACCCACCTGATCGCCGATGGTTTTCACCGGATTGAGCGAGTTGCCCGGATCCTGCGGCACTAAGCTGATGTTAACGCCACGTAGGCTATCGAGCCGTTTTGACGACCAACCGGCGATATCGGTGCCGTTCAGCACAATCTTGCCGCTGTCACGGCGACCGTTCTCCGCCATCAGGCCAATAATGGCCTGCGCGGTGGTGGTTTTGCCGGAACCGGATTCCCCGACCAGCGCCACCATTTCACCAGGCTGCAATTCAAAGCTGACGTTATGTACCACCGCGCGCCATTCGCCGCGCTGGCGATAGCTCAGGGTTAAATTCTCAATGGCTAATAACGCGCTCATGCGTCACCTCCTGCCAGCTGGCGGCTGATGCGATTGGCGGCCAGCACCACCGCAACCACCACGATGCCGGGGAAGGTGGTGAGCCACCAGGCGGTTGCCAGATAGTTACGCCCTTCGTCGATCAGCAACCCCCATTCCGGCGTTGGCGGCGGCGTGCCATAGCCGAGGAAGCTCAGCGTGGAGAGTGCCAAAATTGCCTGGCCAAACTGCAGGGCGGCAAAGGCGATTACCGCCGTCAACGAGTTGGGTAAAATGTGGCGCCACAGCACGCGCCAGAAGCTGCCGCCGCTGCCGTAAGCCGCCTCAACAAACTCACTGCGGCGCACGCGCACCACTTCACCACGCGCCAGGCGGGCGAAGCTGGCAATTGACGCAATGCCCACCGCCAGCGCGGCATGCACGGTGCCGAAGCCGAGCAGAATCAGAATACTGAGCGACAGCAGTAGCGACGGAATTGACAGCAGCACATCCACCAGACGCATTAAGGCGTTTTCGGTGCGACCGCCAATCGCGCCCGCCAGCACGCCAAGTGAGGTGCCGCCAATCAGGCCCATCGCCACCGCCGCAACGGCTGCAGCCAATGATTGTGAGGCCCCATAGATGATGCGCGTATAGAGATCGCGACCCAGCTGATCGGTGCCGAGCCAGTACGCGGCCTGCGGTGGCAGACGTTGCGCGCCGGGCACGCCTTCGGTTGGGCTGAAATGGGTAAACAAACTGGGCGCAAAGGCCGCCAGCAGCGCCAGTAGCATCACGCCCCACGCCAGCCACAAACCTGGCTGGATATGTAGCGCGCGCGCCGCCCGTGCGTTGCCGTTGCTGTGACGCGCAGTTGAATAATCGACCAGGCTCATCGGTGGCCTCCGGCAATGGATTGCAGGCGCGGGTCGAACAGCGGCATCAGCGCATCGACCAGCAGGTTAATCAGCACAAAGGCCAGCGCGGAGATCATCACCACCGCTTGTAACACCGCGACGTCCTGATTATTTACCGCCTGCTGCGTCAGCTGGCCAATGCCGCTCAGGCCAAATACGGTTTCGGTAATCAGCGCACCGGCAATCAGTTCGCCGAGCAGTAAACCGGCGACGTTAAGTACCGGCAGCAGCGCATTGCGCATCACGTGATGCCACAATACGTGGCTTTCGCTGGCTCCTTTGGCACGCGCCACCGCCACAAACGGCTGGGTGGAAACCTGATCAATGCTGCGCAACAGAATCTGCGCCAGCGGCGCGGAGATTGGAATCGCCACGGTAATGACTGGCAGGATCAGGCCTTGTAGCGCTGAAGGGTTGATCACCGGAATCCAGCGCAGCTGGAAGGAGAACAGCTGAATCAGCGCGATGCCGAGCCAAAAGGTGGGCAGCGAGATAAACAGCGCGGGCACCGATTGCAGCACTGAACGCAGGAAGCGCAGCCTGGGCAAACGCGACAGCGCCGCCAATGCAAACGCAATCAGCGTGGCGAGCGCAAAACCGAGCAGCGCCAGTTGCAGCGTGGCAGGCAGGTTGCTAACCAGCTGTTCGCTGACCGGCACGCCTGCCTGCACCGAGTAACCGAAATCGCCGCGCAACATCGCCAGCAGCGTGTGCACGTACTGCTGCCAGAGCGGATTATCCGCGCCGTAAGCCAGGCGCATTTCGGCGATTTGATCCGGGCTGAGGCCCAGATCCGGGTTCTGAAACTTGATCAGCACCGCATCGCCGGGCAGCACCTGCAGCAGAAAGAACGACAGGGTAAACGCGGCCCACAGCACCAAAACGCTTTGACCCACTTTTCGCAGCAGTGAACGTTGCATCATTAGCCTGCCTTAATGTTTTTCCAGCCACGCGCCGTAGAACGACGGTCGACCTACGGCCTCAAAATCGATGCCTTTTAGCCATGGCGCACCGGCAAAGACCTGTGGCTCTTCAAAAATCGGAATGACATAGGCCTGTTCGAGCAGATAACGCTGCGCATCGCCGGTCACCGCCAGACGCTTGGCCGGATCGACCTCAGAGGAGATGCTCAGCAATAGCGTATTGAGCTTGTCGTCGCGGAAGTTCTGCACCTTGTCGCTGGAGCCGCCTTTCTGCAGCAGCGCATCGCGGTTAGTCGGGTAGAACTGGCTTTTCACCACGTCGGGATCGGCGCGGCCCACTTCTGATACCACCAGCGGGGTTTTCAGCGGATCGAGGTTATCCAGCACGCGGCTACCGGCATCACCGGCTTTAACCGCCAGCGCTACGCCCACCTGACGCCACTGCTGTGCCACCAGCTGCAGCACTTCTTTGTTTTGCGGCTGCGGCAAGGATTCATAAACCGCTAGCGCCAGCTTCTTGCCATCCTTCTCGCGAATGCCGTCGCTGCCCGGTTTCCAACCCGCTTCATCCAGCAGCTTTTTCGCCAGCGTAGGATCATATTTCAGTTTGTCGGACAGATTGACGTAACCGGCCGCCGAGGTGGCGATCACCGAGGTGGCCTGCGGGTAGTTCGGCGAGAACAGGGTTTGCACCACCTGCTGCGCGTTGGTGGCGTGCAATAGCGCCTGACGCACTTTCACATCGCTGACCAGCGGGTTATCCGGGCGGAAGCTGATGCTGTCGTTGACGCCGCGCGTAGGCGCAGCATAAATCGGGAAGTTTTGCTGCTGCGCCTGCTTCTCGTCATAGGCTTGTACCTGACGGATAAAGTCGGCCTGACCGGCCAGCAGTGCGCCAATGCGTACGCTGTCTTCCGGCGTGACGATGAACTTGATGCCGTCGAGATTCGCTGGCCCTTGCTGCGCGAGGTTTTTCGGGCCCCACTGGTAATCTTTGCGAGTGGTTAAATCGACTTCGCGCCCGAGTTTTTCATCGCTGACCACAAACGGCCCGGAGCCAATGATATGGCGCGCATCGCCTAGCTGATCGAAGCTACGCTGCAGAGTGCTGAGGGAAACAAGACCGGATCCAATGGTCGCCGTGCCCTGCAAAAACCCTGGGGACGGTTTTTTGAAATAGAATTTCACCGTTAGCGGATCAATAACCTCACTGCGATCGTAATTATTAATCACTTCAGAAACCGGCAAGCGCTGGGCTTTATTTCCCAGCCCGTAGGTATCAAAGTTTTTCGCTACCGCGTTCGCATCTAATGGCGTGCCATCAGAAAACGTCACGCCGGGACGAATTTTAAAGGTGTATTCGGTTTTATCAGCGTTGCTACTCCAGCTTTCGGCAATCCACGGCTCAACCTGCAAGGTTTTGGGATTTTGCCACGTCAGCTTATCGGTGATTTGATTCAGAATACCGCCATTAGGATAAAAACCACCGGCAGGCGGATAGAGATTGGTATGCGCCTGCTGTTCAAGATAAATCAGTGTGCCGCCTTTGACCGGCGTATCCGCCGCGTGGGCGCTAAAAATCCCTGATAGCAGGGCTAAACTTAGCGCCTGCAAGTGAAATTGCTTAGTCATGGTGTTTCCCTTTTTTATCAATAGCCCGACGGGCGGTTTTCATCATCAAATGCTGCACCCGCGAGTTGAACCAATGAATTGCACTAAGCTTTGCCGAAAATGATAAATAGATAGAAAGTCACATCGTAAGGCGTAATGTAGCAACACGATTCAGTACACGTGATAAGTGAAGCTCTGCGCATATTCTGATCGGTTTGTATGAAGAGACTGATTTTGCGTTAATTTGAACATGTATAGTGATTAAGGCTGGGAAAGTAATAAGGGAAAATTCAATTATGATGTAATGTCCCGGTTAAATTACTTTCATATTCAATGAGACGGTAGTTATCTTTTATAAGCTTAGCTGAACATAACTTTGAGTCGTGGCTGAGGTTAGTATCCCTTAGTAAAGCGACTAGCAGCTATCATTATTTAGTGAGCGATAAAGTTTATTTAATTAATGGCTTTGAATGCCTAGGTCTTAAATGTTGTGTTGATTTTATAATGTATAGGGGTAAGTATGGACTCATTATTGATTAATATGATGCACTCGGGTGGAAGAAACAGACTTTGGGCTGAGACAATGCTTAATCAGGAAGCCAGAATATTAATCCAGACAGCTAATTCACTTTCATCTAATCATCTTCAGGATGCTATGACTCGTTTGAACTTTGTTCAAGAAATAAAAAGTTTAATCGAAGAGCAGTTTTCAATAGCTAGCAGAGCAGAATCTGATGAAGAGTGTCTCGCATGCATAAAAAAACTAAGAGAAGAGAACGTAAGTCTTGAAGAGCAGGGGCGTATGCTGCGTATGGAGACTGCAAAAATTTATGCTAAAGTTGAAGTTATTCGTGAAAATAATAAAGTGGTTGGATATGTCATTTCTGCAGTTCATATTGTTATTTCTGGAGTTGCTCTATTTGGTGGAATGATAATGATGTCGACAATGACACCAATCGGCGTGCTTGCAGGGGCAATTCTTTTTGTAGATGGTATAAATGGTATAACAAAGGAAGTTAATAATCTTTATTATAGTGAAAATCCGGACTCTGAAGGAATCGTTGCAAATGCAGCTATGGATACTGCCAGTTTTATGGGGTTTAAGCCTGAGTCTGGTTTGGCATTTTATAATGCTATCTCATTGGGTGCTAGTGCATACAGTATTTTTGGGTTAACAAGAAGAACAGAAGCGTGGCGTCTTTTTAGATGGCTTCCTCGTGATTATTATAGAAAAGTAGACACCATGAGTAAACCAAAGTTAACGATGAAGATTGTTGGTTATGGTATAAAAGCAAAAGTAATATATGACCTAATTAGCACTGAGAGGTCGGTTGATTAGTTTCGGGATTTTTTTAAATGACGCCAGGATTTATAGGCTAAAATTGGTGGTTGAGAAAGCGCTGCCACCACTATACCGCAGGATATTCCTATAGAACCTGAAAAGATACTTTCTTTCGACCCGAAAATAAATAATAGTATAAGAGCAGTAAGGCAACAAAAAACAACAAAGATAAATATAGAGAAACGTTTCGCAAGATCTCTGATGGCTTCATCAATTGAACCGCCATAGCTATCAATGTTGTTTTTTATTTTTATCATGTCTGAATGGCTAAAGCCTGACTCTAATAGTTTTTTTTCGCTCACGCCCATAGTATTATTGCCTTTAATTTTAAAAAAAACACTGCATCACGATAAGATTATACAGTATAAAAACAAAATGTCTTATCAATAAAGATATTTTGAATGATGTTTTTACTCTTAGTTATGTCTGCATGTCTAATCTAATTTCTCAAACGGTTAACATTAATTGCTGGTGATGGCCTTGCTGTAAATTCAGTATATGGGGATTCTCAGTAACCTATTATTTTTCTTAAAGGATCTAAAAATGTTAAAAAATGGAAGTTATTCAAGATTATTATTTTATATGCTTGTACTTTGAAAAGGTTTTAAAGCCTAATTTTAAAGGAAAAAACACTTCAGCCATTATAAATAAAAAAATCAATGGGATGCCGATTACAACCATGTTGTAGTCTCCCTTGAAAAAGCACCAGGCACAAAAAGTAGTGACTAGTAATCTTATAAAAATTCCTCCAATGAATCTTGCTCTCAAATCCTTAATAATTTCAATTATTGTTAGTTGCTCTTTTTCCGCCCAGTAAGCAATGAAATTTATTTCTTTTGTTGTGAATCCAGCATTAATTAATCGCTTTTTAATTAATAAGTCATCCATTTCTATCATGCTCCTGCCAAGTGACCTCACATCATAACCATTTTCATTTTACAACAACATAATTATGAAAGGGTTTTGTGAAAAATATCACCGATTAAAATTTGACTCTGTTCTTAAAGCTACCTCTCAGACAATAATAAGTATTATATCATCATCAAATAAGTACATTCCTCTTGCTTTATGATTTTAATTGCTTCCTTACTGTCGCAATCTGCTGCGGCTTTTATCAGAGCTCTTCATTGGCGTAATGTTCGCTTTCAGCCATGCGCTGCGCGGGAGTTTGCTGGAAATTCACTTAGCTATGCCGAAAAAAAGCAAAGCCCTGCGCAGGTACACGATATAGCAGGAAAGCCGTTATGTTCTCGTGCTAAACGAGGAAGTGCCGGGATCACGCAACCCACATGCTGTAGCGATGCTATTTGTCGCGCAATAAATTACGCCGCTATAAATGTTAGGTAGTTATTATTTGTCATTAACGCTATTTCTATTTTTCATATTCTCTATCTCGGATTTGTTGTTTTACGAAATAGCGATTACCACACCAAACTACTCGTCATATTCACTACAAAAAGGATAAGGCGCATGTCATACCGACTGAGTTTGCTGGATAAATCGCCGATTGCCGATGGAGAGACGGCCAGTCACGCGCTACATCGCACTTTACAGTTAGCGCAGCAGGCGGAAGCCTGGGGCTATCACCGCTTTTGGTTAGCGGAACATCATAATACCGATCGTCTGGCGAGCCCTTCGCCGGAACTGCTGATCGCCTGGATTATCGGCCAGACCCAGCATATCCGCGTCGGCTCCGGCGGCGTGATGCTGCAGCATTACAGTCCCTACAAAGTGGCGGAAAACTTCAACTTATTAGCCTCGCTGGCTCCGGGTCGTATTGATATCGGCGTCGGTAAAGCGCCGGGTGGCTTGCCGCTCTCCACGCGGGCGCTGCAGCTCGGCGTCCATCTGCAGGAGAAAGGCAGCTTCGCGGAGCAGCTGACGCTGCTGGATAGCTGGCTGCAGGTGCCACCGGTGGGAGATGAAGAGATTCTGCGCGCTACGCCGCAGCCGCCGCGTCCGGCGAACCGTTTTCTGTTAGGTGCAAGCGAAGAGAGCGCCAAACTGGCAGCTGAACTCGGCTGGCAGCTGGTGTTCGCTGCGCATCATAACGGCGATCCACAGCTGATGGAGAAAGTCCTCAATAGCTATCGTCAGCACAGCAATGGCCAGCGTGCATTGGTGGCGGTGCAGGTGGTGGTGGCGGATTCGCCGGCGGAAGCCGATCTGCTGGTGGACAACCTGCGCGTCTATCACGTCAGCGTGAAAGATGGCCCCAGCGTTAACGTCGGCAGCGTCGAGCAGGCGGAGCGCTATGTGCGTCAGGGCGGCTACAGCGATTACGTGATTGAACCACGTACGCCTTCGCTGCTGAAAGGCACCGCCGCGCAGGTACATGCCAAGCTGGATGCGCTCCATCAGAACTTTGGCATTGAAGAGTTCGTGATTGATACGCCGGTGGCTGAAGAGCATGCGCGCATGAAATCACTCGAACTGTTAGCCACGCACCGTTTAGTGACGGCATGATTCGCCGATTCCGGAGGCAGGTATGACGCAATTTAGCGAACATCAGCTGATCGACTGGCGGCGCGAGCTGCACAGCTGGCCGGAATTATCCGGTCGCGAAGTCGAAACCACTGCACGCCTGCGCCGCTGGTTACAGGACGCCGGTTTGCGTCTGCTGGACTACCCGCTGGAAACCGGCGTAGTGGTAGAAGTGGGACGCGGCGACACGCTGATTGCGCTGCGTGCCGATATCGATGCATTACCTATCCATGAAGCCACCGGACTTACTTACCGTTCGCGCAACAGCGGCGTGATGCATGCCTGCGGCCACGACGTGCACAGCGCCGTCATGCTAGGTGCGGCATTACAACTGAAAGCGATTGAAGATCAGTTGCCAGGCCGCATCCGTATTCTGTTTCAACCGGCGGAAGAGAACGCTACCGGTGCACGCCAATTAATTAACGCGGGCGTTTTGGATGGCGTACAGGCGATTTTCGGTATGCATAACGAACCCGGTTTACCGACCGGCACCTTCGCCACGCGCGGCGGCGCGTTTTATGCCAATGCGGATAAATTTATTGTACGCGTGGCCGGTAAAGGCGCGCATGCGGCGCACCCGGAAGAGGGCGTTGATAGCATTGTGGTCGCCAGCCAGATCATTCAGGCGCTGCAATCGTTGACCAGCCGCAGCTTCAATACGCTGGACAGCTTAGTGCTGAGCGTTACGCGCATCGACGCTGGTAAAACCTGGAATGTGTTGCCCGGTGAGGCCGAATTTGGCGGCACGGTGCGCACCCATGATAAACAGGTACGCGCCGAGCTCGAGCAGCGCGCCCGCACGCTGGTGGAGAACATCGCGGCAGCCAACGGCGCCAGCGCCACCTTTAGCTGGCATCCTGGTCCACCGGTGCTGGAGAACGATGCGCGCTGGGCGCAGTTTGCCAGCCACGTGGCGCAGCAAGTCGGTTACCGCGTGCAAACCGCCGAGCTGCATCTTGGCGGTGAAGATTTTGCCTACTACTTACAGCAGATCCCCGGCGCGTTTGTCAGCATTGGCAGCGCCAGCGAGTTTGGTCTGCATCATGGCGGCTTCAACCCTGATGAAGCGCTGATCGCCCCCGCTGCACACTACTTCACGCAACTGGCTCAACAGGCGTTGCAGCACCTCAATGCGCGATGTCGCGACGCCATTCTGAACTAGATCGCTTCACTGATTTAATCCCGGTTCTGCACGGCGACACGATGTCGCCGTCAGGCTGCGCCTTGGTACAAGAGAGAACATTATGACTGCAAGACAACTGCGATTGGGCACTATTCTGCATGGCGCATCTGGCAATATGTCCGCGTGGCGTCATCCGGCGGCGCTGGCAGATGCCAGTATCAATTTTGACTATGCCAAACACATCGCGCGCAAGGCGGAAGCGGGCAAGCTGGATTTCCTGTTTGTCGCCGATGGTCTGTTTATTAACGAAAAATCGATCCCGCATTTCCTTAACCGCTTTGAGCCGCTGACGCTGCTGTCGGCGCTGGCGGGTGTCACGGAGCATCTCGGGTTGGTTGGCACCGTTTCCACTTCGTACAGCGAACCTTTCACCGTGGCGCGTCAGTTTGCCAGCCTCGATCATCTGAGCGGCGGTCGCGCTGGCTGGAACGTGGTGACTTCACCGCTGGAAGGATCGGCGAAAAACTTTTCACGTCAGCAGCATCCGGAACATGCGCTGCGCTATCGCATTGCCGATGAGTATCTGCAAGTGGTGAAAGGGCTGTGGGATTCGTGGGAAAGCGATGCCTTCGTGCGTAATAAGGAGAGCGGCCAGTTCTTTGATGCCAGCAAACTGCACACCTTGAATCACCACGGCGATTTCTTCCAGGTACAGGGGCCGCTGAACATCGAACGCACGCCGCAAGGTCGTCCGGTGGTGTTTCAGGCGGGTGCATCGGAAGATGGTAAAAAGCTGGCGGCGCGTCATGCCGATGCCATTTTTACTCATCAGCCGACACGCGAAGAAGCGCAGGCATTCTATCGCGATGTGAAAAAGCAGCTGGTGGCGAATGGTCGCGAGCCGGGCGATTTGCACATCTTCCAGGGCGTGGGCGTGATTGTGGGCGACAGCGCGGAAGATGTGGAGCAGCAGTACCAAACCACCGCGGCGCTGGTTTCCATCAAGGATGCGCTCAACTATCTTGGCCGCTTCTTCGATCACCACGACTTCTCGCAATATCCGCTAGACGAACCGTTCCCGGAACTCGGCGATATCGGTCAGAACAGCTTCCGCAGCACCACCGACGAAATCAAACGCAAAGCGCGCGAGCACGGTCATACGCTGCGCCAGGCCGCGTTAGAGGCCGTGACGCCGCGTCCACTGTTTCACGGTACGCCGGAGCAGGTTGCCGACGGTTTGCAGCTGTGGTTTGAGAGTGAAGCCACCGATGGCTTCATCATTCAGGGCGGCACGCCCGACACCTTCGAACGCTTTGTCGATCGCGTGGTACCAATTCTGCAAGCGCGCGGCTTAACCCGCACGGAATATCCCGGCACCACGCTGCGCGCCAGCTTTGGCCTGAAAGATCCGCTTAACCAGTTCACACAACAATAAGAGTCGAGAAAACGCTATGCAGAAGAAATCCCTTATCGCGCTGCTGCTGCTGGGTATGAGCAGCGCCGTGTTTGCCGAGGATGTGGCGGTTAACGGTCAGAATGTCAGTGTGGAAGCCAACAAAACGCCGATCAATACCGCGAAGAATGACGCCGCTGTGGCGCAGATTCCGGCCGGACATCGCTTCGCGGTGCCAGGTTCATTCACTGTGGCCGTCGCCGCGCTCAACTCGCCGCCGCTAACGGTATTCAGCGATGACAACAAAACTCTGCTCGGCAGCGAAGTGGATATCGCCCGCTTAGTCGCCGATAGCCTGGGGTTAAAACTCAACGTGGTGCCCACCTCGTGGGAAGACTGGCCGCTGGGTGTGGCATCGGGCAAATACGATGCGGCGATCAGTAACGTGACCGTCACCAAAGCGCGTAAAGAGCGCTTCGATTTCGCCACCTACCGCAAAGATTCGCTCGGCTTTTACGTCAAATCCACCAGCCCAATCAAGGCGATTACCAAAGCAGAAGATATCGCCGGACTGCGCATTATCGTCGGCTCGGGCACCAATCAGGAGTCAATCCTGTTGGCCTGGGATAAAGAGAATCAAGCCAAAGGGCTGAAGCCGTTTACGCCGGTGTATACCAAAGATGATGCAGCACAAACGCTGGCGCTGCAGTCGGGTCGTGCGGATGCCTTTTTCGGTCCGAACGTGATCGGTGCGTGGAAAGCGGCGCTGACTAAGCAGACGCGTTTGGTGGGTAGCGTTGATGGCGGTTGGCCAAAAGCGGCGCATATCGCGGTGACGGTGAAGAAAGATGGCGGGCTGGTACAGCCGATCAACACCGCATTGAACGGCGTGATCAAGAACGGTGATTACGACAAGGTGCTGAAGCGTTGGGGTGAAGGCGTGGAACGCATCGACAGTTCCGAAATCAATCCTGCTGGATTGGGCGATTAAGGAGGCCGCATGAGCGAGCAATTTTTCCGTGAAGTGTCGCCAGAAGCGCCTGAACTGCAGCCCATCCTCACTGGACTGTTCGGCGAATACGCCGCGCGCTACGGCGATTTCTTCACCAACCAAAAAGAGGTTGAGTTAACCGAATGGTATCTGCCGCCGCGCGGGCTGTTTATCGTGCTGGAACGCGACGGCGAAATTATCGCCATGGGCGCGTATAAACCTTACGACGCGGTCACCGCCGAGTTTAAGCGCATCTGGACACGCGGCGATCTGCGTCGTCAGGGATTGGCGTTGCTGATTCTGCAGGAGCTTGAGCGGCGTGCGCTGCGCGCCGGTTATCAGCGCGTGTTTCTCACTACCGGCTTCCGTCAGCCGGAGGCGGTGAAATTGTATATCGGTCACGGTTACCAGCCGCAGTTTGCGCTGCTGGAGGATATGGAAGTCTATAGCCGCCCGCCACACGATGGACGCTTGCGCTTCCTGAAAGTCATTGATGTGCATAGCGTGGCGCAGGCCAGCTAAGGAGTAACAATGAGCGATCAACAACGTTTAACCGTGGTGCCGGCGCGTTATCCGGCACGGACCGTCGGCGCGATTGTCGCGCTGTTTATTCTGGCAAGCGTGATCGATTCCGTTGCCTTTAACCCGCGCTGGGAATGGGGCGTGTTCGCCAAATGGTTTTTTGATCCGGTGATTCTCAGCGGATTGGGGCAAACCCTGCTGCTGACGCTGTTCGGCACCCTTCTCAGTCTGATCTTTGGCGGCCTGCTGGCGCTGGCGCGGCTTTCGTCATCGTGGCTGCTGAGCACGCTGGCGTTCGGCTATATCTGGCTGTTTCGCTCGCTGCCGCTGATTGTGGTGCTGATCATCCTGTACAACTTCTCCTATCTGTACGACACGCTGTCGCTCGGGATTCCGTTCACCGCGCTGTCGTGGGGCCATTTCCAGACCATCAACGTGCTCGGCCAGTTTCCGGCGGCGGTGATTGGGTTGACGCTGGTGCAGAGCGCCTACAGCGCCGAGATCATTCGCGGCGGCTTTTTGGGCGTCGACCACGGTCAGTTTGAAGCGGCTTCGGCGCTGGGCTTATCATCCTCTCGTCGTACGTTTCGCATCATTCTGCCGCAGGCGCTGCGCGCGATCATTCCTACCACGTTTAACGAAATTATCAGCCTCGCCAAAGGCACCTCAATGGTGTACGTGCTGGCGATGCCCGAGCTGTTTTACACCATCCAGATGATTTACAACCGCACGCAGCAGGTGATTCCGCTGCTGATGGTGGGTGCCGCCTGGTATCTGATTATCACCACCGTGCTGTCACTGCTGCAGCACAGCGTTGAGCGCTGGCTGGCGCGCAGCGTCACGCGTGAACCGCAGCCGTCGCGCTGGCGTCAATGGCGTAACCGCAGCGCCAAACCTGCAACCGAGGAGCTCTCCCATGTCCGAAGCCATTGATTACCGCAAGAATCTGCATGCCGCAGGCGCGATTAGCATTACCGGCGTGAGCAAGTCGTTCGGCAAGCTAAAAGCGCTGGATGATGTGTCATTAGAGCTGGAACCGGGATCGGTCACGGTGATCCTCGGGCCATCTGGTTCGGGTAAATCGACGCTGCTGCGCACCATTAACCATCTGGAGCGTGTCGATGAAGGCTATATTCAGATCGATGGCGACTACATCGGATATCAGCGGCGCGGCGACAAGCTGTATGAGCTGAAGGAAAAGGCGATTCTGCGCCAGCGTATCAACGTTGGCTACGTGTTCCAGAACTTCAACTTGTTCCCGCATCTGACGGTGCTGGAAAATCTGATTGAAGCGCCAATTGCGCATCGTCAGCTGTCGCGGCGTGAAGCTATCGACCGGGCGGGCGATCTGCTGGATGTGGTGGGACTGCGCCACAAAGCCGATGCCTGGCCGCGCCATTTGTCGGGCGGGCAGCAGCAGCGTATCGCCATTGCGCGGGCGCTGATGCTCAACCCGCGCGTGATGCTATTTGATGAACCGACATCGGCGCTCGACCCCGAGCTGGTGGGCGAAGTGCTGGACGTGATCAAGAAGCTGGCGCGTTCCGGCACCACGCTGGTGATTGTGACGCATGAAGTTGGCTTTGCGCGTGAAGTGGCCGATAACGTGGTGTTTATGGTCGACGGCCGCATTGTTGAGCAGGGCAGCAGCCATCAGGTACTGAATCAGCCGCGTCATGAGCGCACTAAACGTTTTCTGGCGCGGGTACTTTAATGGAACGAGTCATTATTACAGCGTTACTGACACTGATGTTGGCAACGCCGGTTATTGCCGCTGAGACATTGGATGCAAAGAATAACGAAGCGCCAATTAATATTGCTGCCAATCCGCAGGCGATTGCCAAAATTCCGGCGGGATTTCATTTCGTCAATCCCGGTTATTTAACCGTCGCGACGTCGGCCAATAATTCACCGCCGATCGGTTTGTGGGCTACGGATAATAAGACGCTGATTGGCAGCGACCCGGATATTGCGCGTCTGCTGGCGGATAGCCTTGGTCTGAAGCTAAAACTGGTGCCGGCGGCGTGGGAAGATTGGCCGCTGGGCATTACCGCTGGTCGTTATGATGTGGCGATGTTCAATATTGCGGTGACCGAGGAGCGTAAGAAGAAGTTCGATTTCGCTACCTATCGCGCAGATAACCACGCTTTCGCAGTTAAAACGGATAGCCCAATCAGCGCCATTAAAGGACGGGAAGATGTGGCGGGTAAACGCATCATCGTCGGTTCCGGTACCAATCAGGAGCGTATTTTACTGAGTTGGGATGAGAAGAACCGTGCACAAGGTTTAGCGCCGGTGCAGCCGATTTATCTCAACGATGATGCTGCTGCTACGCTGGCGCTGCTTTCGGGGCGGGCCGATATGTCGTTTGGTCCGCAGGCTATGGCGGCATGGAAAGTGGCTTCTCGTGGGCAAACTAAAATCGTCGGCCACGGCCCGTTCCGCGCGTGGGTGGCAGTCACCACCAAGAAAGGCAATGGCTTAGATGAGGCGTTGCAGCAAGCCATTAACGGCGCGATTGCCAGCGGCCAGTACAAACAGGTGCTGGCGCGCTGGGGTGAACAGGAGGAAGCGGTAGAAACATCTCAAGTCAATCCACCGGGCATTGTTTATCAGTAATTGTTTTAATCGCTCTCATTTTGCGAGAAAGCTCACGATGTAAAAGTCGTGGGCTTTTTTGTTTTATTTAGGTGGCTGCGAATTTAATGGCGGCATTTAATAAGTGATTGCGCTTGGTCGTATTTTTTAATTTCCACTTCTTATGGCAAACGCTAATTTTTTTTAAGAATCGCTGTGCCACGATACTGATGGTTTTGGGCGAGTGCTGTTTTGATTAGTATGCATTGTACCGGTCGCCATTAATGGCGACCCTACGAGTTCGTAGGGTGCGCATTTATGCGCACCTGGGAAATAAATCCTTTAGCAGGCTGCTTCCAGCGCAATAGGACTTCGAAACCGATCGGCTTTTTATCGCTGTCGACCTGAGATCTTGCTTAAACAGGATGATTGCTGACGTAACATCAACGCCGATCCCACGGTTTACGTAATGAGATATTTGTATTAGAGATTGTTTCTACCCAGTTAACCCTGCACGCGTTAGAATGAAAGCATAACCAATAGGCTGTCTCAGAACGTAAATTCACTCTTAACTTACTGATTGCAATGAAAATACGATTCCTGTCCGCAAATGAGCTAAAGCTGGCCGAGGTGCGTACCATCCTTGAGCCGGTGGGCGTTGAGGTTCTTCCTATCGCACGCCGTATTGAAGAGATCCAGACGGAAAATGAAGTTGAATTGGTGCGCGATAAGCTCACTAAGGCGTTCTCGATTATTGGTCGCCCGCTATTTGTTGAGCATACCGGACTGTATCTGGACGGCTTAAATGGCTTACCGGCCGGGCTGACACGCATCTTCTGGAGCCGTCTCAATGCCGAGCGGTTTACCAAACTGGTGAATGGGTTGGACAGTCCCTGCGTCACGGCAAAAACCGTACTGGGCTACTGTGACGGACAAAAAATGTATCAGTTTGAAGGTGAGCTGCGCGGCACTATTGCCACCAAGCCTGCCGGTCCGCAAGAGTTTCAGTGGGACTGCGTATTTATCCCGGAAGGCCACACGCAAACCTTTGCCGAAATGGGCGAATTGAAAAATGAGATCTCCATGCGCCGCCTGGCGCTGGATCGCTTCGCTACCTTCTTGAAAACATCGCGGGGACTGGCATGAAACCGGAGCTCAAACGCGCCTACGACGCCGGTAAACTGATCCTGTTTGCGGGTGCAGGTATCTCGCGCAATCTTGGCCTGCCGGAGTGGCATGAGTTGATTGCCCATCTGGCTAAAGAGCTGGGTTACGATCCGAAGATCTTCAATACTTACGGCACGCATCTGTCGCTAGCGGAATATTATAAGCAGCGTAAAGGTTCGCTTGGGCCGCTGCGCAGCTGGATGGATCGCGAATGGCATCGTCCGGATATCGACGTACGCAGTTCTGAAATTCACACCATGATCACTCAGGGCAATTTCTCACGCATCTATACCACCAATTATGACCGCTGGCTGGAGATGGCGCATGAAGCGCATAACGTGCCCTATAGCAAGGTAGCCAATGCCGCAGACCTGGTGTCATTGACCGAAGATAAACGCCATATCATTAAGCTGCATGGCGATTTCGATGACGATACGTCGATAGTTTTAGATGAGAGCAGCTACTTTGAGCGCCTCTATTTCGACTCTCCGCTCGATATCAAATTGACGCACGACGTGATGGGCAACTCGGTATTGTTTGTGGGCTACAGCATCAGTGATTTTAACATCCGTCTGTTATTCTACCGCCTGACCAAAATGTGGGGACGCACCGGCCTGGCCACTGCACGTCCTAAGTCTTATCTTTTTACCAACCGTAATAATCCGGTAGCGAAAGAGGTGCTGGGGCAGTGGGGCATTGAAATGATCGTTTCTGAAGAGGACGATCCGCGCAAAGCGCTGGCGCTATTTCTGGAAGAATTACTGGCTTAAGGGCAGAAAGTCATTGCCTTGCAAAGTTTCATGAGAATATACTGTATATAAATACAGTCAATCGAGGTGCATCATGGCAGTCGAAACCAAATATGTTGTAGTCAGAAAGGGTGAAGAGAAGATGACGTTTGCCAATAAAAAAGACGCGGATGCCTGGGACAAAATGCTGGATATGGCAGACGCTTTCACCGATTGGCTGCAGCAGCATCAGCCAGCGCTGGATGAAGCGCAGGCCGAAGCATTGGGTCTTCTGTTGGCTGAACAGAAAGACGCTGTGCAGCATATCTTGCGTACCAGCAAGCTCCCGGACGTGGTGAAGCGTGATGCGGCGGAAGCTGTGGACCCGGCTGAAGTTACTGACGCGTCTGTGGAACCGGATGCTGAAACAGCAGCGACAGCGCCGGAAAAGAAAGTCCGCGCGGTTAAAGCAGCCTGATAACGACGCTGCCGGCTGGTCGCCATGAATGGCGACCCTACGACATCACACGGTTCTTCGTAGGGTGCGCATTCATGCGCACCATGTTGCAACCGGCGCGTTTTAACGTTTGATCTGGTAGCGGGTGCTGCGCCCGCCGCCGGGTAATTTCTCCAGACAGCCTTTCATCACTAATTCCGCTAAATGGCGCGTCGCCGTGGCTTTACTCACTTTCGCCACCTTCTGATACTGACCGGCGCTGATGCCGTCGCTAAAGCCCTGTTCACCGCCATCCAGCAAACGATTCAATACGCGGGTTTGTTCCGCACTTAGCTCGGCCGCATTGTGCATCAACCAGAAGCGTGCTTTATTTTGTGTGCGCGTAACGGCCTCCAGCGCTTGCTCCAGGCTGTCATTCAGCACATCGAAAAACCACAGCAGCCAGGCCGTAACGTCCAGTTCACCACGCTGCGTCTCCTGCAGGATGCGGTAATAATCTGCACGTCGCGCCAGAATCGATGCCGACATGGCATACAAACGGATGCTTTGGCTATCGGCCTGTGCCAGTGCCAGGTCGGTCAAGGCGCGGGTGATACGTCCGTTGCCATCATCAAACGGGTGCAGCGTGACAAACCACAGGTGGCAAAGCGCGGCGCGTAGCAGCGGATCAAGTAGGGGATCTTCGCGGCTATGATTAAACCAGCGGACAAATTCTTTGAGCTGCGCTTCCAAACCGGCGCGCGGTGGCGCTTCGAAATGCACTGTTGGTCGATCGATACGGCCCGAAACCACCTGCATCGGCTCTTCACCGCGCAGCGTTCCGACATTCAATCGCTTGAACGTCCATTCACTTGCGGGGAACAACCAGCGATGCCACTGGCACAAACGTGGCAGCGTGAGCGCTTCATCGCGCTGGCTGATGGCGTCCATCATCATGGTTGCCAATCCTTCTGAACGTTCGGAAACCGGATAAGGTTGGTTAAGCGAAACGCCTAAACGGCGCGCAAGAGACGATCTTACCGACTGCGCATTGACGCGTTCATCTTCAATCGCTGAGGATGCCAGGATGTTACTCAGCAGCGTATCCAGCGTCTGTTGATCGCTATTATCTTGCACGCTGGCACGCCCCAGTAATACGCCACGCTGCTGCTGCAGCTGGCGCAAACGTGGCAATAATTTTTCATCCTGCCAGCGGAACTGCGGCCAGTCAGGCTGCTGCCAAATCCACATCATGAAGTTGCTCCGGAGTCGCATGAGTTGAATAGCGATGCTATTCGGCTCAGTTAGTGAGCTGAATAATAGCCTGTAATCGGCTCATTAACCAGAAGGAAAGGAGCGGGTTGGTGATGAGAGAGAATCAGTAATTACAAAAATTTCGGCAAAAGTAATATCGGTGACGCGCTATTCAAATTTATCCCGGAAACTATAGGGAAATTAAGCGGATAAAAAGTGCCGAATCGCACGCGTATTTACCAATAAATCCGGCGAAATGGCGAATGAATTCTAGAATTTACAGCGGAGTTTAAAAAAATTTATACCGGTAATTATTAATGGCAAAGGGAAACTTATTTTGAACATCGCAAATCGAATAGCCAGGCTTTCGCTCTGGAATAGAATATTCGCCGTGGTTTTGCTGCTGTTGGGCATTGCACTGGCGGGAGGCGGCGGTTGGCTGGTCGCCTTGGGTGGCAGTTGGTATTACCTGTTGGCAGGGATAGGATTGATTATCTCTGCGGTGCTGATTTTTATGAAGCGAAGCAGCGGCGCAGGCTGGTTTGCGCTGGTGTTTGTCGGCACCTTGATCTGGACCATCTATGAGTCCGGGCTTGACTATTGGCGCTGGGTACCGCGCTTTGCATTAATGCTGATACTTGGCATCTGGTTCGCCTTCCAGTTACCCAACCTGGCGCCGCGCGTAAGCCGTGGCGCATCGCGTGTACTGGCCAGTGTATTAATTCTTGCCTTTATCGTGGCGGCAGCGCTGCCGTTTGCGCCGTTAAACGAAACGCCTGCAACTGATGTTCCGGCGGCGGGATCGGCCAACTTTATGGCGGATACCGGCAGCGGCAAAGCCTCTACACCGGACAGTGGAGATTGGTATACCTACGGCGGTTCGCTGGCGTCACAGCGCTTCGTCAATGCCAGCCAGATAACGCCAGATAACGTCAAAGATCTTAAGCTGGCATGGCAGTTCCGTACCGGCGATCTGCCCAAAGCACGTTGGGGCGGCGAAAACACACCTATCAAAGTGGGCGATACGCTGTATACCTGTACCGCGCGCAATATGGTGTTTGCGTTGGATGCCAGCACCGGTAAAGAGAAGTGGCACTTTGATCCGAAAGTCAGCGACAAATCCATTCCTTACACTGCGGCCTGTCGTGGTTTGACGTGGTATGACAGCCAAACCAATAGCCATATCACCACGGGACAAGACAGCGCAGTGGCCGCTTCGCCTGCGGGTGATAACAGCGACTGCCAGCAGCGCATTATTCTCGGTACGCTGGATGCGCGCATTATCGAACTCAATGCAAAAACCGGTGAGATTTGCCGTAGCTTCGGTAATCAGGGCACGGTGAACCTCGCCGAAGATATGGGCGAGACCTACGATGGCTATGTGGCGATTAACTCCGCGCCGGTGGTCATTCGTGACACCTTAGTTGTGGCGCACCAGACCATTGATGGGCAACGCGCATTTGGTCCTCCGGGTGTCATCAAAGCGTATGACGTGCGCACCGGTCAGCTGAAATGGGCGTGGGATCCTGCTTCACCGGATACCGCCACACCGAAAAAAGGTCCTAACGCCTATAAGCGCGGTTCGCCTGATGTCTGGACCTCGTTCACCGGTGACGACAAGCTTGGCTTGGTGTATTTGCCGGTGGGTAATGCCTCGGGTGACTACTGGAGCGGCACGCGTACGCCTGCCGAGAATAAGTACTCCGTTTCACTCACCGCGTTGAATATTGACACCGGTTTACCCGCGTGGTCATTCCAGACCGCACACAAAGACGTGTGGGATTACGATCCTGGTTCGCAGCCAACGCTGGTGGATTATCCGGATAAGAACGGCGGCAAAACCCCGGCGATCATTATGCCGACCAAGCAGGGTGAAATTTATGTTCTGGACCGCCGCACCGGTAAATCACTGTTTGGCGTTGAAGAGCGTAAAGTCACTGGCGGCGGTATTGAGCCGGATCAGCGCTCGCCGACGCAGCCTTACTCACTGTTCCACCATCTGAGCAAGCCGGATCTGACGCCGCAGGATATGTGGGGATTAACGCCGATCGATCAGCTGGTATGCCGCATTCAGTTCCAGAAGGCGAGCTACCGGGGACAATATACGCCGCCGGAAGCCGATCGCCATTCGATTGAATATCCGGGCTACAACGGCGGTTCCGACTGGGGCAGCGTGGCCGTTGATCCCACGCGCGGCATTATCATTGCTAACTACAACGATATGCCGAACTACAACATTCTGGTGCCGCGTGCCAAAGCGGATGCGCTTGGCTGGAAACCGCGCGATGAAGTTCCTTATAATCCACACGATGAAGGCCATGCGGAAGGCGCGGGCGATCCTCAAATCGGCGTGCCTTACGCCGTTAACGTGAATGCGGGCTGGCGTTTACCGTTCACCGGCATGCTGTGTAAAGAGCCACCTTACGGCGGCATTCGCGCAATCGATATGCGTGATGGTCGCACGATTTGGGACCGTCCACTCGGCACCGCACGTCGCAATGGCCCGTTCGGATTACCCACCGGCTTGCCGATTAATATTGGTACGCCAAACAATGGTGGTTCAGTTGTGACGTCAAGTGGTTTGATCTTTGTTGCGGCTGCCACCGACGATTTGATTCGCGCTATCGATATGCAAACCGGCAAGCAGGTGTGGAGCACCGAACTGCCGGCAGGCGGCCAGGCGAATCCGATGATCTATACCCAGAACGGGCGTGAATATCTGGTGATTGTCGCGGCAGGGCACCACTTTATGGAAACGCCGGTCGGCGATTACGTGCTGGCCTACGCGTTGCCAGAGAAGAAATAACGCTTAAGTAAAAAACCGGCATTGGGCTCTGGCCTGATGCCGGTCGCCATAAATGGCGACCCTACGGTTATTTATCCTGATTTTGTAGGGTGCGCATTTATGCGCACCGGGTTTTCCCGGTAATTAGTCACCTCGCAGCACGCTGATCCGACCTCCTTCACCATCAAGTTCCCGCGCCGTCCGCCGATAGACTCTTCAAAGGGATGTACGCGCACAGGGAGTGGTTCTTTTTCTACCGAAAAGTGTCAACTCCAGGAGCGCCATAATGGCCAAACACGCATCACATAAGAAAACCATGAGCACCCGCACGCAGATGCTGCTGACGGGCGCCTTAACGATCACGCTCGGCTTCGCCGTCACCATCGGCGTCCTGAGCTGGCAATCCAGCAATGAGCAACAGTCGCTGGCGGAAAATTACCTGCAGCAGATCGCGCAGAGCCAGGCGCTGCAAATTCAGCAACAGCTCAGCTATGCACGTGACGTCGCCCACAATCTCGGTCATAGCCTGATTGCTTTACCCGGTGCGGGGATCCAGGACCGCAAGGTGGCCGATAAAGTGATGGAATCGGCGCTACGTGACAATCCCGATTATTTGTCGATCTCGGTGATTTTCGAAGAAAACGCCTTTGATGGGCGCGACGCTGAGTTCGCCACGCAGCCGGGTGCAGCACCAAAGGGGCGCTACGCCTTCTTTGTTGATCGCGATCAGTCCGGCAATTTCAACATGCATCCGCTGACTTCGATCTTTACGCCCGGCCAGGGCGACTACTATTTGCTGCCGCAAAAAAGCCAGAAGGACATGCTGATTGAGCCCTACAGCTACGCTTATAACGGCGTACCCACGTTGCTGACCTCGGTGGCTGCGCCCATCGTTAGCCAGGGAAAATTATGGGGGGTGGTGACCTCCGATATTTCGCTGGCCTCGCTGCAGGAGAAGGTCAATAAAATCAAACCTTGGGAAGGCAGCGGCTATGCGATGCTGCTCTCCAGCGCGGGCAACGTGGTTTCATATCCCGATAAAAGCCAGACCAGCAAGGCGTGGAAAGGCGTAACCAACAACTTCAGCAACAGCGTAATGAAACAGCACGATGCGCTGCTGGGAGAAGATGCGCTGGTGACCTGGCAACCGGTGGTGATTGGTAACAGCGATCAGAAATGGTATCTCGGCGTGGTTGCGCCTGTGAGCAAAGTGATGGCGGCCGCCCATCATCAGCTGGTCAACGCGGTAATTCTGATGGTGATCAGCATTCTGGTGGTGTGCTCGCTGCTTGGCGTGCTGTTCAGTCGCAAAGTGCTGAAACCGATTGGTGGCGAACCGCTGGAAGCCGCAACCATCGCGCTGGCCGTGGCAGATGGCAGGCTGGATAACGTGATTACGCTGAAAGCACGTGATAACAGCAGCTTGTTCTATGCACTGCATACTATGCAAAACCAGCTGCGTGAGATTGTTGGTCAGATTCAGGATGCCAGTTCGTCGGTGCGTCAGGGCGCAGGTGAAATCGCCAGCGGCAACCTCAATCTGGCATCACGCACTGAACAGCAAGCGGCCGCGCTGGAACAAACCGCCGCCAGCATGGAGCAGATCACCGCCACGGTGAAACACAACGCCACCAATGCGCATCAGGCTACCACGCTCACCGACAATGCAACGCATATTGCCAGCCGTGGTGAAACGCTGGTAGGTCAGGTGGTGCAAACCATGGCGCAGATTGACGACAGCGCGAAAAAAATTGGCGACATCACCGCCATCATCAACAGCATCGCGTTCCAAACCAATATCCTGGCGCTTAACGCCGCGGTAGAAGCCGCACGCGCCGGTGAACAAGGGCGCGGTTTTGCCGTGGTAGCGTCGGAAGTGCGTAATCTGGCACAGCGCAGTGCCAATGCGGTGAAGGATATTGCGGTACTGATTGAAGAATCCACCCAGCGCGTTGGCAGCGGCGTGCAGCAGGTGCAGGACGCCGGC
Organism: Pantoea sp. GW821-FHT03E06; assembly: GCF_059420725.1. Taxonomy (NCBI): domain Bacteria; kingdom Pseudomonadati; phylum Pseudomonadota; class Gammaproteobacteria; order Enterobacterales; family Erwiniaceae; genus Pantoea; species Pantoea sp. GW821-FHT03E06. The sequence goes on from NZ_JBWKUG010000002.1 coordinate 250,542, forward strand.
AGAACCATGCAAGAGATGACCCAGGCGGTGAACTCGGTGCGCACCATTATCGGCGAAATCGTGATTGCCTCCGATGAGCAGGCGCGCGGTATCAGTCAGGTAACGATTGCGGTGAACGAGATGGACAGCACCACGCAGCAGAACGCCGCGCTAGTGCAGGAGATGTCAGCCGCTGCCAGTTCGCTGGAAGATCAGGCATCGCAGCTGGCGCATACCGTCGGACGTTTCCAGCTCAGTTAGTTATCCGTGACCAACACTATTTGGCACCCGCTATTGGGTGCCAAATCTTTGCCGATACTGGCCAGGCGTTACGCCGGTGAGTTTGCGAAAAATTTTGCGGAAAGCGGAAGGATCGGTGTAGCCGACCTCCCATGCAATTTGTTCGACCGAGCGATTGGAGAGTTCCAGCGCATCGCGCGCTTTCATAATACGTACCTGCTGCACGTAATCCGTTGGGCGTAGGCCGGTCGCCTTTTGGAAATGACGCAGAAAAGTGCGCGGTGTCATGTTGGCCAGAACGGAAAGCGTATCAATGCTGTGCTGATCGGCAAAATGGGCATGGAGGTGATGCTGAGCGCGCAATATTGGGCTATCGCCGTGATCAAAATTGGGAATGAACGCGGAGTAAGTGCTTTGTTCACGGCGCGGTGGATCGACTAACAGAAACCGCGAGGTGGCCAGCATGGTACCGGTGCCCAATATTTTTTCAATTAGCGTCAGGCCCAAGTCGGTCCAGGCCAGGATCCCGCCGGCGGTAATAATATCACCATCGTCAATCACCATATTTTCTGCCGCGACATCAACCGCCGGAAATCGCTCCGACAGCGTTTGCGCAAACGCCCAGTGCGTAGTCGCGCGGCGATGGTCAATAAGCCCGGTTTCTGCGAGCACAAACGCCCCGGCGCACACAGAGCAAAGCGTTACCCCCTCGTTGTATCTCTCGCTCATCCAGTTGGCTGGCACCTTCATCGGCACCATTTTTTCAGGGACCACCAGGCTTGGCGGCGCAATCACATGGCTCAATCGATGTGGCAGATCGGGATGGCTATCCCACACGCATAACATGTTGCTAGCTGTCGTATCGTTCTGCCAATGCGATACCCGAATAGCGCGTTTACGCTCTTCACCAGAAATATTCACCGCCCAATCTGCGGCGATCCTGAACATATCCGTCAGACCATAGACAGCGGCGAGCTGGCTATCGGGATAAATCACTAAGCCCACTTCCGCCACAACGTTGTTTTCAGGTGTGTTCATACTTTGTCACTTAAGGCCCTTAATGTGTCATATATGACAATGTTAACGAATCGTCTTGTGCCTGACAATACGCTCATCGAACAGCAACAGTGACTAACGAAAACCGTAAAGGAACATTTATGTCAGGCGCAGCGATTGAACAGTTAGCTATTTCCCGGCGAGGGTTACTGATTCTGAGCGGTACGCTCTCAGCCAGTATCGGGCTTTCTCATTCGGCCCTTGCCAACGGTTTAACCCTTTTATCATCACAGTCTGGAGATTCTAAAATGAGCAACGGCATCATCACTACCCAAGACGGCACCCGGATTTTTTATAAAGATTGGGGTCCAAAAAATGCGCAACCGGTGGTGTTCCATCACGGCTGGCCCTTAAGCGCCGATGACTGGGATAACCAAATGTTATTCTTCTTAGCCGAAGGGTATCGCGTTATTGCCCACGATCGCCGCGGACACGGGCGTTCCGATCAAACGGATAACGGCAATGATATGACCACCTACGCTGCCGACGTAGCTGAACTGGTCAAAGCATTGGATTTACGCAACGCCATTCATATTGGCCACTCAACCGGTGGCGGTGAGGTGGCGCGATATGTGGCGCATGCCGAAAAAGGTCGGGTGGCGAAGGCCGTACTGATGGGCGCGGTGCCACCGATCATGCTGCAAACGGCGGCAAACCCAGCAGGATTACCAAAATCTGTTTTTGACGGTTTCCGCTCGGCGCTGGCATCCAACCGTGCGCAATTCTTTATCGATGTGCCAGCGGGACCGTTCTACGGTTTTAATCGTCCGGGAGCAAAAATCAGCCAGGGATTGATTGATAACTGGTGGCGTCAGGGCATGGCAGGAGGGGCAAAAGCACAGTATGACTGTATTGCCGCATTCTCAGAAACCGACTTTACCGAGGATTTAAAGGCGATAAGCGTTCCGGTGTTGGTGCTGCATGGTGAGGACGATCAGGTTGTGCCAATTGATGATTCTGCCCATAAGGCTATCAAGCTGCTGAAACAGGGCACACTGAAAACCTATCCGGGCTTGTCCCACGGTATGTTTGCCACTAACCCCGAGCAGATTAACCCTGATTTGCTGGCATTTGCCAAAGCCTAACGTAACTTGATAAGCCGGGCATCGCGTCCGGCTTTTAGCTTTTCGCATTCATCTTGCTGTACGCCGAGGGTGTCATGCCGGTTACCCGGCTGAAAACGCGGCGCATCACATCGGCACCTGAAAAGCCGCACTCGGTTGCCAACGTTTTGGCCGGCAGCGATTTTTGCTCCAGCAGCTGTTTCGCTTTAGCGACGCGCTCCCGTTCAAGCCATTGCCCCGGCGTGATACCCAGTTCATTGCGAAACAGACGCGTGAGATGTCGCTCACTGATAGCCATGTGTTCCGCCATCATTGCCACCGATTTTACTGCATGCAGATGCGTGATAACCCAGCGTTGTAGCTCCTGTAGTGCCGAGCGACCGACCAGCGACATGCTGCTGCCGCGCATGAAATGCGTCTGATTAACCGGGCGACGGAAAAACATCACCAGATGCGCAGCAATTTCAATCGCCGCCTCTCGGCCAAGATCCTCTTCAACCAGCCGCAAGGCGAGATCCAGGCCGGAGGTGACACCGGCCGCGGTGCGCACCCGCCCATCGGTTATGCACAACGCATCGGCATCTACGATAATCCCCGGATGAAGAGCCGCCAGCAAACCGGCACATTCCCAGTGGGTGGTAACGTGCTTGCCCTCCAGCAGTCCGGTGCGGGCCAGCAGCAGCGCTCCGCTGCATACCGATCCAAAACGCTCACTGCGTTGGCATAAACGCGTTATTGCCAATAGCGCTTCATCATCCGGGGAAAAATTTTCAATTCCCGGCGCGCCAGCGATAAGAAAAGTGTGCGGGGCATAGCTCACGCTATCCGCCAACATCATATCGGCGGTTAACCGCACCCCCGATGAGGCGTGAATAGGTGATCCGTCAATGGCGATAATTTTTGGCGTATAAATCTGCCGCTTTAGAATACGGTTGGCTTCAGCAAAGACATCCAGCGGCCCACAAACGTCAAGCAGCTGTACGCCGGGTACCGCCAGAATCGCGATGTCGTGTCGCATTCATCTTTTCTCCATGTCTCAAACGATCATAATGTCCTTAATCATCTGAATTGGACACTTTGAGACTAGCACTTTGCGCCCTATGCTGGAAAAACACAACCAACAGGAGAGAGAAAATGAGCGTGAATGTCACCGGTATCCGCATTCCAGACAGCAAAATGGCGCACGAAGCCACCGAATTTATCCGCGATACAGAATCAGACTTGTTGTTTAATCACTCCAGCCGCGTGTACTACTGGGGCGCGCTGGCGGGTCAACAGCGTGGGCTCAAGGTCGACAACGAGCTGCTCTATATTGGCTGCATGTTTCATGACATAGGTCTGACGCACGAACACTGCAGCTGCGATAAACGATTTGAAGTGGATGGCGCCAATGCCGCGCGCGACTTTCTGCAGGGCTACGGCATTTCCACCCATGATATTGATAAGGTATGGACTGCCATTGCGTTGCACACCACGCCGGGAATTCCCGAGTTTATGGCACCGGAGATCGCGCTGGTGACGGCTGGGGTAGAGATGGATGTGTTAGGCATCGGCTATGAACATTTTGCTGATGAGCAGATAGACGCGGTGACAAGCCGCTACCCGCGTCCAGCGGCATTTAAAGAGGAGATCATTCAGGCCTTTTACGATGGCATCCGGCATAAACCGGACACCACATTTGGCAATGTGAAAGCCGATGTGATCAAGGATAAACAGCCTGAATTCTCTCCGCTCAATTTTTGCAGCGTTATACGTCAGTCTCGCTGGCAGGGCTGAGTGACGCTTTAGCTCTGCTGCCGATCGCTGGGAAACCTCGCTGTGCACGCAGAGCAATCGCCAAAGCGACCAATAGCAATATGAGGATCGCCCACGGGAAAGCGTGGGAACCGGCATGCTTAAGCAGCAATCCGCCGGTTAAACCGCCGAGGGCGATGGCGCTGTTCCACGTCACGACATTCATTGAGAGTGCGACGTCGGCATAGTCACCGGCGGCATCGGCTAATGCCGTCTGGAGCAGCGTCGCCGCACCGCCGAACGTCAATCCCCAGACGGCGACTCCCGCATATATCACGCCAGCGGTTAACGTAGCCACACCAAACACCAGCGACACCGTCGCAAAAATCGACAGGGATAACAGCACCGCTTTACGCAGATGGGTATCAATGATTCTGCCGGTGATGAAAATGCCGCCCAGCGCGGCAATGCCAAAGATCAGCAGTACCAAATCCACCCGCGCCGCCAAACCCGCCGAGGCAATAAATGGGGCGATGTAGGTATAGAGAATGTTATGCGCCAACATCCACGCCAGCACCACACCGAGCACGGAGCGAACGCCTGGCAGACGTAATACCGCAGCGAGCGGCATTTTTTGCTTCGCGGAATGACCGGGATAGTTCGGCACGGCCAGCAGTATCCAGCCAATCAGGACGAGCGAGAGTCCAGACATGACGGCAAAAGTAAGACGCCATCCGAGTAATGATCCCATCCAGGTTCCTGCAGGAACACCCAATGAAAGCGCGATTGGCGTGCCCACCATGGCGAGTGCTAACGCACGTCCCTGCAGCGACGGAATCACCATTCTGCGTGCATAGCCCGCAATCAAACTCCATGCCAGACCGGCAGACGCGCCCGCTAAAAATCTCACGATTAAAATGAGGGTGATGTTAGAAGATACGGCGGTGAGCGTGTTAAAAACCAGAAATCCGCACACGGTGCTCAGCAGAACTCTGCGGCGTGACCAGCTTCGCGTTAGCAGCGTCAGGGGAATCGCCGCGATGAGTGAACCGGCGGCATAGGCGGTAACCAGCTGACCCGACAGCGCAGGCGAAATAGCAAGTCCCTGACTGATTTGTGGCAGCAAACCGGCGGGAATGGTTTCCGTCAGAATACAGATAAAGCCTGCCATCGCCAGCGCCAGCAGCGCCAATACCGGCAGTTGCTGTGCCTCGCCATGTTTATGTAATTTCATCATTAAGCCTTTAGGTGATTAAGAACAACGTCATTGCATGGAAATGATATATGTATCGATCGGTATTTATATTGCGTAAAGGCGTTGTACGTTGTCAATGAATTCTGTATCGATTAGTATATATGGTGGAGGTGTTGATGATGAGAACAGGCAGACCAAGACAATTTGACCGGGATGACGCGGTAGTGAAAGCCATGCACCTCTTTTGGGAGAATGGCTACGATTCCACCTCGCTTGCGCAGCTGAAAGCGTCGATAGGCAAGGGGATCACCGCGCCAAGCTTCTATGCTGCGTTTGGATCGAAAGAAGCACTTTTCGCTGAAGCCGTGAGCTGTTATTTGCAAACGCATGCTCAGGTAACAGAAGCGTTGTGGGATCCCGACTTACCCGCCCGTCAGGCATTGGAGACGGCGCTGCTGAACTCCGCCAGAATGCAGTACGATCCTTCGCATCCGCGTGGATGCATGGTTGCGCTCAGCGTGATGTCATCCTGCAGCGAAGAAAATCGCCACGTGCTGAAACCCCTTGAAGCGTCGCGCAAGCGCACCCGCGCAGGGATTAGACACTGCATTGAGAGAGGCATCCACAGCGGAGAACTGAAAGATAATGAGGAAACGCTATCACTGGCGGTCAGCTTTAGCAGTTTCATGCTGGGGATCTCAACGTTGGCGCGGGATAATGTTCCCCTCGTTGAGGTTGAGCGGGGCATCGCACAGATGATGCGATTGTGGGATGCTGCCAGGGCATAAAAAAGGTCCGTGAACCACGGACCTGTCTTATCGGGTTAACGTCGCCGCTGCAGCGTAATGCGGGTTAACTCCGATGGACGCCCTAATCTCACTGCCATGCCCGGCCAAAGCGCGGTGCCGTTATTCACATAAAGCTGCATGCCTTCTACCTGATATAAGCCGGATACAAAGCCCGCATTAGGTTTAGCAAACAACCGATCAAAGCCCAGAATCAGACCGCCGTGCGTATGGCCGGAAAGCTGCAGATCAATTTTTTTCACCGCGTTTTGTCGCGCATTGCGCGGTTGGTGATCGAGCAGAATCACGGGCGCATTTTCCGGCGCACCTGCCAGCGCCACATCCAAATCCGGGCCAACGGCGCCTCGGCGTGAGGCGGAAGTATCGGGCATACCGGCAATCACCAGCTCTGCACCATTGCGGTTAATCACGGTGTGGCGGTTTAGCAAGGGTTCCAATCCGAGTGAGGCCAGATGGGCCGTCCAGCGCTCCTGTTCAAAGAAATATTCGTGGTTGCCGGTGATGGCGAAAACCCCATCGGGTGCGTGTAAATTGCGCAGCGGTTCCACGTCCGCTCGGCGATTATTCAGTGTGCCATCAATGACATCGCCGGTAACCAGAATAATATCCACTTTCAACGACATGGCTTTTGTCACCAGCGCACGGGTCCATTTCTCATTGAACAGTTTGGTGATGTGCATATCGGTCAGCTGCAGCAGTTGATAGCCCTCAAACTCCTGGGGCAGGTTATCAATCTCAATGGTCACATCTTTAAGCGGGGGAACGCGAATGGCCTGATAGACGCCCACCGTGGCAAGAATCAGCGCAAACGCCGCCGCCACATAGCGAATGGCGGGAACTATCTCCAGCGGATGAGGGAACAGCAGCGAGATCAAGGCCACCACATCAATCACAAACTGGGTGATCGCGAGAAACAAAACGGCGCTAAAGCTCCAGTTGAACAGGATGACGATCGCGCGGGGCATTTCCGGCGAGAACATGCTGCCGGAGGTAAATCGGCTGACCAGCAGATACTGTGAAGCCAGTAACACCAGCAGAGAGAGAACAATTTTTAATAGCAGTGGCATCGCTAGCGGGAATAAAAACCGCGCGATGACATACCAGCTCGGTATGCTGAAAATCAGATGAAACATCATTCACTTCCCTGGTTTAAGGCGCAGCGGACGCGCAAAAAAATCAATTCGCAGTGTAGTCTTTACTGATTAATATTATGGCTTCGCGCGTGCTTTTTTTTGCACGTCATTCATCAGGGAGCATGCATGCAACGTCAACAGCTGTTCGACTACATCAGCCAGCATTATCAGGTGGAACCTGATTACCCCTGGAAAAAGCACAGCGAATACGCAGTGCTGCGTCACCCGCGTCATCGCAAATGGTTTGCGCTGGTATTCCCGCTGGAGAGCCACAAACTTGGGCTACCGGATGGACCGATGATTGACGTGATGAACATCAAAACCCGCCCCGAACTTAATGGATCGCTGCGCCAGCAGCACGGCGTCTATCCGGCTTACCACATGAATAAAGAGCATTGGCTCAGCATCACGCTGGAAAATGGTCTGCCGGACAGTGAGATCCTTGCTCTGCTTGATGACAGCTTTAGCTTAACGTTTTAGCCTGCGTGACGCTGTCACTTAAATCAGCGCGAGCGTCGGGACGGCATCATGCGCACCAGCGTATTATCTTTAAACAGATAATGGTGCGCCAGCGCGGCCAGGGCGTGTATACCAATCAGCCAGTAACCATAGGGCGCGAGGGTTTCATGCCAGCCCGCCAGCGTATCGGCAAAATCCGGGTCCGGATCGCCACTTACCGGCATTGGGATGCCAAAAATCCACCAGGTGCGGCCCATATAGAAGCGCGACAGAATGCCCAGCGTGGGCAGCACGATGAAAAACAGATAAATCGCCAGATGCATCAAATGTGCTAAGCCGGTTTGCCAGTGCGGTGGCTTAGGCACAATCGCTGGGCTGCGATGACGAAAACGCAGCATAATGCGCGACAGCATTAGCACCAGCACACAGCTTCCGGCGCTGAAATGACCAATGATCATCGCAAACCCTTGCCACGAACCACGCGTCGCTAACCCACGAAACTCCATGGTGCAATAGGCGGTGGCCACTAACAGGAAGGTCAACCAATGCAGAAATATCTGCGACGGGGCGTATTTGTTGCTCATGTTTGATCCGTAAGAATGCCAGGCAAGACGCTTACTTTAACGGAAAACGTGCTGAATTAATTCGTAATTTGACACATCCGCAACCTCAATTTTACCTTTCGCTTGCCACCAATAATTGGCTCAATAGCCCTTCAAGTTGCTGCTGCTGTGAAGCATCCAACGTGGCCAGCAGGCTATTTTGCGTCTGCGTATGCACTTTCAGCGCCTGCTCAATCTTCTCCTGCCCGGCGGGAGTTAGCGCAACCAGCATGCTGCGCTTATCCTCCGGATCGGCGATGCGGACGATCGAGCCCACTTCCTCAAGTCGATTAAGCCGATTGGTCATAGCACCCGACGTCACCAGCAATGATGTATAGAGCTGCGTCGGTGACAAGCGATAGGGCGCGCCCGCACGGCGCAGCGTGGCCAGCACATCAAACTCACCCTCGCGAAAGCCAAACGGTGCCAGCGCATCGGCCCGCGTTTTCGCCAGATGTTTCATGATACGTAGCATGCGACCAAACACCGCCATCGATGACGCATCCAACTCCGGCATAGCGCTGGCCCACTGTTCCATTACAAAATCAACGTGATCCGCCAATCTGCTTCTCCATTCATTACTTTTCATACGTTTTGGCATCATCCTTAGCGGCGCAATTTATCGCGCATCTCAATGACGGCTGAATGCCCATCCAGGCTCTGCGAAATAAATTGCGCCGCTACGCGTGGTAGGTGTTTTTCACCGTTGCCCTGCCAACGTGCAATTTGTTGCTTTGTGCGCAGGGGCTGTTTCTCCTGAGTAAAGTATCTTAACGTTAAGATACTTTTAACGTGCAAGGAGATGCAAAGTGAATCGTACTTTACCTGCGGTTGGGCTGTTTGCCGTACTGGTTTTTATTATCGCGCTGAATTTGCGGCCAGTGATGGCGGCGATGGGGCCGCTTTTCCCGCTGCTGCAGCATGACGCCCAGTTAAGCGCTACGCAACTCAGTTTGTTAACCACGTTGCCGGTGATCATGATGGGGTTGGCGGCGCTGACGGGGCCGCTGCTCCTGCGTACGCTGGGCGAAGTGCGCGGTATCGCCTGCGGATTAGTGCTAATAGCACTGGCCAGCCTCGCGCGCGGCGTGGATCATTCAGCCGTAATGTTAATAACCAGTGCATTGGTGGCGGGCTGCGGTATTGGCTTGATTCAGGCACTCATGCCCGCGCAGATTAAGCGTCGTTTTGGTGCGAAAGCGGGAACCTTAATGGCGCTATTCACCACTGGCATTATGGCGGGTGCGGCAATCGCTGCTGCCACTGCAGCACCGCTGGCGACTGCACAAGGCTTAGGCTTAACGCTGGCAATCCCCGCACTGCCGGCTGTGATTGCCCTTTTACTGTGGCGGGTGATGTCACACCACACGACGCCCGTGCCAGACACCCCTCGTTCAGGCGCGTTAGGTCAGCAACGCCCCTGGCTGTTGATGATTTTCTTCGGTATTGGCACCGGCGCCTACACGTTAGTGCTCGCGTGGCTGCCGCCTTTCTATATTCAGCACGGCTGGCAGCCGGAGCAGAGCGGTTACGTGCTGGGCGCATTGACGTTGACGGAAGTTGTCGCAGGGTTTGTCCTGGCGGCTGTGATTCATCGCTTTCGCGATCGTCGCCGACCATTGCTGGTGGTATTGGGGATGATTTTGCCAGGCCTGCTCAGTTTGCTGATGCTGGGTGGTGAGCAGGCGTGGCTGCCGACCTTGCTGCTGGGATTGGGCATCGGCGCACTGTTCCCGCTTTCATTAATCGTCACGCTGGATCATGCGCGCACGCCTGAAGAAGCGGGTGCCTTGTTATCGTTTGTGCAGGGTGGGGGCTATCTGCTGGCGGCATTAATGCCGTTGATTGCCGGAATGGTACGCGATCGTGCAGCCTCACTTGACAGTGCGTGGGTGATAATGAGCGCCGGCATTGTGCTGCTAATGGTGATGGCACTGCGTTTTAAACCGCAGCATTAGACAGTATGGTTGCAGCATGAATGCGTTGTTTCGCTATGCATTATGTTTTATAACGCCTGCAACGCTTTAAGATTGCAAAAGGAAATGACCACGTGAACCTGTTTATCTTTTACGTTGGCGGAATTGCACGCGTTCGATTTGTTTGTGGCGGAGAGTGTGAAAGAGGCCAAGGCGAAGGGTTTGGCTAATCTATTGCCCGGGGCAGATCATCAGCACAAAGACAATCTGAAAGACGTGGATGATTGCCTGCTGCTGGAAAAAGTGGGCGATCTCTATATCCACCTCATGCCGGAGGCTAACGGTGAACCTTTCCGCCCAGAATGGCAGGGTTATCAGCTGATTGGTGTGGTGTAATCATAGGCTCGTCATATATGACGTAATGGTTGTCAGTTAAGACATAAAAACCCTCATTACCGAGAGCACACCTTGTAGCGGCGCAATTTATTGCGCGATAAATCGCGCCGCTACGGAAGTTGCGGTAATTTGATCCGGCGCTTAACTGATCGGCATTACGTCATATATGACGACCTGAAAACAAGGAGCATATATGTCGCCACAGGTAGGTATTGGCGTTTTAATTTTCCGCGATGGCAAATTGTTGTTGGGCCAGCGTAAAGGCAGCCACGGCGCCGGAGACTGGTCTGCGCCGGGCGGGCATCTGGAGTTTGGAGAATCACCCGAAGACTGTGCACGTCGTGAGGTACTGGAGGAAACCGGCTTGCAACTGGGGACGTTGCAAAACGGGGCTTTCATTAGCGATGTCTTTCCCGAGGTCAACAAGCACTACATCACGCTGTTGATGGTAGCGCAGGATGCTAGCGGTGAACCGCAGCTGATGGAGCCTGAAAAGTGCCGCGGCTGGCAGTGGTTTGCGCCTGAGGAATTACCTGAACCGCTATTTGCACCGCTGCGCAGCTGGCTTGAACGTGATGGATTGCTTGCGTTGCAGAAATTGGCGCAGGTTACAGCGCGATAATCGCCTCAATTTCAATCTTCAACTCGGGCGAAAACAGTTGGCTAATTTGCACCAGCGAACTGGCAGGCAGATGGTCGCCATAATGCCTAAACAGCACGCTGCGTAATGCGTTGATCTCATCAAATGAAGTGATAAAAATGGTCACTTTGATGAGGTTCTCTAGCGAACTCTGTTCTTCTGCTGCAATGCAATGCAGCTGCTGGAAAATGGCTTCTGCTTGCGCGGCGATATCAGCCTGCTGCGCCGGCGTGCCAAAGGCCGTCAAGCCAGATACATACAAAGTATCGGCATGCTTTACCGCGTGTACATACGGCGCTTTGACTTCACCTAGCTGCGGGTAGTTTTTACGCGTTATCATCTGTTTCTCCTTAAACGATTTTTAAAACCATTACTTTGACAAACATAGCTTTTAGCTTTGGCTTGCGCTAAGCACATTGCGCACCACGCTGGCACCCGGCATCATTTGTTGAATACCGTGCTCCAGCATATCGCCCGCTTGCTGCAAGGCGTCCAGAGGCATGGCCGGCAAGCGCTCTAGCACAAACCACATCTGCTTTTGTTCAATGCTGAGACGCGTGCGGACACCTTGTCGCCAGTTCCAACGTCGGCAAGTCACGCCAGTATCATCGCGCCATATCACTTCGCCTGGCTCTGGCGATTCATGACTTAACACGCCTTCTTTATAGACATCGAAGAGCTCGTTGCCAGTAGCGCGCGTTAAAAGTGGGTTACCCGCGTAAGCCGCCACGTTCTCACCACCAACCGGAATGGCAAAACGAAGGCTCACCGCATTATAAAGATCAACAATGGGATCGATGGCGGCCATAGTACCGTCACGCTGCACGCGTTTGCGTAGTGCATCCGCCGAGCAGGGCGTACGCTTGGGTTTGGTACCAAAGCGTTTAAACATTTCCGCCCACTGTGCCAGATGTTGCTCGGCCCAGGGGAAATCCTGCTTCAGCATATCGCGACAGGCGCGCGCCAGCGTTTCTTCTCCCACCTGCGGATGCAATACCGGCGCCGCCTGTACCAGAATGCTGAGCGCGGTGAACTCGGGAGCCAGTGCAGAGACGGAAGGATCGATTGACGGGTTAAAGGCGAACATAACATAATCCTGTAATGACTAATTTATCCCATAATAGTGACCGATGAAGAATAAAGTCAATAAAATGACCGAAGTGGGTGCTGATATCGACTTTGTCAGCGCTGCAGTGTCCACTAGCGTTAAAACTTACCGCCAACAGCAAAAATTATCCCTCGATGAGCTGTCGCGCCGCGCAGGAGTGAGTAAAGGGATGCTCGTGGAAATTGAGAAAGGTAGTGCTAATCCTAGCATTGCTATTCTGTGCAAAATAGCCGCGGCGCTGGGTTTATCGGTGGCGGATATTGTCAACGTCAGCGCCGATCCATTGGCGCATCTGGTTGCAGAAGCGGACATTCCAGTGTTATGGCAGGGCGAGAAAGGCGGCACGGCACGTTTGCTAGCGGGCACGCAGGGGCCGGACATGATTGAGCTGTGGCATTGGCAGATGTTTCCCGGCGAAGCGTTTGAGTCGCCGGGCCATCCACAGCGAACCTACGAATTACTGCATGTCGAACAAGGGGAATTGACACTGAAGGTTGATGAGCAGGTATTGGCAGTGCCGTGTGGCAGTTCTGCAGTAGCAAAAACCGCTGCGCCACACAGCTACGCTAACCTCGGCACGCAGCCGCTGGTTTTCACCATGGCCGTCGCCGAGATTCACAGTTAACCGACTTGATTAGCTAAGGCTACCGCATCTTCACCCGCTGGAATGCGCATCGGCGCATTAGGATCGGTTGCCGCACGCCATACCGCTTCAGCAACATCGTCGGCTTTCGTGGTTGGCTGCGGTTGTTGCATTGCGTTAAATACGCCATCAAGCAGCGGCTGATAGGCCTCGAGCTGAGTGTTTTCCATGCGCGGCCTCGCATTCTTGCCAAAGTCGGTGGTTGGCGCCAGACCGGGCAGCACCAGCCGCACCTTGATATTGAATGGCTCAAGCTCGTGTGCCAGTGATTCTGTAAAGGCATTCACCGCGGCTTTACTGCCGGTGTAAACCGCCAGCAGCGGCAGGGATTTCAGCGTAACAGTCGATGTCACATTGATTACCGTACCGCTCTTCTTCGCACGAAACTGTGGCAGCACAGCCTGCGTCAGTGCGATGGTGCCGAGCGTGTTAGTCTCAAACACGTCGCGCACCGTCGACATCGGCGTGCCCTCCAATGAGGTCAATACCCCGATCCCGGCGTTATTCACCAGCACATCAATTTCGCCAGCGTCGGCGATGGCTTGTTTAATACTGGCAGCGTCGCTGACATCCAATGGCAGCAGGCGCAGATTTTCTGAGGCGGGAAACAGATCGGCGCGCGGATTGCGCATAGTGGCAATTACTTTCCAGCCGCGCTCAAGGAAATAGAGTGCGGTGGCGTGACCAAAGCCAGAAGAACAACCGGTGATTAGAATCGTTTTCATCTTTCACTCCTGCATTGCATTAGGGTAGGCAACCACTATAGAGTTAACGCTCTGGACTCACTACAACACAACGTCCGGTTTTCATTCGCAGGAGTCCAAATGATCGATCCGCTGTCCGAGATGGTTTCGCTGTTACAACCCCAAGCCGCGTTTTCAAAACGCGCATGTGCCAATGGCCACTGGCGCGTACATCGCAGCGAAACCGGCCAGCCATTTTATTGTGTGGTGCTGGAAGGCCGCTCCCAATTGAAGATGAAAGGCTTTCCAGCGATTACCCTTGAGCAGGGCGACTTTGTGTTAATCCCTGCCGCATGGGAATTCTGCATGACCAGCGCCGAACCACCCGCAGACGATGTGCCGGCAACGCTGCCGCAAATGCTTGCACCGGGCGAATACTTTATTGGCGATCCGCATCAACTGGTTGAGGTAAAGACGTTAATTGGCTATTGCCAGTTCGGCGCACCGGATGCCGGTTTGATCGTCTCACTGCTGCCGCAATTTATTCATGTGCGCGGCGAATCGCGCTTGACCACGCTGGTACAACTGGTGATGGATGAATGTCGTGCGCAGCGTCCGGCGCGCCATGTGGTGCTGGAGCGATTGCTGGAGTTGCTGCTCATTGAAGCGCTGCGATCGATGCCACTATGCAACGCTTGTCCGGGCGTGATGAGCGGATTAGCCGACGAAAGACTGGCGGCGGCGATACGGGCTATCCACGCTAATCCGGCACACAGCTGGACGGTGGCCGAACTGGCGAAAGCTGCTGCGCTATCGCGTTCAGCTTTCTTTGTACGTTTCCGGGAGGCAGTTGGCGTAGCGCCGATGGTTTATTTGCTCACGTGGCGCATGGCGCTGGCGAAAAACCTGCTGCGCGGCAAAAGCATGGCGGTGGCCGAAGTGGCGGAGCGCGTCGGTTATCGTTCCGCAAGCGCTTTCAGCGTGGCATTCAGTCGTTACGTTGGCCAGCCACCCGCGTGGTTTGCGGCAGCTGAAGAGGATATTTAGCGATGAAGCTGCAAATTGCCGCTTAAACGGGTAATTTTTTTCTTCGGCCCAATTAAACCCATCGCCACCTATTATTGCCATCCTTTTTTAATCTTTTTATTAACTTTTAGGTCCGATGATAATTATTCTATTTTTAGCTAATTTCCTAAATCTTCTCTCCCACCTCACAAATACTTAACTCAAACTAGACGATTCCCATACATAGCGTAGATACTCATTTCACCCGATTTCAAACGTTAAAAAGCTGAAACAAAATAATTCAATCACTTAAATAAACCTCAAGCGTAACGGCGTAAGGTTATGCGCGTTTTGTCTTTTCTCAATTGAGGAAAACAATGTGTTTAAATTAAATCCGGTGTTACTCAGCCTTGTGGCAGCACAAGGCATGATATTTCCTGCTTTGCCCACCATGGCGGCGGTATTAAAGCCTTATACGCCCGAAATTAATGACAATAAGGTAGGCGCGTACTGCTTATGTAATGGCAGCACGCAAACGCTAAGCGGATTGCCGCAATTCACGCCGGGAGAAAACGGAACGGGAAGCGTAACGATAGGTGAATTGCGCACCATCGGCCGAATTATTAATGACAATGTGATTGGCGAAGCGCGATTGCAAATCGGGCCGCAGAATTATGCCATCGGCATCCCTAACTATGAGGAAAATACCTATAAAACCTATCAGGTGTTTAATAATGCTGACATTGTGGATTTGCCGTCAGTAGGCCTGGATACCGTAGTGCCAGATTATTTTGATGTAAACGACAAACAATATATCAATGCGCGCGTCGCTTCTGTTAGCAATGGCACGTTAAATATTGATATTGGCCAGCATAACGCAGCGGCCAATTCCACAACCAATCGCTGGTCGATGGCTGCTAAACAAAGCCAGTTATTTACCGCCAGTAATAAGGGGCATTTGAACTGGAATGGCAATAACCGCATTACCTTCACCGCGGGCACCACGCCTTACGGCGGCGATCGGCTGGCTTATGATGTGGGTAACGTGGTGGAATATGCCGGTGTGTTTACCGTCAATACCCTTGATGGCGGCAGCAGCACTTTCAACGTCACCAACCTCAGTGAATTACGCAATTATAATGACTGGTTGATCGATCAACTCTCTAACGCCAATCTCAGCACCGACAGTTACAACAGCGAATTTAATAAAGCCTATACGCTGCGCGATGGCCGCGTGGTGTACCGCATGAGTACTAACAACTTTGATGATGAAGTGGCATTACCGATATTTGATCAGGTGGTACTCAGCGCTGACGGACCGAAAGCGTCTGTTAAAATCAATCGCGGTAAAACCCTTGAAGTGGTGAACAGCAATAGCGCAGTGATGCGCGCCAGCAATGGTGCGAAAGCCATTATCAATGGCAAGCTTGCCAGCACCGGTTCCGGTTTAGAGTTGCTTAATAACAGTCGTGGCTTCAATAACGGGGTAATTAATAGCGGCTTTCTTAATAACGCCAACGGTAAAGGCGTTGATAGGTCAACCCTCGGCGGCGGCGGGATGGCGATTTTTGCCACCAATGGCAGCCGATTTAGCAATTATGGCGTCATCAATTTTCAACCCGGCGGCGGTAACACGCAGGGAATATGGCTCGGTGATGCCAGCGCTATCAACCATGGCAATATCAATATTGGGGTAACCGATACCGTAGGCAGCGGTTCGGCCATTGGTGTGATTGCCAGCGGTACCGGTGGTTTTACTAACGCTAAAGACGGCACAATCTACATTGGACGCACCCCGCAAAACAGTAAATACGATAAAATCCAAGACGTTGCCGTCAATCTCAGCGGCGGCGTCACTGCGGTTGAAGGTTTTCTGGATTCCACCACCATCAACAATGGCCGCATCGTCATTGGCTCGAAAGTGCAGAATGCGGTGGGCATGAAAGTTGAATATGGGCCCAATGCCCTGGCGCGCAACAACGGCATCATTGAGGTAAACGGTAAGGCGCAGTATCAGCCGGCAGAGAATATCGGCATGTTGGTATTGGATTCCGGCAGCGGCGGCAAGGTGGGAAATGCGGGAAGCATCAATCTTAATGGTGATAACAGCACCGCCCTCAAAATTATTGCGCGTGATGGTAACAGCGCTAGAGCGTACTCCAGCGGCACCATTAACGTCCGCGGTGATGCCGATCGTTTCAGCGGTACCAACAATACCGCTGTTTGGGTGATTGGCGAGCCGGGCAGCAGCGCAACGGCAAATCTCACCGGGAAAATCAATTTGCGCGGTACCGCAGGCATTGGCATCCGCGCTGAAGGCAATGCGACGGTAAACGTCAGCGCCAACGCCGTGCCATCATCGGTGGGAAATGGAGACTTTCTCGGTCAACGGCAAATCAGTTTTTACACCATCGGGCCGAACGCCAAAATTAATTTGCCTGCAAATGGGCATTACGCCACATCAAGCAACGGCGGCACGCTTTTCCGCGTTGAGCAGGGCGCTGATTTTGATGGTCGAGGCATGACGCTTGCAATGAATGCTCCCTTTGCGCTTGGGGTCTATGCGGCTGGCGACGGCAGCGAGATCGCTACTCACGGTGCCACCTTCAATCTGAACAGTCGCTACGCATCCGGGCTGTGGATTACCGACGGAGCACACGCCACCGTTGATGCGGCAACCCAAGTCCACCTCAGCGGCGAGGATGCTGGTTGGGCTGCAGCGGATGGTTATCGCTATTTGCTGCAAGGCTCATTGGTCAATCCAGACACGCAATTTAATAACAATACCTTGTTGATTAACCACGCAGCGGTTAGCGGTAGCGACAACTTCCAGCGCGGGTTGATTGCGCGTAATCATGCCCAGGTGATCAATACCGGCAACATTAACTTGAGTGGTTTGGCGCCGCAGGCAATCTATGCGACCAACGGCGGAAAGGTGACCAATAGTGGCGAGATTAGCGTCGCCAACAACGGTGTGGCGCTGTATGCCGATGGTTATGAGTTTGTTGGCGATAAGGTGACGACGTCTGACATCAACAACACCGGTACGCTGAATATTTACTCAGGTGCCTACGGTTTTATTGCCTATGACCGACTCTCACGCATCAATCAAAACAGCACCATGAATCTGTTTGGTGATTATACCGTCGGTGGGATTGTCACTGCCGGGGGACAGGCAAATCTTGGCCCACAGAGCCGCGTGGTGTTCCACGCACCGAATCAGGTGGGCTATCAGGTTCAGGATTATGGATCAGGGCTGATCGCGAATGGCAGCAACATCAATGTCAGTACTGAGGGTTCCACCCTGTATGAGGTGACCTTTGAAGGTGCGCTCTATTCCCTGGTTGCGGGTACGGTAACGCTGAGCGGCAAAAATAGCACCGGGATCGATGTGTCCCAGCCGGGATCCTATGTCTCCGGTACCGATAATTACCTGGTCACGGGTAAAGGCGCGACGGTAATGCGCGCCAGCAGCAGCGCTTCCGGCGTGCTGAGCAACACCATTACGTTGAATGGCCGCAACAATATCGCCGGACAAGCGAGCACCAACAATACGGAAATTTACGCGGCGGGTTACATCACCGGCAATGGTCGTAATGCCACTGCATTTGATGTCAGCGACGGGGCGCGCATATTCAATCAGTATCAAGGTGTGGTCGATCTTAAGGGGCCCAACAGTACCGGCGCACGCGTGCATGACGGCGGTAACTTCATCAACCGGGGCAGCATCCACATTGCTTCGGGTACGGGTGTGGATGTCAGCAGCGGCTACGGCCAATACGTGCCGGTTGATAGCGCATTACGCGTCGATGACGGTATTGCGGCGCTGCGCGTTGGCGACGGCGGCTGGCTGAAAGTCTATGGCGATGGCCAGGGAGCGAGCGCCCTGCAGGCGATGGGTAAAGCGGATGGCTTATTACTCGACACCGGCGCCCAAGGCTTTGAAGCCAACGACATCATCCTGGGATCTTACGGCAGCGGCAGCGTGATCAATAACCGCGCTGAAACCGCTAACATCTCGCTGGATAACGTGATGCTGGATGTGAGCGGCGGCAACGGCGTGCGTTCAGCCACCTCGTTCGATCCGAACGGCCGGGCCTTAATCAACGTCAGCGGCGGCGGTACCGGTTATCGCTTTGAAAATGCCGATGGTTCAACCACGCGCAACGATCTGGTGATCGGGAAGGATTATGCCATTCTCGTTTCCGGCGCAGGCACCGGCATTCGCGCCAATACCAGCGGCAAAGTCATCTCGCAGGGTTCAATCGGTATCCGTGATTTCAACGGCGGCTCGGCGATTGTCACCAGTACCGCAAGTCAGGTCATTAACCAGGGTTCCATTACTTCTCTGAGCCGCGTGTCTCCGCTGATCGATCTGCGCGGCGGCCAAACGGTGTTTATTAACGAAGGCATTATCAACGCACCGTTCCCGGACCAGGTGGTTGTGGCCGGCGGTGCGGGTAATGATGTTATCGCCTTACTTAAAGGCGGTGTGGTGGGGGATGTGAACAGCGGTAGCGGCAGCGATGAACTGATCGTCAGCGGCGGCACGCTCAACGGTAGCTTGACAATGGGCAGCGGCGCGGCGAATCAGGCGACGGTACAAAACGTGAGTTTGGCGGATACTCGCCACATCACCACCGATCATGGCGCTGGCAGCACGCTCACTCTCAGCGAACTGACGGCGCGCGGTGGTTCCTTTGCCAGCGATGACCTGAGTAAAGGGACTAACCTCGGTGCAGGCTGGAGCACGCTTAACTTCTTCGGCAGCCAGTGGACATTAACAGACAACATCAAGTTGGCGCACAGCACCATCAATATCGATGCCGGCAGTACGCTGTTCGCCGGGGATAACGTCAACCCACGGTTACAAGGTGCGAGCAACGATTCGCTGGTGGTGAATAACGCCGGTACGCTGGATCTCACCAACGGCGGCAACACGGCGGCGAACATCTTAACCATCGACGGCGAGTTGGCCTCTGCGGGCGGCAGCCTAAAACTCAATTCCACGGCGATGCAAAGCGATTTGTTGCGGGTTAACGGCAACGCAACCGGCACTACCCTGATCGACGATACGCTGGTGGGCGGCCCCCTAATGGATCGCGATCGCGATGGCGCAATTGCCGCCAGTGAAGGCGTCTCGCTGGCGCAGGTTTCTGGCAATGCCAATGCCGAAAGCTTTGTGCTAAAGGGCGGTTATGTCGCATCCGGGCCGTGGCAATATGGTTTAGCCAGCTTTACGCCGGATATCTCAGCAAGCGGTTTGTGGGATTATCGTCTCGCCAACAACTTTGTTTGCGAAGATGGCGCATTGTGTCAGCCGCGCACCGGCAGTAATCAGCGCGCCGTGCGTTTGGCCGTAACGCCACAGGTGCCATCCTATATCTCGGCACCCGTTGGTCTGGCTTATTACTCGCTGGCGGTCACCGACGATCTGCATAAACGTTTGGGTGAATTACGTCAGCAGCAAGGCGATGCCGATGCGCTGGGCGGCGAGATGTTTATCCGCTATCTCGGCTCCAATCTGAAATACCAAAGCAATCGCGGCTTGGCCGATTACGGCTATGACTTTGATCTCGATTACAGCGCGGTACAGTTGGGCGGTAATCTGCTGCGTGCGGAAGGTGCTGAAGACAGTCTGCGCGGCGGCGTGGCCTACACGCGCGGTAACACGCGCATTCGGCCACACGCGGCAGACGGTTACAGTTCCACCAGCTTCGATAGCGACAGCATTTCGCTCTATGGAACCTGGCTGCGTGATAGCGGGTTCTATCTTGATGGCTCGCTGAGCTGGGGCTGGTATCGCGGTGAAACTGACATCGCACGGCAAAAAGAGGTGGCCTCACCGAAAGGCAATGGCTGGACGGCCTCGGTGGAATCGGGTTATCCGTTTGCTTTCGCCAACGGCATCCGGCTAGAACCGCAGGCGCAAATTACCTGGCTGCAGATGAAGATGGATAGTTTCACCGACCGCGACCGCACGCGTGTGTCCTATGACGATTATGATCAAACTATCGGTCGGCTCGGCGCGCGGCTTGATCGCACCTGGCAAGATGCTCGTCAGAACGCCTATACGCCCTATATCCGCGCCAATTACTACAAAGGCTGGGGCGGCACTGCAAAAACGAACATTGGATCTGCCGATGCGGATGGCAGCCAAACGTTTGAAAGCGGGAAGTTTGGCCAGATGTGGGATGTTGGCCTGGGCGGCAGCGCAACGCTGAAAAAAGACGTAGCGCTGTATGCCGAAGCGGATTATCGCAAAGAGATCGACGGCAACGGCGCGAAAGGTTGGCGTTATAATGCCGGCGTCAGATGGTCGTTTTAAGCCGGATTGTAAGGTAAACGGATGGCTCCAACGGGCCGTCCGGGTTTATTTCCCGGACGGCGGTTAAACGTGTCGCTGCTGGGTGCGGTGGTCTCTTAGCGTGGCAAAAAGAAATGCCAGTACGAACAGCAGCGCGTAAATCACCACAATGGTTGGACCCGGTGCGCTATCGAGGAAGAATGAGGCATAAACGCCGCTGAAACCGGTCACCATCGCAATGCCTACTGCCAGCAGCATCACCTGCACGAAACGACGCGCCAGCAGCAAAGCAATGGCGCCGGGCGCAATTAACATGGAAATCGATAAAATCACGCCCACGGATTTCAGCGCGGCGACGATGGTTAACGAGATCAAACACAGCAGGCCATAATGCAGCACTTTGCCATTGATACCGCAGGCGCGCGCCTGATTGGCATCGAAAGCATGCAGCAGCAAATCACGCCACTTAATGCCAATCAACACGCTGACAATGATAGCGATAACGGCGGTCTGGATGATATCAGCGAGACTGATGCCTAACATATCGCCGAACAAAATATGGTCGAGATGGACTTCAGGCTGAAGTTTCAGGTACAGCACCAAACCTGCGCCAAACATACCGGAGAAAACAATGCCCATTACCGTATCAGGTTTTATGCGGCTATTTTCGGTGATATAGCCGGTAGCAACGGCACACAGCATGCCGGCGATGAACGCACCGATGGCGTAAGGCAGGCCAATCAGCCAGGCGATCACTACGCCGGGGAATACCGCGTGACTCATGGCATCGCCCAACAGCGACCAACCTTTTAGCACCAAAAAAGCAGACAGCATCGCGTACGGCAATGACAGCAGCAGCGTGGTGATCAGCGCCATATTCATGAATGCAAACTGGAAGGGGCTCAGCAAAAGTTCACTCATCATTGCCATTCTCCCTCGTCAAACGGGCACGACGGCGCGCGGCGAGCATCCCATGTTTAGGCGCAAACACGAAAGCCACCAAAAACACCAGCGTCTGGGCCACCACAATGACGCCGCCTGTGGCACCGTCGAGAAAATAACTGCTCCACGCGCCGAGAAAGCTGGTGACGCTGCCAATGGTTACGGCGATCAGCAACAGACGCGGAAAGCGATCCGTCAACAGGTAGGCGGTTGCGCCCGGCGTAACCACCAGGCAAATCACCATGAATGCGCCAACCGTTTGCAGCGCGGCAACCGTCGAGGCGGAGAGCAGGGTGAAGAATAAGATTTTCAGCCGCAGCGTATTCAGACCCAGCGAGCGGGCATGGCTTTCATCAAAGAAGGTGACCATCAAATCTTTCCACTTCAACAGCAAAATGGTGAGCGTAATAACGCCAATCGCACCGAGCTGCCAGATATCGGCGGGCGCAACGGCAAGAATATTTCCCAGCACGATGGTCTGAATGTTGACCGCAGTGGGATTGAGGGACACCAGAAACAGACCGATACCGAAAAACGAAGAAAAAATCAGGCCGATGATGGCATCTTCTTTCAGCCGCGTGCGCTGATTGAGAAACAGCATGCTGCCTGCCGCTAAACCCCCGGAGAGAAAGGCGCCTAACGCAAAGGGCAATCCCAGCATATAGGCACCGGCCACGCCGGGCACAATCGAGTGCGACAGCGCATCACCAATCAATGACCAGCCTTTCAGCATCAGGAAGCAGGACAGAAAGGCGCAAATCGCGCCGACCAGCGCCGCAATCCACATTGCATTCAGCATGTATTGATAACCAAACGGCTCAATAATCCACGACATGGCTTGCTCCCCGGTCGTGATCCCTGGCCAAAACTCGCTGTAGCAATACCGTATTACGCTGAAGCAGTACGCCATCGAACGCCTTTGCCAGGTTTTCGGCGGTGAAGGTCTCCTCCAGTAAGCCGCTGGCGATAACCGTATTTTTGACGAATACGCAGCGGTCGCAGAACTCAGGAATGGCATTGAGATCGTGGGTGGAAACCAGCATGGTGCGCCCTTCATTGCGCAGCTCCCTGAGCAGGGCGATGATGGCCGCTTCCGTTTTTACATCTACGCCGGTGAAGGGTTCATCCAGCAGGATGAGTTGACCACTTTGCGCCAGCGCGCGTGCCAGAAATACGCGTTTTTTCTGCCCGCCCGAGAGTTCGCCAATCTGACGGTGGCGATAGGCGCTCATCCCCACGCGCTCCAGCGCCTGCTCTACGCTCTGTTTATCGGCCGGGCGCGGAATCCGCAGCATGCCCATGTAGCCGTAGCGACCCATCATCACCACATCTTCCACCAGCACCGGAAAGCTCCAGTCAACGTCCTCCGATTGCGGTACATAAGAGACGATATTGTGTTTCAACGCCTTGTTAGCTGGTAAACCTGCCAGCGTAACCGCGCCGGAAGAGAGCGGCACAAAACCCATGATGGCTTTAAACAACGTGGATTTACCGGAACCATTCACACCAATCAGTGCGGTGATGCTGCCTGCCGGCACGCTAAAGCTTGCCTTGCGCAGCGCGGTGTGGCCATTGCGATAGGTGACACCGACATTTTCTACGCTTAAGCCCGCCGCGGCATTCATCTCGACCTTGCTCATTTCTGGCTTCCTTCTGTGATGCCTTTCACCACGGTTTCGGTGGTGACGCGCAGGAGATCAAGATACGTTGGAACCGGGCCCGCGCTATTGCTCAGCGAATCCACATACAACACGCCGCCATAATGGATTTTGGCTTCACGCGCCACCTGCTGCGCCGGTTTAGCCGAAATGGTGCTTTCACTGAAAATCACCGGAATGTTATGGGTGCGTACCGCATCGATCACTTTGCGCACCTGCTGCGGCGTACCTTGCTGATCGGCGTTGATTGGCCATAAATAGCGTTCTTTCAGGCCGAAGTCTCGCGCAAGATAGGAGAACGCGCCTTCGCTGGTGACCAGCCAACGTTTATCCACCGGCAGCTTTTCGATAGCGGCGCGCATAGGTGCGATGGTTTGTTGAATCTGTGCTTTGTAACGCTCGGCATTGGCCTGATAAATCGCAGCATTGTGCGGATCGTATTTTTGCAAAGCATTACGAATGTTATCGACATAAATCAGCGCGTTATCCGGCGACATCCAGGCATGCGGATTGGGTTTGCCGTTATAGGGACCTTCGGTGATGCCCATGGGTTCGATACCCGCCGTTACGGTGACTTGCGGCACATCGTTTAAGCGTTGATAAAAGCGGCTAAACCACATTTCAAGATTAAAGCCGTTCACCAGAATCAGATTCGCCCCCTGCGCGCGACGAATGTCACCGGGCGTGGGCTAATATTCATGAATTTCGGCACCGGTTTTGGTAATTGAGGTCACCTCCGCCGCATCGCCCGCTACATTCTTCGCCATATCTGCAATCACCGTAAACGTGGTGACAACTTTCAGTTTTTCTGCTGCCGCGGCGCGACAAGGCAACAGCGCACTAAGCGTGAGCAGCGTGATAACAAGGGGCAAAAAGCGTTGGGTGAACATCGTCGTCTCCACAGTAATATAGCAAATGCTATAAAATATAGCAGGTGCTATTTATATGAAGCAATTTTATTCACAATGCCAGTACAAAGACAAAAATTTACCGAAAGGTGAAGTGGGTGGTTGCGGGGATGAATGCTGAATATCGAGTGAAATCGGTACGCATCGATGCGTCAATGCCGACTATATTGCGGTTATATGCAGGTGCGCATGAATGCGCACCCTACAAAAATCCGGCTATATCCACGCAGGGTCGCCATTCATGGCGACCAAGACGCAAAGCTGCGTACCTGGCGCAGCATCACACATCCAACCGATGAATCACATTCACAAACTCATGTACGCCGCTGTTTATTTCTCTCAGGCTACGTGACAGGACGCTGATTTTATCCTGCTCTGTAACCACAAACTGCTTCACTTCATGCAACTGCTGTTGCATTTGCGCAATCAGACTGGCGTTGTGTTCCACCACTTGGGTGATCTGTTTGGTGGCGCTGGAGGTCGATGCTGCCAGGCGACGCACTTCGCCCGCCACCACGCTGAATCCTCGTCCCGCTTCACCGGCTCGCGCGGATTCAATCGCCGCATTCAAGGCCAGAATATTGGTTTGTGAGGCGATTAGGTTGATGGTCTCAACCACTTCGCTGATGCTTTTAGCCGACGCGTTAAGCTCAGCACCAATCGCGGTGGCCGCGTTGACCTGAACCGCCACCAGGCCGGAGTTGCGGATAGTTTCATCCAGCACCTCATTGGCATTGTCGGTAATTTGCGAGGTCTCTTCAGAGGTGGTGAGCGCAATGTCCGCCACACGCTTGGCGGCCTCAACGCGCGCGGTGATGTCAGAAGCGATTTTAATCACCTTGTACACCTTGCCATCGGCGTCATAGACCGGGTTATAGCTGGCTTCAAGCCAGATGCGATCGCCGCTGGCTGTTTTGCGCTCGAAGCGGCCGACAAAGTGTTGGCCTTTAGCGATTTTGCGCCAGAAGTCGGGGTTTTCGCGATAGAAATCATCGAAGCAGAACAGGCGATGATGTTGGCCTACAATTGCCGCCAGTTCATAGCCCATATGCGTCAGGAAGTTGCTATTGGCACTCAGGATCTGACCTTCCGGGGAGAATTCAATCACCGCCATGGAGAGGTCGAGCGCCGTGATCACGGCTTCTTTATGCTCCAGCTCCTGGTGACGTTCGGTAATGTCAGACGCCACCTTGATGACTTTGTACACATGGCCCTTCTCATCGCTAACCGGAAAATAGGTGGCGCTGAGATAGAAACGCTGACGCTGCTTGTTAAAACGCTCGAAAATTCCCGTTACCGATTCTCCGGCCGCCAGCGTTTGCCAGAACGAGAGATAGCGGGATGATTGGCTGTAATGTGCGCTACAGAAGATGCGGTGATGCTTACCCTGAATTTCATCCAGCTGGTAGCCGGTGGTTTCAAGGAAGAGTGGGTTGGCGGTAAGGATTTCGCCATTGGGCGAAAACTCAATCCATGCAACATGCTGTTTGATCGCATTGATATCTTTAAGCACATCGCCGCTCTTTGAAAACGGCAATGTAAGACTCGACTTTTTCACACCAAACATGGGAAGCCTCAGGCGATTGCTGTTGAACGAAATGCGTGCAGCTTCAGTTGGGTCACGACTACGATGCGTAACTTCGACTGCTCCGCAAGATTCCCCTTCGCCGGACACTTCAAAAGGTGTCTCTCTGCGCATCAGCGCCGCATGGGGTCATTAAGTAACCTACCTGATGTTTTAAACGAACCGATTGGCGGTTCACCTTTGGTTATCGGCGCGAAGAACTAAAGGTTTAATTTGAATGCATGTCATAACAGCGCCAGAAATGCCGCCCGCATTTTTGCGGTATCGAACTGGTAATAAATCCGCTTCCTGACTAGATGTTTAACGTCCTTGTTATCACTTTGCGCATCCTGGATGCGACTTTGCTAGCCCACGTTGCTGCGGCATGACGCGTGGGCGTTACCTTTTTGGAGTTGATGATGAAAAACCACAAATGGGCACTTTCCGCCGTCGCCATCGCGACGCTCAGCAGCTTGCTGACGCCTGCTTCCGCATTGGCATGGGATAGTTTGACGGTATTTGGCGATAGCTTAAGCGATGGCGGCAACGTGGGCCGCTTTACCTATGATGGCGCGCAACATCCGCTGTACGATGAGATTCTCGCGGCCCATCTCGGGCAAAATCTGCAGGCTTCTTCACGCGGTGGCAGCAATTATGCCCAGGGTAATGGCGTAACGATTCCCGCCATCAACCCTGATTTGAACACGCAAGATCAGCTGGCGAGCTATCTGCAATCCACCGGCGGGCACGCTGACGGTAACGGCCTCTATATTCATTGGGTTGGCGCTAATGATATTGCTGCGGCCGTCACTAATCCGCTGACCGCGCGTGAAACCATCAGCACCAGCGCCACGGCGGCGGTGGCACAGGTAAAAACGCTGCTTGATGCCGGTGCGGGCGCGGTGATTGTCCCCAACGTGCCGCAGCTGGGATCAACGCCCTATATGGTGGAAGCGGTGCTGAGTGTCCTGGGGTCAGCCGCGACGCCCGCACTGGCGGCGGCATTTCAGTCGCTGGATGACGTGGCAACACCCAATACGGCGGCGCGTCAGCAGGCGGTGCAGGATGCTTTTACCCAGGCGGCAGGGCAGATTTCAACCATCCCGGTGGTGCGTGATGCGCTGGCTAAACAGCTTTATGCGGCCTGGCAGGCGCTGAGTGAGCAGGTTACCGCACTGTCAGATGGCTACAATCAGCAAGAAGAAGCGGGGTTAGCGCAGCTGAATGGCAACATTGTGCGTGTTGATATCGCCAGTTTGTTCAATGAAGTGATTGCTAATCCCACGCAATATGGCTTATCCAATACCATCGGCATGGCGTGTCCGTTAGGCACATCGGCGGCAGAATGTTCCTCGGCCGCACCAGGATTCTCCAGCGCACAGGCGTATCTATTTGCCGATCATCTGCATCCCAGCCCGGCCGTGCATGCGATGATCGCGGATTACATCCAATCAGTTCTTGATGCACCCGCGCAAGTGGCAGCGCTGTCGCAGTCCCCCCTGATGATGGCGCGTGACATGCACAATACGCTGGATGGGCATTTGCAGCAGCAGCGCCAGCAACCGGCCAGCGCCGGGCAATTCACGGTATTCGGCGGTTATGCCGGGCAGCACAGAGATTATCAGGGTGACAGCTGGAACAACGGCGATGCTAACACCACCAATCTGACGCTGGGTATCGGCTATCAGCTTACCGATAACTGGCAAACCGGCGTGCTGTTCTCCAACGCAAACCAGCGTCAGGAACCCTCATCAAACTTTGATTACAAGCTGCGCGGTAATCTAGTGGCCATTTACAGCCAGCTTACGCTGTTCGATCAGGGCTGGATCAACGCTGATTTGCACTATGCCGATCTCGATTTCGACAGCATAGAGCGTGACATTCATATCGGCCCGGCTACGCGCACCGAACAGGGCAACAGCAGCGGTAAATTACTGGGTATGCGAGTACAAACCGGCTGGTCGTTACCTTTGGGCGAACACCTAAATACCGGGCCCGTAGCGAGTTACGCGCTGGATTATGGCCGGGTTGGCGGCTACAGCGAAAACGGTGACAGCAGTACCTCAATGCGTTACTCCGATCAAACCACTCATTCTCAGATTGGCGCAGTGGGATGGCGAATTGATAGCAAACAGTGGCTGATTAATCCCTGGGCGCAGGTCAGTTATAACCACCAATTTGGCGATACTGATTCCACGGTACGGGCCGGATTGAAGTCAACCAGCACATCCTTCGCGCGCAGCATTGAGGCGGGCGATAAAAATTGGCTGGATATGTCCGTTGGTGCCAACGTGCCGCTTGGGCAAACTGTCAATGCGTTTGCGGGGGTTTCTACGGTGGGCGGTAACAGTGACTACCATCAGGTGACGTGGAATGTCGGCGTAAACGCCACGTTTTAATCATGTGGCCAGCAGCGAGGAGCGCTGGCCACCCTGCATCGGTTCAACAGGCTTTTTAATTGATTGCTGAAATAAACAGTCATGTCATTAAGGTATGACGCTTTAAATGTGATGTTCGCCCGCGTTTATCGTACCGATGATAACAACATGGCGCCTGCGATTAATCTGTAAAGCAGCGAGTGAGCCGCTGCGCTTTTTATCAAAAATCATAGCGTTGCTCTCAAGAGATTAATGGGCATATTTTAAAAGACTTTAATTAGCATGGAACTCAGTAACATATTAAATTTCAATTACTTATACTCCATGGTGCAGTCACTTCTCTTATTATTTCAGGGGTAGACCATGGCGAATACGTCCAGCAATACCAATATCAATCCACAAAATGCCCTCACCGGTGCCGCAAGCGTTATACAGCTACGCGACATTGCAGAATTAAAAGCCACCGAACCTTCAGCGCCTGGCGAAATTGCGTCAGTGCTTGAATATACCCGCGGCACCAAAAATGGCGGCGGTGTATTTATTTACGATGCTACCGACACCAAAAGTATTGACGATGGAGGTTTGATTTTCGTCACGCCAGGCAATAAGCGCTGGAAACGGGTACTTTTTGATTATAACGCGGTAACCGTGCTGGATTTTGGCGCCGTAGCCGATGGCAAAACCGACTGTATTGATGCGGTAAAGCGGATGTTCGCCTGGTCACAGCGCGTGCTGCCTTCGGCGGGTATTCGCTTTACGGCTGGCGTATTTAGCATGTCGACGTTTGATATCTCAGACACTGAAATTAATCGCTTCAAGGTCACTGGCGCGTCGGTTAATTTTGGCTATTTCCCGACGACGACACTGTTGTTTAACTGGAATACTCAACCGCGCGGACTGCATTTCTTTAAAGTTAAGGCGCGTTACGTTGAAATCTCTGGATTCGTCGTCAAAGGGATGAGTTCGAACAGCGGTGAAGATGGCGGGTCCGCATTCAATAAAGTGGGGTTCTTTGCCAATATCATTACTGGCGGCCAATTTCTGCGCGTGAGCAGCATGGAGTTTCGCTATCTTGGTGGACGCGCCCTGGATTTAATCGACACGTTAGATTGTAAAATCGATCAGTTCTATTCACGCGGCTGTCAGGACAGCATTGTCTACGCACGCTGGTCCGATCAAGAGCGGGGCGCATGGGATCACTCAACGGCCATTGAGCTATCAAATTTCAATTTGCAGGGCAGCACAATTAAACCCACGCTGGATCTGCCGCGCTGTACGCAATCCTTTATTCGTAACGGCTGGATTGAGCACGCAGAATACGCGGGGGATCTCACCAATGGGCAATGGGTGATAGAAGGTCTGGCGATTGAATCTACGCAGTATCCACTGAAGCTGGGCTATTGTCGCGCCACAATCATTCAAAAAAGTATTCATAATCAAAGTGCTGGTTTTGATTACAGCACCGAGGGAATTGAACCCTGGACGTTAATTTCAGAGGGCGATCGCGGCGTGCTGGAAATTTCCGACTGGGGCGCGGTGATTCAGGGATCGCTTAATTACGATGTGATTACCTCACAGCACCACATGGATAACCGTAAAGATGCCGATCAATGGTTCTATGTCGGTGAATTCAACTTCTCCGGTTCATCAACGCAGATCCACGTGCGCATTGTCGGTACGGCGCAATATCTTTCGCAAAGTGAAACGCAAACCGATTTTAGTAACCGAACCCCAGAAGGCTCCGCCAATATTTATTTGCAGGCGCGTGATAATGCCGATTCCATTGGCAGTTGGCACAGCGAAGGATCCAGTCCGGTGGTGAAAGTGCATATTTCCGGGCCGGGAACGCGGACTAAGCTGTACGTTAAAATTGCGGCTTATACCGGTTTCTCAATTGCGCTGGTGGAGACTAACGGTAAAGATCGTTATCAGGCTGGCTTGTGCTTTATCTTTCGCAAAAGTTATACCGCCTGCAGTGCGGAAGAGAGTAAAACCCTGGATGCCGAGAAGGTGGTGGCATTTGAGCAGCACTGGATTGGAAATAAAAATGTGGGTTTTGGTTACAACGATAATAAAGAACTTCTGCTGCATGGCCCAACCTTCGAAAAAGCCGTACAAGATGCGGACGGCAAATGGCGCACGCGTCGTTTTCTCAAGGTCCGAGTGAATGGTACTGAACGCAGTATAGAGTTGCTGAGCGCCACCGATCCTTATTAACAAATAAAGCCAGCAACATCACGTTGCTGGCGTGATTATTCGTTAGAAATCGTACTGCAAACTTAAACGGTTCTGCCAGAATTTCGCATCATACAGCGGCGAGGTTTGTACACCGGCAAAATCGGTAAGACTCAATCCTTTGAGCACGCCGCTGAAGGCCCAGGTAAAATAAACCAGATATTCAGACTGATTAATACTGTCTGTAGAGGCTGACGGTTTGAGATCCATAAACGAATACTGCGTACCAAGCGACAGGTTTTCATTCAGTACATAATTGAGATTGGTGGAATAGGCATTTCCGCTCCCCAAATCCTGAGTACTGGTGAAGAACGGTTGTGCGAAGTATGGACCCGAAGCGCTATTGTGCGCATACGGCACCACCAGCGATCCGTTGCCCCAACTGTTAGCGCTGGCAGCAATGTGATCGTAACCCAACTTCCAGCTCAGCGCAGGCGTGAAAGCGAGCGCCAGCTGAGCACCGTAGGACGTGCTGTTCACTTCACCTGCTAACGCTTTGCCGTCGCTGGTGCCGCGCATGAATTGTAGTCCGACATCCGGCTGGAATAACGTCTGCTGCCACTGGATGTGGCTTTCGCCATACACCAGGCGTGAATAGTCGGCGTACTCTTCATACCATAACTGACCGGTTAGTTTTTTATCGTCCCACTGCGATCCTCGTCCACCGCCAATGGCCCACATACCATTGGTGCGTTCATCAATATCCGTATAAGCGGTGGTGTTCAGGAACTGATCGTCACCCCACGGCTTATAGCGCCAGACTTTGGTGGCATGTAGATAATTGGTGCTGTCACCGTAATTGGCATCGACACCACGAAACAAAATAGGGATAATACGCCAGTCGTAGTCGCCCACGAACGGAATATTGATACGCTGATCGCCCGCGGTAATTTTAAAGTCATCCTGTTGCCAGCTTAAATAGGCTTCGCCGACATTGGTTTGGTTAGTGCCAATATCACTAATGGTATGTGCTTCATCGGGATGATCGATACCGCGTAAAAATATTGCACTGACGCCCGCGCGAAAACCATATACCGGGGCGGTTTCATATTTCAGGCTACCACCGTAGCTGGTGGTGTCTTGATTAAAGCCTTTAGAAAAATACGCATTGTGCGTGGAGTAATAAAGCGTACGCAGACTGCCACTAACCGTACCGCAGGTGAAAATATCGGTGAAACTCTTTACGCCGCTGGCGTCGTACTGACAATCACTGATATTGCTCTGCGAGGCCGCCATCGCTGCCGGAGCCAGAGGGAAAAACAGCGCAGCCAGTCCGACACTTTTCAGTGTTTTCATTTGCACATCCCTAATTGAGAAAAATAGAGGATTAATTCACACCCGGAATAGAGACATCCGGTAAAGTTTCACGGACTTCCCAGCCGCGTAATTTTCCGGGATTTAATAAATTATGCGGATCGCATGCCCGTTTCATTGCCACTACATCAGCGCGCACCGTGCCTTGCTTGCCATCTTCAATATGAATAACGTGCGGATTGTTTATTTTCACGCCGTTAGCGCGGTAAATATCCATGATGGCGTTAAGACGATCTTCGTCGCTATAGCGCACCAGCGGCAAACCGCTACAGGTGATACTGCCGTTCATGTCGCGCAGGAATTCAATATGCGACATCACTTCATCGGAGAGTTGCGCTTCCAGCGCTACAGCTTGCTGCTGATAGTTCTCCGCCTCATAGGCGGTTTGCAGGTAAGTGAGCGTTTTATCAATTTTCAGCGCCTGCAGCGTGGTGTGGTTCCAGCAATATTCGATCAGCGAATGGCCGCTGTTTTCCCCTTCAGCGAAATGGAGTGCATTGCGGCCAGCGTGTTGGGCTACCTGCGAAGATAGCAGTGCATCGCTTTCGCTGCCGACCACTGAAATCACGCCATGCTTACCCGCTACATCAGCAGCGGCCAGATCGGTGAAGTAATCCAGCACCGGAGCGGCAAATACGGCAATCTGGCGTTTTACTAATCCCGGCGAGCGTGCCAGCGCATCGGCAAATGCCATCGCTGTTGGGAAATCGGCAAAGGTATCGAGGCGTTCTATCCAGTCATGGCAGGGCGCCAGCGCCAACTCGATCTCTAGCACAATGCCGTTACTGCCGTAGGCGTGATGCAGCAGCAGCGCGTCTGGCGCCTGTAACGTAATAATGCGCGGCGTCTCTTCCATGGTCATCATCCGCACTGACAACACGTTGCCTGGCGCGGCCAGCGGACCGTAATTGATCGAGCCCACGCCGCCAAAGCCACCGCCGAACAGGCCGCCAAGCGTGGCCAGTTTCCACGTGGAAGGCATGCAGCGCAGTTCCCAGCCGAGCGGACGCGTGTGTGCCTCAAGCTCGCCAAGACGGATCCCCGCTTGCGCGCGCACCGTGCCGTGCCCCATGGCGGTAACGGCGTTGAGGCGTGTCATATCGACCATGACGCCACCGTTCAGCGGGATGAGTTGACCATAATTGCCGGTGCCGCCGCCGCGCAGATTGAGCGGAACACGCCCTTTGGCGCAGGCTGCGACGATATGCGTGAGTTCGCGTTCATCACGTGGGCGCACCGCCAGTTCAGCAAATTTCTCTTCCAGTTGGGGTTTCAGCACCGGGCTGAACCAGTGGAAATCACGCGACAGGCGCTTGACCTTCGGCGCTTCTTTGATCCAGTCAAGTTCAGGCAACGCCGCGACCAGCGCCGCCAGTGCAGACTGGCGATCGGAATCAGACATGTTTTATTCCTGTGTAAAAAGGTTTTCCGTAGGGTCGCCATTTATGGCGACCTGGTAAGAAGGTCGCCATAAATGGCGACCCTACGATGTTAACTGGGGCTCATTTCACTCTCATGCCAAGCCGCCAGCACGCGGCGCGTCAGCCACGACATCAGGGCGAACAGCAGGAAGCCGGCCAGTGAAATCAGCAACAGCGCGGCAAACATCAGCGGGATATTCAGCTGATAACCGGCCTGGAGAATCTGGTATGCCAGGCCGGTATCGGTGCCGCCGGTGCCGGCAACGAACTCGGCTACCACCGCACCAATCAGCGACAAGCCGCTGGAGATGCGCAGCGCCCCGAAGAAGTACGGCAGCGCCGAAGGAATGCGTAAACGCAGTAGAATCTGCATCCGCGAGGCGTGATTGAGACGGAAATAGCTCAGCAATCCTGGCGATACGCTACGTAAACCTTGGGTGGTGTTGGAAATGATCGGGAACACCGCCATCAGCGTGGCGCACACCACCAGCGACAGCGTGGTGTCCTTCACCCAAATGATGATCAGCGGGGCGATGGCGACAATTGGCGTCACCTGTAAAAACACGATGTAAGGGAACAGCGCGGTTTCAATAAAGCGGTTCTGCACCAGCAAAAACGCCACAATCGAGCCGATCACAATCGCCAGGGCAAAAGAGATCACGGTGATTTTCAGGGTGTAAAGTAGCGACATAAACAGCGTGGAAAAGTTTTGCACCAGGCTTTGCGCCACCACCAGCGGTGACGGCACCAGAAATGCCGGCACCTTAAAGGTGGTGACCAGAAACTGCCACAGCAGCAGCATGGCGATGGCGACGATGGCCGGGAACAGCCACTGCTGAAATTGACGATGGGCCGCTAACGGTTTCATCATTGACTCTCCTGGCTGGCTGCCAACAGACCGCGCTGCAGCAGTTGGGCATAGTGAGTGAAGGTCTGGCTGACGCGGAATTCATCATCACGCGGCGAGGTGGCGTCAATGCGGATATCATCCACCACGCGCCCGGGACGCGCCGCCATCATGATCACCCGCTGCGACAGGAAAACGGCTTCCTGAATCGAGTGCGTGACAAATACCACCGTCAGCTTCTGCTCCTGCCACAAATCGAGCAGATCGCTATCCAGCTTGTTGCGCGTGATCTCGTCCAGCGCGCCAAATGGCTCATCCATCAACAACACTTTAGGCCGCGTTACCAGCCCCCGCGCAATGGATACGCGCATCTGCATACCGCCCGAAAGCTCGCGCGGCAGCACGTGACCAAACTGGCCGAGACCGACCAGTTCGAGAATCTCGCGTACGCGGGTATCTGCTTCAGCACGCGGTACGCCGGCCAAATCGAGCGGCAGACGCACATTTTTGTGCACGTTGCTCCACGGCATCAGCGTGGCTTCCTGAAACACGAACGACAGTGGTAGATCGCGCTGGTTCTCACGTCGATCGCGGCGAAACAGCATCAGCTTGCCATCCGTCGGTTCAATCAACCCGGCGATCATCTTCAATAGGGTGCTTTTGCCGCAGCCAGACGGACCCAGCAGCGAAACAAATTCGCCCTGACGAATGGTGAGATCAACCGGCAGCAGCGCGCGCGTGCCGTTGGGATAGATTTTCTCTGCCGACAGCACCTCAATCGCCGGTGCCGCCGCCGAACGCGGCACCGCCTGCGCATCCTGGTTGAGCAGCGTTAGATGACTGGCGCTATTCATGGCAGTACCTTAACGTCTTGGATGAATTTCAGCGTGTAGCTGCCGTCAAACGGCACTTTGGCGGGATCGATCAGCTTGGTATCGACCAGCAGTTGCCAGGTTTGTTTGAGACGCGCTTCGGTCATGATGCCGATGCCGCCGGTTTGCGCATCGCCGCCGGTCAGCATCTGGTATTTCTTCATCTGCGCGATGCCGAACGCAATCTGCTCATCGCTCATCTGTGGGTTCTCTTTTTTGATCAGCACGTTGCCGGCACTGGGATCGTGCAGATAGTTTTTCCAGCCCTGCATTGATGCTTTGACAAATGCCGCGACCGCGGCCGGACGTTTCTCAATGGTTGATTTCATGCACACGATGCTGTTGCCGTACGGCGGATAACCCCAATCGCTGATGGGATACACATTGGCCTGCGCGTTAGCTTTCTGCACCGCATAAGGTTCCGAGGTGATATAGCCTTGCTGCACCAGCGTTTTATCGGCAAGGAATGGCTGAATGCTGAAGGTGTAAGGCCGTACGCGAGCATTTTTCAGCTTCAGCGCGCTCTGCGCCCAGGGCCAGTACGAGGTGTAGGCTTCGGCGGCCAGCAGGAAGGTTTTACCCTGCAAATCGGCTTGGTTTTTCACATCCGGATGGGTAAGAAAGGCAATCGCCGAGTGTTGGAAGGTGGTCGCCACCGGCATCGCTTCCACGCCTTGCTGCCAGATTTCCAGCGCCTGCATGTTATCGCTGATGATGCAGTCCGCCTGGCCTGCGGCCATCAACTGCATGGTGTGCACCTGCGGGCCGCCCATTTTGATGGTGACGTCGAGACCCGCATCACGATACAGATTCTGCGCCTGCGCCTGATAGAAGCCGCCGTGTTCGGCCTGCGCGTACCAGTTGGTCATAAAGGTGAATTTTTCAGCCGCCATGCCCGGGGCCGAGAGGGCCAGCGCAAGTGCGGCAACAATGCTCAATGTTTTTTTCATCAATAGTCCCTAGCGCGGTTGTAAAAAGGCGGCTGCGTCGTTGTGATCTAATACTTTGCCTTGCCACTGGCCGGTGCCCCACGCCGGTTCGGCGCGTGTCACCCACGTCATCTGATGCACTTCGGTAATGACCTGCGCCCAGCTTTCCGCCAGCGACTCGAGGATCGCCGCACCCTGCTCAGGCGTGGAGGGCAAGGGATCGCCAATCACGCCGCTCGGGCCGAAATCATAGGAAGCCCAGGCCGCCATTGGTTTGTTGGTTGAAAGCGTCGGACAGGGGAATGCCGGCGGATAGTTGGCTACCGCTTTATCCATCTGCACGGTATCCGGTGCCAGCGCCAGCATCAGCGCGGTTTCAGCGTGACCGGCGTGCATCGCCATTTGCCGCTCTTTGTCGTCCATAAAGCTTTCAGCGCAGTTCGGCACTTTGAAAGTGTCTTGCATGATGATGATCATGTCGCCGTGGCGCAGGCGCAGCTCGCGTGCCGCCATCTGTAGCGGCTGCGGCTGGCCACCGTGACCATTGACCATCAGAAATTTGCGGAAACCGGCGCGATAAAGCGATTCGCCAATCTCCAGAATGGTGTGCAGCAGGGTTTCGCCGGTCAGCGTCAGCGTACCGGGAAAATGCAGATGCTCATCTGATTTGCCGTAGGTAATCGGCGGGATGGCGTAAGCCGGAATGTCAGCGGGTAAACGCGCCAATGCATGACCGACCACCCCCGATGAGATCACGCTATCCACCGCGCACGGCAGATGCGGACCA
Source organism: Pantoea sp. GW821-FHT03E06 (assembly GCF_059420725.1). Lineage (NCBI taxonomy): Bacteria > Pseudomonadati > Pseudomonadota > Gammaproteobacteria > Enterobacterales > Erwiniaceae > Pantoea > Pantoea sp. GW821-FHT03E06. The sequence continues at coordinate 287,363 of NZ_JBWKUG010000002.1, forward strand.
TGCTGCTCAATCGCGCCGGTCGGCAACACGATAACGGTATTGGCTTTATCGTCCAGCGTGGCGATGTCAGTCCAGCTCAGATACGGCAAAAAGCGGTTTGCCGGAATATAACCATGCAACATTTGAACTCCTCGTGTTATTGCGGCAACCACGCCGTGGCTTCAACTTCGATTAAAACGTCCGCACTCGGCAGCATTTCACTCACCTGCACCACGGTAGAAACCGGCGGCGCATCGGGGAAAAATTGCTTCCGTACCCGGCTGTAGTGGGGGAAGTGATCGAGATTGCGGAAATATTGCACCAGCTTGAAGACATCGCTCATCTGACCGCCCGCGCTTTCGATGGTGGCGCGAATGCTTTCCAGCACGTACCAGCTCTGCGCCAGAATCGGCCCCTCTTTGATGTCGGTAGAGAATTCACCCGTACGACCCAGCAGGCGCTGCGCTGCTTGTGGAATGTCGTCGTAACCGCGCACGATAGTGGCAGTTTGCGGATTCACCGGAATAATGCCGGAGAGGAAAATAAAGTCGCCCGCGCGTCGCCACGCAGCATATTTCGCCAGCGGTTTTCCCGCTCCTTCATCAAGCGCCATTTGTTGTTTCTCCATAACGCACACCGTTTTTTAGCCGATAGCGCTGGCGTTGACGTAACGGCCAGCTCGCCACATCGGCATCAGGAAATATCACCAAGTCGTTGCCCTGTAGCGCGCGGCGCTGGCAAATCAGCGCCGAGGCTTCATCAAACGCCGCGCCCAGTTGCAGGCTGAGCAAGCCGCTAAACAGCGTATCGAGCGGGTCATAACTACCGAAAGGGCAGAACGCATCTTGTACGTTGTCGGCACCGAGCAGCAGCGGAATGCCTAACGCCTGTGCCTCTTTCACCAACGTCAAACCGCGCTGACGTGGCGTGCGGCCTGGCACCGCGTCCTGTAACAGCAGGTTGGTGAGCGGCAGCGCAATCAGCCTGACCTTGTGTTGTGCCAGCACCGCAAGGATCTGCTCTGCGTCATCCTGCTGTGACAGCGCACAGCTGTGGCTACAGGTGATCTGCCCGCTAAACGGATGCTGCTGCAAATAGTGCGCCAGCCAGCGTAATCCCTGCGCTTGCGGGTTAAGTTCTTCATCAATATGCAGATCGACATCCAGCTGCCACCGCTCTGCAGCATCCAGCAGATGCTGAAACGCCTGCGCATCCCAGTTGCTGCTGTGAATAAAGCCGCCCAACAGCGCGCCTGGACCGCTGGTCGCCACCTGTGCGGCAATGTGCTGCGCATCGCTGGCATCGGTGAAGAAGGGCAACGGAGCCAATGCTACGCGTTCGATGCTGCACAGCGGATGGTGCAGATCGCCCATCACTTGCCACGCTAATGGTGCATCAACCGAGAACCAGTCAATGTGCGTGCGCAGCAAACCGACGCCGGCTTCTGCCGCCCAGTGCAGCGCCTGCGTGGCGCGCTGCTGCAAATCTTCGGCGTTCCAGTGCACGCGATCCTGATGCATCGCCGCAATCGCCGCCAGCAGCCCTGGTTGTTGCGCCGGGCTCCGTTCGATGGTGAAGGTTTTATCCAGATGCGCATGCGGCTCGACAAAGGCCGGTAACACCAGCGCACCGTGGAGCGCCAGATAACCCGCAGGTTGTGATGCGTTGGTCGGTTCAAATTGCAGGCCTGAGGCGTGGAAATGCAAGGTCGCCAGCTGCGGTTGGTTGCTTACTAACGGCCAGTTTTCTGGCAATAACCAGCGCGGCAAACGTGCGCCTGTTGCACCTAAAAAGCGGCTCATAAATCCAGCACCAGCAGAGGAGAATGGGCGCGTGAACAGCACAGCACGATGCAATTATTGGCAGCACGTTCGTGCTGGCTCAGCACATCATCGCGGTGATCGGGTTCGCCTGCTAATACGCCGGTGATGCAGGCGCCGCACATGCCTTGTTCGCAGGAGAGTTCGATCGCAATGCCCGCGTCCTCGAGCACCTCGGCGATGCTTTGATCGGCGCTAACGGCGAAGCGCGCACCGGAAGAGGCAATTTCGATTTCAAAAGCGCTATCAGCAACAAGCCGCGGTGCGTCGCTGGGCCTGAAGCGCTCGCTGTGTAGCTGGTCGAGTTTCCAGCCCTGTTGCTGCGCCAGCTGCTGTAGATGATCCATAAAACCTGCGGGACCGCAGTAGATCAATGCGCTGTTATGCGGCTGTTTGAGATCGTCCGGGATGCGCTGACGCAGGCTGTCGCTTTCGCTGCTGTAGTGAATGACCGCGTGCGGCCCCAACGTTGCCAGACGTTCACAAAAGGCCAGTTCATCGGCGCGTTTCAGATAGAGATGCAACGTGAAATCCGCCTGGCGTGCGGCTAATGCTTCGGCCATAACCAGCAGCGGCGTTAAACCGATACCGGCCGCAAACAGCAGCGTGCGCGGCGCCTGCGGCAGCGGGAAATGGTTGCGCGGAGAAGAGATCTGCAAGCCATCGCCCGCTGCCAGCTGCTGATGCAGCCAGTGCGATCCACCGGTTGAGCGCGCATCTAATCGCACGCAGATTTGGTAATGATTGGCTGCCGTGGAGCAGAGCGAATACTGGCGTTTACCGCAGCCGGGAATCTCCACATCAATATGCGCGCCGGGCGCGAAAGGCGGCAGCGGCTGGCCGTCTTCACTCGCCAATGTGAGTAATACATTGCCTGCACCGTTGGACTGCTTTGCGATGACGGTGACAGCTAGGGAATCTGTCTGCTTCATAGTTTGTCTGCCTGAACAGGGATGTCATCAGCCGCAAAGCCGCGCAAACCCTTGTTTTTATCATGGCAGCGATTATTATTTTGCCATGTGTAAGCGTCCATCTGTTTAATTCGCATGATGCGTTGCAAAAAAGAGAGCACCCGCTATGTTCGCCTTCTCCCGATTTCTGCTCTATTTCACGGAAGTAGCCCGCCAGGGTTCACTGCGCAAGGCTTCTGAGGTATTGCACGTCTCCGCTTCGTCAATTGATCGACAGATACTCCGCGTGGAAGAACAGCTGGATATGCCGCTGTTTGAACGTCATCCATCAGGATTACGTATGACCGCAGCGGGCGAAATTTTGCTGAATGCCGCGAAAAACTGGCAGCGTGAGTTTGGCCGCGTCTGCACTCAGCTGGACGATCTGCGCGGACTACGTCATGGGCATGTGCATATCGCCACGATTGACGCCATCAACCGCGGCTTCTTTTCCTCGATCTTGCAACGGATCCGAGGAGAATATCCCGGCATCTCGTTTACGTTGACCACCATGAGCAATATCCATATCGCCAATGCGTTAACCTCTGGCGATGCGGATTTCGGCATCATGCTCAATCCACAAAGCTCGCGCGAACTGCTGGTGAAATCCTTTGCGGATTTACGCCTGGGGATTGTGGTGAGTAGCCAGCATCCGCTGGCGAACCGGGAGTCGATCCGCTTTAGCCACTGCGAATCCTGGCCGTTTATCGTACCTGCAGCCCCGCTGATGCTAGCCGATCCGCTGGAGGCGCTGATAAACAGTTCAGGGATTAAAATTCAGGAAGTGGCGCGCACCAACAACATTCATATGCTGCGTTCGCTGGTACGCGATGACGTGGGAATTAGCCTGATGTGCTGGCTGGATATCGTGGATGAATATCGACGCGGTGAACTGAAGTTTATTCCGCTGATTGATAGCGTGCTGAAGCCATTTACGCTGTCGCTGTGCGTGGCGCCACAGCGGCAACTTTCGATTGCCGCTTCGATGATGCTGCGCGAACTGGAGTCATTTTTTGCGTTGATGCAGAGTGAGGAGTTGCTGGCTTAACCCGCATATCGCGCGGTTTGTGGCCAGGTGCGCATCAATGCGCACCCCACGTGTAGGGGAGCCATTTATGGCGACCGGCCCCAGCGGGTGCGCAAATAATTCACCGCATCCTGGGTTTGCGGTTGATTAAGGTAATTCTCGCGGAACAAAATCGTACCGTTAATTTGCGGCACCGACTCATTGAGATCGAGCTGTTTTTTCAGCTCAGGCACACCGCCATTTACCGTCCAGTCTGGCTCGCTTTTCGAGGCCTCGCCGATTTTATACAGCGCCACGCCAATATATAGGCGCGTGTGCGTCGGTTTCACCACGTCCGCCCACCAGTGTGCCAATACGTCATAGCGGGCAGCCTGGCGCGCAAACGGCCAGTAAAGCTGCGGTGCAATGTAATCAAGCAGGCCCATTTGTACCCAGCGGCGCGTGTCGGCATAGGCTTCGTCATACGCTGCAGCACCACGCGTGTCGGAACCGGCGGCATCATGTGACACATTGCGCCACACGCCCGCCGGGCTGACGCCAAATTCAACATTCGGCTTGAGCTGCTTAATGGTGCGCGATACCTGCTCAATCAGCAGTAACGTATTATTGCGGCGCCAGTCGGCCTTTGAGGCAAACCCCTGACCATATTGACGGAAGGTGGCGTTATCGTTGAGGGTGGAACCCGGCGTTTCGGTATAGAAATAGTCATCGAACTGCACGCCATCGATAGCGTAGTGCGATACCACTTCCGCAACGATGCTGGTGATCCAGTCGCGGGCTTCAGGAATGCCGGGATCGAGCACAAAGCGGTCGCTGGCGGTGCGGATCCAATCACGATGCAGCACAAATACGCTGGCGGGCTGCAGCGCTAAGGTATTATTCAGTGCGTTAACAGTAGAGGGTTTGACGTTGGTCGAGACGCGATAGGGATTGAACCACGCGTGCACCTTCATGCCTCGTTTATGCGCCTCATCCAGCATGAATTTCAGCGGATCGTAGCCGGGATCTTCGCCAATTTTGCCGGTCAGCATATCTGACCACGGTAGAATGCGCGATCGCCACAGCGCGGTACCATCCGGTTTCACCTGAAAGAAAACGGTATTGATGCCGAGGCTTTTCAGCTTATCCAGTTTGCTGGTTAGCGCTTGCTGCTGCTGGCTGATGCGGATGGCTGGACTGGCATTAACTGAATTCATCGGCGGCCAGTCGAGGCGTGAAACCGTCGTCAGCCACACGCCGCGCACCGGCTCGTTATGCTGCAATGGTTGGCTCGGCATCGGGGGTTTGGGCACCGACGGCAAAGGGGTGACCAGTGATTTCGGCGGCGGCGATGAGCAGCTGGCGAGGAGCAGGGCAACGGTAATGGCCGCTAGCGCGGTGGATTTCCTGACGCGAAGAAAACGATGTGAACAGGCTATGATAAACTCCCTTTCTTACAACTTTCTGTTCGAAGAGCCTCATTCTCTTATCATGCGAACTAAAGTCAATATAATCGCACCATCACAAATACTGGTCACCATGAATGGCGACCCTACATTCGAACGCTGCATTTACATAGCATCGTCATTGATTGCGACCGCCAAGCATACTTATTGAGGAACCCAAAACCTATGCAATACGAAGACCTTTATCGCCGTATCGGCCAGATCATCTTTAGCTGTGGCCCCGAAGGTGCGCGGGAATTGATCGTCCAGGCCGAATTCTTTGCGGACGATGATGGCGGGCAATTCCAGTTCGATTACCTCGATGAAAACGGTGAGCCGGATTGGTTTGAACCGGATGCGCGCGCGATTGGCGATCTCTCCGAGGCGCTGAAGGAATTTCAGCAGTACTTCGTCGATAACAAGATGACCAATGGTTTGCCGGTATGGAGAAAGTGCGTGGTAAACCTTAACGTGCCGGAAGAGGCGATCAGTATCGACGTGCAGTACGATTAAGTTCCGCGGCATCCTTGCCCGGAATCAACCCGTTAGGAACGTAATGCGACCATTTTTTCGCTTTTACGCGCCACACGTTTGCGTTGCACTATGCGGCTGGCGGCGACCACTGCCAGCGTTAACAGGCCAGTGGCGATTATCTCTGGGCGATGCTGTTGATTAAACAGCATGGCAACCAACACGCCGACGATGAACACCATGGTCGCCCACGTCAAACCTGGGAACAGCCACATGCGATAGCTGAGCGTTTCGCCGCGCGCTTCGCGCTTTTTACGCAGTACCAGATGTGAAGCGGCGATCACCAGATACACCAGCAGCGCAATGGCCCCCGAGCTGGCCAGCAAAAATTCAAACACCGCGCTTGGTGCCAGATAATTGGCGATGACGGCGAGGAAGGCGGCTGCCGTAGAGAACAGCACGGCAACCCATGGCGTACCGCTGCGGGTGGTGCGTGACACCATGGCCGGTGCATCCTGACGGCGTGACAGCGAGTAGATCATGCGCGATGCGGTATACAGCGCCGAGTTAAGACAGCTACACACCGCGATTAAGACCACCACATCCACGATCTGTTTGGCGTACGGCACGTTCATCATCTGCATTGCCGTCTGGTAAGAGCCGGCTTTCATGAGTGACGGCGTATTCCACGGCACCAGCGCGACAACAATAAAAATCGACATTAAATAGAACAACGCGATACGCCAGATCACTGAATTGGTGGCTTGGGTGATCTGCTTCTTCGGTTCGCGTGATTCCGCAGCGGCAATAGTGACGATTTCTGTTCCCATAAACGAGAACATGGTAGTGAGAATGGCTGCCAGTACCGCGCTAATACCGTTGGGCATAAAGCCTTGCGTATCGTACAGATGTGAGATGCCTTGCGTGCTGCTACCCGGCATCAAACCAAATACCGCCAGGCTTCCTGCGCACAAGAACGCGACAATCGCCACCACTTTCAGCAGAGCAAACCAGAATTCGAATTCGCCATAGTTTTTCACGCTAAACAGGTTGCTGATGGTCAGGAACGAGGTGATCGCCAGCGTGTATTCCCATACTGCAACCTGTGGAAACCACGAATGCAGAATGGTGCCCGCCGCGTTGGCCTCCAGCGGAATCACCAGCACCCAAAACCACCAGTAAAGCCAGCCGATAGTGAACCCGGCCCAGCGACCGAGTGACTTGTCGGCATAGGTTGAGAAGGAGCCCGAATCAGGGGACGCCACGGCCATTTCCGCCAGCATACGCATAATCAGCACCACCAGCGCGCCCGCCGCTATATAGGCCAGCAGCACCGCAGGACCGGCTTCGGCAATGGCATGACCTGAACCGACAAACAGTCCGGCACCGATGACGCCACCAATTGACAACATGCGGACGTGACGCGGTTTCAGGCCTTGAGCCAGTACATCGGCATTCTGTGAACTCATCTATATTTCTCCAAAGCGTCTCTCAGGCAGCACGCAGCACTGCCGGGTTACAACAGGTGAGAAGCCCAGCCCGCAGTGCGAGCTGGGAAGAGCGGCGAAAGCCTAAGAATCGTAATGTTGACTCAGCACGCTGCCGAGGATGTCCAGCGCCTGGCTGAACTGCGCATCAGGGATGGTGAGCGGATAGAGGAAACGAATGACATTACCCTGTGGACCACATGTCAGCAGCAGCAGGCCTTGTGCCATCGCCTGTTGCTGAAGGGTCTGTGCCGTTTGTGCCGAGGCAAATTCCACTGCCACCATAGAGCCCAGGCCACGGATATCAATGATGGAAGAACAGCTGCTGCGCGCGCCGTGCAAGAAATTAATCAACTGAGCGCCGAGTTGTTCTGAACGTTCGCACAGTTTCTCGTCGGCTATCACGTCAAGTACCGCGTGGGCTGCAGCAATCGCCAGCGGATTACCGGCGTAGGTGCCGCCTAAGCCACCCGGTCCCGGCGCATCCATAATCTCGGCACGGCCGCTGACTGCCGAAAGCGGCATCCCGCCCGCGAGGCTTTTCGCCATGGTGATGAGATCCGGTTTTACGGCGTAGTGATCCATGGCAAACAGCTTGCCAGTGCGAGCAAAGCCGCTTTGCACTTCATCCGCAATCAGCAGGATGCCGTGTTCATCCGCCAATGTGCGCAAGCGGTTGAAGAACGCCGGCGGCGCGACGTGGAATCCGCCTTCACCCTGAATGGGCTCCAGCACGATGGCGGCAACATCCTGCGGCGCGATGTCCTGAGTAAAAATGTCCTGCAGGCTAGCTAACGCATCCTCCACGCTGATGCCGGTTACGCTGTTGGGATAGCGTGCGTGCCATACCGAAGCCGGCATTGGGCCAAAGTCGCGTTTGTATGGCGCCACTTTGCCGGTCATTGCCATGGTCATAAAGGTGCGGCCATGGAAGGCGTTACCAAAGGTGATGATGCCGTGACGACGCGTGGCCGCTCGCGCCACTTTCACCGCGTTTTCGACCGCTTCTGCGCCAGTCGAGAAAAAGGCGGTTTTCGCTTTGCCAGCAATTGGCACCACGCGGTTTAGGCGTTCGGCCAACGCGACATAACTCTCATAGGGCGTGACCTGAAACGCGGTATGGGTAAATTTCTCTAACTGATCGGCAATCGCCTGCACGATGCGGGGATGGCGATGACCGGTATTCAATACCGCAATGCCGCCGGCGAAATCGATCCAGCTATTGCCCTCACCGTCGCGCAGCGTGGCGTTTTCTGCGTGCTCGACATACCACTGACAAAGATTGCCGGTGCCGCGTGGCAGGGCATCATCTTTGCGTTGCTGCAACCGGCTGTTTTTACCTTCCATAACATTTCCTTAGCGATATGCGTCTTTACAAATTATCAACAAACACGCTTATTTATCCCTGCGCTGAGGTATCATGCCAGAGCCACTTTTACAGAAAAGGAGGGAGCCAATTGCGGAGTTTGTACGCAGATCATGTATTGGAGCGCATGCAGTTTATGCAGGAGGGGACGCTGCAGCAGCGTTTGCTGAGCTGTATGCAACTGGCTATCGCCGAGGGCATTTTCCCGCGGGCTACGCGTTTGCCCGCCACGCGTGATTTAGCGCGCGAACTGTCGGTGTCGCGTAATACCGTGCTTAACGTCTATGAAAATCTGATGGCGCAAGGTTATGTCACGGCGCGCACGGGCAGCGGCACCTGGATTGCGGAAAACTTGCCGGAAGGATCGCTGCATACGCCGCGCAACGCTGCCGTAATCGACTCAATGACGGCAAAACCGGCGGCGCTCTCAAAACGCGGGGCTTCGCTGCTGGGTCACGCCAATGCCTCACCTTATCAGTGGGGCGCGTTCGTGCCCGGAGCGCCGGATGTTACGCAGTTCCCGCATAAATTATTCAGCCAGATCCAGGCGCGGTTAAACCGCGAGCCGGATGTCGAACGGCTCATTTACAGCAGCCAGGGCGGCTGCATGCATCTGCGTGAAGCATTGGCGGAATACCTCAGCGTTGCGCGATCGGTGCATGCCAATGCCGATCAAATCATCATTACCGAAGGTATTCATCAGGCGGTGGATTTGGTCTCCCGCGTACTGTGCGATCCTGGCGATCAGGTTTGGATCGAAGAGCCAGGTTACTGGGGCACGCGCAATTTGCTGCGCATCAATGGGCTGAAAATACATGCCGTTGCCGTGGATGAGCAGGGACTAATCCCCGATTTACCGGCGCGTAGCCGTGCCCCAAAAATGATTTTTGTGACACCGTCACATCAATACCCGCTTGGCGTGCACCTGAGCCTTGAGCGCCGTAAGCAGCTGCTGGACCTGGCGCGCAAGCATAAGACCTGGCTGGTGGAGGATGATTACGACAGTGAGTTCCGTTTTTCGGGCCAGCCGTTTCCGTCGCTGCAGGGGTTCGAGCCAGATGCACCCGTGATTTATATGGGCACCTTTAGCAAAACGCTCTATCCCGCGCTGCGGCTCGGCTATCTGGTGGTGCCGAAAGCGTTAGCGCAGCCGCTGCGGGTAGCGGCGGCAGAGCTCTATCGTGGCGGTCATCTGCTGGTACAGCGCGCGCTGGCAGAATTTATTCAGAAAGGCCATTACATGGCGCACATCCGCCGTATGCGTAAGCTTTACAGCCAGCGCCGACGCTTTATGGTCAGCCTGATTGAACGCTATCTCGGCGCGGCCTTTTTACCGCTGGTGAATCACGAAGCAGGTTTACATCTGGTGATGAACTTACCGATGGGATGCGACGATGTCGCCGTCGCCGCGCTGGCACTGCGGCGCGGCGTAAAGGTACGTCCGCTGTCGCAATATTACATGCATCCGCAGGAGCGACGCGGCCTACTGCTGGGTTTTGCCTGTGTCGATGAGCGGCAGTGCCAGGATGCATTTGGTACGTTGAAAGGGTGCCTGGCGGAGATGGGAATTATTTGATGGAGTGGTCGTCATGAATGACGACCCTACAGCGCATATTACCTTCGTAGGGGCGTCATTCATGACGACCCGGTGTGCAAAGCGATGGTTAGGCGATGCTGTCCAAACGACTGACGATTTCAGGCGTGAGTTTCACGTCAGCACTCGCCAGGTTCTGCTTCAGGTGCGCTGGCGATGAGGTACCTGGAATCAGCAGAATGTTCGGTGAACGCTGCAGCAGCCAGGCCAGCGCCACCTGTAACGGCGTGGCGTTCAGCTCGTTCGCTACGTCGGTTAGCCGATCGGACTGCAGCGGAGAAAAGCCACCCAGTGGGAAGAAAGGCACGTACGGAATGCCCTGCGCCGCCAGCTGATCGAGTAGCGCCTCGTCCTGACGATTGGCCAGATTGTAGAGGTTCTGCACGCAGGCAATCGGCGTCATTGCTTGTGCATCGGCCACCTGTTTGGCGGTGACATTGCTTAAGCCGATATGACGAATCAGGCCGCGCTCTTTCAGTTTGATCATCGCCTCAACCTGCGGCTCCAGTGAACCTTCTTTTGGACCATGCACGTCCAACATCGAACGCAGATTCACCACTTCAATCACATCGAGTCCAAGATGACGCAGGTTATCTTCAACCGCCTGTGTCAGCGCCTCCGGGGTGAACGCCGGCAGCCAGCCGCCTTTCTCATCACGACGCGCGCCCACTTTGGTGACGATAACCAGATCGTCCGCGTAGGGATGCAACGCTTTTTTAATCAGCTGGTTGGTAATATGCGGGCCATAAAAATCACTGGTATCAATATGGTTAACACCCGCGCTGATAGCCTCACGCAGTACCTGCAAAGCCCGCGCTTCGTCTTTGGGCGGGCCAAAGACGCCCGGTCCTGCCAACTGCATGGCGCCGTAACCAAGGCGCGCTACCTGGCGATCGCCAAGGGTATAAGTTAATGCTGGATGAGACATGGGAAGCTCCTTTGTCAGTGTGTAGAGTGATTGTAATCGCACCAACGCTGTGCAACTATCCGTGCAAATCGGGACACAGTGTACGAGGTGGCGAACAATGGCAGTAGATATCGCACTGCTGCACGCGGTAGTCGCGGTGGCAAAAGCCGGGGGCTTTCGCGAGGCGGCGCGCATGACGGGGAGTAATCCGTCGCGCCTGAGTGATGCAGTACGGCGGGCAGAAGAGCAGCTTGGCGTGCGCTTGTTTAATCGCACCACGCGCACCGTGGCGTTAACTGAAGCTGGCAGGGCGCTGATGTCGCGCTTACTGCCTGCGATGAACGAAGTGGATGCGGCACTGGATGCGCTAAATACCTTCCGTGATACTCCGGGCGGCACGTTGCGTTTGAATGTCCCGGTCAGCGCCGCGCGCATTGTGCTACCCGCGATTGTGCCGGGCTTTCTCCAGCGCTACCCGGATATCCAGCTGGAAGTGGTGGCGGAGAGCAATGTTCAGGATGTGTTCCGCGACAGCTGTGATGCTGGCGTGCGTTATGACGATCATCTGGAACAGGATATGGTGGCGCTGCCGATTGGCCCTCGCACCCAGCGCTTTGCGTTAGCGGCGGCCCCCGCTTATCTGGCCCAGTTCGGCACGCCGCAGCATCCGCGGGATCTCATGCAGCATCGGTGTTTATACGGACGCTATGCGACCGGCGTGGTAGCCGAATGGGAATTTAGGCGCGGTGAGGAAACCGTGCGCCTGCAGCCAAAAGGCCCGCTGATTTGCAGTATCGGCGCGGCCATGGATCTCACGGTTCAGGCCGCAATTGCCGGTTCCGGCGTGGCGTATCTGTTCGAGGATTGGCTGAAACCGGCGCTTGACAGCGGTAGTCTGCAACCGATTCTGCCCGAATGGTGGCAAAGCTTCACCGGCCTGTGGCTGTATTACAACGATCGCCGTTTAATCCCGGCGCCGCTGCAGGCCTTTCTGGATTATGTGCGTGAGCTTAATGCCGCGTGACTGGCTGATAAATTAACGCAACCTAATAAATAAAGCGGATTTTCATCCGCTTATTCACATTAAAACTCGCGCTTAGAGTTGTACTGTGCCTCTTCAGCAGGCACACCTTTAGCCACCGTATCGCGCAAATCATTCTTCGTTACGTTAAACATTTCAGGCGCATCTTTCATCAATGCCTGTTTATGCGCCTGTAACTGCTGTTGTAACCCAACAAAGGTGCTGCCCATTTGTTCCATCATGGATTTACATGCGCCATTACTCTGCATAGCAACCGCAGCGGAAGAATCCATACCGGATAAACTCATTGATGCGCATGACTGCGTAAAATTTTCCTGAAGAGAACGGTGTACGCTATCGGCAGTTGAATTGCCGCTTTGCGCTGCTGCAAGAATATCTTCTTTATTAATCATGAATAACTCCTTGTCATTATTGGGATTAAGGACATTTAAAATTGCGCAACGCGCGGGACCATAATGGGAAGTTTTGTTGCGCTGAGCGGATAGTAAACGCGAAGCTTCCTGGCATACCGTTCAGCATCATCAACAGCTCTCGCGTATCACTACTCATGTTGCTGACCGTCGCGCGATCATAAAGTCGGAATAGGGCCCAGGGACCTTCGAACATCGCGGTCTGCAAGCTGCCGTCATTGGCTTTGAAAGTGAGGCGAATATAGGTGCCACCTTTTGGGCCTGGCCATTCCACCCGCTCCGGTTGACTTTGACCGTGGCTATAACGGATAACCTGTCCATCAATATCCAGTACGGCTTCAGAGATGTTGCTGCTGAGCGTCATTGGCGTGAGGAAAAAGGTTAACGCCATATTTCCGCTGCTGTTAAGCCAGCTTTCACGAATTTTCGCCGCACTTTCAAAAGATCGAACGGTACCTGCAGAAATTAAGCTTGGATCCTTTGCGCGCCATGGTCGCTGGTTAACATCAACCAGCGATGCGAGGTTTTGGTCGAAAAAGTGCTGTAAGCTGCCATCTTTTGCAAACAGGCGAGAGAAATCGTTAATGCCAATTTCGTTTTTGGCCGTGGTGGAAAACGGATAACGATTTGCGATGATATTTTTACATTCACCGGTGGTCAGTGACGCCGTATTGCTTGAGAGTTTCTGCCGAATCTGCGCCAGGGTCTGGCTTTGGCCGCGTTCAATCAGATCCATCATGACGCTCCTGACCGGATCGGGATAACGCGCGGCATCAATGCGGGCGCGCTTTAAGCCATCATCCGGCGACTGGGCATTACTCTCGCTGCTATTAAGACGAACCGATGCCGCCGCCAGCAGATTATAAAGCTCGTTAAAAGTGCGCTGGAGGCTGTCATTGCCAACGTTGCTTTTCGCTAACTCAAGTCCCAGCCGCCGCAGTGGCTGAAAACGATCCTCAACGGCCTGTTCTGGCGTGAGTTTAAAGCGTGAACGATCGCCGGAGATCTCATCGACAATGTCCCGCTTTTGCTTCTGCAAGCTGTAACGCTGTCGGTCAAACCAACTGGTTGCACCGGCATCATCGCGTCCGGTAAGGCTGGTTTCACGGGTAATGAAGCGGATTAAATTGGCTAACGATGAAGAGGGGTCCGCTAACTGGCGCGCGAGTGATGCCGCATCATCAATGCTTTGCACCGGTCTGGCGCGGATATCTTTAATAAAGTCGGCCCAGTGATTGGCATATTCCAGCAGATAGAGTTTGCGCGTTTCATCCATCAGACGTTGGGTTGCGGTGACCATTTCAAGGTTCGAGGCGCTGTCCTTGTCCGCCATCACCCAGGATTCCTCCTCGAGTACCGCTTTGGACATGTTTTCTACTTCCGGCAACACCACATCGCGATAGCTGGATCGGGTGTAGAAGCCGGGTACCGCAACATCGTTAACCGTGGCGTCGCTTTTACGTCTCAGTGTTAGCATGACGTCACTGCCTGCCGCATTCGCCAGCGTTACATCTGGCATCGCCAGAGCATGGGAACTCTCCCTCAAACGGTTAATCACCCGCATCTGCTGCGGGATTTCCGCCGCTCTCACACGCGCCAGCCGCACCAGATTTACATCAGGTTTTAGCGCCGGCGTTGCCGCTAATGAGAACAACGCCTTCAGATGATAACCAAACAAGGTTTTATTATTGCTGGCGTATCCCGGTGGCGCGAACCGATCCCAGCGCGCCATAAACCAATTATTTAAGGCAACCGGATCGCGATGTGCCGGATCAACCAGCATCATATAAACTTTTAGCGTGCCGTAGACATCATCTTTATGGGTATTGGCGTCCTGCTGGAGCGCATCGATAATATAGGCTTGCACCGCCGGCCAGAAGATTTTGAGCAAATGACGATGCCAGGTAGCGGTCGCGGCATCGTTGAGCGCCAGATGTTCGACATAAGGATTCAGGGGCAGGGTATCGACGCTTTCCAGCTGGGCGTTCATATAGCCAAGCTGCTCATAGGCGGCGATCAGATTTTCACCCGGACGCTGCGTCGCCGGGACCTCGCGCACTAAGCGGCGGGTTTCATCGAAGGTGGCATTCACGTAGCCGATATAATCCTTCTCCCATTGGTAATAACGCAACAGCCCCCAACCTGCACCACTCAGAAAAAGTAGTACCAATACAGAGCCGACCAATCGCCGAATGGCTACGGCAGCGGAACGCTGGCCCCCCGAGGTGAGAATATGGCGCTCGGTAATGGCATGGTCGAATCCCGATTGCCACAGTTCCGCGGTGGGATGTGTAGTGGATGATGATCCCCATGATGTTGCGACGTTGAGCGGATCCAGCGCTATCTGGCGAGCGCTGCCCAACCAGATGTGGCGTAGCTGAACTTCGTAGCCTACCGGCGAGGAGGGAAAGATCTGATTGATCAAGCTGAACAGCGGCCTGCTCAGCGTGCCAAGGCTCTCTATGAGTTGCAGAAGCTGGTGTCGCTCGGTTTCTGAATTCACGTCGTGGATCAGTTCCAGTACGTACTGGCTAATGCGCACCAGTAGTGCTGCAAATGCCTGCTCGGCATGTTTTTGGCCCGCCTCAATACTGAATCCAATACCCTGCCTGCGTAAATTGTCGCTCATCATGGCGAGCAAAGAGGCACCTCCGGGCAGTTGATCGAGGTGTGAAAGCATCAGATAAACCGGAAGATCGCAGCGCGCATCATTGGCGCAGCCGAGCAGGCGAGCACGCAGGGTGTCCGCCAGCGCTTTATGCTCGGATAAGGAAGCCTGAAGCAGCCAGTGCGCATCCAGACAGAGGAAGATGCCATCGATCGGTGGAAACCCGCGCTTGCGTCGCAGCAGGCGAAGTAATGAGGTGCGGGCTTTATCGGCTCTGACGCTGTCTTCACTCTGTGCCCAGCTGCCGGGGGTATCTATCCAGATGGCGTCACGTGTCAACCACCAGTTGCACTCTTGCGTTGGCCCGGTGCCGGTTGTCGCATGTAATCCATACTGTTCGGCCAACAGGAACGTTTGTTGGCTTTCACTCAGCAGTGAAGTCTTACCGCTGTCCTGCGGCCCCATGACCAAAAACCACGGGCGATCGCGCAGCCAGGGCTGATAAAGCCGATAACACATGCGCCGCCAGTATGTCCGCTGTTCACTTAATCCGACGTAGCGCAGGGTTGATACTGCATCATAGAAGCGGTGATTGCTCACCGCAGAAACGGGCGCCCGGCGGGCAAACGGCGTGAAGAGTTTGCCAGACATCCAGCTGAAGACGCGCGCGATCCACGGCCACACGGCCCAGAACAGCAGCAGGCCGACTAAGATGGCGCGAGGCCACTGGCTTGCAAGGGGAAACCAACGACCAATCGCAATCAGCGGACCAATCCACCAGATCACTGCGCTGACCACAAGAGCAAATATAAGTATAAAAAGATGACGAAACATGAACTGTCCTTAGTTACGGATTCCTGGCTGCCGCGCGAACGTCCTCAACGGCTTGCTGTGTCGCTTCATCCTGGCGCTGGCCAATCTTCCACAAAATATCAACGCGTCGGTTGCGCTTACGTCCTGCTTCCGTGGTGTTTTCCGCTAGCGGATCGGTATCACCTTTGCCCGTGGCATCAATGTTGCGTTGATATTTACTGTTGGTTTGCATGACAGAACGGAGCTTGTTGGCCACCGTATCCGCGCGCTCTTTTGACAGGATCAAGTTGGACTGCGTCGGATTTTTGCGGAACGGTTCGCTATCGGTATGGCCAATCACTTCCAGATCGCCCGGCCATGGCGCAAGAGCCGCTCCCAGGCGCTCGATGTTGCGCTTATTCACGAAGTCGGGCAGCAAGGTTGCTTTTCCGGTTGCGAACGCACCATCTGAAGTAAAAATTAACAGCCATCCCTGAGGATCTTTTCTCACTTCAAGCCAGCCCTCCTGCAGAATTTCTGGCAGCGGCTGCGGCAAGGTCGACATGATGTTAATCCGCCGCGGTTCTGGTGGCGTCCAGGCAAGGATTGCATTACGTAATGTGCGGGCATCGTCATGCAGTCGCCAGCTGGCGTAAGCGTAAATAGCGCTCAGCGCCAGCACACCGAACATCAGCAGGCGCAGGGGCGTAATCACGCGCTTTTTCGGCACCACGCGGTGGGACTGTGCATCCGCTAGCGTTTGGGTTGGATGGTTTAAGTAGAGCAGTACGTCCAGCTGGTGGCGCAGATCGGCCAACAGCAGCGGACCCCGCTCAATCATGGCGTATTTACCATAAAAGCCCAGCGACAAAATCAGGTCATAGAATTGCAGAACATCCTGATGCGTCTGCGGAGATTGCCAGTACTGATTGAGGTGATCGAAACATTTCTCGCCGCCCCATGCATCCTGGTAATACTCCACCAGCAGCGACAGCGGCGCGCTGGTGTTATTGCGGTTTAGCGTTTCATCAATCCAGGTGAAGAGGAGGTAAGTAAGATGATTAATGATCTCACTGGTATAGCCTTGCTGGAGTAAAACCTGTTGAAAATATTGGGCTTCACGTACCCACTGCGCGCGTTGAATGTCATCGTGACGTTGTCCGCTTTTTTTATACTGCTCGACCATCAGAATGAGCGGAAAGGCAGCTTTAATCAGCGGATTTGCCCATTCGCTGTAAGTTTGCCCAGGACGCGATAAGGTGTTGCGCGCGGCTAGCAGCGTACTCTCCGTTTGAAACGGCGAGGTGATATCGGCGTTGGCGCTCCCCTGGGAGGGCTCTGCAGCAAGCGCGTGCGTTGGCGTATGGGCATGCGCATTGCCGCTGCTTTCGGTTTTTTTCAGACCCGCCATCGTGGCACCCACCAGCGAAGTGGTAGCCAGCAGGGAAGCCTGGTGCGACAGATTTAGCGCGTTGTTCTGCTGACGCGCGTCATCGTTTTCACGCTGCAGGTTAAGCGCCTCACGTATTTTGCGTTCGAAGTCGTTCATGCGATCCTCCCTTGTCGCAGCCCCCAGACATCAAATCTCAACCCCGGGAAGTCGCCGACAATACTGACGGCCATCGCCGAGGCGTTGTACATCTCACGACAAAGCGAGTCATTGTTATCAACTTCGAAGTAAACGCTGTTGGGATACCAGGGGATGTGACGCGGGGCGGAAACCATAGGCAGCAAACGAGCGCCCGGTAGCTGCAGATCGATGAGATGACTGATTCTTTCCACTGCGCCCATTTTAGTCTGCGCCGGAAACGCCAGTCGCAGCTGGTCGGCTGGTAGATCGCAGCTGATGGCAAATACAATTTTCTCCAGCCTGAGCTGCGCGTCAGTAGGGCAAATCCAGATGCCATCTTCGCGTTGTTTGAACAGCAGCGCGACCGCAGGAGCTTCGATAACCAACGAGAGCGCGCGGCGGATGGCGGTAAACAGTGGGAAAAACCCCATATGCGGCTCATCATGCTGATATTGCAAATCCTGCCGTTCCCATAATCGTTCCCCATCTGGAATGATGCTGAGCTGACCAAGCAGAGTAAGTAGCTGCTGATAAAGTTGCTCAGGATGGACCGGATATTGTTGGCTAAGATGCGCTAAATGCAGATGCGCGTGGCTGAGCGTTTGCAGCAGCAGCAGCTCAAGCAGCTCGGAAAGTCCACCGACGGCCGAGTGAACATCATTACGGAACACACTCTCCAGCCGTAAGCGAATCAAACTCATCAATTCGTTAAGGGCATCTTTGAGCCAGCCACAGGCGCGATAGTCCAACAAAGGCGGTAGCATCGTGCTGTCGATAACCAGCGCACCGTTGGCACTACGTTCACGGATTGTCAGCAACGGCAGCGCAGTTTCAGCGCCGGTAACGCTATTTTTGAGCTGCAGGCGACAGTTAAGACGTGCAATTTGCAGCGTGACCATGTCCGGATTCCCGGGCGAGGAAATACCCGCATAGCGATTCTTGATTTGTGCATCTTCCAATGCCAGTCGGCTGCCCTGGCGTGCGTTTGCCACGCTGGCAAGTTCGGTATCCGGAAGATCGAGGGTGAGCGTGAGGCAAACTTGCTGGCCCTCCATCGCCTCCTCTAATGCTAAGGGCAGCGGCAGTGGGCCATCGCCAGGCAAGCTGAAGGGCGTTCCATCGGG
The DNA here is from genome assembly GCF_059420725.1 of Pantoea sp. GW821-FHT03E06. Lineage (NCBI taxonomy): Bacteria > Pseudomonadati > Pseudomonadota > Gammaproteobacteria > Enterobacterales > Erwiniaceae > Pantoea > Pantoea sp. GW821-FHT03E06. The sequence goes on from NZ_JBWKUG010000002.1 coordinate 305,934, forward strand.
AAAAATACCTTTCGCCTGAGTGAGGGCGATCTTGCCTTGATCCAATAAAGAACGATTGATTTCAATCTGGCTGAAGCCCCAATTCCAGCGCTGAACGGCTCTGAGACGACCATCAATATGGTGTTCAAAAAAACGCTCCTGCTGCTGAAAATGCTGTGGTTCCATCAGCATGCCTTCAATCCATGCGGTACGACTGGTAGGAAACATGAGGTTAATCCTTGTTGTAAATTTTGGACGCAAGTGTCTGATCGTTAATTGAAACAATAATTTTTTCGGTATCAGCATTAGCCACGCGAATTTCAATCAGGCTCTGTGACGAGCCGTATTGTTGAAACTCAGCACCAATCACCAACCAAAACGGTGTGGTCACCGTGTCAGGCAAATGCAGGCTGCGCTGCATGCCCGGCGCGATAATGTCGTTAAACAAAGGCGCGTTAGCGTCCGATTGCAGCTGGCAAGTTGCGCCACTAAATACGCCATCGGGTATGAAACCAGGCTGCGCGCGTTGCCAGACGCATACTCTGGTGGGTTGTGCGATGCCGCCTGGCGACAGGTTGCTGTTCAACGCAGCCGTAAGAGAAAGCGCGGGTGGTTGCGGCACGGCATGATCCGATGCGGAATCTGCGGCAAACAGGCTACAACCTGAAAGCAGCAGCGCTCCGATGACGAGACATCCTGGTAAATGCATCCCTGCTCCTGAGGCGTTAAACGTTGATGAAATACTTCATCTGGCTCGGCACGGTCTGTGTCGTCACCATGTTGTTATTGTTGGTCATGCTCATATCGCCTAATCGCGTCGCGGGCATGCCCTGAATAAAGTACTTCGACGATCCCTGTATCGGTAGCATTTGCGCCGAGTGGGTTCCGGAAACCACACCTACCTCGTTGCCTGCGTCGATGGTAGTCGTGCGGATCGTCGCCATGTTTTGCTCATTACTGCCGCAGCAAAAGTAGTTAGGCACATTGGGAATGCCCATCATGTTTGGCGCGGTATTTGGGCCGGGAGAAGGGATCATGGGATCGGCTCCGACAAAACTCATTCCACCCAGATTATTATTTGCTGCTGTCATATCTCACCCCACATGCACCTGTCCGCCATCGATTTTCAACACCGTTCTGCCATTTAACGATGTCAGCTCGCCGTCAATGCGATAGCTGGTTTTGGCGGTGTGGCTGATATGGCCGGCTTCGATCGACTCGATCTCGCTGACCAGACGTTCGGAGGATTTACAGCGAACCTGCACTTTTTCCGCAATCTGATTCAGCCGCTCGGCGATCCAGTTACCCGTACGGCTGATGAGCGACAGCGCCGGCGCTTCCAGCGTCATTGTCTGTTGAGCACGCAGCGTTAACGTTGAGGCATCGATATGCAGGGAATCGTGAGCGGTCTGGATCGCCAATGCGCGCCCCGGATCAGCGCACAACAACAGATCCAGTACCCAATACGCATTCCCATCAGCAATGACGCGAACCCGATCGCCTGCTGCTGGCTGTACCAGGCAGCTCACCGCAATATGCAGGCTAACGGTGGGCTCTTCAGCAATGTATAAGTGCCCATCAGGCGTGGCAGCCAGTGTGACTAGCCGGGTTTCGCCCTGCGGCAGAGCACAACTGACCGGGGTGAGTTGCAAGAGATTAGACATATTTGCTGGTTCCTTTGATGGCTAATGAGGTGTGCAGGTGATCGGGTCCCGGACGACATGTTTGATGCCAATCGGCGATGGCCTTCAGCGCAGGCTCGTTCTCCATGCTCGCAGCGGGCGTTGCACCAAACCGGCGAGCATCAGTGAACAGGGTATTGTCGGGTAAACCGCTGAGTTGAGCCGCGCGCAAATCGCTGTAGGAGAAATCGCTACTTTCACCCACGCAGTGATGAAATTCAGACTGCTGCAACCCGCAGTGAGACCAGCGGCTGGCGTCCAGGGAGCAGTCGCTAAGCTGTAGTTTTTCACCCTGAATCGCCTCGGCGTAAAAACCCGCCAGGCAGCACTGGCTGAACTGGGATTCCACAAGTACCGTGTGACGAAAATGGGAGGTAGCGAAATTGCATGCATCAAATTGGTTACGGTGAAAACTTCCGCCTACTAATGTCAGCTCATTAAGTTGGCACTGCAGCCACTGGCACTGATACCACGTCTGGCCGGGGCCATGTCGATGGCCCAGCACAACATGTTTGAACTGGCATTCGCTGGCTACTTGTCTTTGTATTTCAATATCTTGCCAGCAACCATTTTGAAATTCACACTGGCATATATTCCAGTCATGCGCGCTGCCATGCAGTAATTGCAACTGCGTGATGGGAATCTGGATGAGATTCCAGTGCTCGCTTAGGCAGGTGTTGAGGATAATTGACTGCCACTGTCCTCCCTGGAATGTCATTGCCTTACTGTGAAGATAATGAAACTCGCATTGCCGCCATACCGACTGCTGGCTGGTGCAGCGTTGGCAACGGCCTGCATGCCAATGGCAATCCACCAGTTCACATTGAGTAAAATGACAATCGTTGAGTTCACAGCCCGCAAAATTCACCGACTGAAACCGGCAGCGTTCAAATTTCAATCCTGACCAGTTCGCCTGCTGCAACGTGATTGAGCCGAAATGGCAATTGATAAACTCGCAGTCCTGTAGGTTTTGCAGCGCGGCACTTTCGGTAAATGCCGTGTCTCGGAAGACCTTTCGTGGCATGGGTATCGCGGCGGTGAGTGCGGCAGCTGGATGAATTTTGCTCATCATGCCACCTCTCTTTGACAGGTATCGCGGCGCGGCAACCAGCAGACATCCTGCAACAAGCACGCTGCAAATGCGGTCTGAGCATCACGTTCAACGCGCGCAAGATTAGCACCGCTCAGATTACAGTGATGAAAGGTTGTGCCATTGAGTGTTGCGCCGTACAGGCACGCTTGCTGCAGGCTGCTCATCTGCCACTGGCTCTCATTTAATTGCGCCTGTTGCAGCTGAACGCCGGTTAAATCGCAGCGCACAAACTCGGTGCCATTCAACTGGCTGCGTTCGAAGGAGCTCTCCTCAATGGCGCAGGCCGTGAACTGGGTGAAACGCAAATTTGATTGAGCCAGACCCACCTTTTTCCATTGGCACCGATCGAGGATTGCCGATGAAAAATCACAGCGCTGACCAAAGGTGACACTGTTGAAGGTGGAATGTGAAAAATGGCTGCCGACGAAAGAGGACGCCAGCGCAGAGCTTTTTTCCATCACCAGGTGGGTGGCTTGCAACTGTTCAAGCGTAGATTTAACCAACATTGCCTGCTGAATGATCACGTCTTCAAAGCGGCTGTGTATCAGTGCTGATTGATGTAATGTCACGGCGCTCAGCGCGTCCTGAGAAAAATGCGCATCGCACAGGCGGCAATCGTCAAAGGTCAACGCCTCCCACTTACCTTTATGTGAATGCCAATGGTCCAGCTGACAGGCTTTGAACCGCAGGTTGTGGCCCGAAACGTGCGTCAGCTGCAGGTTTTTCTGCTGGCAATCATAAAAGTGGCACTGCGAGAAGCGACTGTCGTGAATAGTCAGGTTTTGCCAGCGACAGGACTCAAACGTGCAGTTTTCAAACTGCATGTGCTGCCACGTCCCTGCGGAAAACCGGCAGTTGACGAACTGACAGTTACTGAAAGTTCGCCCCGTAAGATTGCCAATCACTGGCTGGCTTAGGCGCTTACCCGTCACGATATCTGCAGCGTCAAGATCGACTAGCGGTTCCGGCGGGAACAGCGTTGCGAGTTTCTTCACGTCGAAAATCGCCGGCTCAGGCGCCGTGGTTTTTTCGCTGTCGATAAGCGCCCGCAGCTGAACATAGTGCTGCTGGGTTACAGCAGGATCACAAGGAAAGGCATGGCCGTGCTTTTCATCATCGGGAACGAAGGCGTCTAAGGCACCCTTTTCTGGCATGAGATCAGGGTCATACATAAATTCGAAAGGTGATGCGCTGGCGGCACAACGACGTTCCATCACCTGTAAAAAATGGGCATCGGGACGTAAAGCCGCACGATCCTCAAGGCCGACCAGAAGCGCAGTAATGCTGTTATCCAGCATATGGGGCACCGCAACCGAACCGGTGAATACCAAAAGGATGACGTTTTGATCGGGCAGTAACCATATCGTTTTCAACGGCATATCTACTGCAGCCGGTTGCGACTTGTCACGCTGTATCCACGCGCGCGCCTCGACATTTGGCAGGGTAAAGCTCAGGTGGCTATCTTCGTCACTGAAGCCATGAAGTACACCAGTAGCCTGCGCTGGCCAGGCTGGCGTGGCGAGTTGCTGCGCAGCGGACGCGAGCTGGTAGTAGCGCGTGTCAAAGGAGGCTGGCATGCCGGGGAAAATATTTTCGCGGTAATCCTCATCCTGCATGGCGGTGTGAATCGCCTTGATCCAGCGATTTCTCAGCGGGAAATCAGCGGGTATCGGACCCGGTGCGACCATTAAATCTTCATCATGATCTGCCATGAACAACGTGGGCTGACGGCTTCCCCAGGGATTCGCAGACGTATTTGCGGCCACGGAGTGATTTAATGGCATTTTATTGAAGGCAACGAACTCACCGTTATCGTCCCTTGCCGCTTTCAGGTGCCAGCGTCGGGTTATCTGATTAAGCGTTACTGCAGCCTCAGCCGTTTGCACTGGGTGAGGGCGATGAACGTGCCCCGCCAGCAGAAATTCGGCAAAAGGTTTGGGTGTTGCATCATCCAGATATGGGAACTGATGTGGCGCCTGCTGCCAGGCCTGCCAGATTTGGGATTCAGTCGTGAACTGTGGCTTGCGCTGTAGCCAACATCCGGCCACCACACTGAAACCCAAATAACTCTGGCGACCAAGTTGATAGCCACTTTTAATCACCGCAAGTTGTTGAGGTTTGATAATGCGCATCTGGCTTCCTTAGTTTTTGCTCTGCATGCCGGCGGTTTTAAGGTCAACACCCACTTGCGAATAGGCTGCGCTGGTATTGCTGATTGATAATCCGGTTGTGCTGTTACTGGATCCGACCATTGAGGTGGAGACCCCCGTTGTCGAAGTCGATACGCCGGTGGTTGAGGTGGCAACCCCGGTGAAGCTGGTATCCACGCCCGTAAAACCGGTACTGACGCCAGTGAAACTGGTACCGATCCCGGTAAAGCTGGTACTGACGCCGGTCATACCCGTGCTGACGCCGGTCATGCTGGTGCTCACCCCCGTCATGCTGGTGCTTATTCCTGTCATGCCGGTGCTGATACCCACCATGCTGGTGGAGATACCGGTTCGTGAGGTCGAGATTCCGGTAGTTGAATGACTGATCCCGGTGACGGAACTGCTCTTCGCGGTAAAGGTCGTGCTGGTTCCTTTGGTCGCGGTTTCATCTTCTGTAGAGGTGACGCTGGTTTTAGTGCTGGTGAAGCTGGTATCTGTTTCCATTACCTGGGTTTTAGTGGTGCTGAAGTAGTTATCGCGGTTAACGATGTGATCCTGGTAATCTTCAATTTTGGTGCGATTGATGCGTTCATAGGCATCATTTCCCACATCACGGATGTCATTTCGTCCCGAAGATGTCTGCATATCCCGCTCGGCGTGCAGCATCAGGCGTTCATTGCCGCGTTTATCGTCAAAGGTGATCTGGCTGGCATGCTGGGGCTGACCCTGTTTAAGCGAGCGCGACACCAGCCCGGTGTAGTTAATCTGTTCTGGCAAGCGATACGGCGGCGGGTTGTCGCCGTTATAAACGATGCCGCTAACCAGCGGGCGATCGAGATCGCCATCGATATAACTCACCAGCACTTCCTGCCCAACACGCGGCATGGCAATCACACCCCAGCCTTTGCCCGCCCAGGCCTGCACCACACGGATCCAGCATGAGCTATCTTCTTCGCTGGTTTTATAGCGATCCCAATGAAAGTGAACGCGAATACGCCCATAACTGTCGGTATGCACTTCGCTCTCTGGCGCGCCGACTACGGTGGCACTTTGGATACCGGGAAGCTGCGGTTTGGGCGTAATGCGGGCCGGACGCCAGGTCACATCATCGTTAATAGCGGTAAAACGACAGGTAACGTTACGTCCCTGCGCGCTGCTATCTGGACCATCCTGGATATAGCGGTAGGCGCAGCTGATGAGTTTGAATCTGCGGTTGCGGTTTTGATCGGGATGCAAGCTGAGACTAAAAGCATGACCGACTTTCAAGCCGGTAGCATTGCTTTCGCCACTGAGCATTTGCCCTTGAGCGCTGAACTGCTGCAAACGCAGGCGCGCGATAGTTTCTCCGCGCGTTCGGTCGCTGTAGCCGCTGGCATAGTCGTACCACTCAAGCGGCGTATCAGGCAGGCTTTCGCTACTGTTTGTCGCGTGGGATTGCAGGTTATTACGCGGGTTAAGATAATCATAATCGCGCAATACCACGTCGCTTGAGTGCACCTGGCGCGCCCGCTGAATACGTTGTATCCCTTCGCGGATGGCACGTTGCTCTTCACCATCTGGGCTATAAAGCAGTTGATCGTAGGTGAGCGACAGCGGCTGGAAGGTCTGATTATCGGTAATCACCAGCGTGTGCTGCTCATCTTCCTGCGCGAAAAACCAGATGATGCCTTCATCTTCCATTAACCGGCTGATGAAATTGAAATCGCTTTCGGCGAATTGAACGCAGTATTCGCGACCTGGGTAGCTTTCACTGAGATCGAGGCGGTAACGAGCTACGCCGTAGCGCGCAAATACCTCCTCAATGATGGTCGGCACATTTTTGTTCTGAAAGATTTTACAGTTGCGGTTCTGCTGTAAAAACCACAGCCAACAGCTCAGCGTCAGACGATAGACCGATTTCGTTCCCTGTTGCCCGGCATCTTCCCCGCCAACGATATAGAGATGGAAGGGGCGAGGAAGATCCTGTTTTTGCTCAATTAATACCGTGAGCTGTTTACTTAACAGCTCGCTATAGTCCAGATCGGGCTCTGCAGAGGCGATCTCCAGTTGGAAAAGCGGAGTGCGTGATAGCTCTTCCTGCGTCTGAAAACTTAAGGGAAAAGCGCGATGTGCAGGCAATTCCTCACTGACTAATTGAATTAAAGGCATGTTTAGTTCCCTATGAGTGAATGTCATTCAACGCTGAGAAAAGCGCACCATCCTCAATCTGACGCAGCGCCTTCTTTCTGCCGCTAACGCGATCGATTCCATCTGTCAGGTTGGGGATTGCCAGACGCGTTGCGAGACCACGCCGTGACGCGGCTTAAGCCAACTGTTACTTCCCAGTTTTGTGGGAAATGCCTGGGCCAGCTCAGGAGAGGAAAGTAGCAATAAATCAATAGTTAACTGCATCTGATGGCGAACAAAGGTCTGACAGACCGACGCCAGCAGTTGCAATTTCTTCTCTCCGCGCTGCCAGGATTGATAATCCGGAAATCCGAGCGGGCCGATCTCGATGTGCAGACTATGTTGTGCGTCAAAAATACGGCTGCCCAGGCGCGTGGCACCAAGATGTCCCATCTTGTGCTGCGCACGCTTTTCCTGCGGTTTTATCCACTCTCCCTTCGTGGTATCCAGGCGGCAGGGAATGGAAAAAAAATGACTCAGCATCCGCTGTAAATCGCGTAAAGAAGCGCGGCCCGCCAGCCAGGCAGCAGGCCAGACCTGCCGCAGTTGCGTTTGCAGCAGCGGATAACCGCGCACGGGAGGAATCCCGGCTATCTGACCAAGGCGAGCCAGGAAACGGTTGTCCTCACCCGGGCGATCGTGACTCACCATCGGTTGCAATTGGCTCCAGCTGCGATACCAGAAAATGGCCTGGCGTTGGCTGAGCAGTGAGAGAAAGTCACCAAACGCATCGCTGGAATGATTCAGCTTTTCGGCACGGGTATGTTCAGTCACGCTGAGAGGCATCGGACCGTAGGGCGCCAGCAGGCCAAAATGGCGTAACGTAATGGTGATACGCTCACCGGCTGGCAGTACATGCGCCACTTCGCGCGAGGCAAATGCCAGGTCTGCCTTTTGCAAAATTCTGAGCTGCCGATCGCTATTGTCGTTTAGCGTACCGAGCCGGGAAGCAGCGGTATTGCGGCGCTCAATCTCACGTAGCAGCGCAAAGTAATCCATGCTGCTCAAATACGTTAAATCAGCCACCCGATGCCCCCTGTTCCATAAAGCGTTCGCCATCCAACGTGAGAGTGAAGCTGAGCCGCTGATTGAGCTCGCAATAATCTGTCAGGGCATGAAAAACCATGTAGGCAAACATAAAGGCGCCCTGATCGGCATGATCCTGAGGTGCGATGTCGAGGGAAAGTCGGGTGCCGCGCGTCCAGCTCAGCGGACCCGCTCCCTGCCAGCGTTCGAAATGATGGGTAATGGTCGCCCGGCGAATGCTGGAAAGCTGTTTTGTCTGCGCGGCATTTTGCTCATTCACAAACAGGCTCAGCCATTCACGAAGCAAGTCGGCGCAGTTTTCAACTTCACTCTCGGCATAATGCAAAGGGTTTACATTGAGCATCTGTAGCGCATGCCAACTTTTAATTTTTGCCGGCGGAGCCTGCGGCGCGCTGGGATGCCGGGTGAGAATGACGCCTTTAATCGGCATTGACCGCTCAAGTTCAACGTGGGGACGTTGAAGATGTTCAGGCCGCAAATGTCGCTCGCAGACCAAAGCTTCAACGGCGAAAGCCTTTATCTCCTGGGGCTCAAGCTGAGCAGGGCCGGTTGAAAAGGACAAAAAGAGTTGCTCAAGCGGCAGGCGATGGTGACTGGCTTGCGTGGTACGTGGATCGCTACGACGCCGTAATGACCAATGTGCCGGTGCGTCAGTGACGGTTTCGTAATGCGCATCGCCGGTCAGTGCAGAAAAGGGGCGTTTTTCGCCATCCTGCAAAATAGCTTTCACCTCCGTCAGGCTGTGAATACAAAAATGACGGGCGTTTAATCGATCGACGATCAGCGGGTATTCCGTGTGCTGCTGATTAATCAGCACCGGGCTGCATACTCGGGGAAAAAGGTTTATGGCCGGTGTGGCAAACAGATGAAAGTGACGGGCATGAATACTCTCTGCCAGTGCAAAGCTGGATTTGTTAAACAGGAAAAAGAGATCAAACGTATGGCTGTGCGTCCCGCGTGCTAGAAAGTCATGCAGACCGGTTACCAAAAGCGTAGAGAAACGTCCCGGCGCGGCAAAATATTCACGTAACAGACGACAGCCCGGTAATTCGCCAATCGCCTGCGGTAATAACGACTCCTCCGGCGTTAATCCGGCAAGAGAGATAGCGTCAGCATCGAGAATATTGTATATCGGCCCCTCCGGCTGGTGGGCGTGCAGTACTATACGCAGCGTGTTGGTCAGTAATAACGTTAGAAGTTGGTTGAGCAGAACAATTTCACAGCTCATCGTTAGACGAAGCGGCGAAAAACTCAGCTCGCACAGCGGGGTAATCCCGCGCGTGCTTATGGTGAGGTGCAAATAGCTCTGCGAATCCTGAAATTGCTGGCGTACGTTTTCCGGCAGTTCAAGTGGTGGATGCACCTTGAGTTCAGCTCGCTCGATTTCAACCGGTTGAACATGTACGTCATTGCCGGTAACGAAAACAGCAGGGCGCTCTTTGAGTGAAGGATCATTCAGCATGACTCTGCTGCCCTTCGGTAAACAGGTTCTGGCGCTCCACTGCGGGTGTGTGAGATCGGGTTGTAGCGCCACCGTCATCATCGATGGCACCGGCGTTTGCCAGTTCGGTGCTAAATGAGTCAGCATATTTAACGCGAATTCTGCCTGCTCGTTATTGAGGCGCTCATGAACCCGACTCGCAAGAAAAGCAGTGCCTTCCAGTAATCGTTCTACGAAGGGATCCTGTACGCCATTACGATGTATACCCAATTGGCTGGCAACTTGCGGATGTTGTTTTGCAAAAGCATCACCCGCTTCACGGAGATAGCGTAATTCTTCGTTATAGAGCGTGAGAAAATCGGGTGTCATGGCAATATCTCTATTAAATTATGCTGACTGCGCCACAGGAATAATCCAGCGCGATGCGTAAACTAATGGGCGCCTGAAGTTCGGGAATAACGCTCCAGCCGTTAATATCAAATAACAGTGCTAAAACTAATGCCTGCCTTTTTTCTACCACCGGCGTCACTTTAATAGAGCGCGGGTCGATGCGCGGTTCAAACAGCACAATAATTGAATGAATGTGATGCGCAATGGTTAATGCATCAGCATTGACCGGTAACTGTCGGCTTAACGAGGGTAAGCCAAAGTTTAAAACTGAATTTTTACACCATGGATAGTTATCTAAATGTAATTGTCCACTGCGTGCCGCATCATTTAGCAATAACTCTACATCGCGAACTAATGCGCCTCGCCAGAAAGAACGGCTCGTTTTACTACTTAACTTATCAAATAAAAAGGGTTGTGAAACTTTCATATGATGCTCGTTAAGGAAATAGCTACCCGTAGCTACTGAGTAGCCATTATATTATTAAGCGATATGATTACACTCTGGCGTTTCTTTTCAGATCGTAGCCTGTTTTAATTGCCGCACCCATTGAGCCATCATTATTTTGCTCTCGATATTCAACTTCAATACGGGCAAAGTTCAATTTGATGACATCCGTAGGCAGCACCGTTTCAGAGGCTTCGATCCCCATATTATTCAGCGGCATATTACCCACCGTTTGGAAACGAGACACTAAGCAGTTGCTGAAGGTAATGGTCAGGAAGTCTTTTTGACCTTGTCCTGATTTGCGGCACACCAGCGTAGCCTGGGTAATATGCTCACCCATTGCGCACATTAAAAATAATTTCGGCGAGGCTTTATTGGTGCGCATACGAAATTCGAAATCTTTCATTTCGACTTTTCCCGATCCGCCACCGCTACCTGCTGAGAAATGCCCCGCATTTTCCTCTGCCCACTGCCACGCATCTAACTGAATCCATCCCGGATAATTCTGGTCAGGGGATTCTCCATCTACTCCATCGATTTTTAAGAAATAGTCAACTAATGCCGCCATATTTCATACTCCTTGAGTGAGGATGCGACTACTGTCGCAGGGTGTTTTAAACGCCATATTTACAAAGGTCAATTGCAGTGCAAAATCGTGGCGCTGTTTATTCTCCACCTTTTTTTGCGGATGGAAGTTTAGAAACTAAGCGAAGTGAAACTGTCATTCCCTCTAGCTGATAGTGAGGGCGTAAATAAAAATGGGCGCGGTAATAACCGGGATCATCAGCCACCTCTTCAACATTCACTTCGGCGGCAGCTAATGGACGTCGTGCTTTGGTAGCCTCCGTTGATACCGAAGGATCGCCGTCGACATAGTTCATTAGCCAGTCATTTAACCAAACCTGCATATCATTACGAGAGCGGAATGAACCAATTTTGTCGCGTACAATGCATTTTAAATAATGCGCAAAACGACAGGTGGCAAAAATATAAGGCAAGCGTGCGGATAGACGGGCATTAGCCGTAGCATCAGGATCTTCATAGAGCTTGGGTGTGTGCAGCGTGCACGACCCAATAAAGGCGGCGAAGTCAGAATGCTTGCGATAAACCAGCGGTAAAAAACCTGCATCTGACAACTCTTGCTCTCGTCTGTCAGATATAGCGACCTCGGTTGGACAGGTTATTTCATAACCGCCTTCCTCAGAAGGAAATGCATAGGCTGGCAATTCTTCAACCGAACCACCGGACTCAATGCCGCGAATACGTGAGCACCAGCCATATTCATGGAATGCGCGGTTAATATTAACACCCATGGCATAAGCTGAGTTCGCCCAGACAAAATCATTATCATTGAGCGGATTGACCTCTTCTTCAAAGGCAAACTCATCGACCGGCGAAGTTTTGGCGCCATAGGGGAGACGAGCCATAAAGCGCGGCATCGTCATTACCAGATAGCGAGCATCATTACTTTCCCGCAGTCTGCGCCAGGACGCATATTCGGGCGTACTAAAGATCTTGCCGATATCACGTGGATTGCCAAGCTCAGACCAGCTCTTCATCTGCAGTAGAGCAGGTGAGGCGGAGGCAATAAACGGGCAGTGGGCAGCAGCGGATATCCGGGATATTTCAGTCAACAGCATGACGCTCGTTGGACTGTGATCGAACTGGTAATCGCCAATCAGACAGCCAAAAGGTTCACCGCCAAACTGGCCATATTCAGTTTCATATATTTGTTTGAATATGGGGCTTTGATCCCACGCACTTCCACGGAAACGCCGCAGGCTATTCATTAATTCGCTTTGTGTAATGTTCAGGACGCGGATTTTTAACGTTTCATTGACGTTAGTATTATCAACCAGATAGCTCAGGCCGCGCCAGGAAGCTTCCAGGTCCTGAAATTTCTTGTTGTGAATAACAGCATTGAGTTGAGAAGATAATTTCTCATCTATTTCCGTAATCAACGATTGGATAGTAAATAATACATCCTGATTCACTTTCACCTGGCTACTATTGATTTGACTTGCCAGTGTGCCAATCGCCTGGCGAACCGCGCTCGACGCTTCCTGCGTCATGGGACGAAACCCTTTTTTGAGCAACCGACCTAATTCGTCATTTTCGCCCAGCATGGGTTGATTAGCATATTCCGTCGTGTGGGCATTCGTGTGTTGTTGCGTCAGTGGCATGCTCAAACCTCCTTATTCTCTGATGCGCTATCTTCATTGAAAGACTGCACGGCTTGTTTTGCGTCATTGACCAGTCGCTGCAGAAAATCAGGTTGTTCAAGTAGATTTTTGACCACTTCTTCAGCGCTACTTTTTCCATCCATATAGGTGATGAGCTGCGTCAAATGTTCACGTGCTTCCAGCAGTGCGGCCATTTGTGGAATGCGTCGGGCGATTTGCGCTGGGGAAAAGTCATCCATTGACTCAAATTCCAGATCCACATCAAGGAGTTCGTTACCGTCAGTCAGCGTATTTTTGACGTAGTATTGCAGGTGAGGGCGGATTGCCCGCATCCGGTCATTAAAGTTATCCTGATCGAAGGTTAAAAATTTTCGTTCTTCCACGGGAAGCAACGCTTTTTTTCGATCGCCAGAAAGATCGGACATCACGCCTGTCACAAAAGGTAATTCAATTTTCTTATGTGAACCATATAGCTCAACGTCATATTCAATCTGTACGCGCGGAGCATTATTCTTCCCAATAAACTTTTGCGAGCTTGAATCTTTGGCCATGAGATTCTCCTGAGTAAGAGGTTAAGACTTTCCTGCAAATTGCTGTAACGTACTAAGCGCATCGGGTAGCATTTCTTCGACAATCGCCATGAAATCCATGCCAATCATTTTCTTTGAACGTCGAATAAAAACGGGCGCGGGATGACTGGGTTCATACTGTTCAAAATAGGTCAGGATATGATCGAGCATAATAATTACCTCGCGCCTATTTTGCGGGATATCTGGTATCTGTTGTTCTGATGCTGGTAAGTAAGGCTCTACATGTGTATTAAGCTCTTCATCACTGTTAGAGGCTGGATTAGCCGACAATCCAGACAAGTTTTTCTGCGCAGAGAGTAAATAGCTGCTCAGATTTGTGGCATTAAACTGATAGTCATCAGACGAAAAATTGACGTTTTCACTGATGTAATTCAGCATTCGCTGACAATCAATCAACTGACTATGCAGTGCTGGAATATGCTGTTCCCTGTACCACCGGTCGGCCGTCTCAACAGCAGAAATAATTTCCGGGTAGGGTAAGGAAGATCGATCCTCATTTGACTCTCGAACCTGGCAACGTTCGAGGCTCAAGGTCATTCCAGGTGTCAGCTGAGCATTTTTAAATAACGTAAGACATTGATTTCCCGCGAGCCAAATTAGCCCGGTTGCGGCATCTCTTCTAACCTCACTATCGGCAGGCAATTGTTCTAACGCTTGTTCTAAAATCTGTAGCGTTATCCACAACGCAGAAATTCCCTGCAGCATTAATTTTGCACGAAGTTGCCAGAGTAGAACCCGCCAGTTAAATCCCTTTTCAAGTAATTTCTCGCACTGATCATTGATAAGAGACCATGAAATAATATCTGAAGAAATCTCCTCTAATGGATCGTTATTGGAATCCAGCCGTGATATAGCGAAATCTATTTCACTGTAGAGCGGGTCAAACTCAAGATCAGAATAGAGAAAAAAGTTAGAGCTCATACTTTTGTTACCTATTAAGCGAAAACATTAAATGAACCTCTATTCGAACAATTTAAATCCAAGGCAAATAAAATAGCTAAATGATTGTGAATATTAATAAGTTTCAAACGATAGATTTTACCTATTGAAATCAGGAATCATGATCGAGCAAACCTATTAGTCGATTTTACCAATCAAGAAATTTCTTACGGATAAGGTTATTATCTGGGATTTTATTTCATGGTGAGGAAATATATCGTGCCATCATTTCTTTTAACGTTAATTAAATTAGCAGTAAAAAATACCTTTACCAGACATTTCCGGGAAGTTTGATTTTCATTGTTACTTCTTATTATTCAATGAGTTATTTAGAGTCCGTTTTTTACTTTACTTGTGTTAATGAAATGTTGTTTTTTTGAATGATAAAAGTGAGTGAATAATCTATTATTTGAAGGCGATTTTATTACTTTAATCTATTATTTTTTGCTGCCTGCAAGCATTAGATAACTCTCTGTATATTTGCTTTAATTTGAGCGGGTGAATGATCAAAATAACTTATCAATTCTCTAGCGAATTGATGCTTTATTGTACGCTGAGTCAACTGCTTATTCTGATAATAAAGAAGGTTTACTATTTTGAAGCGGTATTATTAGTCTGTCAGTAATCTAGCGGTATGGTAAAAGCGAGAGGTTTTCAGGCAGGAATTTTTACTTTAATGCCGATGTGCTGTAGCCAATCTGCTTACATTGCGTAGCGGCGCAATTTATCACGCAATAAAGTGTGCCGCCATGATGCCTGCGTTTTGTAATGTCAGTTTCATCTCTCAACTGACAAGCATCAGTGAGCGATGCAGCCAATAAAAAAGCCGATAACCGTTGCCAGTTATCGGCTTTATCACATCGCGCAAGATTATGCGTTCAGCAACTGATTCGCGGTTTTCTCAACCAAGGCCAGCAGGACTTTGACATCTTCCAGCGTTACGGTTGGGTTCAGCAGCGTCAACTTCAGGCAGGTTACGCCTTGATTCTCGGTCACGCCGACGTTAGCGCGGCCTGAATCCAGCAGCGCATCGCCGATTCGTTGGTTGAACAGCGCAATCTGTGCGACGTCGGACAGCTGCTCTGGACGGTAGCGGAACAGTACGCTGGCCAGCTGTGGCTGCATTACCAGTTCCAGACGCGGTTCAGAGGCGACAAACTTCGCCACTTCCTGCGCCAGAGTCACGCCGTGATCGATGATCGCCGCATACTGTTTCTGACCCAGCGCTTCGAGGCCCATCCACAGTTTCAGCGCATCAAAGCGACGCGTTGTTTGCAGAGACTTGGAGACCAGGTTTGGCACGCCTGCCTCTTCATCAAACTCAGAGTTCAGGTAAGCCGCCTGATAGCGCATCAGCTCGTAATGACGCTCATCTTTCAGCAGGAATGCACCACAGCTAATGGTCTGGAAATACTGTTTGTGGAAGTCCAGCGTAACGGAATCCACAAGTTCCAGGCCATCAAGGTAGTCGCGATACTTCTCGGACAGCAGCAGCGCGCCGCCCCAGGCTGCATCAACGTGTACCCAGATATTGTGCTCTGCCGCGATGCCGGCAATTTCACGCAATGGATCGATAGCGCCCGCATCGGTAGTACCGGCGGTTGCGACGATAGCCAGGATCTGCTCACCGTTGGCCTCGGCCTGTGCCAGTTTCGCTTTCAGGTCTGACACATCCATACGGGCGAATGGGTCTGACTTCACCTGCACCACAGACTGATAGCCGTGGCCGAGCAGCGCCATGTTTTTCTGCACTGAGAAGTGCGCATTTTCAGAGCACAGCACTTTGATCTTCCGCAGATCGCCGGTGATACCGTGCTGCTGAACTGAGTGCCCCTGGCGCTGATAGAACGCATCACGCGCCAGCATCAGACCCATCAGGTTACTTTGGGTGCCGCCGCTGGTGAAAACACCCGCGTCGCCAGCCGGATAGCCGACCTGCGCACGCAACCATTCGATCAGTTTGATCTCAATGATGGTGGCAGAAGGGCTCTGGTCCCACGAATCCATACTCTGGTTGGTGGCATTAATCAGCACTTCTGCTGCCTGGCTCACCACCAGACTAGGGCAGTGCAGGTGTGCCACACATTGTGGGTGATGTACTGAAAGACTGTCTTTCAGGAAATATTCAATCGCACGTTCAATCGCGGCCTGGTTACCCAGGCCGTTTGGATTGAAGTCGAGCGTGATACGCTCGCGCAGTTCGGCAACGGTTTTGCCTTGATACATCTCAGGCTGTTGCAGCCACTGCACAACCGCGGCGCTGCTTTGCGCAATCGCCTGCTGGTACGCCTCAATGCTCTGTGCAGAGGCGGCCAGAATCGGGTTTACTTCAGACATTTACGCTTCCAATCAAACAGGATTGACGCCAGCACCAATCAGCGCTTGCTCAAATTTATCCAGGAAAATCGCCAACTCATCGTTGGTGATCAGCAGTGAAGGCAGCAGACGCAACACTGCGCCATGACGGCCACCGCGCTCCAGAATCAGACCTGCTTCGAAGCACTTCTTCTGCAGCAGAGCAGAGAGCTCGCCGTCAGCTGGGAAGCTGCCCATGTGATCGGCTGCTTCGTTCGGTTTAACGATCTCGATACCAATCATCATGCCGAGACCACGCACGTGACCAATAACCGGGAAGCGTTTCTGCATCGCGATCAGCTGCGCTTTCAGCCACTCACCCTGCGCCGCAACTTTATCGGCGATATTCTGCTCTTGCAGAATTTTCAGCGTGGTCAAACCGGTTGCCATCGCCAGCTGGTTGCCGCGGAAAGTGCCGGTGTGATGGCCAGGTGACCAAACGTCAAACTGCTTTTTGATGCCTAATACTGCCAGTGGAAGACCACCACCAACCGCTTTAGACATGACGATGATGTCTGGCTCAATGCCCGCATGTTCGAAGGCGAAGAATTTACCGGTACGGGCAAATCCAGCCTGAACTTCATCAAGGATCAGCAGGATGCCGTGTTCCTGGGTGACTTTGCGGATGCGCTGCAGCCACTCAGCCGGCGCCGGGTTAACACCGCCTTCACCCTGAACGGCTTCGAGGATCACCGCGGCAGGCTTGCGTACGCCGCTTTCCACGTCATTGATCAGGTTATCAAAGTAGTAGGTCAGCGCTTTTACGCCAGCTTCACCACCGATGCCCAGCGGGCAGCGATATTGATGCGGATAAGGCATGAACTGGACTTCTGGCATCATGCCGTCTACCGCTTCTTTCGGTGACAGGTTACCGGTGACGGACAAGGCACCGTGCGTCATACCGTGGTAGCCGCCAGAGAAGCTGATGACACCGCTACGGCCAGTGGCTTTTTTCGCCAGTTTCAGCGCGGCTTCAACGGCGTCGGCGCCAGAAGGGCCGGTGAACTGCAGGCAGTATTCTTTGCCCTGGCCTGGCAGCAGCGACAGCAAGGATTCAGAGAACTGATCTTTCAGAGGCGTAGTCAGATCTAGAGTATGTAACGGCAAGCCGCTGGTAATGACATTTTGTATGCTCTGCAGAACATCAGGATGGTTGTGACCCAGTGCCAGCGTCCCTGCGCCAGCCAGACAGTCAAGATATTGTTTATTCTCAACATCTGTGATCCACACGCCATGGGCTTTAGCGATCGCTAAAGGCAATTTGCGCGGGTAACTCCTGACGTTTGATTCAAACTCGGCCTGACGGGCCAGGAATGCGTCGTTGTTTCCGTTGAATGAGTTGGCACCAAAACTATCAATACGGACTTTATCCGTCATCATATCTCTCCTTCAACCGGGGCTCGCATTGGCTTGCCGATTGACTAATTGAATAAAAAAGTAACAACCGTGAAAAAAACGCGGCCAATATAGAGCCTTTTGACCTACATCACAATGATTAATTTTGTTTAGAATTGTTTACTCTTTCCATATATGAATCAGGGCGTTGGCCAATAATTGGCCGCCTGTTTTGCTACCACAAAATGAACTGGTTAAAAAATAATCGAATGAATAAAGAGACTTATCGCTGAAAGAGCAATCCACGGGCCAAAAGCAATGACGTGATTAACCTCTCGCTGCCAGGCCATTCTGGAAATCAAAACACATAAAATAGCGCCACTAGAAGCGAACAAAAGCACAGAGGGTAAAAGAGGCCAGCCCAGCCACGCGCCCATCGCGGCGAGCAATTTGGCATCTCCCATGCCCAGGGCTTCAAACCCTCTTAGCCTTTGATGAATTTTAGCCAATAGCCATAAAGAGAGGTATCCCGCCACAGCACCTATAACGGCTTCGTTTAACGGTCCCGCTAGCCAGCCCATTGTTTTAAATAGCAGTCCAGCCCATAGCAACGGCAGAGTAATAACATCTGGCAACAGAAAATGCTCGATGTCGATCCACGCCAGCACCAGTAACGACCAGATAAACAAGAGTGCTGGCACTAAATGTTTATCGAAGGGTAAATAGCAGGTAAGCGACAGCGCAGAGAGTGAGGTGAGTATTTCCACCAGTGGATAACGCATGCTCACCACGCACCCACAGTAACGGCATTGACCTCGCAACCACAGCCAGCTCAGTACCGGGATATTATCGCGCCAGCGCAGAGGCGTTTTGCACTGTGGGCAGTGTGAGGCGGGATAAAACAGGGTGGCCGCTACTTCATCTTGCTGCAATTGTAACGGCAGGCGAGAGATCACCACGTTGAGAAAACTGCCGATGGCCAAAGCCATTAAACCGCCTATCAACCAATACGCCACTTCCATTGTCATTCCTCTTATGCCGTCCAGGCTTGTTGATGGCGAGAGACATTACGCCGAAGCGTGCATAGCGGCGAGCGGAAAGACGAGATTACAGGGAGTTACAGCAAAATTGCCGATCGGGATCCAGAATTTGGTAAAAAACAGGGCAAGGTCAACGTGTCACGACTGCTGTTTAAACAGTTGAATCGCCTCCTGTACGTTACTGGTGGCAAGTGACATAACACAGTTATTATTGAGGTACACATCATATTGACCGGCATTGTAGCGAAAAACGTACAGATCGCCGCGATAGCGCAGTCCTTTGGTTTTAACGCCAATGTGATGGCGGCGCAACGCAGCCTGAGAAAGTCTGTCTGTCGCTGTTCTCATCGCACTCTCCTCCAAAAGATTAGTCGGCATATCCTGACATAGTGTGAGGTCACAACCTTAACATAACCTTAAGAAGAGTATAGTTTATAAGTTAACTTATTGTTTCAAAGCGTTTTATTAGTATCGACTCATGTTCATGCAGTGCGTTCTGCTCCCCGTCACACAGATGCAACCTGGCTATTGCTTAAATAAGGCCACATTCCCTCCTTCCTCTACCAATCTTCAACATCTCAGAAAAAAGCCACTAAGTTAACGACCCATTTAATGTTCCGTTAAGTATTCATCCGTATTTTGTTACACAGGGCGATAAAGCAACAAAATTTATGTTTTTCCTACTGAATCGATTATTAACAATTCGTGCTACGCAATTTGCGTGGTTTAACCTACGTTTAAACAGCAGGTTACTTAATGTTAGTGATGGAAACACTTAGCCGCATATTGCAGCTGGCCCTAATACAGGTAGTTCAAGGCGTTAAACGTTAAGGTGAGTTTATGAATTTCCTCCCATTTTCGCGTCCATCATTGGGCGACGAAGAGTTAGCAGCCGTTAAAGCAGTGTTTGAATCCGGCTGGATCACTACCGGGCCACAAAACGCAGCTCTTGAAGCGGCTTTTTGCCAGCTAACGGGTAATAAGCATGCAATTGCGGTTAGCTCTGCTACTGCAGGAATGCATGTCACGTTGCTGGCACTGAATATTCAGCCGGGCGACGAAGTGATTACGCCATCCCTTACCTGGGTCTCTACCATCAACATCATTACCTTGCTGGGCGCCACGCCGGTCATGATTGATATTGATCGCGATACCCTGATGGTTACGCCTGAACAAATCGAAGCGGCAATTACGCCTCGAACGCGCGCCATCATTCCCGTGCATTACGCCGGTGCGCCAGCCGATCTTGCTGCCATACGCGCCATTGGCGAGCGTCATGGCATTCCGGTAATAGAGGATGCCGCCCATGCGGCAGGGTGTTATTACCAGGGGCAGCATGTTGGCAACCAGGGCACGGCGATTTTCTCATTCCATGCCATCAAAAATATGACCTGTGCCGAAGGCGGCCTGATTGTCACGGATGATGATGAGCTGGCCGATCGTATGCGCAGCCTGAAATTCCACGGTTTAGGTGTTGATGCTTACGATCGTCATACGCACGGGCGCAAGCCGCAGGCGGAAGTGATCATGCCGGGCTTTAAATACAATCTGCCTGATATCAGTGCCGCTATTGCGCTGGTCCAGTTGAAGAAACTTCCTGCCATCAATGAACGCCGCGCCGCCATTGCGCAACGCTATCTCGTCGGGTTAGCCGATACGCCTTATATGCCGTTAGTTCAACCGCACTGGCCGCATCAGCATGCCTGGCATCTCTTCATTATTCGTGTTGATGAAGCCACCTGTGGCCTAAGCCGCGATGCATTAATGGAAGCCTTGAAAGCACAGGATATTGGCACTGGTCTGCATTTCCGCGCTGCGCATACCCATAAATATTATCGCGAGCGCTATCCGCATCTTTCCCTGCCCAATACGGAATGGAATAGCGATCGCATCTGCTCAATACCGTTGTTCCCTGATATGCGCGATGAGGACGTTGATCGCGTGATAAGTGCTTTGCGACAGATCGCTGGAGTTTGACATGCTGGAAGAAAAAACCATTCGTAAAGTCTCCGTGGTAATCCCGGTGTACAACGAAGAGGAGAGCCTGCCCGAACTGGTGCGTCGAACCGATGCTGCCTGTGCAAGTGTTGGGCTCGATTATGAGATTTTGCTGGTGGATGACGGCAGCAGCGATCGCTCAGGCGAGATGATCTCTGACGCTGCCACTGTGCCGGGCAGCCATGTGGTGGGCGTATTACTCAATCGTAACTATGGCCAGCACTCGGCGATCATGGCGGGATTTAGCCACGTGAGCGGCGATTTGATTATTACGCTGGATGCCGATTTGCAAAATCCGCCAGAAGAAATCCCCAATCTGGTCAACGCGGCGCTGCAAGGCTATGACGTGGTAGGAACTGTGCGACAGAACCGTCAGGATAGCTGGTTCCGTCGCCGCGCCTCGCGCACCATCAATCAATTGATTCAGCGCGTAACCGGCAAAGCGATGGGCGATTATGGCTGTATGCTGCGCGCTTATCGCCGTCATATCGTCGATGCGATGCTGAACTGCCATGAGCGCAGCACGTTTATTCCCATTCTGGCGAACACCTTTGCCCGCCGCACCATTGAATTACCCGTAGCTCACGCCGAGCGCGAGTTTGGTGACTCAAAGTACAGCTTTATGCGGCTGATTAACCTGATGTATGACCTCGTCACCTGTTTAACCACCACGCCATTGCGTCTGCTGAGTATTGTAGGGAGCTTGATCGCGCTTCTCGGTTTTGCCTTCTCTCTGGTGCTGATTGTACTGCGTTTGTTCCTTGGCGCAGCCTGGGCGGGTGATGGCGTATTCCTGCTGTTCGCGGTGCTGTTTATTTTTGTTGGCGCCCAGTTTATCGGTATGGGCTTACTCGGCGAATACATCGGGCGTATTTATAACGATGTTCGTGCCCGTCCGCGCTACTTCATACAACGTGTTATTAATTCACAGAAAGATGCCTCTTCTGTACAGGAAATTGAGCAATGAAAACAATCGTCTTCGCCTACGCCGAAATGGGCTGTGCTGGTATTTCTGCCTTACTGAACGCTGGTTTTGAGATCGACGCTATTTTCACCCATGCGGACACCTCGCCTGAGAGCCACGCTTTCCCTTCGGTGGCACGATTGGCCGCTGAACATGGCATTGCCGTGTATGCACCGGAAGATGCCGATCATCCACTGTGGGTTGACCGCATCAAATCGATGGAGCCCGACTTCATCTTTTCGTTTTACTATCGCAAGTTATTAAGCGACAACATCCTCAATTGCGCACGCGTGGGGTCTTTTAACCTGCACGGTTCGCTACTGCCGAAATATCGCGGTCGTGCGCCTCTTAACTGGGTGCTGGTCAACGGTGAAACAGAAACGGGCGTCACGCTACACCGCATGGTGAAACGCGCCGATGCGGGTGACATTGTGGCGCAGCAGCGCGTGGCCATTGACGAGCAGGACAACGCTTTAACGTTACATCGAAAACTGGTGGCCTGCGCTACCCAGTTGCTGGAGCAGGCGCTGCCAGCGTTGCTGCAAGGTGACATTGTCACAACGCCACAGGATCATAGCCAGGCTACGATGGTAGGACGCCGTACGCCGGAGGATGGCCGCATCAAGTGGGAGCAATCTGCGAAATCGATCAACAACCTGGTGCGGGCGGTAACCGATCCGTGGCCGGGCGCGTTTGCCTTTGCCGGTACGGTTAAATTTGTGGTGTGGAAAGGGCGCGTTCATAGCGCTGAGCATCAGGCAAAGCCGGGCACCGTCTTATCCGTTGAGCCGTTTATGATCGCCTGTGGAGAAGGCGCGCTGGAAGTGGTTACCGGGCAAGTCGATAACGGTGTCTATATGAACGGCAGCCAGCTGGCGCAGAGCCTTGGCATGGTGAAAGGGGCATTGCTTTATTCTCAGCCGGTGGCGGCGGTGAAGCGCCGTACGCGCGTGCTGATCCTCGGCGTGAATGGCTTTATCGGTAACCATTTAACTGAGCGTTTACTACAGGATGATAACTTCGAAGTTTACGGTTTAGATATTGGTTCTGATGCCATCAGCCGTTTTCTCGAGCAGCCGCGCTTCCACTTTGTCGAAGGCGATATCAGTATTCACTCCGAGTGGATCGAGTATCACATCAAGAAGTGTGATGTGGTGCTGCCGCTGGTGGCAATTGCCACGCCGATTGAGTACACCCGTAATCCGCTACGCGTGTTTGAACTCGATTTCGAAGAGAACCTCAAAATCATTCGCGACTGCGTGAAGTACAAAAAGCGCATTATTTTCCCCTCGACGTCCGAAGTGTACGGCATGTGCACCGATCAGCATTTCGATGAGGATCACTCCAATCTGGTTGTTGGCCCCATCAACAAGCAGCGCTGGATCTACTCGGTCTCCAAACAGCTGCTTGACCGCGTAATCTGGGCATACGGTGAGAAAGAGGGCCTGCGCTTTACGCTGTTCCGTCCGTTTAACTGGATGGGGCCGCGCCTCGATAACCTCAACGCCGCGCGTATCGGCAGTTCACGCGCTATCACGCAGTTGATCCTTAATCTGGTGGAAGGTTCCCCGATCAAGCTGATTGACGGCGGCGCGCAGAAGCGCTGCTTCACCGATATTCGCGACGGTATTGAAGCGCTGTTCCGCATTATCGAGAACAAGCAGAATAACTGTGATGGTCAAATCGTCAATATCGGCAACCCGGAAAACGAAGCCAGCATTAAAGAGCTGGCTGAGCGCCTGCTGGCCAGTTTTGAGCGCCATCCGCTGCGTAGCAATTTCCCACCGTTTGCGGGCTTCCGCGAAGTGGAAAGCAGCAGCTATTACGGCAAAGGTTATCAGGACGTTGAACATCGTAAGCCATCGATTAAAAACGCCCGTCGCTTGCTGGATTGGACGCCAACAGTTGAGATGGAAACCACCATCGATAACACGCTGGACTTCTTCCTGCGCACCGTTGAGCTGCAGGATAAGCCATGAAGAAAATAGGTTTGCGCGTCGATGTCGATACCTGGCGTGGCACCAAACTGGGTGTCCCGGCGTTGCTGGAGCAATTCAGTTTGCATCAAATGCAGGCGAGTTTCTTCTTTAGCGTAGGGCCCGACAACATGGGGCGCCACTTATGGCGCCTGATGAAGCCGCGCTTCTTGTGGAAAATGCTGCGTTCCCGCGCAGCATCACTTTACGGTTGGGATATTTTACTGGCCGGCACCGCCTGGCCAGGACGTGAAATTGGTCGTGGCCTTGAGGAGATCATCAGTGCCACCGCCGATCACCATGAAGTCGGTTTACATGCCTGGGACCACTTTGCATGGCAAACCTGGGCGGGGGTCTGGCCGCAGGAAAAGCTGGTTGAGCAGATAGCAAAAGGTAAGAGTACGCTGGAAGCGATTATTGGTGACAACGTCACCTGTTCTGCCGTGGCAGGCTGGCGCGCAGATGGCCGCGTGGTGGCTGCCAAAGAGGAATTTGGCTTTCGCTATAACAGCGATTGTCGCGGCTCCGGGCCATTCCTGCCGCTTTTAAGTAATGGCAGCGTAGGCACCGTACAAATTCCAGTCACCTTGCCAACCTGGGATGAAGTGGTAGGACAAGCGGTCAGCGCTGCCGACTTTAATGACTACATTCTGGAAAAAATGCTCGCTGCAACCGGTTCGCCGGTTTACACCATTCATGCCGAAGTGGAAGGAATCGTTGGGTTAAAGGCGTTCGCCGATCTGTTGAAGCGCGCTGAACAACACAACATTCAATTCTGCCCGTTGAGTGCCTTATTGCCAGACGATCTCAGCACGCTGCCGCAGGGTAACGTGGTGCGCGGACATATTGCCGGGCGCGAAGGCTGGTTAGGCTGCCAACGTTAATTTTTACAGGACTCACGGATGCGAACAGGCACCAAAACCGCGCTGCTCATAGCACTCTTTGCGCTTTATTATCTGATCCCCATTGAATTCCGCGCCTTATGGCAGCCGGACGAAGCCCGTTACGCTGAAATCAGCCGCGAAATGCTGTTCAGCGGTAATTGGGTAGTACCGCACTTCTTTGATTTGCGCTATTTCGAGAAGCCAATTGCCGGGTATTGGGTGAATAACATCGGCCAGTTACTGTTTGGCCATACCAACTTTGGCGTGCGCGCTGGCGCGATTATCAGTACCACATTAAGTGCGTTACTTATCTACTGGCTGGCTAAAAAAATGTTCGCCAGTCAAAAAGTTGCGTTAAGCAGCAGCGTCATCTTCCTCACCTCGCTGTTGGTCTATGGCATTGGTACTTACGCCGTGCTCGATCCCATCTTAATGCTGTGGCTGGTTGCGGCGATGTGCAGCTTTTGGCTGGCGGCGCAGGCAACATCTACGCAACAGCGCGCGTGCGGGTATGTGCTGCTCGGGGCCGCGTGCGCCATGGGTTTTATGACCAAAGGTTTCCTTGCTCTGGCGGTCCCGGTATTGGCGATTTTGCCCTGGGCCATCTGGCAGCGGCGTTTCACCGAGTTGCTGCGCTGGGGACCATTGACCATGGTGATTGCTGCACTACTCAGTTTGCCATGGGCGCTGGCCATTAATCGGCAGGAAGGGGACTTCTGGCACTACTTCTTCTGGGTTGAACATATTCAGCGTTTTGCCGAGGCAGATGCCCAGCACAAAGCACCTTTCTGGTATTACATACCGGTGCTGCTAGGCGGATGTTTACCGTGGCTGGCACTACTGCCGGGATCGCTGGCGGGTGCATGGCGTCAACGCGGTCAAAATGCTGGTGCGGTTTATTTATTGAGTTGGGTACTGCTACCGCTGCTGTTTTTCAGTATCGCCAAGGGCAAACTACCAACCTATATATTGCCTTGCTTCGCCCCGCTGGCGCTGCTGATGGCGCATTATGCCCACAGCGGTTCTGCCTCTGTCGTTAAGGCGTTTAAAGTGAATGGCTGGATCAACTTACTGTTCGGCGCCGTGACGACGCTGGTTGTTCTCATTGTTCTGGCTCCGTGGGGCGTAGCGCACCGTCCGCTGTACGCCAGCGATGAACTGCAGCGCGTATTGTGTGCAGCACTGGCTTTTGCTGGCTGGGGCATATTGGGTTGGATGAGTCGCAAACCGGAAAATGGCCGCTGGCAGTTAGCCGCCCTTTGCCCACTGGTGCTGGCGCTGCTGGTCGGTTTTGCCATCCCCCAAAAGGTACGCGATTCCAAGCAGCCGCAGAGTTTTATTAGCGCAGTGCACGACCAGCTGGCGGATAGTCGTTATCTGTTAGCCAACAATCCCGGCGTGGCGTCAACGGTTGCCTGGGCGTTGCAGCGTAGCGATATCAACTTCTACGATGCCAAAGGGGAGTTGCAATACGGCCTGAGCTATCCGGATGCACAATCTCACTTTATTGATGCGGACGGATTTGCTGACTGGCTGCGCGTGCATCGTCGCCAGGGGAAAGTTTCGCTGGTGCTGATGTTGAATTCAGGTGACAACACGCCGGATAAAAACTTGCCAGAACCCGATGATGTTTATCGTCAGGGCCGTTTAGTCTATTACGGCTATGATGCCACACCATGAATCTTGTGCTGATCTTACTGGTAAGTGTGCTGAGCTGCGCCGCCCAACTGTGTCAAAAGCAGGCGGCGTATCTTGGCAGCCGTCAGGGTAAAAAGCGGCTGATATTATGGATTGCGCTGAGCGTGCTGCTGCTCGGCGTGGCGATGTTGCTGTGGCTGATGGTATTGCGCATGGTGCCTGTCGGCATTGCTTATCCGATGATGAGTCTTAACTTTGTGCTGGTCGCATTAGCCGCGCGGCTGATCTGGCGCGAAACCTTCACCTTGCAACAGTGGATCGGCACGCTGGTGATAATGGCGGGCGTGGCGCTGATGGGCAGTCATCTATGAAAGGACTAATGCTGGCCTTGTGCAGCGTACTGCTGGTGTCGCTGGCACAGTTGGTGCTGCGCACGGCGATGCTGGATTTTCCGCCGCTGCGCGAGTTGATCAATTTACAGCACCTCAAGCCACTGCTGCTGTTAGCCATCGGACTAGGCGCATATGCGCTCTCAATGGTGTGCTGGATGCTGGCGCTGCGCCATTTGCCGCTCAATCGGCTCTATCCACTGCTGAGTTTGAGCTATGTGCTGGTTTGGCTGGCAGCGATTTCATTGCCGATTATGGGGGAGTCGTTCCGCTGGAGCAGCTTTGCTGGCGTGGTGTTAATTGTCATTGGCTTGCTCATGGTTTCGCTGCCGAGACGGAAATGATTCTCTGATATCACATGACCACGCGACAGAGCGGCATTCTGCCGCTCTGCTCAACAAATTAATGTTGCTGCCATTGATGATATTCGCCGTTGCGACGGCGCGGTGCAGTTTCAGGCAGCCTTATGAGACCGATAACGGAAATCACCCCTAATACCGCAACATACAGCGCCAGGCCGTACCAGTGACCGCCGGTCATTTGCAGGATTTTTACGGCGACCAAACCGAGCACGCCGCTGCCAATCAGCGAGCCCACCTGCCAAATCACCGCAATACCGCTGCAGCGAATGTGAGTGGGAAACAGCTCCGGAAACCACGATGCCTGCGGCGCGTAACACATGCTGTGACCCAGTGTCAGGGCGACAATCATCGCAATTTGCGTCAGCCAATAGCTGTTTTGCTGCAGGGCAAGGAAGAACGGCACGATGGCAATGACAATCAGCAACGTACCCATCATATATACCGGCTTGCGGCCAATTTTGTCTGACAACGCGCCCATGAGTGGAATAGCAAACACCTCGAGAATCACCGCCACGATCATACTATTCATCAGAATGCCAGAATCGAGATTGTTAGCTTTGCCCCACGCCAGAATAATCACCGTGA
The DNA here is from genome assembly GCF_059420725.1 of Pantoea sp. GW821-FHT03E06. NCBI lineage: Bacteria > Pseudomonadati > Pseudomonadota > Gammaproteobacteria > Enterobacterales > Erwiniaceae > Pantoea > Pantoea sp. GW821-FHT03E06. The sequence continues at coordinate 333,565 of NZ_JBWKUG010000002.1, forward strand.
ACAGGGCAAAGGCACAGGCTTCAATCAGTTTGGCGGCGACACCGTTAATGACCAGGCGTGGATTCCCGCGCATCACCTCTTTTAACGGGCGTGATTCTGCTGCTTTGGTTTCGCGAATAGCGGCGAACACCGGCGACTCATCAATGCGCAGGCGAATAAACAGCCCAACAATCACCAGTAATGCGCTGAGTAAAAACGGAACGCGCCAGCCCCAATCCATCATTTGAACCGGGGAGAGCGTGGCATTAAGAACGGCAAACAGCGCCAGCGGCAGCAGGAAACCCACCGGCGCGCCAATTTGTACCCAGCTGGCGAAGAAACCACGACGTGCGGGTTGTGCATATTCTGCGGTCATCAATACCGCACCCGCTTGCTCGCCGCCCACACCAAAGCCTTGCAACAAGCGAATCAAAATCAACAGCACGGGAGCCCAGATGCCGATTTTTTCGTAAGTCGGCAGCAATCCGATGCAAAACGTGCCAAGGCCAACAATCAGGATGGTGGCCACCAGGGCTTTTTTACGTCCAACTTTGTCGCCAATGTGTCCGAAAACGATGCCGCCGATAGGACGAGCGAGAAAGCCCACCGCATAAGTGGCAAAAGCGGCGAGGGTGCTGATGAGCGGATCGTGGCTGGGAAAGAACAGATGGCCAAAGAACAAGACGGCAGCGGTGCCATAAGCAAAGAAGTCGTAATACTCTGCCGCGGTGCCAATGGCGGATGCGCTTGCTACTCGTTTGATGAGTGAAGCATGATCTTTCTCGATCGCTGGCGTTTGGGTAAGGGTGGAAGAGGCCATAGCAAAAGTCCCTGAGGGTTAATGTTCTACTACCATACAAGGATGTTTAAAAGGTTGTTGCGAAAATGATCACATATTGAAGGGGGTAAACAGTACGGCGCAGGTTAATCAATCTGGCTTTAACTGCGCGACAACCCGCTGCCGTGACGGCGAAACCTGTGGTAATGCATCTTTGCATTGTCACCCCAGCCATCTACCGTCGCACTTTCTGTTGCTTGTAACTCTCTTCTTAGCGTTATCCCGTGTATCATCGCCGCCTTTAAGCGGTTTTGTAGGGAATAAATGATGACGGAGATGACATTGTCCCGCCGCCAGCCTTCCGTGTGGTGGGGCGCGATGATTATTTGCGGCACCGTAGTGGGTGCAGGGATGTTTACGCTGCCGGTGGTGATGGCGGGCGCGTGGTTTGGTTGGGCGATGATCATGCTACTGGTCAGCTGGGGCGGCATGCTGCTTTCAGGCTTACTTTTTATGCGCGTCAGCCTCAGCTATCCGCCAGGCGCGGGCTATGACACCTTAACGAAAGATCTGCTGGGGCGCGGTTGGGCGATATTGAATGGGCTCAGTATCTTATTTGTGCTTGGCATTCTTACCTACGCCTATATCTCGGCTAGCGGCCCGGTGTATCAGCACTCTCTTAATCAGGCGGGTGTGCCGATTTCCACCGCAGAAGCAAAAGTGCTGTTAACAATCGGCGTGGCAGCAGTGGTGTGGCTCGGCACAACCGGCGTGAGTCGGCTGATGACCTTTTGCGTGCTGGCCAAGATTCTGCTTTTGATCCTGTTGTTTGGGGGATTGCTCACGCAGGTCAATGTACCGTCGCTGCTTCAGGCGCCAGGCGCAGGGGAGCGTTACTGGCCCTACGCACTCGGGGTATTGCCATTTTGTCTGGCCTCGTTTGGCTATCATGGCAATATCACCGGGCTGGTGAGCTATTATGCGGGTAACAAAAAGCACATTACACAAGCGTTGGTTCTGGGCACGCTATTGTCACTGGCGTTGTATGTATTTTGGCTTACCAGCACCATGGGCAACCTGCCGCGCAGCGCGTTCCCTGAAATTGTGCAACAGGGCGGCGATATTGCGGCGCTGATGGCCGCGCTGCGTGCGCAACTGCACGTCAATGCGTTGTCATTAATGATGTCGATATTTTCGCATTTCGCGGTGATTGCCTCATTTCTTGGCGTCACGGCCGGCTTGTTTGATTTCATTGCCGATCGTCTGGGCTTAGGACATTCACCGACTGCGCGTTTTAAAACCGCTTGTCTGACGTTTCTGCCGCCGTTAATGGCCTCGATTTGCTGGCCGAGTGGATTTGTGGCAGCGATTGGCTTTGCCGGTTTATTTGCCACCCTGTGGGCGGTGATCGTTCCGGCGATGCTCGCCTGGCGATCGCAGCAGCGCTGTTCGATCGCGGTCGTTTTACTCTTTGCATTTGGTCTACTGAATATTCTGGCATGGATGCTGAGCTGGTTTAAGCTGCTGCCAGAGTTTGTAGCGGAGTAACGGTCGCCGTTAGGGATATCCAGGTGCGTTTGGATGCGCACCTGGATATGATTTTCAGCCCTTATTCGCGACCAGCGTCCCTTTCAACCCATGGGGTTCGGAGCGCAAATACTGCGGGGGAGCCTTCGCTTGTGCGCCCAGTGCTGCAGCGGCATGCCACGGCCAGCGTGGGTCATAGAGTACCGCGCGGGCGAGTGCGATCAGGTCGGCATCGTCTTTCTGTAATGCATTTTCAGCCTGCTGCGGGTCGGTAATCAAGCCCACGCCAATCACCGGAATCTTCACCTGCTTACGGATATCATGCGCGAACGGCAGCTGATAGCCGGGCCCCACTGTAATCTGCTGCTGCGGTGAAAGTCCCCCACTGGAGATATGCACATAATCGCTACCTGCAGTTTCCAGTTGCTGGCTGAAGGTGATGGATTGCTCAACATCCCAGCCGCCCTCAACCCAATCTGTAGCTGAAAGGCGAACCCCAACTGTAACTGAATCGGGCAATGCGCTGCGTACCGCGTGGAAAACTTCAAGCGGGAAACGCAGACGATTTTTCAGTGAACCGCCGTATTCATCCTGACGCTGGTTGCTCAATGGCGACAGGAACTGATGCAGCAAATAGCCGTGGGCGGCATGAAGCTCAATCAATTGGATGCCAAGACGCGCGGCGCGCTGCGCGCTGTCGACGAAAGCGGATTTTAGTCGCTCCAAATCCTGTTTTTCCAGTGCCACCGGTGCACGGTCTTCTGGGTTAAAAGCGTGTGCAGAGGGGGCTACCGTTTGCCAGCCACCGTCATTCAGTGCCAGCTGGTGACCACCCAGCCACGGTGCTGCGCATGAGGCTTTACGCCCGGCGTGACCGAGCTGAATGCCGATAGGGATATCAGAATAGTGGCGAATATCCTCCAGCACGCTAGCCAGCGCGGCTTCGGTTGCATCATCCCACAACCCCAGATCGCCCGGCGAAATCCGCCCTGCGGCTTCAACCGCCGTTGCTTCGATAATCAGCAAACCCGCTCCCGAAAGTGCGAGCTGGCCAAGATGGATGCGATGCCAGGCGCTGGCTTTGCCATCCTGCGCGGAGTATTGACACATCGGGGCGATCACGATGCGGTTGTCGAGCGTTAACTTACCCAGTTGCGTTGCGCTAAAAAGTAAACTCATTGTAACCTCATTAACAGTGGCCAGATGCCTTAAAGCTTAGGGCTAAAAGCGCATTTTGCAGAGTGGTATGAGTTTGAATGTTGTAGCAAAAAGTAAGTTAAGCGGAATGTGCCGCTGTTAACCGAACAGCATCGTTCGCGCGGTGAAAAGCCTAACTCGCCACTGTGCCCCATCAAAACGCGGCTGAACGCCAACCGCGTGTTTTATCATTGCCGGTGCGTACCGCCAGTGACTGCGCCGCTCGTTGTGAACGCGCCATCACTTCCCGCTGGTTAAGTTGGGTAAATTCTCCCGCCCGCAACAGATAAGCACCATCCACAAATACATCACTGACTTCGTGACCCAAAGCGGAGTAGACCAAAGATGAGACAGGATGGTGGATCGGCGTCATCGCAGGATGCGAGGTATCCACAATCACGACATCCGCTCGTTTACCCACTTCCAGCGAGCCGACCAGATGCTCAAGACCAATGGCGCGCGCGCCGTCGATGGTCGCCATCTCCAGCACTTTTTCAGCGGTCATTATTGTGGGATCGCGATGCACGCCTTTTGGCAGCAGCGCTGCCACTTTCATGGCCTGAAACAGATTGTGGTTATTGCTGCTGGCGGGGCCGTCGGAGCCTAACCCTACGGTTAATCCGGCGGCAAGCATTTCGGGAATAGGCGCCACACCCGAGGCAAGGTAGAGATTGCTGCACGGATTGTGTGAGACGCGTGTGTCGTGATGCTTCAGCGCACGGATATCACGGGAGCTGCACTGCACGCAGTGTACCGCCAGCACATCCGGGCCGAGGAAACCGATATCGCTAAGGAACTCCGTATCGGTCGCCTGAAAGCGCAGCTTAGCCTGCTCGATTTCAAAATCGGTTTCTGCGACGTGGGTCGTGATCAGTGTGCCGGTTTCATTCGCCAGCGCCCGTGTGCCACGCAGTACTTTTTCATCCAGCGCCCAAATCATGCTTGGCGCGAGACCAACTTTTACCCGTCCATCCGCCTTGTGATAGCGCTGAATCACATTACGTGCATCGGCTAGCGCCTGCTCCGGCGTTTCAATCAGTTCAGCGGGAATGCCGTGCTCAATGCCGCTGGTGAGGAAACCGCGGCAGACATGGCCGCGAATGCCGCTGACTTCAAAAGCGTCAATCACTTTAGCCGTCAAGCCTGGACGCGGGTGGGCGTACATAAAATCAACCAGCGAGGTGACGCCAGAACGCAGCGATTCCACGCAGCCATGCAGCGCAGCGGCGTAGACGTCTTCCTCCGTCAGCGCCACGGCGCTTGGACCGGTCATGCAGGTGAACCACTTCTTCAGCACCATGTCGTCACCGAGACCTTTTAGCAGCGTCTGAAACAGATGCGTATGCGTATTCACCATTCCCGGCATGATAATACGCTCGCGGCAGTTGATGATTTCCGCTTCCGGATAGCGCTGCTGCAAGGCATCACGCGTGCCGATGGCGGCGATAAGGTTGTCTTCAATCAGTAAACTGGCCTGTTCCAGAATCTCGCGCTGCGGATTCATGGTGATGATCCAGCCGTCAGCCAGCAAGTAACTCATATGTTGCTCTCCAGCTGCTGTTGTAACTCTGCGGCATTCACCACAAAACCAAAGCACTGCTGTACGTTATACAGCGTGGCATCGCGACAATAGTCGGGCGAGGTCGTCGCGCTACAATCTTCCAGCAGCAGGCAGTCATAACCGCGGAAGTTGGCCTCTTGCAAAGTGCAGAGCACGCATTGATCGACATTGACGCCGGCAAACAACAGCGTGGTGACGTTGAGATTGCGCAGGATGCTATCAAGCTCGCTGTCATGAAACCCGGACATTCGGTATTTGTTGACGCGAATATCCGTATCGTTCGGCATGAGTTCATCCACTACCTCGGCCGCCCAGCTACCCGCCTGCAATACCGGCGCGCCGGAAACCGGTAACGGATCGCCTAAACCCACACCGGTGCCATACGGATTATAAACGTGCAGCAAAGCCGGACTGAGATTGAGTTTGTCAGCGCGATTGCCCCAGTTGAGCCAAATAACGGGCACCTCGGCGGCACGCAATGCTGGCAATAACGCTTGTAGCGGCGCAATCGGTGCGCGCGCGGGCGTGACATCCACACCAATGTGTCCGAGCCAGCCGTCGGGATGGCAAAAATCGTTCTGCATATCCACTACGATGATTGCAGTACTCTGTAAATCAAAGATCACCGATCGGTCGCGCGTGCCGAGCTTTACTGCGCGCACGGGTTGCTCCGGGCGTCGCATATCAATGACCTGCGCGGAGACACGCCACTGATTTTGCCGACTGCTGCCTAAAACGTTTTCTCCCATATCAGGCTCCCGTTAAGATGCGCAAATCTTCCTCATCCAGCGTGACAGGGTCACCGCTGCGAATCAGTTCGGAGAATCCCTCATTGGGCGTCATGACCGTCAGCGTATAGAGCTTGCACCTGCCGGTGTTGCGGATTGCATGATCATTACCCGGGTGCAACAGCAGGGAATCGCCTTTCTTAATCACTAACTCCTCATCGTTGCAGCGGGCGACGCCTTCACCATGCAGCACATAGAAAAACTCATGCGCGGTGGCGTGTTCATTGGGCGGCGTAGCACCGCCCACGTTGAAGATTTCCACCACAAAGATGTTCTCAATGCCATCGAGCGGTTTGTCGAACAAAATGGCGAAATAGTTACTGCTATCGGGACTAATACGGAACGCCTTCACATCCGCAAGAGGGTTGAAACGAAACGATTTCATCAGTTATTCCTTTCGATAAGGCTGCGTTAGCGCGCCGGGTTGCAATGTGCGTCCTACTACGCCGGACATTGCCAGGATGGTGAGAAGATAAGGCAGGGCCAGCAGCACCTGCGGAGGAAGCGTGTTTTCAAACAGCTGTAGCGACAGCTGTAATGCATCGGCTGCGCCAAAAATAAAGGCAGCCACCACCGCCTTGAGCGGACTCCAGCGGCCAAAGATAACGATGGCCAGTGCGATAAAACCTTGCCCGCTGACGATGTTGTCGCGGAACAAGCCAATCTGGGCGGTCACCAGATAGCTGCCGGCTAAACCCGCTCCTAAGCAGGAGAACATTACTCCCCACGTGCGGATCTTTACTACGTTAAGCCCGGCTGCATGGGCCGCGCGCGGATTTTCACCCACCGCGCGCAAAGAGAGGCCGAAGCGGGTATGGAACAGGCCAAAATGCGCCAGTGCCGCCAGTAGTAAAGTTAAATAGAGCGGCAGTGGCTGCTGGAACAGAATCGGACCGATGAAGGGTAATGAGGAGAGCAGCGGCACATGCCAGGGTTCCAGCATGGGAATGGTTGGCGATGATTCGTTGCCCATCACCAGCGCATAAATCCAGGTGGCAAGGCCAGCGGCAAGAATATTGAAAACGATGCCGACCACAATTTGGCTGGCGTGGGCACGCAGATAGAGCGCCGCCAGCACGCAGCCGACCAGTAATCCTCCTACGCCACCGGCGATGAAGCCGAGTGCCGTTGAGCCGCTTGCTACCGCTACCATGTAGCTGGAGAGCGCACCCAGCAGAATGGTGCCTTCGATGCCAATATTTAACACGCCAGAACGTTCGCCATAGATTTCGCCCAGTGCGGCTAACAACACGGGACCGGCAAGCCGCACCGCTGCAGCCAGCCAGCTGACAAAGAACGCGGTATCGAGATTAGCCCACAAACTCATGATTGCTCCTCCACCATTGGGCTGCGGGTTTTACGCAGAATGGGCAGGTTGATACGGTAATAGCGCAGCAAATCACCTGCCAGAATGAGTAACACCACTAAACTTTGCAGAATCAGCACTACTGACGTCGGCAAACCGGTTTGACGCTGCATCGCACTGCCGCCGACTTCTAAACCGCCATAGAGAATTGCGGTAGGGATCACCAGCAGAGGATTGAGGCGTGCCAGCAAGGCGACGACCACGCCAATAAACCCGACGCCGCCAGAGATGCCTTCCATCAGCCGATGCTGCACGCCAAGTACCGCGCACAATCCTGCCAGCGCCGCCAATCCACCGCCGAGCAGCACTGCGCCCATTTGCCGACGATTGACATCAACGCCGCTGTAGCGTGCGGCGCGCGCATTAAGCCCGGCGATTTTGATTTCGAAGCCGGCGGGTGTGGCGCGCATTAGCCAGAAGACAAAGACGGTCGCAACCAGCGCAATGGCGATGCCCCAGTGTGCGCGCATGCCAGTCATGACAAACGGCAACCAGCTATCCACCGGTAAGCGTGGCGTTTGTGGCAGGTCGCCGGGCGCGCGCATTGGACCAGAAACCAAATATTGCACTATGAACAGCGCCACGTAGTTGGCCATCAGGGAAATCAGTACATCATTGCCGCCAAACCTGACGCGTAACGCGCCAACCCAGCCGGCCCAAATCGCCCCGGCGAGGAAAGCGGCGATCAGCACCAGTGGCCAATAAAGCAGCGCTGGAACGGCCCACGGAAAACCCTGAGGCGTCCCGGAGAGCGCAATCCAGCTGGCCGCCGCGGCACCCAGCAGAAAGCAACCTTCAAAGCCGATGTAGCCCAATCCAGCACGCCACACCACGATGGTTGCCAACGCAATCAACATTAACGGTGTGGATTGCACGATGCTAAGGCCTACGCTACTCAATGAGCCAAACGCGGCGTCAAACAGGAAGCCATACGCTGACAATGGATTACCGCCGAAAGGGATAAACAGCAGCCCAGCAATCACAAACGCCGTTACGATCCCGCAGCAGCTGGTTAACATCAGTGCGCTGGTGGATTCAGCGGGAGCCAGACGCCGCTCAAGCAGCTTCTTCATGGTTGCCTGCCCCTTTTTTGAGATGTGCGCCCGCCATCAGCTCGCCGAGGCGTTCTGGAGAAGCATCGACGGCGTTCATTTCCCCGGCGATCTGGCCGCTGTACATCACTGCGATGCGATCGGAAAGATTCATAATCTCTTCCAGCTCGGCGGAGATCATCAGAATGGCGCAGCCGCGATCGCGCGCGTCCATTAATCCTTGCCATACGCTCTCAATCGCACCCACATCCAGCCCGCGCGTCGGTTGCTCCACAATCAGCAGGCAGGGATTGCTGGCGACTTCACGGCCCAGAATCAGCTTTTGCAAATTACCGCCGGAGAGTTTTCCGGCTTCAAAATCGGCATCTGGCGTACGCACTGCAAAGCGCGCGATGATATCCCGTGCGTGCTGGCGAATACGTTGGCGATCCAACAGCCATCCTCGCGCGCGGGTAAAACTGCGCTGGCGACCAAGCAGGGCATTATCGGTGATCGAAAGATCGGTAACTGATCCAACGCCGCGCCGATCCGCCGGAATAAAACCGATACCTTTACTGCGGCGTGTAGCAGGGGAATCATCGCTGATATCTTCACCGTTGAGCAGAATACGGCCGGCTTCCAGCTCGCGTAGATTGAGCAGCGTTTCTGCCAGCTCGGATTGCCCATTGCCTTCCACGCCGGCAATGCCGAGGATTTCTCCCGCGACCACGCTCAGCGAAACGCGCCAGATTTTCTGCTGTCCGCTGGCGTCGCGCACCGCGATGTTATCAACTTGCAGCACGGTTTTACCCGGCTGGCACGGCGTTTTTTCCATACGCAGCACCACATCGCGGCCCACCATACGGCGTGCCAGGTCGCGTTCAGAGGTGTCTTTAATATCGACTGAATCCACCATTTTTCCGCCGCGCATCACCGAAACGTGATGGGCAATGGCCATGATTTCGTACAGTTTGTGCGTGACGATCACCACCGAACGGCCTTCAGCACACAGCGATTTCAGCGTGGCAAACAAACCTGCTTTCTCTTGCGGCGTGAGCACCGCAGTCGGTTCATCCAGAATCAGCACCTGCGCATCGCGATAAAGCAGCTTGAGGATCTCCACGCGCTGCTGCACGCCAATGGGCAGATGTTGTACTTTTGCCCAGGGATCAATCGCCAGACCGTGTTTATCTGATAGCGCCTGCAAACGCGCTGCCGCAGCATGCAAATTGAGTACGCCGCTGACGCTCTCTTTCAGCCCCAGTATCACGTTCTCTACCACGCTCATAGGCTGTACCAGCATAAATTCCTGGTGCACCATGCCGATGCCGCAGGCGATAGCATCGCTGGGATCGCGAAAGCGCTGCGCTTTGCCATCCACCACAATGCTGCCTTCATCGGCCTGATACAAACCGTACAGGATCTGCATCAGCGTGCTTTTGCCTGCGCCGTTCTCGCCCAGCAGCGCGTGAATTTCTCCGGCTTTAATGCTGAGTGACACATCGTCATTTGCCACCACGCGTGCGAAGCGTTTGGTGATGTTGTTAAGCGCGACGCGTATGTTTGCCGTTACTGTCATGAGTCGATTCCGCTTATCAAACCACTGGCTTCAGTGTGCCGTTGTCCAGCTGTTGCCAGATCTGCTGGAATTTATCCCAGGCGCTGGTGCTCACCAGTTTGGCGTTATAACGCTCGCTGCCGTTAACTATTGACCAGGCTTTGCCCACCGTAGGCTGCCACTCCTGGCCACCTTTAAAGGTTTTATTGGCCACCGATTCACCCACTTGCTCCACCATCCAATCGAGATTCTGGCGGAAACTGCAGGCAACGTAATCCGGCGCGACACTACGCTGATCCACATAACAACCAAGGACTTTGACTTTCGCCGCCGCCGCGCCTTGTATGGCTCCAAGCCCCGTGACGTCTGCCGCATGCCAGATCACATCCGCACCGTTGCCGATCATGGTGGTTGCGGCCTCGCGACCTTTCGCGGCGTTATCATAATCGCCGGTTACCACGCCCAAGCCTTTCATACCCGGGCGGGTTTTCTCTGCCGCCTGGATGAAGGCTCGCATCATCGCCTGCTGTGTGGGGTTATCGCCGCCGCCGACAAATCCTACTGCTTTACCGTTATCAGAGATCAGCGCGGCTAGCGCACCTGCAGCATAAGCACCTTGCACATAGGCGAGATCGATGTACTCCACGTTACCCGGCGCTTTTTCATCGGGCTTAAAGGTGGAAGCGAAGAAATAGGTATCCGGATATTCGGGGGCGATTTCAGCGAAGGCTGAGCCGTATTCAAAACTGTGCCCAATGATCAAGGTGTAACCATCATCGGCGTAGCCGCGAATGGTTTGATCCATCTGCGCCTGGGTGATGCTTTCGCTATGGGCGACGGTAAAACCGGCTTTTTGCAGGCTTTGCAAGCCAACATACGCCAGCGAACTCCAGCCGCCATCGGCAACCGAACCGGGCAGCAGCAGGGCGATTTTTATATTGTTATTCGCTGCCATGGCTTTGCGCGACAACATGGGTGCCAGCGCGGGTAACAACAGCGCGCCAGCCACTAACTTCGCAAATTTTCTGCGGGATACGTCTGCCATCATGTGTTCTCCTGGTGTGGTTTTGATGTATTAATCACCGGAAGAGCATTATCTTAAAAGCATCATTTTTAGCACTTACCGATGCCTAAAAGGCAACGCAGGATGGAATATGCTTCAGCACCGTTTGTTTGTTTATATCGACCAGATCGCGCGCAGCGGTTCAATCCGCAAAGCTGCCGAGCGTCTGCATATCTCCGCATCGGCCATAAACCGCCAATTGATTGCGCTGGAAGAGGAGTTGGGTACGCCTTTGTTTCAACGTTTACCCCGTAAAATGATCCTCACGGCCGCCGGTGAAGCGCTGATTCACCACGTACGGCAGAGTTTCAAAGAGATTGAAATTGCGCAGATGAAAATCGAAGAGCTGAAAGGACTGCGGCGTGGCGAAGTCACCGTGGCAATGATGAGTGGATTGGCGGCAAACCTGATTCCGCGCGTGGCGGCAGAGTTCCGACGCGCCAATCCGCGGGTAAAATTGCTGCTACAACAGCTCACCACCGGTGAAAATATCACTAACGCGGTGGCAAGCGGTGAGGCGGATTTGGGTATTGGCTTTGATTTTGAACTGCAGCCGGTCCACCGCAATATTGCTAGCGTACCGGTGCGGTTAGGTGCGGTAGTAGGATCGGGACATCCGCTGGCGGAGAAATCCAGTTTACGCCTGAGTGATTGCCTGCCTTATCCGGTGGTGATTGCCGATAAATCAATGGTCATTCGCCCTTATCTGAATGAAGTGTTTGCACGCGCCTCGATCACTTTACAAGCGGTCATCGAAACTAACTCGATCGAGGTGATGCGCCAGTCGGCGATGATGGATCAAACGCTGACGTTTCTCACGCCAATCGATATTGAATCTGACCAGCGCAGCGGCCGCTTGATCTATATTCCGGTACGAGAACTGGCCCAGCATACGCAAACGCTGATGCTGATCGGTCACGATCGCGGCACCAGCGCGATTGGCAGCGTGTTTGCTGAAACCATCAAAGGCATGATGTCAGGACTTGTGTAGCCTGTAAGGTGCGCATTAATGCGCACCTGGTCGCCATGAATGGCAACCCTACAGGTTCAGCGGCTGGTATGCGGTTCGCTCAGTAAGAAAACCAAGATCGAAACTCTGCACCTCGCGCGCCAGTTTCAGCAGCGCATGTGCGGCGCGATCGGTGGCGATCTTTCCGCGTTCGGCATCGGCGGCCGCTGCGTTGCCGGTGGTGCCGGAAAGATGCAGGTCCTGTGCCATCCAGCCAAAACCAATACCGCCTTCTGGCGTCAAAATACCGCCGCGGGCTTCGAGCGCCACCGACGTGGACACAAAATTATCTGCGTGCTGCATCTGCACCAATTGTGGATGGAGATGCAGCATCATGCTGGTCTCGGACTCTCCGCCGTGAATCCCGTGATTGAGTTCATGTGCGCTATACAAGTCGGAAGCATCAAAGGTGTGAAACCAGCTGGCGCCGACGGCAAACATGCCCAGTTCAATGCGTAACTGACGGCAGACGATCTCCATCAGCTGTGGCTGGCCGCCGTGTGAATTCCAGAAAATCAGTTTACGAATGCCAGCACGCCACGCGCTTTTTGCCACTTCAAACCACACCTTACCTAACACTTCGTAGGGCAATGAAAGCGTGCCGGGGTAAGCGAGATGTTCGTCGGATTTACCGATCGGCAGTGCGGGCATGACCAGCAGCGGCAAGTTATCAGGCAGCAATTCGACCGCGCGCTGAACAATGCCGGCATTTATTGCCGCATCAACGCGTACCGGCAAATGAGGCCCATGTTGTTCCACCGCACCGATTGGCAGTATGGCAACGATGTTTGCCATATCAAGTTCACTAAATTCTCGCGTAGAAAGATCCCACCACCAGGGTGAAGAGGGCATTTGCATAGTTACCTCCATTTTTTTCCCAACTTAGCGGGTTTACGCTGCAATGGAAGCAACAAAATTCGTACTGAGCGTTGCGTTTTAGGCATTCGAATTCAATGTAAGGTGGCCATTTATGGCGTATTGCTCGTCAGCTAAGCGTGAATCGGTCACCATAAATGGTGACCTAACGCGGATATAACCGGGTTTTCGTAGGGGCGCATTCATGCGCACCTGCATAAAGAGGGATTGCCTAATTGAACGGCATTAGGCCATTTATGACCACCTATTTGTCCAAAATGCACGTGCTGGGCTTAACCTTACTGCTCGATGCTGCTGAGCAACGCGTTTTGAATGATCTTCTGAGCTTTAAGCGGATTTTGTTCACGCTGCGCTTCCTGCAGCGCGGTGATATCCAGTTTATCTAATGCCCGGTAAATATGTTTCAGGAAGCGAATGGAGAGGTTGGCTGCTTCGACATGATCTTCACGGAAGGGAAATTGATCGAGCTGCCATACGCCATCCCAATTGTTAATCTTCAGTACGTAGAAAAATTCAAAAATCTCCGTCATATGTACGGTGCCAACTACCAAATCATCATCCCAGCCGCGCAGGTTGTCATTGACGTCCATCCCAAATAAACGCCCGCGATCGATGATCAATTGAGCCGAATCCGCCGGAGATTCACCGGCAAACAGCGCGTGACCAAAATCCAGCAGCACGCCGACGTTAGGCAAACCAATGTCTTCAATGCCCAGCAGGGTGCGTGCGGCAGAATCCCAGGTCATCTTCACGCGTGGCTCGCGTGGTTTGTATTCAATAGCGAATTTTACGTCGGGATTGGCACTGGCCAATTCCCGCATGCCATCAACCGCCATCTTCCACAGATTCTTATGATCTACCTGGAACGGATAATCCCAACCGTCCTGACCTGGCCAAATTTTGACATAGTTGGCTCCGAGCTCTCGCACCACGGTGGCGGCTTCATGCATTAAATCGAAAGCCTGTTTACGGATAGCATCATCAGGGTTAGTGAAAGCACCGCGGGAGAAGCGACGTAAATAAATTTCCGGCGTGATGCCGATGGCTTGTAGGCCAGCATCTTCAAGGGCTTGTTTGACTTGAGCCACCGTAACGCCTTCAGTGAAAGGATAGGGGACATCAACGTAGGACAGGTCTTCGACGCTGGCGGCGAGTTTTATTTGGTCGAGAGTGCTGAGCGCCGGTCCATAACCATCAACCGCGTAACGATCGATATAGTTAGCGAAGTGCCACAATCCGGCACCAAATTTCGGATACGTGTAACTACTCATAGAACCTTCTCCTTAAATTATTGCGTGTTGGGTTATGCATGCAAATCGATTTGAATATATATTCAGTAATGGTTATATATTCCATTCTGCGCCTGGGCGTGCCTCGTTAACCAGCAGCTCATGGCGAAAATGCAACCTCAGTCACACAAAATCCAGAAAAGTGAAGATTGGGGGGATTCGCTACCACGTTGAGTGTTAATTGAACCGCACCAATTTGCGGTTCAATTAACAGGAGGGAATGATTAAATCTTTTCTAATTGGTAACCCATGCGATTTAGGCGATTAAATAACTCTTTATTGTTGGCACAGTTGAGTTTACGAATGATGCTCTGACGATGGTGACTGATCGTTTTACAACTCAGCCTAAGCGAATAGGCAATATCTGTCAGATTACTGGTTTGTCCCAGCAGTCGCAAAAGCCCAAATTCACGCGGTGAGAGCGTCTGCTTGGAACGTCGCGTACTCTGTGTCGTCGCGTGGCCCACTACCGCATCGCAAATGTCATCGAGCGAGCTGGTTTTAGCAAGGAATATCACTCCTGGCAGCACGCTCATAACGTAACTGACCACCGCTTTCTCATTGAGATCGGTAAGAACAATAATGCGCGTTGCAGGAGAAGACACTTTTACCTTACGTAACAGCTCAGTAAAAAACTGCACATCGCGGCCGTAAGCGGTTAATTCGCTGATCAGTACATCGCAGCCGGCAATATTTTTGAGGGCTGAATTGAGGCTGTCGATGTCAATTTTTTTAATTTGAACAGGTTTCTCAGAAAAATAGTGATTTAAACCTTCCGCAATCCATTGGTTATTGTCTACTAGTGTTAATGACAACATTTCTACCTCCCCATCCCAATTATGTTGTTATTAAATCGCGGCAGGGCACTGATAAGTATCAGACCGAGGAGTGGCGACTTGTACGAAATTTCCTAAATAACATTGACACGGAAAGCGGGAGATTCTTATGGTCTGGTTACAATGATGAAATCTTTGGGAGAAACGATGAAATTAGTTACAACACACTTAGTATTGGAACCTTTCGAACACGCACATTTTGACGGCCTGCGCTCGATGGAAAGCGATCCAGAGATAATGCGCTATATCAGCAATGGCATCGTGAAATCCCCTGAAGAGACGCGAGCCAATATTGAACGCGTTATGTTGCGCTGGCAGCAGTACGGCTTTTCCTGGTGGGCGATGCGGGAAAAGGAGTCGCATGAAGTGGTGGGGGCGGCATGTCTACAACATTTAGCCAATCAAGATGGCGCACCTCTGGAAATCGGCTGGCGTTTGCACGCAAATCATCACGGTAAAGGTTACGCCACGGAAGCAGGCCGGGCGATTATTCATTTTGCTGCTGAAAAGATAGGTGCAAAATACTTGGTCGCGGTTGCCGATCCCAAAAACACCGCTTCGCAGAAAGTGATGCAACGACTAGGCATGAATTACAAAGCTATTTAGGAACATTACGATGTGCCATGTGTGGTGTATGAGCTACAAATAGCAGAGTGATGCTGAACTTAACAAAATTGACCACTTACCCGTTCCCCAACGTATGACTCATCAAGCCCGCCGGCAGCAGCTCATCAGCGTAGCGTTGAATGTGATGCGTTAGCAGGGTAGTGATGCGTTGACGTTGGGGCGCGAAATTCCGGACTACTCAAAATCAGCGTGTCGCTTAAACATGCTTTGGCTGGTCTCACCTAGCTGGTCCATAAGCTCAAGCACGATCGCATCATAGACGATGAAGCAGAGTTGCTCAAAAGCCGAACCCATTGGCTGAGAGAAGTGTATTAGTTGACGATCGTTTTCCGTTTTCATCTTCCCCGGTAATACCAGCACGCTGCTTGCCAATTGGCCAATCGTCGAATCGGGTTTCATGGTGATAAGCGCAACCTCAACTCCATTTTCAACGGCTTGATGCGCCAGACTTTTCAGACTCGATGTTTCACCACTGCCTGAACCAATAATTAATAAATCACCTGGTTTAGAATGTGGGGATGAAATTTCACCTACCACGCTAACCGAGAAGCCTAAATGCACTAAGCGATTAGCGAACGCCCGAATAGCAATGCCACTTCGCCCAGCCCCCTGTAGGAAAATGTGCTTCGCATTACGGATCTTAGAGATGAGTTTCATCGCCTGCGCGTTGTCGAGTTGCAACGCATTTTGTTCCAAATCTTTCAGAATAGCGATGGTGTGTGCCTGAAAACTCATGAGTCATGATCCCCTTTTGCTATCGTGCGTGCGCCATCCATAACGAGGACCGCAGCCTTACTAGCGACTGTTTTTTTACTCGTTGGCATAGCGAATTCCATCTTTAAACAGATACATCGTCAATTCATGTGAATTGACATCTCTGCAAATTCACTCAAAAGAGTAACCTTTTTCTACTCACTTGGCATATCAAGACAGGTGTTATCTTTTGGATGTGTGACATTTAACAAGCCCTTTACGGAGTCCGGGCAAGACCGAATAAAAATAAATTACTTGCACAATTATATAGTTGAGCACTGTCCTTAACAGGGTGGTCCCGCCGTGGGATTTTGTGGTTGCAAATGTCCCACAGCGGGATTACCCTATCCGCATGAACATTATTGCACTCGCACCATTAAAGGATTTTTGGACGGTTCATCCTGATTCAGAACAACCGTTACGCGCCTGGGTAGATGAAGTTAAAAAGGCCGACTGGCAAAACCCGGCAGATATAAAGGCGCAGTACGGAACGGCGAGCATATTAAAAAACAGCCGCGTTGTATTTAACATAAAGGGCAACGACTACCGGTTAATAGTTTCAGTTGCTTACGCGCACAAAAGATTATTTGTTAAGTTTATCGGTACGCATAAAGAATACGACAGGATAGACGCCAACACAGTTACACTGGAGCCCTGACATGAATATAAAACCGATTAAAACAGAGCAGGATTATAAAGAGGCACTTCGCATCGTAGAGCCTATGTTTGATAATGAGCCCGTGCTGGGCTCACCTGAAAGCGATCTCTTTGAGGTGATGTGTCTGCTTATTGAACACTATGAGTCAAAACATTACCCAATTGCACCGCCTGACCCGATTGAGGCTATTAAATTCCGCATGGACCAGATGGGGCTGACGGCCAAAGATTTGGCACCGGCAATTGGTCGGCAGAATCGCGTATATGAAGTGCTTAACCGCAAACGCGAGCTTACGCTTCCAATGATTCGCAATCTGCACAAACAGTTCAATATTCCGCTTGAAAGCCTTGTTGGCTGAAAGTGCGGGAAATAATAAAAAACCGGCTATCACAGCCGGTTTTTTTATGGCTGCAATCTGACGAGCGCTGCGCGCAATGAAGGTGGAAAACATCACGGCAGGCAGCGCGGTGCTTACGGCAAGCATCAGAACGTACCGCAAACGGCGCATCCGGTCACGGGTGTTTCTTTATCCGTTACGCTACGCGAAAGTTTGCGGGCCAATGTACTGCAAACGCACCAGAATTCACGTAGCGACGCCATCATCAACGCGGCAAAACCGGCAGGGAAGGTGCGAAGTAAAATTTATTTATAGCTGTGGCTGTTTGTAGTTGAAATCAAAACGGACAGAAGCGAATCCAACTGCATCAGACAGGATAATTGCGTAGTACCACGCTTGGATCCTTTTACGCCCGAGTCATTTAACATAATCATGATTATGCGCACTTAATACTGCGGCGTCGCTACGTGAAAGTTATCTTAGTTTCGCACCATGTTCACCACAGAAATATCGCAGCAGCGTTACCGCGTTCTCACCGGTGTGCCTGCTCGAAAATGTCTTCTTTTTCAAGCACCTTTTTCGGGCTGCCATATCTAACCGCATTAAGCATAGCAATGCCTATTTCCTCGGTTGTCAGGATGGCGCGGGGAAAAATCAACTTCAGGACAGGAAGAATTGGCATCATCAGTAGATAAAAAATACGATAGCTCGCCGTTTTGGAACGAACGCCCCTCATGGGTCGGATTATGGCTGGGCGATACATCAGCGCTGAATGGAATCCGATCGCAAGCAGTGCGTTCTCGGTTTTCCCTTTAACCCGCGCCCACATAATTTTGCCATTTTCACTGCTGTCTGTACCGGCACCAGAAACATAGACAAACGTCATGCGAGGGTTTGATTGTGCCAGTTTAGCGGCAATGTTCACGGTTAAATCAAAGGTCAGCTTGCTGTATTGTTCCTCGGTCATACCTGCGGCACTGACGCCAAGACAAAAAAAACAGGCATCATAATCACGGCTATTCATCTCTACAGACAGATCTGCGGTGATGAGCTGTCGCAGTTTGGGGTGATTTTGAGAGATTGCTGCGCGCACCACGACGGTTACGGACTCCACGTCTTCTGCCCGCAAGCATTCAAGCAATACGCCCTGGCCAACCATGCCCGATGCCCCGTAAATTAATAGGTTCACTTATTTGCTCCTGATTAGCCGGGCTGACCCGGCTCATTAACTAACACTCTTCACCGACGCTTTTTTCGGCAAATTAAGCAATGGTTTTGTATTCCAGATACGCCCCGATGCCATACATGCCATTTTCCCGGCCAAGACCAGACTGCCTGGTACCGCCAAACGGAGCAAAAGGCGTATGTACAAATGTATTAATTGATACCATCCCGGTATCCAGTTGATCGGCAATGTGCTTCGCACGCTGGCGGTTTTCACTGCTGACATATCCCGCAAGGCCATAAGGTGAATCATTAGCAATCGCTATAGCTTCGTCGTCGGTTTTGTAGGGAATAACGCAGAGAACCGGTCCGAAAATCTCTTCCCTTGCGATCGTCATCTGATTCGTGACATCGACAAAAATAGTGGGTTTCACAAAGTTTCCCGCCTCTAACCCATCAGGATGTCCTGCTCCGCCGGCAATCACTTTCGCACCCTCATCGATCCCTTTCTGAATATAGTCCTGAACGCGCTGGTATTGCTTTTGTGAGATCATCGGCCCAATGGCAGTATCGTTCTCATGCGGCATACCCACTTTAATCTGATCAATAGCCTGCTTCAGGGCCGTGGTGATCTCATTCTGACGGCTTGCAGGAACCAAAATGCGCGTTCCGGCAATGCACGCTTGTCCGCTGTTGAGAAAACCTGTCGCAAGAATAAAAGGTACCGCCTTATTTAAATCCGCATCGTCCAGTACGATATGGGCCGATTTGCCGCCAAGTTCCAGCGTCACGCGTTTCATGGTCTGCGCGCTGAGGGCTGCAATACTTTTCCCCACTGCGGTTGAACCGGTAAACGAAATCTTGGCGATGTCTGGGTTTTGCGACAGCTCAACGCCTACAACATCCCCTCGCCCGTTGACCATATTAATCAATCCGGCGGGCAAACCTGCGGCATGAACACACTCCATAATCACCTGGGTTTGAATGGCACTCATTTCACTGGGCTTGGTGACCACCGTGCATCCGGCAGCTAATGCCGTCGCCGTTTTGTTGCAGAAATAAATAATGTTCGCGTTCCAGGGTGTGATATGTGCGGCAACGCCGATGGGATTACGTGAAACTTCCGCTTCACCGACCTTTTCGGTGAAAGCCATGTTTAGCAGGCTCTCTTTTGCGCTGAGAATCGCGTCAGCAGAAGCTTTTACCAGGAACTGCGCCATCTGAATTGGGCCGCCATACTCGGTCACAAAAGCTTCCACATGATCATCCTGCCTTGCCATGATCGCATCATGAAATCGCTGCAGGTAGGCGGCGCGTTCTTCCTTCGTTGATTGCGAATAGCTCTGAAATGCCTGTTTTGCCGCCGCAATGGCCAGCCGCGTATCTTCTTCATTTCCCAGTACTACGCTGCCAATCACTTCATTTGTCGATGGACTTAAGAGTTCAAATTTCTCCTGGCCAATGGAATCGGTGAACGTACCGTTAATGTAATGTTGAGTGATGTGTTTCATCGTATTTCTCCTATGCGCAGATAATGATTAACTAGTCAGTCATTTATAGATTAAGCTAAAGGCTAAATGCCTGTCGCTCTTGCGAACATATTGAACCCTGCTTCGGTTAATGCTTTTTTATCGTTTGGCGATTGCAACACAAAATCGATGGTTGATTCCGCCAGAGAAGCCATGACCGACGTGATAAATTCCACATTGTCACAAATGCCGGTGGTACCCAGTTCTGCCAGCATGATGTTAATAGCCTCAAACATAACGGCAGACTGCGCCCTCACTTCAGCAGTTACCACCCGCGACACCGATAGTTGCTGCAGTGTTGCGCGCTGTTCAGGATGGGCACATGCCCATTCGATATAAGCCATCCAGACATGATATGCCCTCTCTCTGATAGCAGACTGGAGAGGAAAACCGCGCATCAGCGCCTCAGCAACATCCGTTTTAATCGCCAGATAAAGTTGATTGAGCAACGTCACTTTGTCCGGAAAATAGGTGAAAAGTGAGCCAGACGAAATCCCTGCTTCACGGGCAATCAGAGCCGTTGTGGCACCCAACCCTTCCTCAGGGATAATTCGTAATGCCGCCATTAAAATGGCTCTACGTTTTTCTTCGTTAAGTGGCCTTGCCATACAAACACCTTAAATGAGTGATTAGTCAATCATAATGAACTTTAGAAACAATGCAAGTGAATGCTTTTCCTTACACTTTTTAATAGTGCATTTATTTACGATGGCTATGCTCTATTCGGGCTTAATGTGCCTATTAACATAATGAGGAAAAATCCAGTGCGTAAACTCTCACTAATTGTACTTACCGCAGGTATCTTGATGTCCGTAACGTCTCAGGTTGAGGCGAAAGGATGTTTGAAAGGTGCCGCTGTGGGCGGCGTGGCTGGTCATATGGCGCATCATGGCGTTGCAGGTGCTGCAGCTGGCTGTGCAGTGGGTCATCACATGGCCAATAAAAAGCAGAAAGAGGCTGACAGCAAAAAGCAGCAATCTCAGTAAGTTAGTTGGGCCGCCAGCTTCAGCGCGTCGGGCTGCAGCTGGCGGATTTAAGCCGTCACACTTTCCCCAGCCAATATAACGTTGCTACAGGCAGCATAAATATCAGCAAAAACAGAGGCAATTCTTCACCAAAGCTATATCCGGCCTGAGTCATTCCAGCGATAAGATTGGTTAACGAGACAGCGAACCACATCAAAGTAAATAGTGCTGGAAACAGCATTGCAACTGCCGGATAGATTGCGGAAAACAAGCGAACCAGCAAATAACACGCCCCCGCCAGCAGATAGCCACAGAGTAAAAATAGCAGCGTTCGCATCGTAGCCTCCAGCCCGCTTTTACCACCGCTAACGTATGCTCGGCCTTAACAGCGCATCTAACCCAATACGCTGCAAAAACTGTTTGCGAATACGATCGGCCACCGCATTCACCACTTCCGCACCGTCATCAGAGGGATCAACATGTACGCGGAACGGACGTTTACCCGCAGGCGCGTTGACGATACCGACCATTGCCGCCGCAACATCGGCAACATCCGCATCCGCCGGTTCACATTCTGCAAGGCCCTTTAATGCTTGTTCACTTAGTCCTGCGGTGGGACCGGTGAGGTTATATTCACGCTCGCGATCGCTATCAGCCGGTTTACCTGAATGGAGAAAGTGATTAGTCCCTTTGGTGAAGGCTCCAGGCACAATAATCGACGACTCAATTCCCCACAGCGCTAATTCTGCCGCATAGCTAACAGCCACGGCATCCATCGCCGCTTTCGCCGCAAAATAGGGGGCGAGATAAGGTGGCGTTCCGCCACGGGTACTGCTGCTGCCAACCCACAGCAGCAGGCCATTTCTTTGCGTACGCATGTGCGGAAGTGCAGCCCGGTTTACCCGCTGGGTACCAAGGACATTGATGTCATAAAGCTGTGAGAATTGTTCCGGCAAGAAGGCTTCCGCTGGCCCGTATGCCATATGTCCAGCATTGTGGACCACGACATCTAATCGTCCCTGCTCGGCAATAATTCTGGCGATCGCTGCATCGGCTGAATCCTGTGACTGCACATCCAATTCAATCGCCTGCATATTTACACCCTGTGTCTTCGCGTACTGCAGTGTGCTCTCAACTTGCGCTGCGTTACGCCCTTTGGTGTCGCGCATACTGGCGTAGACAATGTGCCCGGCATGGGCGAATGCACGACAGGATAAGGCGCCAAAACCGCTCGACGCGCCGGTAACCAGAATGACTTGTTGCATAATATGCTCCTGCTTGCAGATCCGCCGATTAGGCGAAACCGCCGTTAACACGAATCACTTGCGAATTAATCCAGCTCCCGTCAGCGCTCGCCAGCATGGCAACCGCACTGGCGATCTCTCCAGGCGTACCGATACGTTCCAGCGGCGCCAGTTTAGCGATAGCGGCGATTTGCTCTTCGCTCTTACCGTTAAAGAACAGATCGGTGCCGGTCGGCCCAGGCGCGACGGCATTGACGGTGATGTTGCGACCACGCAATTCGTTGGCCAGTACATGAACCAGGCCTTCCACCCCCGCTTTGGACGCGATATAAGGACCGTAAGCCGGGAACGATTTTGCGATCACGCTTGTCGACAAGGCGATGATGTGACCACCCTCGCTCACGGATTCGGCGGCGTTCGCCAACACCAGAAAAGCGCCGCGCAAATTGGTGTTGATGGTTTTATCGAAGTCGGCAAGACCGGCTGGCATGATCTTCACCATCGGCATAATTCCCGCGCTGTGTACCACAACGTCCAGACTACCGGTAAAGGTTTTGGCTTCACTGAACAGGCGGCTAACATCCGCTTCGTTTGCTACATCGCCTTGAATCGCGATGGCTTTGCCGCCTTTAGCGATGATGCCCTGCACGGTTTCCTGTGCAGCGCTGGCGTTGCCGGCATAGTTCACGATCACAGAAAATCCATCCTGTGCCAGACGCTCAACAATCGCCCGACCAATCCCGCGAGAGGCGCCCGTTACCAGGGCTGTTTTCGTTACAGAACTCATGTGTTTCTCCCAATGTGAAGGTAATGACTCACGCATCCGCGTGCTGTGAAATCCATACTAATGCTTTATAAATAGAGATAAAGCTGGCTAAATTGATATGATAATTCCGTTTTCGTTAATAATTAGCGCGTGAGAAAAGATAATGGATAAGTTTGAAACGCTGCTGCTGTTTACGCGTATTGTCGAGTTAGAAAGTTTTAGTCAGGCGGCAGATCAGCTAGGCGTGCCGCGCGCCACGGCCAGCAATGCGATCAAACAGCTAGAAAAAAATCTTGAGTGCCGGCTGCTCGAAAGAACCACCCGTCATGTGCGGACTTCATTGGACGGTAAAGCTTTCTATGAGCGGTGCGTGCATATCCTTTCCGAACTTGATGACGCTGAGTCATCGTTGCGACACACGGTTGCGCGGCCGCGTGGCATTTTGCGGCTCGACCTCCATGGCGCGCATGCAACGCGCATTGTGCTGCCGAATATCGATCAATTTCACCGTAGCTATCCGGATATTGAATTGGTGATCAGTAGCGGCGATAGGCTGGTTGATTTAGTGCGTGAAGGCGTTGACTGCGCAGTCAGAGCGGGAAAACTGCATGATTCCTCCCTGATGGCGCGTCATTTGGCCACGATGCCTCAAGTGATTTGCGCCAGTCCCGATTACCTCGGACGCTTTGGTATGCCGCAGCATCCCGAAGAATTGATGGCGCATCAGTGCGTTAATTTTTTCTCAACCACGGGCGGCATGAATTATTCCATTGAGTTAATTATCAATGGTAAAAAACAGGCGTTCTCACCCAAAGGTTGGGTGACGGTAAACGATGCGGAAAACTATGTTATCTGCGCATTACGAGGGGCGGGATTGGTGCAGTTACCGCGTTATCACGTTGCGGAGGCGCTGGCGGACGGAAGATTGGTCGAGGTGCTCAACGCATGGCAAAGCCCTGGCATGGAGGTTTCCGCACTTTATCCGCAGCATCGCCAGCTGTCGCCCAGAGTGCGCGTCTTTATCGATTGGTTACTGAGCTTGTACAGTGCGACCTTCGCGGCGGAAAAAATAAGGAAGTAAAAGTCGATAACGCGACGAAGGCCTTATCAACTGATTAATCCCGTCAGCTTGCAAAAGTAAAACGATCGGTTTACTTTTTAAGGATGAATAAACAACAAGACATTATTGATGCCGCTGAGCGGCTGTTTTATCTCAATGGCTTTCATGCCACCAGTACCGATCGCATCTGCAGCGAGGCCAATGTGTCTACACGCACGATGTATCGCTATTTTCCTTCTCGCGAAGCCTTGACGGCTGCGGTACTGACAGCGCGTCAGGAACGTTTTTTCGCCGCGCTATATGCCGCAGAACATCCCCACGCAATAAGCCAGATATTCGATGCCATGAGCGCATGGATGCTTGAATACGGTAACAACGGCTGCTTATTCCTCAAAGCATGGGGAGAGTATGCCGGGGAGGATATCGCACTGGCTGAACAGGCGATGGCATATCGTCATAGCATGCGCGCTTACATTGCGCGCTGCGTTCACAAGCTTCACGGCGAGGAGAAGGTGGCGCTAGCTGATGCCATATGGCTACTGTTTGAAGGTGCGCTTACCTCCGCGTTGATCCTCGGCGCGGTGAATGCATGTGAGGCGGCTAAAGCTGCCGCACTCCAGCTGCTGAATCTCAGTGAGCAGCCATGAAAGGGACTGCGCTGGTCCTGACCGGCTTTTCGCTTATCGCCATCACTTATGGCATGGCGCGCTTCGCCTGGGGCCTGATGATGCCAGACGTGATGCACACTATTCCTTTGACACCGCGTATATCTGGCGTACTTTCAGCCAGTAGTTTTGCGGCCTACTGCGTCGCGGTGATGCTTGCGCCGATGCTAACTTCACGCGCCGGGCCGCGGTTTTCCGCGATGGTTGCAGCCCTGTGTGCGGCAACGGGATTGCTGCTGCTGGCCAGCGCCGCATCGCCATGGCTTCTCGGTGCAGGGCTGTTTATTGCCGGCCTAAGCGCTGGCCTTGCTTCTCCGGCGCTGGCAGACGCGGTGAGCCAGCGCATAGAATCCCGACAACAGCCGCAGATGAATACCGCGATCAATGCCGGGACCAGCATGGGGATCATGCTGTCCGTGCCCATTTTGTTTTGGCTACCGGGAGGCTGGCGAGCAGCCTGCGCCCTGTTTGCTTTGCTGGCGCTCATTTGCATCCTGCCAGTATGGCGTCAGCTGCCCGGAAAAAGTGACGCTGCGCGCCACTCATCGTGGCTCAGCACACTGCGCCAGCGCTCGCTTCAGCGGCTAATCGTCATTGCGTTGATTAGCGGCATCGCCAGCGCGGCCTGGTGGAGTTTTGGCCCCGATTTATTGCATCACATTGATGTGAATGCCAGCGTCGTGAGTCTGTTATGGCTGGTTGGCGGTGCGGCAGGCATTTTCGGCGCATTAACGGGGCCGATGGCAAAATGGATTGGCATGAATGCTGTTTATCGACTGTCGCTATGCGGTATGTCGTTACTTTTGCTGCTGCTGGCACTCAGCCATCACTATGCGTGGTGGCTATTTCCTGCCGTGGCATTGGGAGGAGCTGCTTATGTGACGCTTTCCGGCGTGCTGCTGGTATGGGGTGCCGAAGCAACAGCGCATTCGCCCGCCAGCGGCGTTGGCATACTGTTTTTTATGTTAGCGGCTGGACAAGTGATCGGTTCGCTCCTTTTTGGTCAGGTCTACGCCAGTGCAGGCGCAGCGAGTGCGTTATTACTCTTCGCCGCGCTACCCCTGGCGATGCTTTTTCTTACACCAGCGAAAACCGATTAACGTCACTCATCACGGAAGGGATCTTTTTTGTGGTCTTCACTGTCGTCGCGCGTTCTTGGAATCTCACCGTGCTCATTAGGCGCATCTTTAGCCGGGTGCTTTTCATCTTTAACATCACGTTTTTTTTCCGGGTGGTCTGTCATCTCGATCTCCTTAGTATGAGTAGAGTTTAAGTGTAGATGATCAATCGCCCGGCTCTTGTGGCTTGCCACAAGAAACGGGGCGAAAATTCGCCCCTGGCACTTATTCCAGCGCCGTTAAAATTTGCATGGCGGCCTTTACCCGCTCGGTATTCGGATAATTTTTATTGGCCAGCATAACAATGCCCACCTGCTTTTGCGGGATAAAGGCAACATAAGCACCGAAACCGCCGGTGGCGCCTGTCTTATGTACCCACGATGCCGCTACACGCGGGTGTATTGACGCATCCACCACCGGTTGTGGCCCCAGCGCAACGGTATTATCAGCCCCCTTCTCGGCCATTGCAGCCTGATCAGGCCAATCAAGCATTTCCCAGCCAAGTCCCTGATATAAATTATCAGTGCGATAAAACCGTGTCTGCGCGAGATCAAGGGCTTGTTGTAATGTCTTATCATCCACCTGTTTTGGTGCCATGTTGGCCTGCATCCAGCGCGACATATCTTTAATGGATGACTTCACCCCATAGGCTTCTGCATCCAGCATTCCCGGCGATACGCGTACGGGTTTGCCCTGCCGATAGCCCCAGGCGTAAGAATCTTTCTGCGCATCCGGCACCGTAATAAAGGTATGACTGAGCTTAAGTGGCGTAAACACGCGCTGCTGCATCGCCTGCTCGAAAGAGAGGCCGCTCGTCTTCACGGCTAAATAACCAAACAGGCCGATGCTGCTGTTGGCATATTGCCGTGTCTTGCCGGGTGACCATTGAGGTTGCCATTGGTGATAAAAGTCCACCAGTTCAGGCTCATTGGTCACGCTGTCCGGGACCTGTAAGGGCAGACCACCCGCGGTATAAGTCGCCAGTTGCAGCAACGTAATGTGGCGCCACTGAGGCTGATTAAGTGCCGACCAATATTGGCGCGCAGGATCGTTAAGTGAGATCTCGCCTTTGCTGACGCCTACGCCGGCCAACACCCCGGTGAAAGTTTTACTCACCGAGCCTAATTCAAACAGCGTGTCCTGGGTTATCGGGCGATGACGTTGTTCATCTGCCATACCCCAGGTGAAAAAGTGAGGATGGCCTTTCACAATCACCGCTACGGCCATACCGGGGATGCCTTGCTGCTGCATCAATGGCTTTATGGTTTCACTCACGGTTTTTTCTACATCGGGCGTGGCGGCCACGCCTGTGGAGCATACCGATGCCAGGAGCGTTGCTATCCACGCTTGAGAAATCAATTTCATTGTATTTAATCTTCCGGGTTGGTGTTCCGCGAGCAGTTTGCCCAATTTGACAAGCCGCAACAAACGGTTAATTTTAGCGTTAGACAATAGAAAATCTTACAGGTTAATGCATGACGCGCCCCTATATACCGCTCAATGCTCTAAGGGCATTTGAAGCGGCAGCTCGCCATTTAAGTTTTACTAATGCAGCGATTGAACTGAACGTCACCCACGCGGCGGTGAGTCAACAGGTGAAATCGCTGGAGCAGCAGCTCGGTTGCCAATTATTTGTGCGGATTTCGCGTGGATTGATGTTGACCACTGAAGGTGAAAGTCTGCTGCCGGTGCTGAATGATTCGTTTGATCGTATTGCCGATACGCTGGATCGCTTTTCTGCGGGAACAATGCGTGAAAAATTAAAAGTGGGGGTGGTGGGTAGCTTTGCCACCGGCTTACTCATCCCGCGTTTGAGCGATTTCAACCGCCAGCATCCACATATTGAGCTGCAACTCTCCACCCACAATAACCGTGTCGATCCCGCTGCCGAGGGGCACGATTATACGATTCGTTTTGGCAGCGGAGCCTGGCACGGAACCGAGGCACAGTTTATTTGCGATGCGCCTCTGTCACCGCTTTGCAGTCCTACCATTGCCCAACAGCTGCAGCAACCCGCTGACGTGCATAAATTTACCCTGCTACGCTCGTTTCGCCGCGATGAGTGGAGCCATTGGTTGCAAAGCATAAACGAACATCCCCCCTCGCCCTCACATCCGGTGATGATCTTCGATTCTTCACTGACGATGGTTGAAGCCGCGCTGCTGGAAGTCGGCATTGCGTTAGCCCCGAGCAAGATTTTCCATCACCTGCTACAGACGGATAAGCTCGTCCGTCCATTTACCGCAGAGATAGATCTGGGTGGCTACTGGCTTACACGCTTGCAATCGCGCGCAGAGAGCGCCGCGATGACGGCGTTTTCTGCGTGGCTGGGTAAAGAGTTTGGCATGGCGAGCTAAACAATGACTTAGCTTTCGATCCTATTAGCTTTTGCCAGCGTTCGGGCAAGAATTGAAGAATAAAGGGGTTTACCGCCAAAGAACTGCGCGGCTAGCGTGGCCCCCAGGCAGGTGATGATCATGGGCAGAATCAGCTGATAATTGTTGGTCATTTCCAACACCAGCACAATGCCCGTCAGTGGAGCGCGCACCGACGCGGCGAAAAGCGCGCCCATACCCGCAACGGCAAAAGTAGCCGGCTCCAGCTGTAATCCTGGGAACCACTGCATGCACAATTGGCCGTAGCAGGTACCTAAAAGTGTGCCCAGAGTGAGCATTGGTGCAAAAATCCCCCCGGGCGCACCGGAAGAGAAACAGCAAATGGTTATCAGCGTGCGCAGCGCGAAGAGGAAGAAGAGTGCCTGTGCGCTGACATTACCACTGGTAAAGTCCGGGATCAGCGAGATCCCGCCCTGCACGGCCTGTGGTAGCACCATTCCTATCACGCCACAGGTGCCGGCCAGTAAACTCCCCCCTATCACCCATGGCGTTACGCGTCCTTTATGCCAGCGCTGAAACTGATCCTGTGCAGCAAAAATCAGGCGATTAAACGCAACGCCGCATCCCCCAAATAACATACCCAGAATCAGATAGAGCCAAAGTGTATTCGTAGGCGCATCCCGTAACTGACCAATATTAATGATTGGCTCATTACCGTTGCATAGGCGGAAAACAATGCTGGAAACGATAACGCCCACAAACACCGCTTTGATAGAAATGAGGCTATAGCGAAACTGGGGCCGCATCTCTTCAAGAATAAACAGGATACCCGCCAATGGTGCGTTGAAAGCCCCTGATAAACCGGCTGCAGCCCCTGTTGCCAGCAGCGTATGGCGAGACTCAGCGGCACGCACGCGGAAAAGATCAACGCACATCCCACCAATATTTCCCCCCAGCTGAACGGTGGGCCCTTCCCGTCCAAGCACCATGCCGGAACCCAGCGCCCCCATTCCGCCAATAAATTTCACTGGCAACACACGCCACCAGCGCACCGGACGTAACTCCTCCAGCGCACCTTCAATTTCCGGGATGCCCGAGCCGCCCGCTTCCGGCGCATATCGGCGCACCAGAAAGTAACCTATGCCGCCCAGGACAGCGCCCAGAAAAAAAGCGCTCAGACCGGTCAACCACGGGCTGCCATCTACGCTATCGATCATGTTGAGGCGGGTGTGAATAACAAAATTTACGGCGCGGTCAAACGCCACGCCGATCAGTCCCGTTAGTACGCCCACCAGCGCCGCCAGCGCTAATAGCAAGGCTGGCGTTTTATCACGACGTAATAGTTTCTGTATCAATATGAAACGTCCGGCACGTAAAAACGTGCGGGGCTCTGCAGATCGTTCATTAGCCAACATGCGTACCCTTTGTTTCCGCACCACGATGCAAACTTTAGTATGAGAAGATGGAGATAAGCATACTGAGAATGACGATCAAGTTAATGCAATAATTCGCAAGTGAATTTTTCAAAACGACCGGGCAATAACAGCGATTACTGGAGAGTAGCCGTCGCTACGGTGCCGTCTGAATTGAACGTCATTAGCATATGCCAGGCTGAATGATCGGTAATCTTAAAAAAGTCGCCATCATTCTCACGTGTGAATCCATATTCCACCAGTGCCGCAAAAGCGCTCGTTTTAGGCTGTGCCAGAACGCGTGCCTGCAGAAAGGAGGCGATATCACCGCGCTGGCGTTCCATCATACTGTTGCGGGACTCGGCTGCTGGTCGATTAGCGTCATTCTGTGCTTTGGTTTTGTGGATATCGCACCACGTCGCTTCAGTTTGCATATCGCATCCCGAGCGTGTCAGAGCAGCCCGATGAGCGGCGTTGATGGCATGTGCAGGGCTGATAGCTACCATTATCAGGGCCAGCAAAGCACAACGAAAAGAACCTCTATTCATCCCTTTTTCCTCGATCACACTTAAGCCAGAGCGGCGCTTACATTTCTTTACGAAGCGCAGAGTAGTGTGCGGATAGCCATCATGCTTTGATCTGCATCAGGTTCCAGATAGCAGTGGCAACAGCGTAATGCTTCACTTACTATGCAAACACTATGGAAATCAATCTACTGGGTTTTATTCCTGCGCTTCTTCCCGTGGCATGCTCACCTGGGGCAAGCTTCACGCTGGCCATGAACAGCGCGCTGGCGGGCGGACGTCGTGGTCTGATCCGTACGCTGGCGGGCACTGCTCTAGGCATTTATACGCATGCCCTGCTCATTGGCTTGGGCCTCACCGCTATCCTGGTTTCATCTCCCGGTGTGTTTGGCATGTTGAAAGTAGCGGGAACCGTTTATCTGCTTTGGTTAGGGACGCAGCTGATACTGAGCGGATGGAAATCGCAACGCGTTGATTTTACGCGTGAAAATTCGACCGTAACGTTAAAAGAGGCCTGGCTGGCTAACGTGCTAAACCCCAAAGCGGTGATCTTTTATCTGACGGTGGTATCGCAGTTTGCTGGAAGCAGCGGTGAAGTGAGTCATTATCTGGTGCTGGCGTCGGTCCATATTGCGGTGATGAGTTTATGGCTGATTTCGGTGAGTAATGTGCTGATTTTTTCAGCCCGCAAGGCGGACCCTGTGGTGCTGAAAAAATACGTTAATATTGGCGGGGGGTTACTGCTTATTGTTTTCTCGCTTGGCAACCTGTTCCACTAACGGTTAATCTTGCTCTTCAGCAATCAGGGTAAGTTTTTCGTCAGTCGCCTTCTCTTCTTCCAGCGTTTCGCCCAGCAACTTCGCCGCATCCTGATAATCAAGTTTAAGCGCTAAGGCACGTAGCGTACCGTAGGTGGCAATCTCGTAGTGCTCAACTTTTTGAGCCGCACCAATCAATCCGGCATCTCTTACCGGTCCTGCTTCCACTTCATCAATGATTTCCTGCGCCTCTTCAGCCAATCCTTCCAGCGCATGGCATTTCATTCGTTTAATCCGAACCCCTTCAGTGAGTTCAACCAGCTGGTCAATGCGATCAATTTGTCCGCGCGTTTCTTCAAGGTGAAGTTCAAATGCAGCAACTAAATTTTCATCCGTAGCCGCACGAATCATTTTGGGTAGCGCTTTGGTAATCTGCTTTTCAGCACTATAAATATCAGATAAATCATGTACGAAGAGATCATGTAGCGTTTTAATAGTCATAATATTACCTTGTTGTAGAGTATTGATAAAAAAAGGCGGGGAAGCGGCGGCCATTTATTAGGCTGCAACCTAATCCTGCCTTAATCATGGTGGACATCGCGTATTACACAAGCGCAGCGTTAAATAAATAATTCATTTTATTTCATGCAATGCCAGGCTTAAGAGAGGCCAACGTGGAGCAAGTATCATGAAAAAAACATCCCCCTCTGAAATGCGCTGTCAGATCATTCATCAACGCACATTATCCGAATTAGGGTTAATTTCTCTGTATGAAGTCAGCTTTAACAACGGAAAGTATGCCGTTATACGCTTAGACAATGATCAGACATTTCAAACAGGTGACATTTTTAAATGCATCAATAATCTTTGGTATTGTGATGAGAAATTAATACATCCGATGTCTTTTCAGTATGTAGACCAGGCTGAAGCTCAGCGTTCATTTTGGGAATATGAAAGGTAAATTATTTTACAGCTTTAGACAGGCAAATGATAAACGGTAGGTGGCTCTTCTTGTACAGGTGAGCAGAATCAGTTCAGTGATTAACAGAAAAAGACGCGGCAGCAGGCTCACTTATCCATAACAAATAAGGACTTACAGTGTGGGCACAGCATTGCCTGGCTGTGGGATTGTTTATGTGAAGATTGTGGGCAAAACTTTTTGCACACCGGACACTGCGCACTAACCTCCCGGCGGCCCAAACTTTCCAGAAATCGATTTAACCAGCTCATGATTTATTTCCTTTTTCCGATAACTCATTCTAACACACCTTATTTTTTTCACCGCAACTAACATTTGACAAGCCGATAAAACCGGTCCAAGTCTATCATTACGTTGTTTATAATTTTTAAATAAGCGATTGCCGTGTAAACCAACCGCAAACGCCATTTAGCGCTATACTCATTAAAGGTAAATTAATTTCCCTCGCCCTCCCTATACCATCAATTTTCCTATTGATAGTGCTGGCTTTTTTAATCCATCGGATTTTTGTGATGCCATTATGAGAAATAAAATTCCCACCGGGTCGATCTTAAACAGTAGCGTGCTGCCAGAAATGACAGGCAGCAGCGTTGAGTTTTTACATGAAAGTGGTATTTACCAGGCGAACCGGCCAGATGTTTTTTCTGAGCAACAAATGGACATTTACGGCGAGCGTTTAGCAAAAACGCACCATCTTTCCAGCGCGAAAAGAAGCTATAAATTATTACAACGATTAAAAGAAAATGAGCAGGCGCTAATCAAAAGCGCGGAAATCTTGAGTGCCGGTGATGAACGTAACCTGACACCTGCCGGGGAGTGGCTGCTGGATAATTTTTATATTATCGAAGAACAAATTCGTATGGTGCGGCATCTGCTGCCCGCAAAATTTGGTCAGGGATTGCCCGTATTAACCGAACCGGCTCACTATTTGCGTATCCAGGCGATTGCGGACGAGATGATCAGTCATAGCGACGGTCGGCTCGAATCCAGCGTATTGTCGACCTTTATACATGCCTATCAAAGAGTTACGCCACTGTTAATGGGCGAACTTTGGGCGCTTCCTGCCATGCTGCGCTTTGCATTAATCGATAATCTCGCCCGCATTGCTGTGGGAGTAGCCGACATCCATCAGGAAAGAGGCCAGGCGGAGGAATGGATTAATGAAATCATTCACCACTCTGCAAAAGATGCCAGCAAGGTCATTCAGGTTATCGCCCGAATGGCACATAAAAACGATCAACTGTCCGGTGCCTTTGTCGCTGAACTGGCACGCAAGCTCAACGGACAAAATCATTCGCTGGCGCTCACCTGGGTGGAACAGCATCTGCTGAATACCGGACGTAACACGGCGGATGTCATTGAACAATTTAACCGTCATCTGTCGCTCAGCCAGCTCTCGGTGAGCAATAGCATCTCAGGATTACGCCAGCTGGGAGAAATTAACTGGCAGGATTTGGTAGAGTCGTTGAGTTTGGTTGAACAAGTGCTGGCGCAGGATCCCAGCGGCATTTACTCACAGATGCATTTTGACAGTCGCGATCAGTATCGCCATGTGATTGAAGAGCTCGCCCGGCAAAGTCAATTTGATGAGTTAAGCGTCGCTAATCAGGTGCTGGCGCTAAGTCGTCAGGCTGGATTACCTATTCGGCAGCAGCACATTGGTTATTTTTTGCTAGACAAGGGGCGGACAACACTGGAGCAGCAGCTGCAGCCGCGCAGCTCGTTGCTGAGCCAGGCGCGGCATCATCTTAGCCAGACGCCGCTCCTCTCCTGGTTAGGTAGCCTCACCTTGCTCACCACCGCGTTTACTGCCGAGACGCTGCTGATTACCCGCCATGCGAACATGTCTTCGCTAGTCTGGTTACTGCTGCTGCCCGCCGTGATAGTGATTAGCAGCCAGCTCGCCATGCAGTTACTCAGCGAAGTCACCACCCGCACCCGTCATCCTGTTCCCCTACCGCGGCTCAATTTTGAAGCCGCCGTTCCTGATAAAGATCGGACGTTAGTGGTCATTCCCTGCCTGATTAGCAGTCAAAAAGGGATCGATACGCTACTGCGGTCATTGGAAACCAGCTATCTCGGGAATGCGTTAGCCAATATCACGTTTGCGCTGCTGGCTGATTTTACCGACAGCAAGGCTGAACATCAGGCGAATGACGATGAAATTATCGGCTATGCGGTACTGAAAATTGAAGCGCTCAATCGACGCTATAGCAGCAAGACGCAAAATGATGTGCTGTTTTCTCTGCTGCATCGCAACCGCGTGCACAATCCCTCTCAGGGCGTTTGGATGGGGTACGAGCGCAAGCGCGGCAAGCTCCATGCGCTGAACCGTTGGTTACAGGGTGAAGAGGAGATGTTCAACGTCACCGTGGGTGCCACGCATGCGCAAATGCGCCAGGTCAAATACGTTATTACCCTCGACAGTGACACCATCCTGCCGCGGGAAACCGCACATAAGTTAATCGGCATTATGGCGCATCCGCTTAATGCACCCGTGTTTGACGATCGCCTTAACCGCGTTGTTGAAGGCTACGCCATTCTCCAGCCGCGTCTGGCTGAAGAGATCCCGCCGTTTGGGCAAGGCATTTACGCACGGCTCTCCAGCAGCGTGCCGGGCAACGATGCCTATTCCTCTATGTCATCTGATATCTATCAGGATTTGTTTGGCGAAGGCTCGTTCGTCGGCAAAGGAATTTACGATGTCGCTGCGTTCACGCGCGCTACGCGTAACACCTGCCCGGAAAACCTGGTGCTTAGCCACGATCTGCTTGAAGGCTGTTATGCCCGGTCCGGCGTGGTCAGCAACGTGGTGCTCTATGAGCACTATCCCGATAACTATCTGAGTGATGTTGCTCGCCGTTTTCGCTGGGTTCGCGGTGACTGGCAGCTGCTGAACTGGCTCCGGCTACGCGTACGCCTGGCAGATGGTAGTCATCAGGCCAATCCGTTGAGCGCGCTGTCGCGCTGGAAGCTGTTCGACAATTTGCGGCGCAGCGTAGTGGCACCGGCCTTGTTAATGCTGATATTCCTGACGTTTACCTACGTCGCGAATCCAATTTTTTGGTTGGGCTGTATTGTTCTCTACCTTCTGCTGCCAGGGCTACTCGCGCTGGGGATTGAGGGCATGAGAAAAAGTAAGAAGCGCGCCTGGCAACATCATCTGTATATCTTATCGGCAGATGCGCTGACCCGCCTGAGTCGAGCCGCACTGCTGCTGGCTGCCTTGCCGCATGAAAGTTACTGGTCACTGAAGGCGATCGTTGTCACCCTGTGGCGCTTGAACGTTACCGGGCAGTTTCTGCATGAGTGGAAGAGTGTTGCAGCCGGTCATGCTGGGCAAGCCCCCGGGTTAGGTCATTTCTATCGCGCCATGTGGATCAATCCCATGGCGGGCGTTGCACTGTCACTTTTAACAGGTTTGATCAATCCGATGTTGCTGCCAATGGCGATGCCTATCGCGTTGCTGTGGGCGGCTGCGCCCGGCTTATTGTGGCACCTGAGTAAACCGGCAGCTCCCCGTCAGAAACGACTCTCCTTCGAACAGCAACAATTTTTACGTCAGACCGCGCGACATACCTGGGCCTGGTTTGATGATTTCGTCACGGCTGAACACCATCATCTGCCGCCTGACAACTTTCAGGAAGTGTTGCAACCCACGGTTGCGCATCGTACCTCTCCCACTAACATTGGCCTGTCGCTGCTGGCCAATTTAACCGCGTGGGATTTTGGTTACGTGACGCAAAAACAGGTGATTAACCGCACGCTCGCCACGCTGGATAGCCTCGACCGCATGGAGCATTTTCGCGGACACCTCTACAACTGGTATGACACTTACACGCTGCAGCCTTTGCATCCGCGCTACATTTCCACTGTCGACAGCGGCAATCTCGCCGCGCATCTGATCACGCTGCAGTCAGGCCTCGCGCAATGGAAACATCAGCCGCTGCTGGCGCTGCCTGTGATTATGGCCGGTCTGCAAGACACCTTTCTGCTGGCTGAAAAGCAAATGGGGGCCGAGCGAAATCATCATTGGGAAGCGTTAACGGCAGAATTTGCTGGATTACAGCAGGCGCAGCCCGCAGCGATAGCAAAACGCACCTCAGCGCTGATTGGCCTGAGCGAGAGGGTACTGGCGGAGATAGTCTTTCCTCAGCAGCAGGTTAAATGGTTTGAACTGTTCATCCGGCAGCTTATCGAGTTTCAGGAAGAGTGGACGCTGTTTTTCAGCTGGCTGACACCGCAGCATACGCTTCCGAAAGAGCTGCCTTCGTTGCTGTGGCTGGTGGAATTACATGTTCACTATCCCGATCTTCCCCTAAACCAATCCGAACCGGTGATCTGGGCCGCTCGCGAACGTATGGCAACCCTGCTGGAGCTGGAAGGACGGCTGGAAAACCATGCCAAAATGGATTTTCGTTTCCTCTACCTTCCCGCCACCTCATTGCTCAGCGTCGGCTATAACCTCGATAGCGGACTAATGGATAAAGGCGCTTACGATCTCTTCCCATCCGAGGTGCGACTGACGCACTACTTCGCCATCTCCGCAAACCAACTACCGGTAAAAAGCTGGTTTGTTCTGGGGCGATTATTTACGCAGCTCGCCAATAAACCCGCCGTGATGTCGTGGAGCGGCTCGATGTTTGAGTATCTGATGCCACATCTGGTGATGCCGGTGTATCCCGATACCTTGCTGGAAAAAATGGCCTTAGCAGCGGTAAGACAGCAGATAGCGTCAGGTGAAGCTGCGCACATTCCCTGGGGCGTATCAGAGTCGGCCTATGCCGCCTTTGATGACAGTCAAAACTATCAATATAAAGCGTTTGGCACCCCCGAGCTCGGCCTGAAGCGCGGCCTCGGCGATGACCACGTGGTCGCTCCCTACGCCACGCTATTAGCGCTGATGGTTCTGCCGCATCCTGCGACTGAGAACCTGATGAAGCTGAAAAAAATGGGGGCCTGCGGCAAGTATGGCTTCTATGAGGCGCTTGATTTCACCGCCCATCGGCTGGCGCGCGGTCAGCAATTTGTTGCCGTTAAAACCTATATGGCCCATCACCAGGCAATGGGTTTTCTGGCGATCTCGCACCTGCTGTTTGATGCGCCGATGGTGACGCGTTTTATGTCTACCGCCCGCTTCCAGTCATCCTACTTACTGTTGCAGGAGCGCGTGCCAGACGATATCGAGCTGTATACGCCACGCCGGCAGTTTGCTGAGGTGGTGGATAAAGCGCCTCGCTCGGATCTGGCCAGATTACGCGAATTCAGCGGATCAGCGGGGCATCTGCCGCAGCTGCAGCTGCTATCTAATGCCAATTACCATGTTTTAGTCACGCAATCCGGCGCGGGCTACAGTTTATGGAAAGGATTGTCGCTGACACGCTGGCGTGCGGATGGCACGTGTAACCAGCATGGTATTTTCTGTTATATCCGCGATCGTCAGACAGGCGAGGTCATCAGCCCTACGTTTCAGCCGACCTGCAACGGAGAGCCGCAATATATTGCGCGCTTCAGTGATGCTGCGGCAGAATTTGAAGCCCGCAATGAGACGCTGAGCACCCATACGCATATTGTGGTCTCACCGGAAGACGACGTGGAAATTCGGCGGGTCATCCTTACCAACCACTCGCGGCAACCGCGTGATATTGATATCACCAGTTATGCGGAAGTGGTGCTGGCTCCGGCCGCCAGTGATATGGCGCATCCCGCGTTCAGTAACCTGTTTGTGCAGACCGAAATCGTGGCCGAGCTGGAAGCCATTTTGACCCATCGTCGTCCGCGCGAAGAGAAGACCGAACCGGTCTGGATGTTCCACGCCCTGCTGATTCACGGCGCGAGCGAGCGCGCCACCAGTTTTGAAACGGATCGCGCGCAGTTTATCGGACGCGGCAACAGCGCTGCCAATCCTCAGGCATTAGCACCCGACGGCGTCCTCTCGGGCAGCGCTGGCGCGGTGCTGGATCCTTTGCTCTCGATTCGGCAAAAAATACAGCTCAAGCCGGGGAAATCCATCACGCTGGATCTGATCTACGGCGTGACGTCGCAGCGCGCCGCCTGTTTGGCGTTGCTGGAGAAGTATCGCAATAACGTCTATGCCAATCGGGTCTTTGAAATGGCCTCGTCCCATAGTCAGGTGGCGCTACGCCAGCTCAATATCACTGCCGAAGATGCCAGTTTGTACAATCAACTCGCCAGTGCGGTGATCTTTGCCAGCCCGGAAATGCGCGGCGACAGCCAATACCTGCAGCAGAATCGTTTGGGACAGTCATCGTTGTGGCGTCATTCGCTGTCGGGCGATCTTCCCATCGTGCTGGTGCGCATCGAAAACGGTACGCAACTCAGCCTGGTGAGTAATTTGATCAAGGCGCATCAATACTGGCGGCAAAAAGGCCTGGTAACTGATTTAGTGATCATCAACGGCGAACACGGTGGTTACCAGCAACTCCTGCAAAATCAATTACTAACAATGATGGCATCCGCTGAAACGCAACAGCTTGTTGACAAGCCCGGCGGCGTCTTCATCCGCCAAAGCGAGCATCTGGCGAGCGAGGACATCACGCTCTTAATCAGCGTGGCCGCCGTGGTGCTTGAGGGGCGAAACGGCAGTTTAGCCGACCAGCTTACGGTGCTGCTTAAACCGCAGCCTACCCCAGCATCCGCTCACTTCTTGCCACACAAACATTCCGCACCGGCCGCCGTTCTGCCGCCGTCATCGGCAGCGTTGCAGATGTTCAATGGCACCGGTGGCTACACCGCAGAGGGTAACGAATACCACATTCATTTACCGGAAAACCACCAGACGCCGGCCCCCTGGTGTAACGTACTGGCCAATAAACAGTTTGGCAGCGTCGTCTCGGAAAGTGGGCAAGCGTACACATGGTATGAAAATGCCCATGAATATCGGTTAACCCCGTGGCAAAACGACCCGGTAAGCGATACCTCCGGAGAAGCCTTTTATCTGCGCGATGAAGAGAACGGTGATGTGTGGTCGCCGCTGCCGCTGCCGATGCGCGGTAAAGGCGCCTATGTGACGCAGCATGGCATGGGTTACAGCCGTTTTGTGCATCAGGAACGGGGGATAAGCAGTAGCGTAACCACCTTTGTGGCAAGAGAAGAGGCCGCGAAGATTACGCTCGTCACGCTGAGTAATCTCTCAGGCAGAACGCGGTATATGTCGATCACCGGTTATGTCGAATGGGTGCTGGGCGAGTTGATGAGTCAATCTGCCCCGCATGTTCAGACCTCATCGGCCATGGTGGAAGCCGGCAGCGCCATTCTGGCGATCAATCGCTATAACAGCGCAGGGTCGGCCCGAACCACCTTTTTTGCCGCATCAGGCAACCAGATTACCTTCAGCGGCAATCGACTTGAATGCCTTGGCCGCAACGGATCGATGCGCAAACCGGCGATGATGCAAGCGCGTGGATTATCGGGCAATACCGGAGCAGGTTATGATCCTTGTGCCACCTTGCAAACGCTGACAACCCTGATCGATGGCGATACGCGTACCTTCGTCTTTGTGTTGGGCGCAGCGGAAGATACCGACGCGGCGCTGACGCTTATGCAGCGCTTCCTGCCTCTTGAAGCAACGGAGGCTGAACTTGAGCAGGTAAAAAACCAGTGGCAAGACGTGTTGAACAAAATCGAGGTGCAAACGCCCGATCGTGCTGTGAATTTACTGGCAAATCGCTGGTTGCTCTATCAAACCCTAGCCAGTCGCTTGCTGGCACGCAGCGGTTACTACCAGTCGGGTGGAGCATTCGGTTTTCGCGATCAGCTGCAGGATACGCTTGCCCTCACCCATGCCGCGCCGCAGTTGCTGCGTGAGCAGCTACAGCTCTGCGCATCTCGTCAGTTTCTTGAGGGGGATGTCCAACACTGGTGGCATCCGCCGACAGGACGTGGCGTCAGAACGCGCTGCTCAGATGATTATCTATGGCTACCTTATGCGCTGTGCCATTACGTAACGGCGACAGACGATCTTACCTTGTTAGAGCAGCAGGTACCGTATCTGGAAGCAGCGCTGCTGCTGCCGGAACAGGAATCGGTATATAGCCTTCCCGGCGTGAGTCAGATACACGAAAACCTATGGGAGCACGCCT
This sequence comes from Pantoea sp. GW821-FHT03E06, assembly GCF_059420725.1. Classification (NCBI taxonomy): domain Bacteria; kingdom Pseudomonadati; phylum Pseudomonadota; class Gammaproteobacteria; order Enterobacterales; family Erwiniaceae; genus Pantoea; species Pantoea sp. GW821-FHT03E06. Next base: position 373,420 of record NZ_JBWKUG010000002.1, read on the forward strand.
TACGCGCAATCAAACATGCCTTGACTTTCGGCGAGCATGGCCTGCCGCTCATCGGATCCGGTGACTGGAATGATGGCATGAGCGCGGTGGGCATTGCCGGGCGGGGAGAGAGCGTCTGGCTGGGCTTTTTCCTCTATAGCGTGCTTACCCGTTTTGCAGCCCTCTCGCACCGACTAGGGAAAACCGATGCTGCTACGCTGTGCCTGTCTCAGGCCGATAGCCTGAAAACAGCGCTTAATAACGTTGCCTGGGATGGCGAGTGGTTCCTGCGCGGTTATTTTGACAGCGGCGAAACGCTGGGATCGCATCTCAATAACGAATGTCGCATTGATGCCATCGCCCAAAGTTGGTCGGTGCTTTCCGGCGCTGGCGATCCGGACAAATGTGAATCAGCGATGCAGGCGCTGCACCAGCAGTTAGTCGATAACGATAACGGGCTGATTAAGCTGCTAACGCCGCCGTTTAACGGTGAAGGGCCGAATCCCGGTTATATCCGCGGTTATTTGCCGGGCACGCGTGAAAATGGCGGGCAATATACGCATGCGGCACTTTGGGCGATTATGGCCTTTGCCGAAATGGGCCACGTTGACCGCGCCTGGTCACTGCTGGCGCTGGTTAATCCTATCAATCACAGCCTCACGCCGGCTGACGTTGAAACCTACAAAGTTGAGCCTTATGTGATGGCGGCGGATGTCTACAGCGCAGAGAACCACGAAGGGCGCGGCGGCTGGACCTGGTATACCGGCTCGGCTGGCTGGGCCTATCAGCTAATAATTGAGAGCCTGCTGGGCATCATCCGACACGGCAAGCAATTGCAATTACGTCCGCGACTGCCAACCGCGTGGCCAGGCGCGAAGGTCACCTATCGCGAAGGCGAGGCAACGTATGAGATTGATATTGTGCGTGCCGAGGGTGCCCATCAAATGTGGCTGGATGGTGAGCTCTGCGCGGGAGATGAAATCACCTTGTGCGACGACGCGCGACATCACCAGGTGATAATCCATCTGACCCAGTCGCTTCGGTGCCAGGGCGTATCGTCTATAGATAGTTAATTTCGGCATTTGCCACACTATTCTCTTTTCCATAGGGTGAAGGCTTTTACCAGGAGAGAGAATAGATGACGGCATCAACATTACCCGTTGCCATTGTGACGGGTGGCAACAGCGGCATTGGATTGGAAACGGTAAAATTACTGGCGACCGATCACCAGGTTTACGCGATTGGGCGCAACCCGCAAACGCTTCAGGCACTGGAAAAGGTGGCAAATGTAATACCGGTAGCATTGGATATCACGGATTACGCCGCCGTAGCCGCGTTTACGGCTTCTCTCGCGCGTGTCGATGTGCTGGTACATTCTGCGGCGATCTCGGTGCTCAGCACCACTTACTCGGCCACGCCAGAACTGTGGCAGCAGCATTTGAGTATCAACGTCATTGCACCGGCTGAACTGACGCGCTTAGCGTTGCCTGCTCTGCGCGCATCTCAGGGTAAGGTGGTGTTTATTAACTCCGGCTCGGGCACGCTGGCGCTGGCAGGCCATGTAGTTTATTCCGCCTCGAAATTTGCGCTCACGGCACTGGCGCATGCGCTGCGGACGGAAGAGAGCGAGCATGGCGTGCGCGTGGCGACGATCGCGCCAGGCCCCACCGATACGCCGATGAATCAAGCCTCGCGCCAACGTGCCGGTAACCATGCCCCCATCAATCCACGGGAATATCTTGAGGCCTCTTCTGTTGCGCGTGCCGTCAGATTTATTGTTGATAGTCCGGAAGACACGCAAATCGCCGACATCGTAATACGCCCGCGCCGGGATAAGGCCAGGCGTTAACAGCCATTGAGTGAACATTGCCTGAATGTGTGGCTTAACGCATTCCCAGCGCCGGGGGTGTGAAGGTAAAGTGGCATCTTTGATAACTAAGGATTAGTTAGCTGATGAACACAAAACTGAGAGCGGCACTGGTGTGGGGTGTGGTTTGTTTTTTATTACTGTACCGGACGTTGCTTGCCGAGATCGTCTTATCGTGGCAAGTACTGCAACAATACGATGTTCCGATCTGGCAGCTGGTCGTGACCTATAGCGCCAATATCGTCCCGGCATGCATTCCTCTCGCCTGTTTTGTCTGGCTAACGCGTAAAGCCCATTTCACCTGGGGTTTTGCGCTGACGTTGCCCTTTATTGCCTGGCTGATTGGCAGCTGTTTCGTGGTGACAATATTGTGGATGATCACCGCCAATATCACCAGCGCCCCACCTTATTCTGCTGGACTAGCGCAGATGATCACACAACAGATCGTGAAGTTGTACTGGACGTCTCGCACCTTGACCTCCACGCTGATCATCCTGGTTTGTAGCTATGCTTTCTGGCGTGAATGCAGACCGCTGAAAACCGCTGGCTGAATATTTTTCAAATAATCAGCAATATTTCTGCCGCTCATTCGTCTACCTCATCACAAGCCGTTATCTAATAATGTAATGAGGAAAGAGCAATGAGAGATTTTGATATGCACAGACGCGATCACGGCCACCATTTTGGTGGTCACCGCATGGCAAAACCGCTGATCATCGGTGCCGTTATTGTTGCCGTACTCGGATTGCTGGTGATGTCGCTTTGGAATGCGTTACTGCCGGGCATCGTCGGCGTGAAAAGCATCGGTTTCTGGCAGGCGTTGGGGCTGTTAGCGCTTTGCCGCATTCTGTTTGGGGGGTTGGGTTTCCGCCCAGGGATGTTTGGTATGGCACGCCGCCGTATGCATGAACGCTGGATGCAAATGACACCGGAACAGCGCGAAGAGTTTATGCAGCATCGCCGTAATCGTTTTGGTCATCGCGGCCACCGCGATCGCTGCGACTGGCACGGTGGTCGTCGTGACGAAAGAAACGATTCTCGCCCGCAGCCCGATAGCAACGCGTCCAAACCCAGCGATTCCGAGTAATCGTGATGCCGCAGGATTCACTGCTAATGTCAGCAATCAACGCCTGTCGCACAAAGCTGAAGGCGTTTATTCGCGGTCGAACGGCGGTGCGTGAAGATGCTGATGATATCTTGCAGGAAGTCACCTATAAGCTGATGCAGGTAGAGCAGCCGGTGGAGAACGTCGCCGCCTGGCTGTTTCGCGCGGCGCGCAATGAAATGACCGACCGCGCGCGTAAAAAGACCGAACAGCCTCTTTCGAACGTCTTCGGCGGTGACGAAGAGGGTGAATTTCCTGAGGATGAGCTGGCGGAAACCTTATTTGGGGTGCCGCAAACGCCAGAAGATGAATATTTAAAAGCGTTGCTGTGGGAAGAGCTGGAGGAAGCGCTCGCTGAGCTTCCAGCGTTACAGCGCGAGGTATTCGAGAAAACCGAACTCCTCGGATATAGCTACCATGAGCTGGCAGCAGAAAGCGGCAGCAGCGTGCAGGCTTTATTGTCGCGCAAGCATAAAGCGGTACTGTTTTTGCGCACCCGCTTACGCAGCCTGTACGATGAATTAACCCTCGATTGATAAAAAGCATCCCAGCCTCATGCGCTGGGATGCTGCTTTTTACCACCAGGAGGCTTCTTCCTGCGGCTGCAAAAATTGCACGCCCTGCCCGATTTGCGGCATACAGAGTTTGATTTGATGTTCTTTTGCCAGCGCGACTATTTGATTCAGCGGATCGTTCCAGTGATGAAATGCCAGATCGAAGGTGGCATTGTGAATCGGAAACAGCCATTTCGCGTTCAGATCTTTAAAGGCTTTTATGGTGTCTTGCGGCAGCATGTGAATATCGGCCCAGCGACGGTCATAAGCCCCATTTTCCAGAAATGCCATATCGAATGGGCCAAACTTATGGCCGATCTGTTTGAATCCGTCGAAATAGCCGGAATCACCACCAAAGAACAGGCGGAATTCATCGCTAATGATGCTCCACGAGCACCATAAGCGTTTATTACCGTCAAATAAACCTCGCCCGGAAAAGTGCTGCGAAGGCGTTGCGACAAATTGAATGCCGCCAATATCTGTGGATTCCCACCAATCGAGCTGCGTAATTTTCTCCGGCGCAACGCCCCAGGATGTAATCAAGTCGCCAACACCGAGCGGAGTCAGGAAATATCGCACCCGATCTTTGAGCTGCATGATGCTGTGATAATCGAGATGATCATAATGATCGTGCGAGAGAATAATCCCTTCGATGGGCGGCAGCGCGTCGAGTGAAATAGGTGCCGGCTGAAAGCGTTTGGGACCTAATCGGCGAAACGGTGACGCACGCTGGGTAAATACCGGATCGGTCAGCCAAAATTTGCCCTGTATTTTAAACAATAATGAAGAGTGTCCAAGCCGATATACACGCTTATCCGGTGCGAGAAGCAGCTGCTGCGCGCTAAGAGGGATAAGCGGTAATGCATGCTCGGGAACCGTATTTTTAGGTTTGTTAAACGTAAAGTCCCAGATAAGTTTGGCATATTCGGCCAATCCCAGCTGCTGGCGTGGAATGCCATTATTAAATCTCTTGCCATCAAATTGTGCGGATTGTGGATAGCTTTTTATCGTGCAGCGGGCAATGCTCGAACTATTCATCATTGATCTTTTACCTCACCAGGCGGGTGGTTCAGAATAGCGATTTTCAATAGTACGCACATCACATATCGGGCGGTCTGCATGCCGGGGATGACATCATCCCTGCGGCAGAGTAAAGTGCCGCTTTTGCTTGATTTTACGAGGGAAAATGGAACGTTTATTTGTTTACGGTACGTTACAACCAGGCCACTCCAATGCCCATATTCTGGAAAATATCGGCGGCGAATGGCTGGCGGGATCGGTTGCAGGCATCTACTACGCGCGTGGCTGGGGCGCTGCAGCGGATTTTCCCGGCATTGTTTTGCAGCACGACGGGCCACGCGTGCAGGGTTATGTGTTTATGTCCGATCGGCTGGCGTCACATTGGCCGATGCTTGATGAATTTGAAGATGGCTACGATCGCGTTGAAGTCGACGTGATCACCCTTGATGGACAGCCGCTCTCGGCATGGATTTACCAGCTTCAGCCGCAGTAATAAGCATGTTTCATTTATGGTCAGGAGTCGAGCATGATTAAAGTCTGCACTGCATGCGGCACGTCTTACGACGAGCAACGTGAAGAAATCAAACGCTGCGCAATATGTGACGATGATCGGCAATACGTGCCGGCAACCGGGCAAAAATGGATGCCGCTGGAACGCCTGCTCGTCACTCACAGCAATAAATGGCAGCAGCACACCGCCACACTCTTTAGCTTGCAGACGGTGCCTGGCTTTGCCATCAATCAACGCGCCTTTCTGCTGCGAACATCTCAGGGAAATATTCTTTGGGATTGCATCGCTAATCTGGATAACGCCACGAAAGCCATTATCAGCGCGCTTGGCGGTATTCACGCCATCGCTATTTCACACCCGCATTATTACAGCACCATGCAGGATTGGGCTGCCGCCTTTAACGCGCCGATTTACCTCCATGCCAGCGATCGTGAATGGATTATGCGCTCCAGTTCCCATATTCAGCTTTGGCACGGTGACGAACAGGAAATTTTACCTGCAGTGAAGCTGATTCGTCTTGGCGGCCATTTTGCCGGGGGTTGTGTGTTGCATCATTCGCACAATGACGGCTTACTTTTAAGCGGCGATATATTGCAAGTCACGCCTGGCGCTAATGCCGTGTCATTTATGTGGAGCTACCCAAATATGCTGCCACTCTCTGCCTCGACGGTGAGCGACATTATGCTTCGGCTTTCACCGTTAAAATTTGAGCAACTTTACGGCGCATTTGAGCATCGTGAAATTTTGACCGAAGCGCAGAAAAAAGTTCTGCATTCGGGCGAGAAATACATCGCCTGTTTGCAAAAGTAGCGGCCCCTGAACGAATTCCAGGCGAACGGCTCACCAATGGATGTACAGACGTCTAGATATCCATTATAGTCCGTTTCCTACGTTAAGAGGGGACCTGCGCAATGAAGAAAATAATACTCACAACTCTGCTGGCTGCTTCCGTTGCACTGTTGAGTGGCTGTAATAAAAACGATGAAAACCACATCAAAGTGGCCATAAATACCGGGCCAGACCAAGCGTTATGGGACACAGTGAAGCAAGTTGCGCACGACAAATATCAGCTGGATGTTGATGTTGTCGCCTTCAATGACTATGTACAGCCAAACGAAGCGCTGTATAACAAAGATGTTGACGCCAATGCGTTTCAGAGCCTGCCCTATCTGGAGATGCAATCAAAAGAGCGCGGTTACCACTTCGCCGTAGTAACCAACACCTTTGTATTCCCGATTGCGGGTTATTCCCGCAAGATAAAATCGCTTAATGAGTTACCCATCGGTGCCACTGTAACTATCTCTAATGAAGCGACCACGCTGGGCCGCAGTCTGCTGCTGTTACAGGCGCAAGGCCTAATTAAAGTAAAACCAGAAGCGGGTCTGCTGCCCACCACGCTGGATATCACTGACAATCCTAAAAAGCTGAAAATTGTGGAAGTTGATACGCCGCAGCTAGCGCGCACCCTGGATGACCCACAGGTTTATATTTCCATCATCAACAACAACTTTGCTGCCCTGGTGAATCTCTCTGCTTCGCGTGATGGGATGTTTATGGAAGGCAAAGCCTCACCGTACGTCAATGCCATCGTGGCGCGTGAAGACAATAAAGACAGCGCCAACGTGCAGAAGTTGAAACAGGCCTTCCAGTCGCAGGAAGTGCTGGATAAAGCGAACGAAATCTATAAAGGCGATATTATTAAAGGCTGGTAATACCCGGCAAAATAAAGCCGCGCAACGCATTTTTTTGCGCGGCTATCTCAACATCAAGCCCCTCTTTCTCTTCACATTTGCTTTCCTCTCTCACTGTTAAAACGATTAATCAACTACGCTCAGATCATAAACCAGGCAGCAATATAAAAATGCCGTAAAAATATCGGCGATTGGCGTAAAAATGGTGTTCATAAATTCGCCTTACTCTGTTCGCCCGCGTAGCAAACGGGTATGTTCGCCATCATGAGTCTCAAACCTGATACCTACAGGAAATCTATGAGTCAGAACGAAAAACAGTCCCTACCGGCAGGGATGCTAGCCGCAGCGGGCATTGTGTTTGGCGATATCGGTACCAGCCCACTTTATACCCTCAAAGAGTGCCTCTCCATTCTGCCCGATGGCGGCATATCAACCACGGCGGTGATGGGCTTTCTTTCGCTGATTTTCTGGGCGCTGACGCTCATCGTCACCCTGAAATATGTTTGTTTTGTCATGCGAGCCGATCACGATGGCGAAGGCGGCGTTCTGACGTTGATGTCGCTGGCGCGCCAGCACGTTGGAGAAAAAGCGGGTCACATCATTGTGCTGGCGGGCTTAATTGGCGGCGCGTTCTTTTATGGCGATGGCGTTATTACGCCGGCAATTTCGGTGCTATCGGCGATTGAAGGGATTGAAGTGGTTTCCCCAGAGTTGGATAAATATGTGGTACCGCTGGCGGTAGTGATTCTTACCCTACTGTTTATCATTCAACGGCACGGAACGGAGAAGGTCAGTAAAGTATTCGGGCCGGTGATGTTTGTCTGGTTTGTTTCAATCGCCCTGCTAGGTATTCGCGGTATCGCACTCAACCCTGACGTGCTCTACGCGCTCAATCCTTCCTACGCACTGACGTTTTTACTGAGCCATAAAGCGCTCTCGTTTGCCGCGCTCGGCATGGTAGTTCTGGCGGTAACCGGTGCAGAAGCGCTGTATGCAGATATGGGACACTTGGGTAAAACACCGATTCGCATGGCCTGGCTGGTCATCGCCATGCCTGCGCTGGTACTTAACTATTTTGGTCAGGGTGCATTAGTGATTGCCAATCCGCAGGCTATTAATAACCCGTTTTTTAACCTCGCACCTGCCTGGGGGCAAATTCCGCTGATTGTGCTTTCGACAATGGCAACGGTGATTGCCGCACAATCCGTGATTTCCGGGGTATATACCCTGACGCATCAGGCGATACGTCAGGGCTTCCTGCCGCCGATGCGCATTATCTTTACGTCACATACCGAATCCGGACAGATCTATATTCCCGTGGTGAACTGGCTGCTGTTTGTTGCCGTAACGGTGATTGTTTTGGCCTTCCGCCAGTCTTCGGCGCTCTCTTCCGCTTACGGCATCGTCGTCACCGGAACAATGGTGATTACCGCCTGCCTGGCAGGCGTCGTCGCGCTGCGTAACTGGAAGTGGCCGTTACCGGTCGCTCTCATTTTCCTGCTGTGTATGCTCAGCATTGATGTACCGCTATTTAGCGCCAATCTGATGAAATTGTTCTCTGGCGGTTGGGTGCCCGTGTTGCTGGCGCTCAGTATGATGGGACTCATGCTGATTTGGAGCAGCGAGCGTAATCGTTTAATTCGCCGATTGAATAACGATCCAGAAAGCTTGCAAGCATTGGTCAGATCGCTGGAAACCAATCCGCCCAGTCGCGTGGCGGGCACGGCGATTTTTCTGGCGCGGAAACAGCACGAAATTCCGCAGGCGCTGCTGCATAACCTCAAACATAACCGCGTATTACATAAACGCGTGGTGCTGCTACACATCCGCACCGCTGATATACCGCGCGTTTATAATCAAAAGCGCCTGAGCATCTCCCAGCTGTCCCCTTCATTCTGGCAAGTCACCGCCACTTATGGTTGGCGCGAAACGCCGTCAATGGCTGAAATTCTGCATCTGTGTGGGCTGGAAGGATTTGGCTGTACCGTGAATGAAGCCTCCTTCTTTACCTCACATGACACCCTGGTGATGAAAAAAAGAAAAGGTCTGATGCGGGTGAAAGGCGGTATCTTCCATTTCTGCCAGCGTAATGCGCTGCGCGCGCATGAGCAGTTTAATATCCCGCCGAATCGGGTGATTGAGTTGGGCGGACAGCGCGAGTTTTAATTTTTCTAACGCCACCCTTAGTCGGGTTGCCATGAATGCGGCTGTCAGAAGCGCTTTACCGTTTTTTGTCAGGCCGCCATTCATGACAACATTTTTAACACCGGCAAATGTAACCACATGCAAATATATTCGCGGAAGTTTGAATGAGTTGTGGCTGAAGATTTCTTAACATCTAATTAGCAATTAAAGCTAAAACGCTTAACCTCAAAACGTGTTTATTAGCTTTACCGGCAATGATCACCCGCCGTGAGCATTTTTGGGATGTAAAAGCGCATTATCAACAATTGAACAACTCGCAGCTTCAGCCATGGGCTCAGCTATTCTTTCCGAGGAGTATGGCCATGAAACAATTAATTAATGATGTTATCTCAATCTTTACACCGCAATCTGTAAAACCCGTTTTAATTCGTGCTGATTTAACCCATCGCGAAATTTCATCAATCCATCCGGTTGGATTTACTTCCGTGAGCTGGGCCACCTCAATGGAAGAACTGAATGACGCATTTGTGCAAAAAGCACTTGCCGCTGGCGCTGTGGGCTACCACATCACCGACGTTGAGTCTCACGAGCCGGCGCACGATGGCCAACACGTGATGGCTGCAACAGCGACGCTTTATCACATCAATAGTAAAGTGGCCTATGGCTGATGTTTACTGTCGTCCTGCATGAATTCATAGCCTGCCTTGCGTCATCGGCAGGCTTTTTTCTGCGAAATACTCCGACAGAAAATCAATAAACACCTTAATACGCGGAGATTCTGAAGAGCGTTGTGTATAAACCGCCCATATATTGGCTTCCTGATACCACTGCGGTAAAACGTGAACGAGTTTGTTCTCTGTTAAATAAGGTGAAACGTCCCAGGCTGAGCGCAGTGCAATCCCGTGTGATTTTAATGCCCAGTTAAGAATCACTTTGCCACTGTTGGATGAATAGTGACTATTAAGACGACAAACAATTTTGTTCTCACCATCGGTCAATGTCCAATGCCCAAATGTATTGTTGTTTTCATTAATAATAAGGCAGCTGTGATCCATCAAATCGCCCAGCGTGGTTAATGCAGGTGACTGCGCTAAATACTCTGCCGATGCGCATAAAATACGCCGATTAGCTGCTAATTTTTTGGCGATGTAAGAGTGATTAATATCATCACTGACGCGAATATCAACATCGATGCCAGATTGCAGCAGATCAATATCGCGATCGGTGAGAATTAATTTGATATTCAGCGAGGGATGACGCGCCATAAATTCTGCCACGGCGTCGGAAAGATAGTCTTGCCCAAAACCAAAGGAGCAAGCCACGGTGAGGTCGCCGGTCAGCTCTCCGCGCCACTGCTGGAAATTATTCAGGAAAGAATCCATTTCATGCACCACCTGCAGCGCGCCCTCCAGCGCTTTTTCACCTTCGGGCGTCAGGCGCATCACACGGTTGGTGCGAAAAAACAGCCGGGTTTCCAGCTGCTTTTCAAGGATGGCAATACGTTTGCTGATGTAAGATGGCGACTGGCCCAGCTCCGTCGCGGCGCGGCCAAAACCTTCATAGCGCGCCACGCTGATAAACACGTACAGATCGTCTACTGAAGGCCAGCCCTGCAAGGGTTTCTGATAACTTTTTCCGGCAAGCAATATCTTCATAACACCACAGCGTTAAAGAAATTTAGCCGGTTATAACACAGAATCCAGGAAGCACTGAAGCTGGCTTAAAAACAGTTCGGGTACTTCCTCATGCGGCGAGTGGCCACAAGGTAATGCCTGCCCTTGCACATGACGCGCTTTATCCTGCCAGGTATCCACTACGTTATATAACTGACCAACCGTGCCCTTTTCACCCCACAACAGCAATAGCGGAGATTCAATACGTTTATCACTGTCTTGCGCGTCGTCGTCTAAATCGATGGTGGCCGCAGCGCGATAATCTTCGCATACTGCATGTATCATCGCTTTATTTTGATAACAGCGCAGATAATCATTAAATATTTCATCCGAGGTTGCGCCTGGCGTTTTTAATTGGCCATCAATGTGTTTACGCAGAAATAAAGCCGGGTCGTGACCGATCATGGTTTCGGGTAACGGGTACGGCTGAATCAGGAAAAACCACCAGAAATAACGCGTGGCGAATGTTTTATCGGTTAATGCATACATGGTTGCGGTAGGTGCAATATCGACAAATACGCAGCAGGAGAGTTTTTCCGGGTGATCGAGCGCCAATCGGTGCCCGACGCGGGCGCCGCGATCGTGGCCCACGAAAGCCACGCGCTCCCATCCCAATGCTTCAATCAGCAGGCTAATGTCATCGGCCATCACGCGTTTTGAGTAGGGGCGATGGGTTTCGTCACTCGGCGGTTTATCACTGTCGCCATAGCCACGTAAATCCGGCAGGATAACGCGATATTTTTGCGCCAGCTGCGGCGCAATCTTGCGCCACGCCAGATGATTCTGCGGATGACCATGCAAAAGCAGCAGCGGCGGCCCTTCGCCGCCCATGGCTACGCGTAACGTAATGCCGTTAGCCAGACGCACGTCGCTAAGCGTAAAGCCTTCAATAAACGGCGAATCTCCCTGAGGCGTTATCTCACTCATGCTGTTCATCCTTTGCCGTATTCGCGCGTTTCAGCCACGGACGTTGGGCAAAATGCTGCGTTTCAAACTGGCTAATATCAGAGGCGTATTGCAGCGTCCAATCTACAGCGCTTCCGCCGCCCAGCAGCATTTCACGTTTCAATGCGCTCACGGAGAACGCAATACGTTGATTATCGAAAAGGATCGCCTGCTGTTCCAGCGAAACGGTAATGCGATTGTTGGTAGGATCGTTCGCCACTGCACTCAATCGCTGGTAATCCTCATCACTCAACGTCAGCGTCAGAACACCGTTGCGCTGGCAGTTATCATCAAAGATACCGGCAAAACTGGTACCAATAATGGCGCGAATGCCGAGCTGATTGAGCCCCCACACCGCATGTTCGCGGCTGGAACCACAGCCGAAATTCGCCCCCACCAGTAAGAAAGTGGCGTGTTCCCACCCGCGCTGATTGAGAATGAAATCCGGGTTTGGGCTGCCATCGGCCAAAAAGCGCAGGTCGAAGAACACGCCGCGATCTAAACCTTGGCGATCAATGCCTTTGAGAAACTGCTTCGGCATGATCACATCCGTATCAATATTGGCAGCCGGTAACGGGGCGAGCGTGCCGGTAATGTTATTAAACGCTTCCATTTTAAACCTCTGCTGTCATAAAGCGGCGGACGTCAACCAGATGACCGGCAATCGCGGCGGCGGCAACCATCGCCGGACTCATCAAATGCGTGCGGGCACCTGCGCCCTGACGGCCTGGGAAATTACGGTTGGTACCTGAAGCGCAACGATCGCCAGGCGCAAGCACATCTTCATTCATTGCCAGACACATTGAGCAACCTGATTGACGCCACTCAAAGCCGGCGTTGATGAATATCGCCGCTAATCCTTCCGCTTCTGCCTGCTGACGCACCTGAGTTGAACCAGGAACGATAATGCCTCGCACGTGTGGCGCAATTTTATGGCCGTCGATAATGGCGGCCGCGGCTCGTAAATCCTCAATTCGACCATTGGTACAGGAACCAATAAAGGCGTGCGTGATGGCGATATCGGCTAACGGCGTGCCGGGTTCCAGCCCCATGTATTTCAGTGCGGTATTTAACGCCTGCTGTTTAACCGGATCTTTTTCCTGCGCGGGATCGGGGACGCGCCCCGTGATAGCGCCAGCTTGATCCGGGCTAATTCCCCAGGTCACTTTGGGTTCGAGGTCACTACAATCGATGGTAATGCGGCGATCAAAGGGCGCGTCAGCATCGCTCTTTAATGCACGCCACTCCGCAACGGCCCGATCCCACATTGGTCCCACCGGCATTTGCGGTTTGCCCGCAATATAGGCAAAGACCTTTTCATCCGGCGCGATGATAGCGCCGCGAGCACCGGCTTCCACCGCCATGTTACACAGCGTCATGCGCCCTTCCATACTCAGCGCCGCAATGGCAACACCGGTAAATTCAATGGCAAAACCGGTAGCGCCTGAAGCGCCAATCTGCTCAATCAGCGCCATGATGATGTCCTTCGCCGAGCAGCCAAATGGCAACTCGCCGTTCACCGTCACCAGCATGGTTTTCAACCGGCGATAAATCAGCGTTTGCGTGGCAAGCAGATGCTCGATTTCCGAGGTGCCGATGCCGAAGCCAAGTGCACCAAACGCGCCGTATGTGGTGGTATGGCTATCACCTGCAGCGATCACCATTCCGGGCATGACCAGGCCCTGCTCGTGGGCAACAACATGTTCAATACCCTGACGTGGATCCATCACATCGAACAGTTCAATGCCAAAATGCGCGGCATTCTGGCGGAAATAATCAACCTGTAATTGTCCACCGGCATCGGTCATCGCGTCATCGCGTTCGGGACGCGTTGGGTTGACGTGATCGACATTCAGTAAAATAGTGCCGGGATTACGCACCGCACGCTGGTGATCGCGCAAACCGCTAAACGCCTGCGGGCTGGTGTACTCATTCAGAATAGAGCGGTCGATGTACAGCAGCACATGCCCTTCGTCGTCTAACGTCCGAACCACATGCTGATCGATCAGTTTTTCATACAGCGTTTTGTTAGCCATGCCGTTGCCCACGTGAAAGTGTTTAAACAAATCATTAGAGACCTTAGGGTAATACAGTTTTGCTACGCGCAATGAACACGCTTCGTGCAGTGATGGTTTATGAAATGTGCAGCGGTAGGCGAGGTTTTTATTTGACCTAAGTCGCGTCAACCGATATAAAGAATAACCGCGTGACCTGAGCGGTTTATCCTCGCTTTACTCCCTGTTTTGCTTATGTTTTATCCGCCTTTCTTTTTTTAAAGTTAATTAATTAACACCAATACTTTATTAACTAAAAATAAGTTAATCATTTCGTAACAATCTCTTAATGTGCAAACCGAATTTTTAACGTTCACCTGCATTGCATAATAAGTAGGACTGGAATGACTCACACCAAAAAGATCGTGTCTGCCCTATCGCTGGCAGCGCTGTTTGTCTCTTCTGCGCTACACGCTGAAGATGCACCAGAAAAAACTGACGTGCTGCTGATTGGCGGCGGTATCATGAGCGCCTCGCTTGGCACCTGGCTGCAAGAGCTTCAGCCGGGCTGGAAACAGCTGATGGTTGAGAAGCTGGATGGCGTGGCACTGGAATCGTCCAACGGCTGGAACAACGCCGGTACGGGGCACTCTGCTAACATGGAGCTGAACTACACGCCAGAGCGTGCAGACGGTTCAATCGACGTTAGCAAAGCGCTGGAAATCAACGAAGCGTTCATGATTTCTCGTCAATTCTGGACTTCACAAGTACAGCGCGGCGTGTTGCACGATCCACACTCGTTTATCAATTCGACTCCGCATATGAGCTTCGTTTGGGGCGACAAAAATGTCGAATACCTCACCAAGCGCTATGAGGCGCTGCAGAAAACGACGCTGTTCCAGGGCATGAAATTCTCAACCGATCATCAGCAGATCCAGCAATGGGCACCGCTGGTGATGGAAGGCCGCGATCCGAACCAGAAAGTTGCTGCAACCTGGACGCCAGTGGGCACCGACGTCAACTACGGTGAAATCACCCGTCAGCTGATCGGCAGCCTGAAAAAAGATCAGAACTTCAAGCTGGAAACGTCTACTGAAGTCACTGATTTCAAGCGTAACAGTGACAACTCCTGGCACGTTACCGTTAAAGATGTGAAGAGCGGTGATAAGCGCTCTGTCGATGCGAAATACGTGTTTATCGGCGCAGGCGGCGCTGCCATTAAGCTGCTGCAGAAAACCGGTATTCCAGAAGCCGATAACTACGGCGGCTTCCCGGTCGGCGGTTCCTTCCTGATGACCGAAAACCCAGAGATCGCCAACCGTCACCTGGAAAAAGTGTACGGCCAGGCCTCTGTGGGCGCACCGCCAATGTCCGTGCCACACATCGATTCTCGCTACCTCGACGGTAAGAAAGTGGTGCTGTTTGGCCCGTTCGCCACCTTCTCGACCAAGTACCTGAAAAACGGTTCGCTGTTCGATCTGCTGAGCGCCACCACCACCAGCAACATCATGCCGATGACGCATGTGGGTATTGATAACTTTGATCTGGTGAAATACCTGATTGGTCAGGTGATGCTGAATGATGATGATCGCTTTGCTGCGCTGAAGGAGTACTATCCAAACGCACGTAAAGAGGACTGGAAACTGATTCAGGCCGGTCAGCGCGTACAGATCATTAAGAAAGACGCAGACAAAGGCGGCGTGCTGAAGCTGGGCACCGAAATTGTGACCGATCAGCAGAAAACCCTGGCAGCGCTGTTAGGTGCCTCACCAGGTGCATCGACTGCCGCACCTATCACCCTCGACGTGATGAAGAAGCTGTTCCCAGAGCAGTTTGCATCGCCAGAGTGGCAGCAGAAGATCCGTGACGTCGTGCCAAGTTTCGGCCAGAAGCTGAACGGCAACACCGCGTTGACGCAGCAGGTTTGGGACAATACCGCAGCCACGCTGCAGTTGACTAAACCGCCGGTGATTAACATGGGCGACCAGACCGTGGCGCCAACGCAGGCCAAGCCGCGTGTGGAATCAGGCAAGCAGGATATGGCGCTGTAATTCACGCCAGAAATGAACAAAGCCGGACCATGTCCGGCTTTTTTTATCGGCAAATATCCTGACGCAATATCGTCGCATCAATTGCGGCCACTTCCGTTTTGCCACAAAACGCCATTGAGAGGTCGAATTCATTACGGATGATATTCAGCGCACAGGTTACGCCCTGCTCACCTAATGCCCCCAATCCATACAGCATGCTGCGGCCGATATAGGTGCCTTTGGCGCCCAGCGCGATAGCCTTGAGAACATCCTGTCCGGAACGGATGCCGCCATCAAAGTGCACTTCGGCCTGATTTTTCACCGCATCAACAATCAGTGGCAACATGGATATCGATGAAGAGACGCCGTCCAGCTGACGACCACCATGATTAGAAACGATCACGGCATCCGCACCCGCTGCCACCGCTAATCGCGCATCCTCAGCATCCATGATGCCTTTGACAATAAGTTTGCCGCCCCAGCGCTGTTTAATCCACTCAACATCCTGCCACGAGAGGCAAGGATCAAACTGCTGCTGCGTCCACGCCATCATTGCATCAATACTCTCTACCCCGCTGGCATGACCAATAATATTGCCAAAATTACGATGCGGTGATGCCAGCATGTTGCGGCACCAGCGCGGTTTGCTGGCAATGTTGATCATATTTTTCAGCGTCATTTTGGG
Organism: Pantoea sp. GW821-FHT03E06; assembly: GCF_059420725.1. Classification (NCBI taxonomy): domain Bacteria; kingdom Pseudomonadati; phylum Pseudomonadota; class Gammaproteobacteria; order Enterobacterales; family Erwiniaceae; genus Pantoea; species Pantoea sp. GW821-FHT03E06. Next base: position 389,619 of record NZ_JBWKUG010000002.1, read on the forward strand.
CGGCGTGGATAAGCCATTCTTGATGTCTTTGTGCCGCTGACCAAACACCTGTAAATCCATGGTAACCACCAACGCACTGCAGTTGGCGGCTTTAGCGCGCTCAATCAAACGGGCGACAAACTGACGATCGCGCATCACATACAGCTGAAACCAAAAGGGATGGTGCTGTGTCGCCTGTGCCACCGCTTCGATAGAACAGATGCTCATGGTGGATAGCGTGAAAGGAATGCCAAAATTTTTTGCTGCCCGCGCGGCAAGGATTTCACCATTGGCATGCACCATGCCGGTTAAGCCGGTGGGTGCAATCGCCATCGGCAACGTAACGGGTTGCCCCAACATCGTGCTGGTGGTGCTGCGCTGAGAGATATCGACGGCCACGCGCTGACGAAATTCGATGCGTTGCAGGTCGGCCTCATTAGCGCGATAGCTGTATTCCGTCCATGAACCTGCATCCACATAATCATAAAACATTTTCGGTACACGCTTACGCGCCAGAAGGCGTAACTCTTCAATACAGGTTATGTTCATCAATCGGCATCCGAAAATATTCACTACAGCGCGGCTGGGTGCGTATTTATACGCACCTCATGCGCATAAATTACGATTTTACGTAATCGGTATAGGCATTTTGCAACACGATATGGTCAGCTATATATTTCGCATCATGCCAGACACCATAAATAAATGAGGACGCACGATTAACCAAATTCGGCAGGCCAAGAAAATAGATGCCACGTTCTGCTGAAATACCGCGCTTATGGAATGGCACACCCTTTTCATCAAATGCATCGACCTGTAGCCAGCTAAAATCAAATTTAAATCCGGTGGCCCAAATAATAGTGCTAATCCCTGCGCCATGAATATCCAACTTAGCCAGCGGATTAATCAGGCATTCAGGATCCGGCAATAACTCCCACGCCTGCGGTTCCGGCGGCAGGTCCAAACCGTTGCGTACAATATAAGCATCTGCATCACGCAGCACATCGAAATAGGCTTTATCCCCTTCGGCAATATTCTCCGCCAAACCTTCGGCAAAGCTGAGTACGCCATCATCCCAACGCGTCGTGATGCCCACAAGCGTGATGCCCATGTGGGCCAGACGACGAAAATCTACCGTTTTGCCGCCTTCATAGCCGCTCACCGCAAAGGCAACGTGCTGTTTTTTCGGCTTGATCTTCACCTCATCCCACAGGCCAAGTGCGCCGAGCCACCAGCAGTAATCACGGTCGCGATAGGCGCGCGGCGGACGATAGTGTTCGCCGACTGAGAGATACACGTCACGCCCTGATTTTCTTAACTCTTCCGCGATTTGTGTCCCGGAAGCGCCAGCACCCACCACCAGCACGCCGCCTTCCGGCAGCTGCTGAGGATTTTTATAGCCCGAAGAGTGGATCTGATGCAGCGCGACGCTCTCTGGCACAATCTGCGGGAACGAGGGCTTTTGAAAAGGCCCGGTGGCGGCTACCACGTTATCCGCCTCAAATTCTCCCGCCGAGGTGACGACTTTAAATCCGCTGCGTCCGGCCAGGCGCTCAACCAGATAAACCTCAACGCCAGTTCGCACGGGCGCATCGAGCATTTTTGCGTAATCCTCGAAATATTGCGCCATACGCTCTTTGGGCGGAAAAGCTTCCTGGGAAATATTGTCGAATTTTAATGACGGAAAACGATCGTGCCACGCTGGACCATTCGCAACTAATGAATCCCAACGTTCAGAACGCCAGCGTTCGGCAATACGACTACGCTCTAAAACCACATGGGGAACCCCCATTAATGACAGATGCTCACTCATCGCAATACCTGCCTGGCCTGCCCCGACAATCACGGTATTCATTTTTTCTACTGACATGTGAATTTCCTAAAGATGAACGACTCCGCCCTTTTCATGGAAAAGAGTCGCATTGAAGTTAATCGGTGCGTTAGAAAGCGCTGACGCTCAGTAAATTAATTAATGTCCCGCTTCAACATTCAGAATTTTTCCTAAGCCTAAAAACTTATTGGCAATAATTAACATTGTTGCCGTTACGGCAATATAAATAACCGAGAGCGCCGCCAGCGTGGGGTCAGCAAATTCACGTACATAGTTGTACATCGCCACCGGCAGGGTTTGCGTCGCTTGCGTGGTAATAAACAGCGAGGCAGTGAATTCATTGAACGACAGGATGGCCGCAAATAACCAGCCGCCAAACAGGCCGGGTAATATCAACGGCACGGTGATGGTCCACACCACGCGTAAAGGCGATGCACCAAGGCTGGCGGCGGCCAGTTCAATACGTTGCTCCAGATTCTTTAATGACACATACACGCTGCGCAACACGAACGGCAGCACCAGCACGATATGGCAGAAAATCACCAGTGGATAACCGCGCCCGATACCGAGCTGCGAAACCAGCATCAGCAAACCCAGCCCAATAGTGAAATGGGGAATGAAAAGCGGTGAGAGCAACACCCCTTCCAGCACCTGCTTGCAGGGAAAGCTGTAGCGCTCAATTGCAATAGCCAGTGTTGCGCCGATGATCACCGCCAGGGAGGATGCCCAGGCGGTAACAATGAGGCCTGAATAGAAGCCGTGACGAAAATCATCGTAACTTACTGCACGCTCAAACCAGCGCAGTGACCAGCCTTTCGGCGGGAAGAACAGCACCGATGTGCTGCTGAATGAGGAGATGAAAACCACAATCGTTGGCAGCATGACAAACAGAACAATGGCAATGACCAGCAGGCGACCGGTCAGGGTAATCAGTTTATCGTTTAGCGAACGCGTCATCTTAATGTTCTCCCATTGCGTGCAGGAAGCGGCTCATGCGTTTTAGCACCATCAGCAGCAGAATCGTCAGCAGTAAACCGGCAATGCTGAGCGCGGCGGCAAACGGAAAATTCATCGATGAAAATCCCAGCTGATACACCATGGTGGCCACGGTGCTAACGCGTCCTCCACCGATCAGTTGCGGGGTGGCGAAAGCACTGAAGGTCCAGGCGAAGGCCGTGGTTAAACTGGAAACTATGCCTGGCAGCGACAACGGAATCGTCACCGTAAGCAGTGTGCGTATGGGCCCGGCCCCGAGGCTGGTGGCGGCTTTTTCATAATCAGGATTGATGTGTGACAGCGCGGTGGCCAGCATCATCACCATGATCGGCATCGTCACATGCACCAGCGCCACCACCACTCCCGTTTGCGTGAACATAAACTGGATAGGCTTATGAATGATGCCGATTGCCAGCAGTAAGCTGTTAAGAAATCCGCTATTGCCCAACACGATAATCCACGAATAGGTACGCACCACTTCGCCGAGAAACAGCGGCGTGATGGCAATAATCAAAAGGGTGGATTTGATCCATGTGGTGCGCGTTCGCACCAGCGCGTAGGCCAGCGGATAGCTCATCAGTAAACCAAAAACGGCGGTTTTCGCGCTAAGCAGCACCGTGTTGATAAAGGCATCGGCATAGATTTTCTTAAACAAGCCATTAAAGTTCGCCAGGGTAAATCCGCCCACGTCCAGTGAACCGGGAATATAGGCCCGCACGCTAAACTGCATCACGGCGAACATGGCAACCACTAACCCGAGCGCCGTAAAGGTGGCTGGGATAATGAACCAGGGTAAAAATGTCGGTTTTCTCGTCATAGACGTTGCTGCCTGCATAAAATGTTGCGACTACCGTTGAGAAGTGGGCAGCGCGGGCTGCCCATCCCCCTCAATGAGACATGATGTTTTCCGAGAACCACTGACGCCATTCGGCGGTTTTCTCCGCGCGCAGCTGCGGATCGGTGTTGATGGTGGCATTCCACTGTTCGGGCGTGGTCAGCATGCCCGGCAACTTCGCCAGCTCAGGATCGATATGCGCATTGGTCACCGTTGGGCTGCCGCGATAGATCTTCGCCACCTGCTGCTGGATTTCCGGCTTAAGCGCAATGTTCATAAATTTGTAGGCCAGGTCGGCATGCTTAGTGCCTTTGTTGATTCCCACGGTATCCACCCCGAGAATCGCGCCCTCTTTGGGAATGGCCAGCTTAATGTTGACGCCCTCGGCAATCATGCTGTAGGCATTCATCGACAACATCACCTGCACCGGGGTTTCGCCGGTAGAGATCAGCTGTTGGCTGTTGGCATCATCGGTATAGAAGGATTTGATGTTCGGAATCAGCGCCTTTAGCTTGGCTTGCCCCTGTTGCCAGTGTGCTGCATCCGTACCGGAGAGCTTGGCAGATACCGCAATAATATGGCTGGGATCCCAATCGGGCAGCGCCAGCGATCCTTTCAGCTCAGGGCGCCACAAATCGTTCCAGCTGGAGAAGGTTTCGCCTTTTGGCACTAAATCGGGACGGTAGCCGATGGTGTAAACATAACCCCAAACACCAAGGTGATAAGGGCTGACTTTGGCTTGCTGCACCAGATTGACCGCATTAGGGATTTTGCTCATATCGAGCTTCTCAAACAGACCGCTGTTGGCATATAAATAGCCGACGTGCGCGGTGGTAAACGTCACATCCGTTTCGGGCGAGCCGCCGGCCAACTTAGCTTTGTTGAGGCGGTCAATGGTTCCGCCCGTGACAAATTGCACTTCAACACCGGTTTCTTTGGTGAACTCTTTCGCGATGGTTTGATCAATCAGATCTTTAAAGCTGCCGCCCCAGGTGCTGACAATCAGCTTATCTGCGGCCATTGCATTGCCCGCGCTTAATACGCCAGTGGTCAACAACGTTAAGGCACAAATCTTACGCAACATATTCTCGTCCCCAATGAATGAAATGGCTGTGGTAGCAACTGTGAACCACCGTCTGCTCCGTTACGTCGCATTGCACTACAACAGTGCGAAGGCAGCTCTCTGGTGTTAAAGCGATATTGCCGTCAGGCTGAGATTCGGTAAAACAGCATTTACCTCGCTGTTGCGTCAGAATTTCTGACGCTAAAAAAAGCGCTGCTCTGGCAAGGATTTTCTTAACCGCAGGTGAGGCAGAAGCGAATGGGCGAAGAGATGCAGGCAGGTGATTATCCTGTTACGGGAGCCGGCATGATAAATGCATAGTCTCCAACACAATTAGAATGACTGGCGCGACATGAGCGCGTCAGCAATCCCAGGAGAATCTGCATGCTCAGTCGCATCACCCAGCGTCAGCTGGAATATTTTGTCGCTTCCGGTGAAGCGGGCAGCATTATCGGCGCATCGGAACGTATCCACGTTTCATCACCGTCGATCTCAGCGGCTATCACCCATATTGAGTCTGAGCTTGGCGTGCAGCTTTTTGTCCGTCATCACGCGCAGGGCGTCTCACTCACCGCCATCGGCCATCAGGTTTTAAAAGAGGCGAAGCTGATCCTGGAGCAGATGTCGAACCTCTACACGATTGCTTCAGAATCCATGAATAATGTGCGCGGACCGCTGCGCGTCGGCTGTCTCGATACCTTAGCGCCGATGTTGACGCCTGAACTGGTGTTCGGTTTTGGTCGCGCTTTTCCTGGCGTGCGTATCACGCTGGTAGAGGGCAATCACGAGCAGCTATTGAAACAGCTGCGTGCGGCCGATATCGATATTGCCCTGACTTACGATCTGGTTCCTGCCGGCGACATCACCTTTCAATCACTCGCGCAGTTGCCGCCTTATGTGATGGTGGGTGAACATCATCCGTTCGCCACGCAATCAGCCGTCTCTATGCAGGATCTGGCCGATGTGCCGATGGTATTGCTGGATATGCCGTGGAGCCGGGAATATTTTCTGAGTCTGTTTAGTGAGGCGGGCGTCACGCCCAACATTGTTATGCGCTCGAGCAATATGGAAGTGGTCCGCGCGATGGTGGCAAACGGCGTAGGTTTTGGCATCGCTAACGTGCGGCCCAAAGCTCACCTTTCGCAGGATGGTAAACGCTTAATTCGCGTACGTTTGGCGGGTGTGAATAAGCCCATGCAACTCGGCTATGCCACGGTGGCACATGTGCAGCAATCGATGGTGGTCAGTGCCTTTGCCGAGCGTTGCCGCATGTTTATTTCCGACCAGTACATTCCCGGCATGGCGGCACCGAGCTATTTCGATCCGCAAGTGGTCAAGGTGGCGTAATGCTCGTCAGATAAGCGTGAACCGGACACCATAAAGGGTAAGGGGATGTCGTAGGGTGCGCGTTCATGCGCACCTGGATGCATAGCGACGCAACTAAGCGCTTGCTTTAGTAACCTTGTTGCGGAAACACCTGATTTAACACCGGCTCCCCGCGAGTGATGCGGTGAATATTATCCGCCACCTGCGGTGCGGCACTGGCGGGGATCGCCACAGATGCCAGATGAGGCGTGATCAGCACATTATCCATGCCCCACAATGCATCATCTGGAGGTAAAGGTTCACGATCGAAGACATCCAGCGTTGCTTCGGCAATATCCCCGCGCCTCAGCGCCAGGGTTAATGCCTGCTGATCAACGATGGCACCGCGCGACACATTGATAAACGCAGCGCCTTGCGGCAAGCGCGCTAATCTTTCAGCGTTCAGCAATCCGTGGGTTTGCGGCGTCAACGGCAGCATTACCACCAGGATGTCACTGCTGGCGAGGAAGTCGTCCAGCGCATCCATTCCGCTGCTGCAGGCAATGCCTGCCAGCGTTTTCTGCGAACGCGACCAGCCGCGTACATCAAACCCCTGCCGCGCCAATTCACTCGCGGCATAGGCTCCCAGCTCACCCAAACCAAGCACCCCTACGCGCACGCTTTCTGGCGATCGCGGATGCAGATAATGCCAGCGTCGATCGCGCTGCGCCCGCTCAAACGCTGGTATATCACGCGCGTAGCGCAGCACGGCAAACAGCACGTAGCTGGCCATCATGCGCGCCATATGCGGATCCGACAGGCGGATTATCGGAATGTCCGGCAAATCATCACGGCCAACCAGCGAATCAACGCCAGCCCCCAGATTGACCAACAGTTTTAAATGGCGATAAGGGGCAAAAAAACCGTGCGGGGGTTTCCACACCAGCGCATAGTGCACCTCATCAGCCTGCTGTACCTCTTCAGCGCGACAAATAGTGACGCCGGGAAGATGCGGCGCCAATAGCGCTGACCACTCGGTGAAACTGTCGAATTCACTGTAAAACACCAACGTACTCATGCCGCGTCCGCCTTTATCAACGTGACCACCGCATCAATCGCCAGCTCGTACCCCAGCACGCCGAGTCCGGCAATCACACCGGTGGCCGCTTTGGAAACCATCGAGTGATGGCGAAAGGGTTCACGCTTCCAGATATTACTCATATGCGCTTCGATAATGGGTCCATCGAACATTAGCAAGGCATCCAGAATAGGCACTGAACTGTAGCTCAGCCCCGCCGCGTTGATAATTATCCCCGCCGCATGCTGACGTGCCTCCTGAATCCAGTCGACAATAACGCCTTCATGATTACTTTGGCGAAATTGCAGGTTCACGTTGTGTGCTGCCGCACGGCGCTGGCATCGCTCACCAATACTGACAAAACTTTCCGTGCCGTAAGTGCCGCCTTTATCCATGCCGTACAAATTTGCGTTCGGTCCGTTAAGGAAGAAAATCTGCTGTGCCATGTAAGCTCCTGACTATCAATGCGGGCGCGTGGCGGCCATGGCCGGATGAGCATCGAAAATTGCAAACCACGCGGCAGTAAGGGGATGCTGCTTACGCCAGTTCATCCCGGCAAAACGGAAGTCGAGGTAACCGAGCGCGCAACCTATAGCGATTAAACCGATATCATCGGGGAGGGTGTTAAAGCCGGCAGCCTGACGTTCAATTTCGCCCAGTGCGGCGCTGACTTTTTTTAACTGCGCATCAGCCCAGCCAGGCCACTGCTTCTCTGCCGGGCGCGCGCTGAACTCATAGCGCGCCAGCAGTGCTGCATCGATCAATCCATCACCCAACGCCTGACGAGCCAGACTTACCCAGCGGGATTCACCGTGCGCCGGCAGTAAATTTCCCTGCGCGCGTGCGTTGAGGTATTCGCAAATCACGCGGCTGTCATACAGACATAAATCCGCCTCGGTTCGCAGCGCAGGCACCTTGGCTAAAGGATTGATGCTGGCAATGCGCTCATCGCGTTCGATGGGATGGGCCGCTGACGCCAAAAGCGTAATCTCATCGAGCAGCCCAAGGCAATGCGCCGTAACCATGACTTTGCGAACATAAGCCGAGGTGCTGGCGTAGTAGAGCTGCATCATCTCGACACTCCTGGTTGATCAATGGCGAGCAGCACTTTGCCGATATTGGCATTGGCTTCCAGGATGCGATGTGCCTCAGCCGCCTGCGCTAACGGTAAGGTTTGATGTAGCGTGGGAATGATTTTTCCTGCTGCCAGCAGCGGCAAAATGTGTTTTCGCAGACACTCGGCCAGACGCGCTTTTTCGGCGGCCGGCTTAGGACGTAACGTGGATGAGGTCAGGCTCAAGCCTTTGCGCATCACCAGTTGCAAATCGAGTTCAATTTTAGCGCCGCGCATAAATGACAAGCTGACATGGCGTCCGCCCTGCGCCATAACGCTGAGATTGCGGGCCACATAGTCCCCCCCCACGTTGTCCAGCACCACATCAACCCCGTGGCCTTGAGTTTCATCCTGGATCAGCGCGACAAAATCCTGGCTGTGGCGATCAATGGCGCGCCACACGCCGAGTCGCTGAAGTGCGGCAATCTTAGCGGCTCCGCCAGCCGTGGCAATAACCCGCGCACCGCACGCCTGCGCGCTTTGAATCGCAAAGCTGCCCACGCCGCTGGCCGCCCCATGAATCAGCACGGTTTCACCCGGCGTTAGGCGGCCTAGCTCAAACAGGTTATGCCAGACGGTAAAGGCCGCTTCCGGCACGCCGGCGGCCAGCGCCAGCGGCAGCGCTGCCGGCACCGGCAGACAGAGTTCGGCGCGTGCGACACAATATTCGGCATAGCCACCCCCGTTGAGCAGCGCCATCACCGGCGTGCCGAGGTTCAGGCTATCAACGCCCTCACCCAATTCCGCGACAACGCCCGATACTTCCAGACCAAGCACCTCGCTGGTACCGGGTGGAACGGGCATCCCGCTGCGCTGCATAATGTCAGGACGGTTCACCCCCGCATGGCTTACGCGGATAAGCACTTCACCTGCCCCTGGCTGCGGTACCGCGCGGTCAACCATGGTTAACACCTCGGGGCCGCCCGGCTGGTGAGCAATCACCGCTTTCATCATTTCTGGTAGCATCTGCGTTATCCCTGCTTCTCAGAGGTAAAGGCGCAAACGCCCTCATCATCAAACATCACGCCCACCACGCTGCCCACCGGCCAGCGCGTCAATGATTCCAGCCCCGATTGACGGGCAAACAGTGTCGCACTGCCTAACGCGGGCACATCAAGATGCACATCAACATGGTCGCCCTGGAAGACATGGGTGATCACCGTCGCGCTGAGGAAGGAGTGCGGCCCAAGCGCAGCCAGTTGAATGTTCTCAGGGCGGACATACACGTCAAGCCGCTCGCCCACCGTAGCCTGGACGCGTTCCGCGGGCAGACGCAGCGCATTGCCGCCCAGTTCAACCACCGCAGCACTATCACGGCCAGCGTATCGACCCGGCAGAATGTTCACATCGCCCACAAAACCAGCGACGAAAGGATCGCGCGGGCGGCGATAGATCTCATCTGGCGTGCCGATTTGCCGCACGTGCCCCGCTGACATCACGACAACGCGATCGCTCATGCTCAATGCTTCGCCCTGATCGTGCGTCACGAACACCGTGGTAACGCCCAGTTTGCGCTGGATAGCTTTTAGCTCGACCTGCATCGATAAGCGTAAATTTTTATCCAGTGCGGAGAAGGGTTCGTCCAGCAAAAGCACTTTCGGGCGAATGACCAGCGCCCGTGCCAGCGCCACGCGCTGCTGCTGTCCACCAGATAACTCGCGCGGTTTGCGGTGGCCGTAGCCCGCCAGTTTGACCAGCGCCAACGCCTGTTCAACACGCTCAGCAATTTCATCTTTCGCCACACCGCGCATACGCAAGCCGTATCCGACGTTTTTCTCTACCGTCATATGCGGGAATAGCGCGTAATTCTGGAATACGATGCCGATTTCACGCTGATAAGGCGGGATCTCCGTCACCAGATCGCCATCAATGAAAATTTCGCCGCCGTCGGCTTCGGCAAAACCCGCCATCAGATTAAGCAGCGTAGTTTTCCCGCAGCCAGATGGCCCCAATAGCGTAATGAACTCGCCTTCTTCAATCGTGAGAGAAATCTTGTGTAACGCGATGGCGTCACCAAAACGCTTTAGCACGCCATCTAATTGCACGGCAACGTTAACGGCTTGCGCTGCTGGCGCAAGCCGCTCAGGATGCGGGAATGAAGTCACTTCTGCACTTACCATGGAATCTCCAAAAAACGGGGCTGTATTGCTTGTCACCAGCATACGGCTTGTGCGCGTATAACACGGTTAGTGCTTACTGAAGCTGGCATTTGGAAAACATAAAGCAACGCAATCCGTGACGTTGTCACGATAATGAGCGGCACATCCATCCGGCAAGCCGAGCCAGCATGGCATCACACGCGTCAAGCTGGGCAACGCTGATAAATTCATCCGGCTTATGGCCCTGCGCCATGCTGCCGGGTCCGCAAATTACGCTGGGAATGCCAGCCTGATGAAACAGCCCGCCTTCCGTACCAAAGGCTACCGTTGAAAAATCGGTTGATTGAGTCAGGTAGGCAATCAGCTGCGCCGCCGCGCTCTCCTTATCGGTGAATAAACCTGGATAGCCGCTTATAGGATAAAAACGGATGCCGCTTTCAGGTGCGATAGCCCGCATAGGCGGTAAAAGTGCGGTTTGAGCGAAATTCTCCAGCTCATCGGCGATAGCCTGCGCGCTATCGTGCGGTAAGGTGCGGACTTCGAAGTCGAAGGTACATTCGGCTGGCACAATGTTTAACGCGGTGCCACCGTTGATCGTGCCCGTTTGTACCGTCGTGAACGGGGGATCAAAACGTGCATCCTGCCGTTGCGGTTGCGAAAGGCGTTCGCCTATCGCAGTGAGGCGATGAATTAATTTGGCCGCGTATTCGATGGCATTCACGCCCTGCGGCGCATAGGCCGAATGACAGGCGGCGCCTTTCACTTCACAGCGCACGCCCAGTTTACCTTTGTGTCCCAGCACCGGCTGCAGTTCAGTTGGCTCGCCTATCAGGCAAATAGCCGGTTTTTCCGCACGTTGCGCCAGTGCGTCAAGCAAAGTACGCACGCCAACGCAGCCCACTTCCTCATCGTAAGTGATCGCCAGATGAAGAGGATGCGTAAGCGGCTGCGCCAGAAAATGCGGAACCGCGGCCAGCATACAGGCAATATAACCCTTCATGTCTGCGGTGCCGCGCCCGTATAGCTTGCCGTCACGCTCGGTTAGGGTAAACGGCGGCAGGCTCCATTTTTGCCCCTCTACCGGCACCACATCACTGTGGCCGGAGAGCATGACGCCACCATCGCCCGCTGGCCCCAGCCGCGCATAAAGATTGGCTTTACTGCGTTCAGCGTTGTGGATCAGCTCGCAGCTAACCCCCAGATCGGTTAAGTAGCGCCAGGCGAAATCAATCAGCGCCAGGTTGGATTCGCGGCTGGTGGTATCAAACGCCACCAGCGTTTCAAGCAGTTGTCGACTGGTTAACATCACCGCTCCTTGAACGTTACTCGTCACCCGGCACGCCGTAGCTGGGTGCCTGAGTGGGATCGATGGCGCGCGTCACGTAATCATTCATTTGCGGCTGGTAAGCCAGCCACAGCTGGTTCAGCTCGTCGATAGGCTCGGCTGCGGTCCAGTCAACGCGGAGATCGACAATCGGCCACACTTGATCCGCCACGATCGATAAGGCGGCTGAGTGTATCGGGCCCGCTTCACCTCCCGCCGCCATGCCGGCTTGCATCGCCGCCAGCAAACGCGCGGCAAGTTGCCCCTGCTGCTGCTCAAAAGCAGCGACCATCGCCGGGATGACCTCGGGATTGGCCAGCAAATTACCGGCGGCGACGCACTGGTTACCGCTTTGCGCGTTATGTATCCCCAACGTTTGCTCTCCGCTGAACCAGGCACTTTGCCCATCGGCCGCTAACACCGTTATCTGGCGATACTGAAACCAGCAATCGCTCGCTAAACCACTACGCAACGCGGCTTCAGCGCTGTCACCCTGCTGCAGGCGATCCAAAATGCGTGGTCCAAGCGCCGGTAACGTGATGTTTTGCGTTGAGACGGCACCGACGTCAGAGCGTAACCACGGGCAACGCGCGCCCACAGCGATACTGGATGAGGCGATCGCGATGCCGATTTGGCCATTTGCCGCGCAGCGTCCAACAATGGATAACGTCATTAATTCATGCTCCTTCTGCTGGCTGCCAGTCGTCGGGGATCACGGCGATCACATCTATTTCCATTAGCCATTGCGGTTGGCCGAGGCCGGAAATCACCAGGCCAGTTGATATGGGAAACACCCCTTTCAACCATTTGCCCACCACTTGATACACCGGCTCGCGATAGCGCGGATCGATAATGTAAGTGGTGGTTTTCACGATATGCGACAAATCGCTGCCCGCTTCTTCCAGCAGCTGTTTGACATTTTTCATCGCTTGTTCGGCTTGCGCGGCAGGATCGCCTAACCCCACCAGATTGCCCGCAAAGTCAGTGCCTATCTGCCCGCGGACATAAACGGTATTACCGGCGCGAACGGCCTGGCAAAGATCGTTATCCAGAGCCTGATTGGGATACGTCTCTTTGGTGTTGAATTTACGAATGCGCGTATGTGTGCTCATGTCAGCCTGCTAACAGTGAAAGATTTACGTCAGATATACCCTGCGGCCTGAAACAGTGAAAACAGCATTAACCGAGGTGTTGCTTTAGAAATTCCGAAGGAGGGATGAAAGGACTAAATGGCGGTGGTAAACATCTGATGCGCAGACGAAAGCGACCGGTGCGCCTAAAAGCGCACCCTGAGAAAGACCAAACCAATCAGGCTGAAGTATTAAGCTCCCGCCCCCGATTGCGGTGCCGCAGGCACGCGCTTGCCTTTAAGCATATTTCTCAACGTTGGCTCTGCATATTTGGTGATCAGAAATGCGATATAATACAGCACGGTAGCCACAACAATCGGCATGAATAGCATGACCCCCTCACTCTTAATATAAACATTCAGTTTAATTAGCGTAGCGATCATTAAGTTTTCATGGATAAGATAGAAGGCGTAGCTGGCAAAACCAATCGCCGTGAAAAAACGCACGGAGAGTATACGCTCCATCTGTTTAAAATAGAAACTGGCAATAAAAAACAGCATGACGACAAGCAAAGGAATAATTGTCATTACGCCGGCATTCTTAACGTAATAGCTGAAATTAATCAGCATCGCGAACGCCACAATGGCGTAATGCAACAGCTTATCGCGCCCGTGCATTCTTTCGTAAACCAGGCAGCCTACCATAAACCATGAGTAATGGATAAAACCGAACTTGGCAATAACATCTATAAACAGAGGATAGCCCAACGACTTCAATACCGAAGAGGCAGACAGCAGCAGCATGGGTACCAGCAATCCTGGTAAGCAATATTTACGCCCAAAGGTAAAATAGATGGCACCGATAATAAGATAAAAAACGGCTTCAACATAAAGCGACCAGAACGAACCCGCCATCGATTTAAACTCAATGCCGGTTAACTGCGACAGCGTTTCTGGATTGGTAAATATCAGGCCGGGCAGCAGGTTTTTGACCTGCGGCGTCATCGCTGACCATTCGGGAAAGAGTCCGCCGACAAAGTACAACAACATACTGGCAATAAACATGGCAGGGAAAAGACGCAGCCAGCGTTTTTTTAGGAAACTGATGTAGCTAACCGATTTATCCAGCGTCATAAAAATGACGAAGCCAGAGATCATAAAGAATAATTCCACACCAAGCCAACCATAAGCAAAAACGGGAATATGCTCTGTAGCAGTGGCATAGGGTAATAATTCCGCCCATCGTGCGTAGGCATGATAACCAATAACCATGAGAATCGCTAAACCGCGCATTCCATCAAGATGCGTTATACGTGCGTGCATAATTCCCTCAGGAAAGATGACTGGTGAGTTAACTCAAATTAACACCACGTAACTTTTATTAGCAATAAGACTAATTCTGATTAAGCAGGAATGGAATGAGAACATAACCTAACAAATAATTGCGGCGTTGTTTGCTGTTTACTGGCCTCAATAAATTAACGGACATTGTGGAGGAAACCCTTTTCCCATTGCATTTTATCAATTTTGTTTTTTAATGCGTAAAAATAATAAAGCCATTTATTAGCAGAGTAATAACTGGCCATCGGTGAAATAACAGGATGGAAACTGATACATTGCCAAATTTTACTTAATCCATCACAAATTGTTATGAGGCCCGGGCCCCATTGATTCCCGCACAATCAGCTCGCCGCTAAACATTTTATCATTACGCATTTCACCGCCGTCCAGCATCGCAATCAAACGTTCGATGGTCTCCTGAATCATCTCGGTGACCGGCATTTTTACGCTCGACAGTGCAGGAATAGTAAAAGGCGCCAGCGGAATATCATCGAATCCAATCACGGCAACCTGTGCGGGCACGGCAATCTGATGTTGTGCCAGCGCTTTAAGCGCACCCACGGCCATATCGTCGTTACTGGCAACCAGCGCGGTGAAATTGCGCCCCTGCGCAACAAGCGTGTTTACCGCCGCCATGCCGTTTTGCGCTTGCCATTTGCCCGCCACGATCAACCCTTCATCAACCGCAATGCCCTGTTTCTGCAATGCCGCTTTGTAGCCCGCCAGACGCTCGCGTCCGGTAGGAGAATCCAGCGACCCGGTGATAAACGCAATATCGCGATGGCCCAGAGCAATTAATTGCTCCACCGCTTCGGCGCTGCTGCGCTGCTGATCGGAATAGATGCAATAGCTGTCGTGCTGACGCAGGCGGCGGTTGATCACCAATATCGGCTGGTTATGCTGGGCAATGATGTTGTCCATCTCATCCGTGGTGAGAAAACGCGGATAGATGATTACCCCATCACAGCGCAGATCGAGCAGGAATTGAATGGCTGCACGCTCCTCTTCAGCACTGTGTTTGCCATCCACCAGTAGCAGTTGACGCCCCTGCTGTTCCATCAGGCGTGCGGAGTGCTGCATCAATTCGGTGAAATAGCTACCGGTATACAAGGTGTTGGTGATCACCAATCCAATCGTTTGGCTCGATTTGGTCGCAAGGTTACGCGCCAGTAAATTAGGGCGAAAACCCGTTGCGGCTATCGCCTCAAACACTTTTTCCCGTTTTTCCTGACTGACATAGCCATTGCCCGATAACACGCGCGACACCGTCGCTTTGGAGACGCCTGCTACTTTTGCCACCTCAAGTATGGTCGCCATGATTCACTCTTTTTCCATGCTCATTGCCGCAGTGTACCTAAGCTGCGAATTGTGCGGCAATTTTTCTGCTGCCGCGACGAATTTACGGTTCTGCTCGATCCGATCAACTTCACATTTCCGATCATTAAAATTTAAATTTCTTGCCTGTGAAAACCCACATCTTCATGATTTTGTGAAACCGGTTTCTCATGATGATAAATCATACAGAAGGCGGCTGTACTTCTACCTAAAAAAACAGAGACCAAAAATCCATGGCTAAAAATTATGCGGAAGTCTCACGCGCCATCGTGGCTTCGCTCGGCGGGTTAGACAATATCGAAGCGGTAACGCACTGCATGACGCGTCTGCGCTTTGTGGTGAAAGATAGCGCGCAGATTGATAACGCCACGCTGAAGGCCATTCCCGGCGTGATGGGCGTCGTCCATACCGATGCCCAATGTCAGGTGATCATTGGAAATAACGTTAACCTCGCCTATCAGGAAGTGTTGAAGCTCGGTACGCCCAACCGCGATGGTGCCGCGCCGTTAAAACGCAAAATCACCCTGCGCAGCATCGGTGCCGGGATTCTCGACGCGCTGGTGGGCACCATGTCGCCACTGATTCCGGCGATCATTGGCGGTTCGATGGTCAAACTGCTGGCGATGGTGTTAGAGATGAGCGGCGTACTGGCAAAAGGTTCGTCTACGCTGGCAATCCTTAACGTCATTGGTGATGGTGCCTTCTTCTTCCTGCCGATTATGGTGGCGGCCTCGGCGGCGCTCAAATTCAAAACCAATATGTCATTAGCGATTGCGATTGCCGGCGTGCTGGTTCATCCCAACTTTATTGATTTGATGGCCAAAGCCGCGCAGGGTCAGGCGGTTGAGTTCGCCTATATCCCCGTTACGGCGGTGAAATATACTTACACGGTAATCCCGGCGTTGGTAATGACCTGGATCTTGTCACATATCGAGTACTGGATTGATCGCATCACACCGGCAGTGACAAAAAATTTCCTCAAGCCAATGCTGATTGTGCTGGTAGCGGCACCGATCGCCATTGTGCTAATTGGTCCACTCGGCATCTGGATTGGTAGCGGTATCTCGGCGCTGGTTTATACCATTCACGGCTATCTTGGCTGGCTTTCAGTGGCCATTATGGGCGCGCTGTGGCCGCTGCTGGTGATGACCGGCATGCATCGTGTGTTCACCCCCACCATTATCCAAACCATTGCCGAAACGGGTAAAGAAGGCATGGTAATGCCTTCAGAAATCGGTGCCAATTTGTCGCTTGGCGGCTCTTCGCTGGCGGTAGCGTTTAAAACCAAAAATCCGGAACTGCGCCAGACGGCGTTTGCCGCAGCAGCGTCGGCGATTATAGCGGGCATCTCCGAACCGGCGCTGTACGGCGTGGCGGTTCGCCTCAAACGTCCCCTGATCGCCAGCCTGATAAGCGGCTTTATTTGCGGCGCGGTAGCCGGCATTGGCGGGCTTGCCAGCCATTCGATGGCCTCACCAGGTTTGTTTACCAGCGTACAATTTTTTGACCCTGGCAATCCGATGAGCATGGTGTGGGTTGGTGGCGTGATGGTGCTTTCCGTGGTGCTCTCCTTCGTGCTTACGTTGATTCTGGGCTTTGAAGATATTCCGGTAACCGAGAATGCACCGGCAAAAGCTGTGGCAGAGAACGCTAAGCCAGCCAACGTTAATTTATCCAAGGTGTAAATGAGGTTTTTATGTCTGCAGTGACATTTCCAGAGGGATTTTTATGGGGCGGCGCATTAGCCGCTAATCAGTCTGAGGGGAGCTATCTGGCCGGCGGCAAAGGCTTAACCACGGTGGATATGATTCCCCATGGTGCACACCGCATGCCGGTAAAGCTGGGCCTGGAGAAGCGCTTTGCGCTGCGCAGCGATGAATACTATCCCAGTCATGACGCCATCGATTTTTACCGTCGCTACCAGGACGATATTGCGCTGATGGCCGAAATGGGTTTTACCGTATTCCGTACCTCGATAGCCTGGAGCCGTATTTACCCAAAAGGCGATGAACTGACGCCGAATGAAGAAGGGATCGCTTTTTACCGTAGCCTGTTTGAAGAGTGTCAGAAATACGGCATCACGCCGCTGGTAACGCTAAGCCACTTTGATGTGCCAATGCATCTGGTGACGGAATACGGTTCATGGCGCAACCGCAAAATGATCGCTTTTTTCAGCCGCTACGCGCGTACCTGCTTTGAAGCGTTTGACGGTCTGGTGAAATATTGGCTGACTTTTAACGAGATCAACATTCTCCTGCACAGTCCTTTTTCGGGCGCGGGTTTGGTGTTTGAGCCTGATGAAAATCCGGAACAGGTGAAGTATCAGGCGGCGCATCATGAGCTGGTAGCCAGTGCGCTGGTCACGAAAATTGCGCATGAGGTCAATCCCGCTAATCAGGTGGGATGCATGCTGGCAGGCGGCAATTTTTATCCGTGGTCGTGCAAGCCGGAAGATGTTTGGGCAGCACTGGAAAAAGATCGCGAAAATCTTTTCTTTATCGATGTGCAGGCGCGCGGGGCCTACCCTTCTTATACCGCTCGCGTGTTTCGGGAAAAAGGCGTGGAAATTGCGATGGAGCCCGAAGACGCCGCCACGCTGCGTCACACGGTTGATTTTGTCTCTTTCAGCTATTATGCCTCGCGCTGTGCGTCGGCTGAGATGAATGAGCAAAACAGCAGCGCCGCCAATGTGGTGAAATCACTTACCAATCCCCACTTGCCGCGTAGCGAGTGGGGCTGGGGCATCGATCCGCTTGGTCTGCGCATCACCATGAACATGATGTATGACCGCTACCAAAAGCCGCTTTTCCTGGTAGAAAACGGATTAGGCGCGCACGATGAAATGAATGCTGACGGCGAAATTAACGATGATTACCGCATTAGTTACCTTAAGCAGCATATTCAGGCGATGGGCGACGCCATCGCTGATGGTGTTCCGCTGATTGGCTATACCACCTGGGGCTGCATTGATTTAGTGGCGGCATCGACCGGTGAAATGAGTAAACGTTATGGCTTCGTCTATGTTGATCGTGACGATCAAGGCAACGGCAGCCTTGAGCGTATCCGCAAAAAATCGTTCTGGTGGTACAAACAGGTGATTGCCAGCAACGGGCGTAATCTGGAATCGATCTAACGCGTGCGCATTAGCGTGCACCTGACTTTGTGTGAATAAAACGACGTCGCGCAATAATCTCCACCTGACGCGGCGTCGCCACCGGCCACGCTTGCTGCGGGAACAGATACAACCGAACGCTGAACAGATGGAACAAGGGTGTTAGCACCCTTTCATCGCTTTTTGCCAACTGCTCCAGTATCAACAGCAGCAAATCCAGTTCCTCTTGCAAGTCAGCGTGCGGCGGCGTCTGCAAGGATTTCAGCCTGCGTTTAAGAAACAGCGCCAGTTCATGAAACATCTGTCCGCTATCCAGCTGATATTGCTGCAGAAGCGCTTTGTGCCGCGCGTAGTAGTCAAAACTGTTTACGCCCAACCACACTTCTTTGAGCAACATTCCGGCTGAACGCATATCGGGATGCGGATCCAGACGCAAACGCGGCAGTACCACATTCACTTTATCCAACATCAGACTGATAAAGCGTTGGCGTCCCAGCAGCGACGAGCCATTACGTTCGGTCTCTTTAATAAAGCGTAACAGCTCGCGCAGGCCTTGCCGCACTGCGCGGCGTGCGGTCCAGGAAGGTCGTTTGTTGCGCATGATGGCTGTTACGATAACCGCAAACATCACGCCGGCCATCGAGGCAATCGCATTATTGATCAGCAATACCAAATCCGGTTTTAGATGGTGACCCAAACCAATGAAACCGGGAATTTGAATCGCGACGCTGAGGCCAATCATGTTGGTCGAAGGCCGCGCAATCATCAGCGCAAGCATCATCAGGCCAGGTGCCAGGCAAATGATTAACGCTTCAAATGAGGTGGCTTGCGGTAACAGCAGCGCCACGTATATCACGCTGATAACAATGGCTACGATGACGCCACGCACAAACAGCTTCATCGAGGTTAGCGGCGTATCCACACTGGCCAGCAATGAGCACAGGATGGCCGCCATTACCGGCGCCGACGCGCCATCGCGCCAACCCGAGGCCATCCATAACAGGCAGGAACCGAAGGTTGCGCAAAATGCGGTTAACGCGGAGAGCCGGATCAGCCCCTTATCAAAAAAGCGATGCGTGCGTTTGCCCCGTGCCAGCGTGGTGTCGCCTGACAAATCGCTGACCAAACCACTTACGCTTTGATACGCACCGGCAATACGCACAAAATCCGTCAGTCGTTCAAGTAATCCGGTCAACAGCAGCCAGGTTTCCGTGGGCATCTCCCCGTTTTGCCATGTGGCATTGAGTTCCTGCTGACAGCCACTCAGCGTCTGCTGAATGCCACTGGTTTCACCCACCGCTTCGCCATCATGTAGCCATTGCAAAAACAGCTGAAAAGTTAGCGCCACATTTTCCGGGAAAGTAATTTGCAGCGCAGATAACCGCTGTAAACGCAGCTCAATCGCCGTGAGCGTCGGGATTAAATAGGAAAGATGTTGGTATTGTACGCTGACCAGACGAATTAACCGGCGCGCGGCATCGCCTTCATAGACGCAGTGGGTAATCAGCACTTCCACCTGCTGCGGGTTGGTTGCCATGCGGATGAGGATATCGTCGCGCTCAGGCGATGTGTCGCTGGGAATACCGGAGAGCAGATCGCTGCATAATTTGCGCGCGTTGAGATACCACAGGCTAACGCTTTGCTCCAGCAGGCTGCGCATCGAGACCGGAAATAACAGCGCATGCACCAGGCTGCTGCAGACAATACCCAACGTGATCTCTTCTATACGCGAGATAACCGTGCTGGTGATAGAGAGCGGCGTGGTGACTTCCGGGAACCCCATGATTGCTGCACTGTAACCGGCCAGCATGAAAATATAACTTTTTGGTGTACGGTCATGCAGCGACAGATACAAGCAAACGCTCACCCACAGCGAGACGCAGAAACAGAACAACAATGGATGTTGCACGGTTGGCGGAAAAATAAAGAAGATAAATACGCCACCCAGCAAGGTGCCGAGTAATCGAAACACCGATTTGGAAATGGTTGAGGCGGAATAGAGCTGCGACGCAAGCAGGACCGTGGTCACTGCCCAGGCCGGCTTATCCAGATTCAATTCCAGTGCGAGATACAATGCCAGGAAGGCGGCCAGAGAGGTTTTTACAGCAAAAAAAACGGCGTTTTTTGAAAACCACTGCATCACACAAAGACCAGGAAGTACGAGTGCTGCGTATCCTGCCAGAATGTAAAAAAGCCTCACCTCGATAAATACGACAAAATGTTTCGCAATAAAAAAAGATGTTCTTAAACCGCATGCTTTGCGCGGATAACGTGTAAGGACTGCTAATGCAATCTGATTGCTGGAGCGCATTATTGCTGCTGTTTTGCACAATTATCGCGCCTGAGACGATTTTTACGAGGATCTGTTATCAGACAAATAAATGTGTGCTGGATCACACTTTGTTGAAACATGCTCATTCCGGTGGGATTTCCATAAAATTATTTCGCGCAGAGAAAAGAGGTTTCCTGTGCCAGATTATCTCTTCATCTACCAAAGCGCCTCCCGCCTGGACGAGTAGCCACTCCGCTCGCTGCCATTGATTGTGGCGACCCGATCAGCGCGAGCGGCCAACCCCAGTACTCTTTTAAAACCGGCGATGGTACTATTTACCCGCTTAATCAGGCGCAGAACGATGCCAAGAATGACCAGGAACGCAGGATGTTATGTAAACAACACGCTTATTGGGAAGCCAACTGGCAATTATCCCTGATCCACGCCTGTAAAATTTTTATCCATGCCATCTTTCTGCTGCTGTTTATTTCACACTCTGCTTTTGCCGAAATTAAAGACGATAAAGCTAACCGGATCGTCAGCGGCATTATTAGCTTTACGCACTGGCCGGGTTTAACGCGCGCACCGCAACTTTGCGTATTTTCATCCGCGCAGCATCTCTCGCTGCCGCAAAATACCGCCTCCAATGCAGCGCTGTTTAAGGTGGTCTATTTGACCAGCCAGAGCGAGCTGGCGACGCAAGATTGCGATGCGGTCTATTTCGGCGAACAGACGCCACAACAACAGCTGGAAATTGCTAAGCAATTCAGCGGGAAACCGGTGCTTACCCTGGCTGAAAACAATACAGATTGTACGATTGGTGCCGCATTTTGTCTGATCTTCAATGCTGACCACACGCTATTTTCAGTCAATCTTGATTCACTGGCGCGGAGTGGCGTCAGGGTAAGCCCAGATGTGCTGTTGCTGTCCCGCAATGGAAGCAAATAAGATGAAACTCGATAAAATAAGAAATGACAAATCATCGATACGCAATAAGTTGCGCAAAATTAGCACCATCAATTCTGCCGTTATTTTATTGCTGTGCTGGCTGCTGCTCTCTTCAACGTCGTTACTGTTTATAAAAAACTACGAAAAGCGCAATCTGGAACTGATTGCTGCGACGCTGAGCACCACGCTCACCGCCGCTACGGTATTTGAAGACAGTTACGATGCGCATAATAAAATTGCGCGCCTGGGTGAAGAAGGAATGTTTGACTCGGCAAAACTGGTCACTGATGATCACACTGTATTGGTGGAGTGGCACGATCATCAGCAAGAGAACGGCTGGTATCCGCGTTTATTGCGTGAATGGATTTACGTCAAACCGCTTAGCGTCAACATTAACCACGCGGAAGCCACTGTCGGCACGCTGACGCTTGAGGGCACCGTTACCGGTGCGGCCGAATTTATCCGCTACTCGCTGATGATTTTAACCAGCGGCATGCTGTGCGTATTGATTA
This sequence comes from Pantoea sp. GW821-FHT03E06, assembly GCF_059420725.1. Classification (NCBI taxonomy): domain Bacteria; kingdom Pseudomonadati; phylum Pseudomonadota; class Gammaproteobacteria; order Enterobacterales; family Erwiniaceae; genus Pantoea; species Pantoea sp. GW821-FHT03E06. The sequence continues at coordinate 411,832 of NZ_JBWKUG010000002.1, forward strand.
TCTCTTTCCTGTTGAGTGAGTTTTTGCATCGCGGCATGCTCGCCTCATTGCGCAATATCACCAGCTCAATTCATTACGTGATTCGCTCCGGTGACTTTTCATTACGTATTCCGGAAAGCCCAACCCGGGAGTTTCAGCTTTTCTCCGACGACCTCAATTCGCTGCTGACGGAGATGCAAACGTTGCAGGCTTCGCTGCTACGTGACAATCAGTCGCTGGCGGCTAAAGCCCTGGAAGATCCGTTAACCGGCCTGGCTAACCGCGCCGCTTTTGTGGCCCGCCTATCGCAATTGCTCGATCGGCAGTTCGCGAAAGAGCGTTTTGCCCTGCTGTTCCTCGATGGCGATCGCTTTAAGAGTATTAATGACAATTGGGGACATGCAGCCGGTGATGAGGTTCTGAAAACCGTCGGATCACGCCTTTCCGCTTTGGCTTATAAAAATGATTTAGTGGCACGACTTGGGGGCGATGAGTTCGCCATGTTAATCACCAGCCGGGTAAGTGAAGCACAGCTTCAATTGCTATTGCAGGATATTCACGAAGCGATTAGCCAAAAAATTGTGGTTGCGGAAGGCACTCAGATAACCACCTCGGTAACCATCGGCTATGCCTGGTCACAGCACGGCGATACGGTGGAATCGATTCTGGAACGCGCAGATATGAATATGTATAAAAATAAGGGAATAAGTAAGGTGCAGGTATGAAAAGAAAACTTTTCCTGATGATGGTGGTATGGGCGCTGGTTGGCTGCCAGTCAACGGGGCGCTTCAGCGATGCGCAAATAGCGGCGATGCGTCACGCTGGCTTTAGTGAAAATAACGAAGGCTGGGGGTTAGGCTTATCGGACAAAATTTTGTTCGGTGTGAACGAGTCGGAACTCACGCCAGCCAGTAAAAGTACCATCACCACGATGGCGAGAAATTTGGCGGCTAGCGGCATTAAGCACGTGCGCGTTGATGGTCATACAGATAACTACGGCAAAGCGGATTATAACCAACAGCTCTCACTGAAACGCGCCAACGCCGTAGCGGCTCAGTGGGCGGAGGGCGCGGCAATCCCACGCGACAATATTGTCACGCGCGGCCTCGGCATGAGCGCGCCGGTCACCAGTAATAACAGCGCTCAGGGCCGGGCACAAAATCGCCGCGTAGCGATTGTGATTACCTCACCGTAATGCGCTGGCACTCGACTGCATAATGGTATAAACGGTCGCGTGCTAAATTCTTCATTTTGACTTCGCACATAATATCAAAGGCATTAAACGACAGCGCCCAATCATTTAACGTTTGATTGAAGTAGTAATCAGAGTGGGCGCGAAGTTTCGACTTTGATACCGCCAAATCCTGCTGATCGGGAAAACCGCGCCCGGGAATGATGCCTTCCTGAGCAATTGAATAATGAAGTACCGGCCGCACATCACGCCATGACGCCTTAATCAGTTCAATACGCGCATCGTCAGCCTGAATATATTGATTCTCTTTCACCCAATGATGGTGGATATCCAGCACCACAGGACAAAGATGGCGCGCCTGTAATACATCATCCAGCGAGCAGGATATCTCATCATTTTCCACCGTGAGCATATTACGGGCTGCCGGACTCAGGCGCCTAAACGCGGCGCGAAATCCCTCAATCCCCTTTTTCCCGTTCATATGGATATTGATTTTGAAATCCTGAAACTGGCGGCCATAACCCATCAGCACGGCGCAGGTGGCGTGATATTCCACATCTTCAATCGCGCGATCCACTACGCCCTCATTATCTGATGCCAGCACGGTATATTGGCCGGGGTGAAATGACAGGCGAATATTATGGGCGCGCGCCAACTCACCGCAGCGCTGTAATAACGGCTCGAGATCCTTCAGCAATTCACCATAAAGCTGAGTAGCTTGCGGGACCGTGTAGAGCGGTAACAGATCGCTGCCAATTCGCATCATGCGAAGCGCGTCTGGTTGCGCTGCCAGCTGGTTCAGCGTGAGGTAGAGGTTTTGCAGATTATTCTGCGCAAGTTGGTTCAGCAGCGTGATGCGAGCATCATCGTCAAGGCTGAGAAAGCGCGTGCGCGTGGTGCTTTTGAAGGGAAACGGCTGGGTAGCCTGTTGATCCAGATACTTACAAGCAAAGCCTAATTTCATTTCATCCCCCATTTAATCAGCTTGAAAGCTTAGCTGTTATTCGGGAATCTGCGCGAGTGGGTCGCCATGAATGGCGACCCTACAGGCGTTACAGCGATGATGACTCAGTAGCAAATGGCGAACGAAAGTCGTTCAGTGCTTAGCTCATCGGCAGGTGACCACCCGTTACACGCTCGGGAAGGTCATGCTGCTGCCCGGCGCTTCACGATGAAGATGGATAAAGTTCAGGTGACGCTCATACTGATCGAGAATATCGATAATCACCTGCTCTTTGTTGTAGTCCATCAAATCGTTGCCCTGGCTGCCTTCCAGCAGGAAGGTTTCCAGGCGGTAATAGGTTGATTTACCGCTGCGCGCACGATAGGTAAAGCCCGGTACCGAGTACTGTTGTGGCCAAATCTGATAGACGAAATCCTGCTCTTCGCCCAGCAGCACGCGCAGGTCCAGATGGCCCAGCGGCTGCCCTTCCTCCGGTTCCGCCCGCTCCAGCGACACGCGTCCACCGCGCAGTTCCAGCTCTTTCGCCACGTCCTGCATCGCTGGATACAACACCTCTTCCATCATTTTCTGCGTATAGCGCGTGCCCGGGTAGTTCATCAGGCGCGATAAACGCTTCTTCCAGCTCAGACGATCGTTGCTGGCCGGAATATACGGCGCAGTGTCGCGGCTGGCGCTGGCGCGGCGATGATCTTCCACCTTCAGCGATTTATACAAGCCGGCCATCACAAAGAAGATCACGAAACTGAACGGTAAGCCCATGATCACCGTGGCGTTCTGCAAGGCAGAAATGCCGTTGGTCATCAGCATGCCCATGGTCAGCACACCAATCGCTATCGACCAGAAAATACGCAGCCAGTTTGGTGCATCGCTGTTGATGTCTTTCAGCTTCGAGGTGAAGTTACCCAGCACCAGCGAGCCTGAATCAGCAGACGTGACATAGAACAGCATACCGGTGATGGTGGCAACGGAAGCACTGAACTTAAAGGCGGGATACTGCGCCAGCAGACTGTAGAAACCGCGTTCGGCATGCGCCATCACTTCCTGCGCAAAACCTGCATCGCCGTGAATGATTTCGTACAGCGCCGCGTTACCGAACACTGACAGCCACAGCAGCGTAAAGGTGAAGGGGATGATCAGCGTACCTAATACGAACTCACGAATGGTACGGCCGCGTGAAATACGCGCAAGGAACAGGCCAACAAACGGTGACCATGCAACCCACCATGCCCAGAAGAACAGCGTCCAGCTATTCATCCACTCTCTTGGCTGATCAAAGGCAAAGGTGTTGAGCGTCATGCCCATAAAGCGATTGACGTAATCCCCCACGTTCAGCACCAGCGCATTAAGCAGGAAGTCCGTTTTGCCCATAAACAATACGAACAGGATCAAGCCCAGCGCCAGCGCGACGTTGAGTTCCGAAAGAATACGGATCCCTTTATCTACGCCGGAGGTGACTGAAATGGTCGCGATAATCACCGACAGCACAATCAACGCCGCCTGCGCGGTGAAACCTTCCGGCACATCAAACAGTACATTAAGACCGTAGTTAAGCTGCACCACACCAATACCCAAGGTGGTGGCGATACCAAAGATGGTGCCGATTACCGCGGCGATATCTACCGTGTGACCAATCGGACCATTAATGCGCTTACCGAATATCGGATAGAGCGCGGAACGAATGGTGAGCGGCAGATTGTAGCGATAGCTAAAGTAGCCGAGTGCGATCCCCATTAACGCGTACATAGACCAGCCGGTCACGCCATAGTGAAACAGTGTCCACACCATTGCCTGACGCGCCGCTTCCATGGTCTGCCCTGCACCTTCCGGCGGCTGCATATATTGGGTAACCGGTTCGGCTACCGAGAAGAACATCAGGTCTATACCAATACCGGCCGCGAACAGCATTGCCGACCAGCTTAGTAAGCTGAATTCGGGTTTGGATTGCTCAGGCCCGAGCTTGATCGCGCCGTAGCGGGAACACGCCATGTAAATGACGAACACGATGTACAGCGTGGCAGCGAGCATGTAGTACCAGCCAAACGTGGAGGTGACCCAATTGACGGCGGTCTGAATCCAGCTGGCCGCTAATTCGCTGTAAAAAATCGTGACAAGTGAAAACGTCAGAATCAGTCCGGCGGAGGTGTAAAACACCACAGGATTGATTCTGTCTTTTTCACTGGCAGGTGGATTAATCATCGATTACCTCTGGTTAATTTCCTGTAATTCATGCCAATAAAGCCCGATTTGGTCGCAATGAATGGCGATCCTAAGCGGGAAAATGCGGTTTTCGTAGGGTGTGCATTAATGCGCACCTGCTAAGTTCCTTTCAACTAACCGCTCCGTTTCTGTAACAAATCAAGCACAGCATCCTAACAAATTTCTTTTTTATATTGAACGTGCAATCAAAAAAAGTTTTAATAGTGTCCTTACATTGCGGTGGAGCTGGAGCGTTATGCCAAAGGTGGGAATGCAGCCGATACGTCGTCGGCAACTGATTGATGCGACCCTGAGTACCATTAATGAAGTCGGGATCAACGACGCCACCATCGTGCAAATAGCACGACGTGCCGGCGTATCGACAGGCATCATCAGCCACTACTTCAAAGACAAGAACGGTCTGTTAGAAGCCACCATGCGCGACGTTACCCGTCAGTTGCGCGATGCCGTGGCGGCACGATTGAAGCCGCTGGCCGACGCCAGTACCGAAGCGCGCCTGCTAGCGATTGTGGAAGGCAATTTTGATGATTCGCAGGTGCACAGCGCCGCGATGAAAGCCTGGCTGGATTTTTGGGCCAGCAGCATGCATCAGCCACAGCTAGGGCGACTGGAGCGCGTTAGCAGCCGTCGACTGTTTTCCACACTCGCGGCTGAATTTCGCCGCGTGATTCCGCGCGAAAAGGCTCGCCTGGCGGCACATGGTCTCGCCTCGCTGATCGATGGCCTATGGCTGCGCGCCGCGCTAAGCGGTAAACCGTTCGATTTGGATATCGCCAGAACGCTCACCACCCAATTCATTCGTCAGCAGCTGGCTGACCAGAATCACTGAGGAAGGAGAAATCATGTCCCGATTCACCGAGCAACACCTTTATATTGATGGCGCACGAGTTCCCGCTGCGGCAGGCAACACCTTTCAGACCATCAACCCGGCCAACGGCGAAGTACTCGCTGAAGTGCACGAGGCCGAGCGCGCGGATGTTGATCGCGCTGTCGCCGCGGCAAAAAAAGGCCAAAAAGTCTGGGCGGCGATGACCGCGATGGAACGCTCGCGCATTTTGCGTCGTGCGGTGGATATTCTGCGTGAACGCAATGATGAACTGGCCGCGCTGGAAACCCTCGACACCGGCAAGCCGCTCAGCGAAACCCAGTATGTTGATATCGTCACCGGCGCCGACGTTCTGGAATACTACGCCGGCTTGATTCCCGCGCTTGAAGGCCAGCAAATTCCGCTGCGCGATACTTCTTTCGTCTATACCCGCCGTGAACCGCTGGGCGTGGTTGCCGGTATTGGCGCGTGGAACTACCCGATTCAGATTGCCTTGTGGAAATCGGCGCCAGCGCTGGCTGCCGGTAACGCGATGATCTTCAAACCGAGTGAAGTCACACCGCTGACCGCGCTGAAACTGGCAGAAATCTACACCGAAGCCGGCGTGCCAGATGGTGTATTTAACGTGGTGAACGGTCGCGGCTCCGTCACCGGGCAGCTGCTGACCGATCATCCGGGCATCGATAAAGTCTCCTTCACCGGCGGCGTGGCAAGCGGTAAGAAAGTGATGGCTAACGCGGCTGGTTCGACGCTGAAAGACGTCACCATGGAGCTGGGCGGTAAATCACCGCTGATCATCTTCGATGATGCGGATCTCGATCTCGCTGCCGATATCGCCATGATGGCGAACTTCTACAGCTCCGGCCAGGTTTGCACCAACGGCACGCGCGTGTTCATCCCTGCCAAATTGCAGTCTGCGTTTGAAATAAAAATTACCGAGCGCGTGGCGCGCATTAAAGCGGGAGACCTGAACGATCCGGACACTAATTTTGGTCCACTGGTGAGCTTCCCCCATCGCGACAACGTCATGCGCTATATCGAATCAGGTATTAGCGAAGGCGCGCGTTTGCTGTGCGGCGGTAAACGCTTAAGCGGCGCGGGCTTCGATAACGGCGCATGGGTGGAGCCGACCGTGTTCACCGATTGCCGCGATGAGATGACCATCGTGCGCGAAGAGATTTTTGGCCCGGTGATGTCAATTCTGACTTACGAAAGCGAAGACGAAGTGGTACGTCGCGCCAACGCGACCGATTTTGGTCTGGCGGCCGGTGTGGTGACGCAAGATCTTAACCGCGCGCACCGCGTAATTCACCAGATTGAAGCGGGCATTTGCTGGATTAACACCTGGGGAGAATCCGCCGCTGAAATGCCGGTGGGTGGCTATAAGCACTCCGGCGTGGGCCGCGAAAACGGCCTGATGACGCTGCAGAATTACACCCAGGTGAAATCTGTTCAGCTCGAAATGACCCGTTTTCAGTCCGTATTTTAATTTTGGCTTTTAACCTGAGGAACGACTAATGGAATTTGATTACATCATTATCGGAGCCGGATCCGCAGGGAACGTTTTGGCAACAAGACTGACCGAAGATAGCAGCGTCAATGTGCTGCTTTTAGAGGCGGGTGGCCCAGACTACCGCTTCGATTTTCGCACGCAGATGCCTGCGGCGCTGGCTTTCCCTTTGCAGGGAAAACGCTACAACTGGGCATATGAAACGGAACCTGAGCCATACATGAACAACCGCCGAATGGAGTGCGGGCGCGGCAAGGGTTTAGGCGGTTCATCGTTGATCAACGGCATGTGTTACATCCGTGGTAACGCCATGGACCTGGACAACTGGGCGAAGGAACCTGGCCTCGAGAGCTGGAGCTATCTCAACTGTCTGCCCTACTATCGCAAATCCGAAACGCGCGATATCGGTGCCAACGATTATCATGGCGGCGAAGGCCCGGTGAGCATTACCACCTGTAAACCCGGTAACAATCCTCTGTTTGCAGCGATGATTGAAGCGGGCGTTCAGGCAGGTTATCCGCGCACTGACGATCTCAACGGCTATCAGCAGGAAGGCTTTGGTCCAATGGACCGCTTTGTCACGCCGAAAGGCCGCCGTTCCAGCACCGCGCGCGGCTATCTCGATACCGCGAAAACGCGTCCGAACCTGAAGATCATCACGCATGCCACCACCGATCGCATTCTGTTTGACGGTAAACGCGCCATTGGCGTGCAGTATCTGCTGGGTTCCAGCAACACCTCGCATAAAGTCGAGGCGCGTCGTGAAGTGCTACTTTGCGCCGGTGCCATTGCTTCGCCGCAGATTCTGCAGCGTTCTGGCGTCGGTTCGGCAGCGTTGCTAAAACAGTTTGATATTCCGTTGGTGCATGATTTGCCAGGCGTGGGCGAGAACCTGCAGGATCACCTCGAAATGTACCTGCAATATGAGTGCAAAGAGCCGGTTTCGCTTTATCCGGCACTGAAGTGGTGGAACCAGCCGAAAATTGGCGCGGAGTGGCTGTTTAACGGCACCGGCGTTGGCGCCAGTAATCACTTCGAAGGCGGCGGCTTTATCCGCAGCCGTGAAGAGTTTACCTGGCCGAATATTCAGTATCACTTCCTGCCAGTAGCGATTAACTACAACGGCTCGAATGCGGTGGAAGCGCACGGATTCCAGTGCCACGTTGGCTCCATGCGCTCACCAAGTCGCGGCCATGTACGCCTGAAATCACGCGATCCACGTCGCGATCCGGCGATTCTGTTCAACTACATGTCACATGAGCAGGATTGGCATGAGTTCCGCGATGCCATTCGCATCACGCGTCAAATCATCAATCAACCGGCGCTGGATAAGTATCGTGGCAAAGAGATCAGCCCAGGCCTGGATTGCCAGACCGATGAACAGCTGGATGAGTTTGTGCGTAACCACGGCGAAACCGCTTATCACCCGTGCGGCACCTGTAAGATGGGTAACGACGAGATGTCGGTGGTTGATGGCGAAGGTCGCGTGCACGGCATTGAAGCACTGCGCGTTGTCGATGCCTCGATTATGCCGTTAATCATCACCGGCAATCTCAATGCCACCACCATCATGATTGGTGAAAAAATCGCGGATAACATTCGTGGTCGCCAGCCGCTGCCGCGCAGCGAAGCGGATTACTTTGTCGCCGGTGATAAGCCGGTACGCGCTGAACCGATGCGCGGATAACTACGCCATTCGCAGGGTAACGTTCTGTTACCCTGCCCTTTTACTCCATATATCGATAATAAGCTGCCATGGCTGGTGGCGCAGGATCGCCAGGTCGCCAAACCTATCACTTCGCAATACCACTATTACGGTTCGGATAGATATGAAGTTGACGCTAATGAAGCGCTGCCGCTGTTGGCCGGACATCCCGCTGTTTTCTGGCAAGATGCGCCGGATGTCCGCATCGATATTGAGTCAGGACAAATTCAGCTCTCGATCACCGAAAAGCACGACCAGCTTGTCTTAGGCTCAGCCCGAGTTTCGATAGCCGCGATCAGGTCGTCATGGTCAATGAAACGCCGACCCGATTAGTCGCCTATGCGGTGAACGAAGCACACAGAAAAATTGCCGCGGTACTCGGTGAAAAGCTGCGAATTCCCGCAACCATAACCGTAAACGTCAGCTGGCAGCGGACTTACTGGCAGGCAGTGATAGTGTGGGGAAAATGAATACCGAAACATTGTTGTCGGTGTTGCGTGGAGATTAAACACGCCATAACACAAACATTCATCTGGCTGCATTTATTTCAGTGCAGTCATTAATATTCGTTATTACTGAGACCAATCTTGTAGTTCGAGGCCTGCAACACGAATGAATTCTCGCGTATTATTGGTGACTAAAATAGTATTTGTCGCAATCGCATGCCCAGCAATTGCCGCATCATTAGCTCCTATCGGCGTACCGGTAGCAGCAAGCGCCATTTTCACTTGAGTGGTGGCATCAACTGCCGCACGGTCCCATGGCAAAACAGCATCAAGTCGAGTCACAAACGCTTCAACTAACGAGAGGTGTTTCGAAGAGGTTTTTTTGCCAATCGCGCCAAAGCGCATTTCGGCATAAGTGATAGCCGATACCACAATACGATCGCGTCGCATAACACATTGCGTTAACTTCTCAATCACCGCTTCCGGCTGCTCACGCATAATAAATGAGCATATATTGGTATCTAGCATATAGGTTTTCATCAAAGTTCAAACCGCCCTTCCTGAATCACGTCCTCCCTCTCACTCAAGAAGTCAGGCTCTGCCTTTTCTTCCAACAAGTAAGAATCCCAACTCGGTTTGACCGGACGCAGGATTAGCATGTCCCCTTCACGAATAATTTCGAGTTCGTTGACACCTTCAAAGTCCATGTCGCGCGGCAAACGGATAGCGCGATTGTTGCCATTTTTGAATACAGATACAGTACGCATGAGTTTCCTCCACAATGCACATATGTGAAGCATACGCATATGCTTGACCTATGCCTATATTCTGTTGATTGATTTTCACACTCCCGCATCAACATAAAGTCCCTGAATAAAGACCACAGCAATATCGCTAAAGCTCGGATCAAAAAACCACATCAAAGTATGTTGTAACTATAAACGTTAAATTCCCTCGTCGCATTTGGTAATACAAAGCCGCGCCCTCCTGCTGATTTTTCTGCTTCAATAAATCACCCATTTCATGAGGATCTACCATGAATCGCCGCCATTTTTTATCCTGCCTTTCGCTTTCGGCGCTGGCCATACGCAGCGGGATGACGTTTGCTGCAGCCACGCATGTCACAACGACAATTTTACCACTTTGGCCTGATTTGCCGCCCGGCGGCGGCGGCCCTGCTGGCAAGGTGGTGATCTCAGACAAAGGCGCGCAGCGCAATATTGCACAGCCCACGCTTACGGTATTAACCCCTGCTAAGCCCAATGGCAGCGCGGTATTAGTTGCCGCCGGCGGTGGCTACACGCGCATAGAAATGGGTAAAGAGGCCTGGCCCGCCGCCCGATGGCTGACCGCGCGCGGTTATACCGCCTATGTGCTGAGCTATCGTTTGCCTCATGAAGGCTGGAAAGATGGCGCGACAGTTTCATTGCAGGATGCACAGCGCGCGTTGCGCATAGTACGGCAGCGTGAAAAGCATGTCAGCGTGCTGGGATTCTCGGCCGGTGGGCACCTGCTCGGCATGGCAGCGACACGACCGGACTTCCGTTCTTATAAGGTCACGGATGCGCTGGATAATCAGCCCGCGACCGCCGACCGCGCGGCGCTCATCTATCCGATCATCACGCTGGAGCGGCCCTATACACACACTTCAACGCACAAGATTCTGGTCGGCAACAATGCGACCGCAAGCGAAGATGCACGTTGGTCCGTGCAGCAATTTGTGAATCCGCACTCGCCGCCCTTCTTTCTGGTGCAGGCTAAGGATGATCCGATCTCTGATCCACACAACACGCTGATCATGGCCGATGCTTGTCAGCAGCAGCATGTTCCGGTTGAGATGCATCGTTACAGCAGTGGCGGACATGGCTTTGGCATGGGCAGGCCCGGCACACCCACCGTGGCGTGGCCGGAGCACTATGAAAATTGGTTGCAACGTTAACGCATCGTGGCCAGCTGCTCGCTGGCAAATCCCGCCAGCAAAGTCTGCGAAGTGGCCACCGCACCAAAAATCCCGCCCTGCATATGGATCATACTGAGCGCCGCTTCATGATGTTTTAACTCAGTAGCGGCGCAGCAATCGGCCAGCACCAGGCACTCAAAACCGCGATCGTTAGCTTCGCGCAGTGTGGTATGCACGCAAACATCGGTGGTGATACCGCTGATAATCAGATTACGAATACCGCGACTGCGTAAGATCAACTCCAAATCGGTGGCGTAAAATGAGCCTTTGCCCGGTTTATCGATGATGATTTCACCCGGCAGCGGCGCCAGTTCCGGAATGATTTCCCAGCCCGGTTCACCGCGCACCAGAATGCGGCCGCACGGACCAGGCGCGCCAATTTCTGCCTGCATCCGCTTAGAACGCCAACGCTTATTCGCGGGCAAATCGCTGAGATCAGGGCGATGACCTTCGCGGGTATGAATGATCGGGAATCCCCATTCACGCATCGTTGCCAGCACGCGTTGCAGTGGCGCAATGGGCGCACGCGTTAAGGCGATATCGTAACCCATGCTATCCACATAACCGCCCTTGCCGCAGAAATCAGTCTGCATATCAATGACGATCAGCGCGGTATCGCGCGGGCTGCAGCGGCCGTCATACGGCCATGAGTAAGGGGTTGAATCAATAGCGAAATCAGGCATTTTTTTCCTCCATCACATTGATTGCGTTCTCACGCTTAAATTTAACAATCAGCGTATAGCTAGCGGCGGCAGTAACCAGACCAATCACCGCTTCACCAAATTGTGGAAATGCAACATGTGCAATCACCGCACACAAGCTGCCTATTGCCCAGGCCGCGAAGGCGCTGCCTCGTAAACGACGTGATTTACGCTGCTCGCTGACTTTTGCCATGAAGATCAGGTCGACAATCATCACCGCGCCAAATGGCGGCACCACAATACCTAACAAGCTGAGCCACTCGAGGAAATAAGACCACACCCCAGCAAGCGCAAGCGCCCCGCCGATGACGCCAAGGATCACCGTCCACAAGCGCATTTTGCTGCTGAAAAGGTGGCTAAAGCCGACCGCACCGTTATAAAGGCAATGCGTGCACACGGAACCAAGGTTGATGAATACGAAAAGGAAGGCAATGACCGAGAGCAACATGCCATGCCCCATCAGCATCGGCAGGAAGTTACCGCCGTTGCTCGCCGGGTCCACCGCCGCACCAACGGCTACAATCACCACACCAAACAGATAAGAGATAACATTCGCTAGCGGAAAAGCAGAGAACGCAGCAATCACCGCCGATTTCCCATCTTTCGACCAGCGAGTGAAATCAGCGGTCATGGTGCCTGAATCGGCAAAACCGGCCACCACCATAGTAACTGCCGTACCCATGCTCATCGCGCCGACCGCACTGGCACTCCCCTTAAACTGGGTAACGGTGCTGAAATCGTGATCCTGACCAATCAGCCATAGTGCCACCACTCCCAGAATCACAAACAGCGGAGCGGCAATCAGACCCAGCACCGACAACGCCCGCACGCCCAGGAAAGTAATGGCGGTGTACAACACCATCGCAAACGCCGTTACTGCCAGCGCGTTCCAGCCAAAAGTTTGATTGATCACCGTACCGGTTAGGCCGGTCTGGAAGGCATACCAGCCAATAACCACGGTAGAAAGAAAACCTGACACCAGAATGTAGCCTTTGGTGCCGAAGGTGCGCTTCGCCTGCAGCGCAAAGTTCATACCGGTGTTACCCGCAAACCAGCTTAGCGCGCCGACGTAAGCAAACAGCACCAGATTACCCAGCAAAATCGCTATCAATGCCGGCCAAAAACCGAGATGCCAGGTGATGATGCCGCCGAATAGCGCATTGGTGAGGATCATCGGAAAACCGAACCACACCGCAGAGACCGAGCCGGTTGAATGGCGATGGCTCAGCGGCACCGGCTCGTGTTCGAACTCCTGCTCAAGAGCAGGTGAATTTTTGTTAGTCATGGGCAACTCCGAATGAACAGGCGATGTGATTCCAGGGTTGAATGCGCTCGAATGCGGCACTTGCCGCCAGCACCAGGCCATCGTCCAGATGACGACCCACAATTTGCATGCCAATCGGCAATCCGCTGGCGGTGAAGCCCGCCGGCACAGACGCCGCCGGTTGGCCGGTAAAGTTGAAGGGGAAACAGAACGACAGCCAGTGATCGCTACGCACCATGCGGCCATCAATCACCTCCGGCCCCTGCATGTTGAGCGGGAATGGTGGTACCGCCAGCGTCGGCGAAAGCAGCAGATCGTAGCGCTGCATAAAGCGCCACATCTGATTGCACAGTTTTTTACGCGTGGTGTTGGCATCGGTGAAGTTTTCCGCGCGCCAGTCGCGCTGAAGCATGGCTGCAAGGTGCGGCGACATCCGCGATCCGAGCGCTGTTTGCATCTGACGCATGCCCGCCAAATCGCTTTCAAATGCCACCAGCGCAGCAAAGGTGGCACTTTCGTCGGCGATACCCGGATCGACCTCTTCCAGTTCAGCGCCCAGTTCACGGGCAAAACGTCGCGCCGCCTGAGTGACAACGTCACGCACTTCGGGATCGACGGCGATATAGCCAAAATCAGCGCTAAAGGCGATGCGCAGGCCGTCAAGCGGTTTATTCAGCGCCGTTAGCCAGTCGACGTCATTACAGGGAATGGAATGGCGATCGCGCATATCCGGTCCCGCCATCACCGACATCATGAGCGCGCTGTCACGCACGGTACGCGTCATTGGCCCAATATGCTCCAGCGATTCCCAGCTGGAGACGCCGGGATAACGCTCGTCACGACAGCCTGGCCACAGCGGTACGCGCCCCATCGACGCTTTCAGCCCGTACACGCCACAGTGCGCAGCGGGAATGCGCACCGAACCGCCGCCGTCGCTGCCTAACGCCATGGGACATAAGCGCGCTGCCAGTGCCGCTCCGGAACCGGCACTTGAACCGCCCGGCGTTTTACTGAGATCCCACGGATTGCGTGGTGAAGGAAACAGCGGATTGTGCCCAACCCCGCTGTAGCCGAATTCTGGCGCCGTGGTTTTACCCAGCAGCACCGCATCAGCGGCCAGCAGGCGTTCCACGGTGATGTCATCCTCTTGCGGAACAAAGTCGGCATAGGCCGCAGATCCGGAAGTGGTTTTTACCCCAGCGGTACAGATCAGATCTTTCACCGCCAGCGGCACGCCAGCCAGCGCACCCAACGTTTCGCCGCGCCTGCGCCTGGCGTCAATCGCCGTCGCCTGCTGCAGCGCCAACTCTGGCGTTGCGGTGCAAAACGCCTTAATGAGTGGCTCGCGCTGTTCCATGCGATCAATAGCTGCTTGCGTCAGCTCACGCGCCGAAAGCTCGCCGCGATGAACTAATGCCGCGAGCGTGGTGGCATCCTCATCCAACAGTGCATCAAACATGTGAATACTCCCGATGTAGAACTTATCGGGGATAGTGCAGATTACGTGCCAATACTTTCCAGAAAGCGCGAGGCGTGAAGCAAAGCCAGATGGGATACGGACTTGGATACAAGATCGAATACTTATGCATCTTTACGCAGCAAAGCGAAAGGATAAAAGCACGATAATGGCGCAGAGATGCGCCATTATGGCGTTCGCCGTGTTATGACTGATCTGCTACCTGTATTAACTCAGATAGCACCTGTTCGATCAGCTCAACAATGTGTCGGACTCTCAGGGGGATAAAGCGCGCGTCGGGAAATACCGCATACAGAAATCTGTCAGGTAACCGATATTCCGGCACAATTCGTCTCAGCGAACCGGCTTTTAACGCTTTGGCTACCAGCGGTAACTGCATGCCACCAACACCAATGTTCGCTTGAAGCGCCTGCAATAATCCCTCACTGCTATTGGCACGGAACACGGTATCCACCGCCAGCGTCACCGCTTTGGAATCGGAAATCAGACGCAGCGGCGCGTCTTTAGGAATTGCGCTAAAGCGAACGTGGGGATGAGAGGCAAGCTGCGCCAGGGTAGTAATCGGGGTTTCCCGCACCCGCTCTGGCGCAGCGAAAAGCGGCGTTTCAATGCGTGCTAGCACTCGCGCGGCAAACCTGTCGGGTGGTGTTTCACTCAAACGCAGGGCAACGTCAACACCTTCACTCACCAGTTCTGCAATGCGATCGTCTAGCGCAATCGTGAGGTGTAGTTGTGGATGCCGCTGCTGTAAGGCCAGCAAGTGCGGCAAAAACAACTGGCCTAATCCGCTGGGCAGCTGGATATGCACGTTGCCCTGCAGTGCCAACTGCTGCGAACGCAGCTGGCTTTCCGCCTCCTGCATTGCAGCAAGCAGTGGCCGCATCTGCTGTAAATAGCGCTCGCCCTGCTCGGTTAATGCCATGGCACGCGTAGTGCGATGCAGCAATACCACACCGAGTTCTTCTTCTAACGCGGCGATTTGCTGGCTAACGGCCGATTGTTTCATTCCGGTCTGTCGCGCCGCGGCAGAAAAGGAACCCGCCTCAGCAACACGCACAAAAGTATTGATAGCATTGAGCTTATTATTCATTTAGTGATTTTTTTAATAAGTTTCATCGGATTTGTGGAATATCAGCTTTTAAAATAATAGATAACACTGTGGTTGTCTTGTATTCAGGAGAAGCAAAATGGCACAAACACAGGGTAAAAAAGTCGCGCTGGTGGCCGGAGCAACCGGTATCGTCGGCAGCCAATTGATAAAAACGCTACGCGAACAGCAGTGGCAAGTCATTGGTCTTACACGCCAGCCAACAGCACACAGTGATGATATTCCGCTGATCAATGCAAATTTGCTGGATGCGCAACAGAGCGCGCAGGCATTGGCACCGCTTGACCAGGTTACGCATATTTTCTATAGCGCCTGGCTGAATGCAGCAAGCTGGCGGGAAATGGTTGAGCCTAATGTCACTATGCTGCGTAATCTGGTCAGTAATATGGAGAACATCGCGCTGCTACGCAGCGTCAGTTTGATGCAGGGTTATAAAGTTTACGGTGCACATTTGGGCCCCTTCAAAACCCCCGCGCGTGAAAGCGATGCTGGCGTGGCGGGCGCAGAATTTAATGCGGAACAGCTCCGCTGGCTGAGCGATTTTCAACGTGGCAAATCCTGGCACTGGCATGCTCTGCGCCCGGGCGTGGTAGGCAGCCCGGTACCGGGTAATGCCATGAATCTGGCATTGAGCATCGCGATCTACGCTTCGCTGTGTAAATCTCAGCATTTGCCGTTGCGCTTTCCCGGATCGTTACAAACCTGGCATAGCATGGTGGATCATACTGATGCCGAACTGCTCGCTCAGGCCACGCTGTGGGCTGCCGACGCGCCCGCTGCCCATAATCAGGCCTTCAATGTGAATAACGGTGATTTATGGCGCTGGAGCGAACTCTGGCCTGCTATTGCTCGCTGGTTTGAACTGGAAACCGCGCCCGCAGTGAAGTTATCGTTTCATCAACTGTTTCATGATTACCGCGATCTCTGGCGCCGCATCGCTGAACAACATCAGCTCAGCGAACCAGATATCTTACGATTAAATGATGGCCACTTTGCCGATTTTGTCTTTAGCTGGGATTACGACATGTTTGGCGATGGCAGTAAGCTGCGCCGCGCGGGTTTCACTGCTTTTCAGGCGACAGATGAGATGTTCTTTAGCCTGTTTGCTCAGCTACGTGCGGCACGCATCATTCCGTAAACTTTCATATCCCGGCCCCGCCAATCGCTATATAATCCATTGCATAACGAAGCAAGGAGCTTTTATGAAGATGACCTACGGCCGGCTGATTCTCGCCGGCTTACTTACTTTTACCTCTCTTCACAGCTATGCCAGCCGCGTGGTAACCGATCAGATAGGTCGCCAGGTGACTATCCCGGATGAGGTCGATCGCGTAGTGGTATTGCAACATCAAACCTTAAATCTACTCGTGCAGCTGAATGCGACGGATAAAATTGTTGGTATTCTGGCGAACTGGAAACAGCAGTTAGGCGATAGCTATGCCCAACTGGTACCGGAGTTAACCCATAAAGCGATGTTGGGTGACTTGACTCACGTTGATCTCGAACAGCTGGTGGCGCTGCATCCGCAGGTGGTGTTTGTCACTAACTATGCGCCGAAGGAGATGATCGACCAGATCTCCGCCCTCGGGATTCCAGTGTTGGCGATTTCGCTTCGGCACGACGACGCGGGCCAGCAAGGCAAAATCAATCCCACTATGCAAAATGAAGATCAGGCTTACGAGCGCGGCATTAAAGAAGGTATTACGCTGATTGGCGATGTGGTAAACAGGCCTGAGCAGGCGCAGGCGTTGATTGATGCCGCTTTCGCCGGGCGTAAGATGGTGAGCGATCGTCTAAAAAATATTCCTGAACAGCAGCGCGTACGTGCCTATATGGCGAACCCTGATCTCACCACTTACGGCTCGGGTAAATATACCGGCCTGATGATGGCGCATGCGGGGGCATTCAATGTCGCTGCTGCCATTGTGCAAGGTTTCAAACAGGTCAGCATGGAGCAGGTTGTGGCGTGGGATCCGCAGGTAATTTTCGTGCAGGACCGCTATCCACAGGTGGTGCAGGCGATCGAGCATGACCCACGCTGGCAAACCATTGACGCAGTGAAAAATCATCAAGTGTGGCTTATGCCGGAATACGCCAAGGCATGGGGCTATCCGATGCCAGAAGCGATGGGTTTAGGCGAGTTGTGGATGGCGAAAAAACTCTATCCGCAAAAATTCCACGATATCGACATGCAGCAGCAGGCTGACCGCTGGTATCAGCGCTTCTACCGGACACATTATCATGACAACGCTGCAAATTCTGGCAGCCGGTAGCCTGCGTGCGGTTTGGCCGGATCTAGAGAAACATTTCACCTCCCTTACCGGCCTCGCGGTGACCACTGATTTTGCCCCGGCGGGACTGCTGCGTCAGCGCATTGAAGCGGGTGAACACTGTGACTTTTTTGCCTCCGCCAATATGTTGCACCCACAACGGTTATTGGCTCAGGGACGGGCTTGCGCCGTGGGCATATTTGCAGCGAATGCGCTTTGCCTGACGGTCAATCGTGACGTTGTCACGCAGGGTGATGACTGGTTAGCACTGCTGCGTCGGAATGATTTACGATTGGCGACCTCAACGCCGCATTGCGATCCGTCTGGCGATTACACCTGGCAGCTTTTTGATAATATCGAACGGCTTCATCATGGATTAGGTGAAAGAATAAGGCGGAAAGCGCGCCCTCTGGTT
This sequence comes from Pantoea sp. GW821-FHT03E06, assembly GCF_059420725.1. Taxonomy (NCBI): domain Bacteria; kingdom Pseudomonadati; phylum Pseudomonadota; class Gammaproteobacteria; order Enterobacterales; family Erwiniaceae; genus Pantoea; species Pantoea sp. GW821-FHT03E06. The sequence continues at coordinate 429,866 of NZ_JBWKUG010000002.1, forward strand.
GGTGGAGCGGAGAGTTTAGCCTTGCCAGCCGGTGAACTGGCCGCCCAATGGCTGATTGAACATCATTATGCTGACACTTTTATTGGCTACGTCAGTTATGCACCACGCCTGCGCCGCTGCACAGGGCTACAGGTGTTTGATATTCCTGAGCCTTATAACGTACAAGCTGAATATGGCTGGGCATGTTGCTCATCCGCAGCGCAGCCTTTTGCTCAGTTTATTATGTCCGGGATGGCGCAACGCATCTTGCAGCAGCACGGCTTTCAACTAACGCGTTAAGGATCGGTGGCCGAGTTTTTATTGCTCAGCACGCTGTGTAATTCGTTGCGCAACCCGTTTGCTGCCCTTCTGCAGGCGCTATAACGATTTCCCGGCTGCAACACGCGGCGCAGCAGGATGCTGTAATCCATCACTAAGCCTGGCGTCCAGGTCATACCTTCGGCACGGCTGCGTACCAGGCTTAATAGCCAAAAATCGGGATTAAATAGTACCCAAAGGCCTTTCAATCCTCGTTCCCCGAGCAAACCTTCGGTAGCCACATCCAGCGCCTGGATTACACTGGTTGAGCAGTTGCGTGAAGTGAGGTTATAACGCGTGTCAGCCGCGTTGCTGAGCCAGAAATTGCGCAGCGCTGCCTGATTGTAGTGCGCGAGCGTTAAACGTTTGTCAGGGCGGCACCATGCTTTGATCTCTTTCTCCAGCGACGGCAGCAGAAAACCGTCCACATCAAACTCCTCCTTCGCACGCAACGTTTTGATAAATCCAGTAAAAGTACGTGAAACATCATCAGCAGGATAGAGGCTAATATATATCTCATCGCCCATTTCCAGCGAGGTATGCCCGGTGGAGACCTCACCACGATGGTCAATTGCAGCAACCCATCGGTCAAACCAGGGTCGACGTCCTGCTACTTCACCCGACCCCATTGGCGTCCAGATATAGATGTTCAACGGAACACTCACCGGTTGGTGGTTCAAAGGGGGATGCACGTATCCCAAGCCGTGAGGCGCACGCAACCCTTTACGCATGAAGATCGGCAATGCGGTCACGCTGGTGTTGGCGGGTAATGCATGAATTTGCGTCGCCATAAACAGCAAATTGATTCCCCATCCCGTCAGCAAAAGCGCAAAACACACGGGCACAATGACGTGTGGCGAGAGCGGCCAATCCATAGCAATCAATACGCTAAACAGCATCTCGGCACAGCCCAGCGTCAACTTGCGCGTCCAGCGACGACAGCGCATCAGGCAACATGAGATGATGCGAAAACCACCATCCAGTAAAAAGGCGGCGGCAAAGGCTAGCGAAATACAGACACCGCTCTCTTGCGGCACCAAGAACACCGCTACACCGAGCAGCATCAGCACTGCGGATTTCACCAGTGACGGCCAGGCAATGCCAGCGGGCGCATAAATAGCGCGTAACGCTTCGGCTATGCCTTCCACGGTCAGGAACAGACCTAATGCGTGCAGCGGAAAAGAGACACGTCCATGCTGCATTAAATCAATGACGATGCCACCACTCGCGACAATACAGAGCACGCCCAGGCCAGCGAGATAAGCCCAGCCGGACCGCAATGCTGATCCACCCATCAGAAGAAACAGTAATCGCAACAAAGAAACACTCCAGCGCTTAATTCATAGCTCAGTACGCTCTGTAGACGCGGGTGTTTAACAGGAGTTCTGTTGCTACCCTTCTATCCTGACTTCGTTTACTGATGGTTGTAACTGTGAAGGCACTGTACGCGGCGAAGCTTAAAATTGGCTTAACGATCGTGAAAGTTGCAGACTATCATCGCTGTCCTATCTAAAGCGTTTAAATGGCAATGGCTACCAGCACCGCGCACAAAAGCAGTACATAAACGCGCGCATGCCATATATCCGCCACCGCCGGGATGCATCGCCGTGCAAACAGAATCCCCATGAAACCAGCGATCACCAGTAGCAGCAAAATTTTCAGATTGATAAAACCCAAATAGCCGCTGGCGGGAATATGCTGCCAGCCGCTGATGGCGTAAGTAAGGGTGCCACAAATGGCGACCGGTAATGACAGCGGATTGGCTGCGTTAACGCAGTCGCGCATCGCGTTGCCGTGTCGGCGCAATAGCGGCACGGTCATTACGCTGCCACCGACGCCCAACATTGCCGCTATAATGCCAATGATGCTCCCTCCCGCAATGGTGGTGAGATGTGATAACGCGCGCGGTTCCGTACGTCGAAAAAAACCTTTACGCAGCAGGCAGTCGCCGATGGTCACCACCATGTAAACCATAAAGAGTCGACGTATTCCGCTATCGCTTATCTGCCCGGCTAGCCATGAACCGATTACCGCCCCCAAAGCAATAAACCATAACAGCGGTAATAGCGTGGTTTTATTCAGTTTGCCTGCCTGCCAGTTTTGGTAGCTGGCCCAGCCGGCATTAAAAATCATTACTGCCGTGGAGGTCGCCACCGCGATGTGCATCGCATTGGCAGCCAGCGGGGGCTGCTGCATCAACAGCTGATAGACAAAAGGCACCACCACAAAACCACCGCCGAAACCAAACAACACCGTGGTGATGCCGGTGGTAAACCCCGCCAGCGCAATAATCAACAAATCGCTCATCTTGTTTCCCTGCATCGCAAAAGAGCTTCGCAGCTTACGCAGTAAACTGCCCGCTTCCCATTTGTGCAGCGCTCGATTACTCTTGCAAACCGGTCAATCCTGGCGGGTGTGTGAAATGCGCAACAGTCATATCGATCAATACGATCATTTGGATCGCGAGGTGGTTGCGCTCGGTAACCACTATGCGCAAGGATTTGTGCTGCCAGAACATCGCCATCGTCGTGCACAGCTGTTATATGGCGCGACGGGATTGATGCACGTTACCACCCAATCAGGAGAATGGGTGGTGCCGCCTCAGCATGCCGTGTGGATTCCCCCTCATACCGCGCACAGCGTAAGGTTTGAGGGAGTTGCAACGCGTAGCATTTACATTGAACCGCACTGTGCAGCATCGCTACGTCATATCGATCGCTGCAGCGTGATCAGCGTGTCACCCTTGCTGCGCCAGCTGTTGATTGAATCCGTTGATTTACCAGCGTTATATGCAAGCGAACGCGATCGAGCCTTAATAAAGTTACTGCTACTGGAGCTGGCGTCGATGCCGGCACGCGAATTTGATATCCCTTTGCCCCAGCATCCGGCATTGCTGGCACAGTGTCAGATTTTCCTGCAGGCGCCGACCATTCATGATGCAGCCGATCGCTGGGCCAAAGCGCTGTTTATGAGTTCGAGTACCTTTCGCCGCCAATTTCTGCAGCAAACCGGATTGTCATTTTCCGCCTGGCGACAGCGCGCCTGTGTGGTCACGGCACTTGCGTTGCTGGTGGCGGGGAAATCAGTTAACGAGGTTGCGCTGTCCCTCGGCTATGACAGCAGCTCATCATTTTCCACCATGTTTCGCCGCGTAACGGGCCAGGTGCCATCATTTTATTGCGGCCGACGCTGAGCAAAATTCCATCACACCCTGGCGATTTCAGGCTGAAAATGCCACTTTAAATAGCGACCAATAATTTATAAGTTAATGATTAGTAGACTATTTACCGTCGTGTCATTGTGTGTCGAATGCTTACTCAACATTTATCGCCAATTTCACCGCATCAAGAAAGGCACGCAGCGCTGCGGGTTGCCTATCGCGCGACATATACAGTCCGTAGATCGCCAACGTCTTTGGCTGATAATGGGGCATCACGGTTTGAAGTTGTCCGCTGTCGATCCCCTGCCGCGCTTCCATTTCCGGCACCATCGCCAAACCGCAGCCAGCGATTGCTGCGTCACACAGTACCGAAGAGATCCCAGCGCTGAAATTACCGTTTACCTCTATAGAAATGATTTCGCCCTGTGTATCGTAGAACTGCCAACGCTGTCCGGCAAAACGGCTGTAATGCAGGCAATTATGCTGTGCCAAATCATCCGGCGTTTGCGGTGTACCGCGGGCTTGCAGATAATCCGGAGCTGCACACACCACCGAAATACATTCGCCTAAGCGCCGGGCAATCGCGCCCGGTTCGGGATCGTCAGTAATACGCACCGCAACATCAATGCGTTCGCCAATCAGGCTCACCGGCTGGTTGTTAATTTCCAGCTCAATGCGCACCGCCGGATAACGCGCCAGAAATCCTGGAATCATCGGACCCAGAATATGCGTGGCGGTAGAGTGTGCGCAGGCGACTCGCAGCGTGCCTTGCGGCTGGCCATCTGCCTCCTGACCAGCGATATCTTCAGCTAACCTGGCCAGCGCCCGGGTTTTTTCGAGGATCTTTTCACCGCTGGGCGTAATAGTCAGCTTACGCGATGAACGGTGCAGCAAGCGTGCACCAGCCCATTTCTCCATCTCCTCAAGATAGCGACTCACCATCGGCCGCGAGATATCCAGCGCGCGTGCAGCTGCGCTTAGGCTGCCCAGTTCGCAAATTCGGTTAAATACCGTAGCTGCCGTCACTCTATCCATATTGGCTCCATTTGATCGTTTTACGAAACTGATCATATCCATTTTCGGGAATTCTGGCAGCCGCTGATTTCTCTACAATAGCGTCCTGAATACGGCACATTGCCAGATAAAGGATAACGTGATGAAAATGAAAATACTGTCGCTGGCCCTGGCGTTAAGCGCCCTGCCTGCTGTTGCCGCGCCGTTGCAGTTAGAAGTTTATAACCCGCAAGAAAAGGGTATTTTCCCGGTCTCTTCCACACTGGTTTCTGGCCCGCATGAAGCCATGCTGTTTGATGCCCAATTCAGCGTTAAAGACGGTGAAAAACTGGTGCAGATGATTAAAGCCAGCGGCAAAAAGCTTACGCAAATTGTCATCACTTCCGGCGATCCTGACTTTTACTTTGGACTTGAACCGATCGTAAAAGCGTTCCCGCAGGTGAAGATTGTGGCGTCAGCCGATGTGGTAACGCATATTGAAGCCACCAAAGCAGCCAAGCTGGCGTATTGGGGGCCACTAATGAAAGACGGTGCACCCAAGCAGTTGTATGTGCCACAGGTGACCGACGCCACCCGCTTTAACGTCGATGGCGAAACGCTGGAACTGCGTCACCCCCATGATTACGCCGCTTATGTATGGATCCCGGCCAATAAAGCGATTTTGGGCGGCACCGGCGTGGCGGCAGGCATTCATGTGTGGACTGCCGATACGCAAACACCAGCCATTCGTCAGCAATGGCGCAGTGTCCTGAGCGAAATGCAAAAACTGCAGCCGAAGGTGGTCATTCCTGGGCATTACCTCGGTACTCGCCCTGCTGGAGATGCGGCGATCACCTTTACGTCCCACTATTTACAAACGTTTGAGCACGCGTTGCAGCAGCATAAGCAAGCAGCGCCTGTGATCGCGGCCATGAAAGCGTCCTATCCTCATTTACCCGATGAGAGTTCGCTGGAGCTCAGTGCCAAAGTGAATACCGGCGAAATGAAGTGGTAAGCAATACAAACAGAACATGATTTGATAGGATTTTGGCCCGATATAGCTCATTAAGGTAGCGGGCCATGCCGCAAAAAAGAGCCACACTAATTGGTTTGATTGCCATTTTACTCTGGAGCACCATCGTAGGACTGATTAAAACCGTCAGTGAAGGTTTTGGACCGGTTGGCGGTGCCGCGCTCATCTACAGCGCGAGCGCAGTTGTGCTGCTGTTTAGCGTCGGATTGCCTTCCTTACGCCGCTTTCCACGCCGTTATTTACTCTTCGGCAGCGTGCTCTTTGTTTGTTATGAACTCTGCTTGTCACTCTCGTTAGGCTTTACTCACAGCGGTCGGCAGGCGATTGAGGTCGGCATGGTCAATTATTTATGGCCGAGTATGACAATCGTATTAGCGGTCATCGTCAATCGCCAAAAAACCAGCCCGCTGATTATTCCCGGTGTGTTGCTGGCCGTGGCGGGGATTTGCCGCGTGCTCGGCGGTGACCAGGGTTTTTCATTCAGCGAAATAACCCGCAACGTAATGGATAATCCTTTGAGCTACGGCCTTGCCTTTAGCGGCGCGGTTATTTGGGCAGTTTATTGTGTTGTAACCAGGAAAATTGCTGATGGCAGCAATGGCATAACGCTGTTTTTTATTTTAACCGCATTGACGCTTTGGCTGAAATTCCTGCTTTCCCCCCAACCTCCGTTTCACTTATCCGTTGCGGCATGGAGCAGTTTGGCTTTGGCCGCTGTTGCGATGGGCTTTGGCTACGCCGCGTGGAACGTGGGGATTTTGCACGGTAACGTCACCGTGCTGGCTGCCGCATCCTATTTCATCCCAATAATCTCTTCGCTCCTTGCCGCCTTTATTCTTCGCTCACATTTGACGACTTCCTTTTGGCAAGGCACAGCCATGGTGAGCTTCGGTTCTCTACTGTGTTGGTGGTCAACACGTGCAGTGAAACCATAATGCTTATCCATTCAACAAAATTAACTCGTTGATCATTTCCTGTACTAGAAGCGACACGTTGCTAATATAGTGACGCAGCACACAGCAATGCGTTGCAACGAGAATTTCCAAATTGGTAACGTTTACCCGGCCCGCTTAGCGGGCTTTTTTTTTGGCTTAAACCGAGTCAGAGATGCTGGAATGCCGATCGGTTAAGAAAATAAATGCCTGTTTATGCAGGTGCGCATGAATGCGCATCCTACGTAAACCCGGCTATACCTACGTTGGGTCACCATTCATGGTGACCGATTCACGCTTAACTAACGAACCTAAAGTCAGAGGTGCTGCGGTTTTTCTGTGCGGAATCCTAATCCAATCAGTCGCCCAAAAAGATGGCGCAGGAAGGGGAAGCGGCTGATAAGTTGCGGCACTTTACTCGGCGTAGTGCGTTTACGCTTGCCGCCGCTCATCTTAATTTGTAGAAACTGAGTGGCGACGGTGGGAAATTGACGACGCTGCTGCACTTTCTGCAGATCGCGCAACGTGACATTGCCCTTTAGCAAGGGGCTGGTCAGCATGTTGGCGGTCGCGACAGCATCCTGAATCGCCAGATTCACCCCAACACCGCCAATCGGTGACATCGCATGCGCGGCATCGCCGATGCACAACACGCCCGGTTTCATCCAGCGATCGAGACGGTCAATACGAATAGATAATAGCTTGAGCTTTTCCCACTCATCTACTTCTGCCATGCGTGCAGCGCTGAAAGGGGCAACCTGCGCAATAGCGTTGATCAACACCTCTAATCCTGCCGCTTTCAGCGCTTCAAATTGCCCCTTTTGAATAGTGTAACCGCACTGCCAATAATCCCCCCGATCGATGACGATGAAGTTTTGCTTCGGCCCTTTGTGCCCCATACCCCACTCAGGATCATCAGGCTGTTTATCCAGGCGGAACCACAACACATCACGCGGCGCACCGAAGCTTTTGCCGGTTAACCCCGCTTGCGCTTTTACTTGTGAATTGCGGCCGTCTGCACCGATCACCAGAGAAGTCCGAACGATCCACTTTTCGTTACCCTGTAACGCCTGCACGCCACTTATTTCCCCTTTCTCATACAGAAAGTCATCAAAAGCGGTGGATTGCAGTAGCGTAAAGCCGGGGAACTGAGCGGCTTTATCCGCAAGGAAATTAAGGAAGTCCCATTGTGGCATGAAGGCGATAAAGCGGCACTGGACCGGTAAACGAGAGAAATCAGCCATCGTGACCTCTTGTCCCGCCACTTCCGCCTGGAGTTTCTCGGCGCGTTGATGCGGCAATGCCAACAGCTCATCCAACAGCCCAAGCTGGTGCATAATTTCTAACGTGGAAGGGTGAATCGTATCACCACGAAAATCGCGCAGGAAATCAGGATGTTTCTCAATAACAACCACCTTTAATCCCGCACGCGCCAGCAAATAGCTAAGCATTAGACCCGCTGGCCCTCCGCCGACGATGCAACAATCAGCGGTTAATTCCTTTCCCAATGGTGTTTGCACATTTGCCTCACGTAAAAATGATAATGGTTATCATTTATAGCATACGCGGCTTTAATGCGATGATACAAACACCGATGCCTGATGCGCAGGCGGCACTGCAAAGTTACGCTGCATGCGTTTAATCTCTTCTGCAGGGGGTAAACCAAACAAACGTTTAAACTCGCGATTAAACTGTGAAGCGCTTTCATAACCGACAGCATGACTCGCTGCCGCTGCGGTCATCTCTCTGCGAACCATCAGCATGCGAGCCTGATGCAGACGGACAGATTTAACATATTGCATAGGTGGCTGATTGGTAATGTTTTTAAAATGCGTGTGAAAGGTGGGCACGCTCATTCCCGCTACCGCCGCCAGCTGACCCAGCGTTAACGGCTGCGCATAGTAGGCATGAATGTGGCTTAGCGCTTTCCCCACCTTGCCAAATCGCCCCTGCAATGTCAGAGCCGATCGCAGCGCACTGCCCTGAGCGCCGGTCAGTACGCGATAATAGAGTTCGCGCACCAGCGAGGGGCCGAGTATCTTTGCATCCAGCGGGTGGTTTAGCGCAGTAAGAAAACGTAGCAACGTTTCCCGCAGCGTTTCATCCATTGGACTCGACATCATGCCCTGCGCCGCTTTAACCTCAAACCCCACCTCCTGCTGCTCCAGCTGCAACATCAGTTCGGTCACGACGTTGAAGTCCAGATGCATATAAATGGCCAGCAGCGGATGTTCTGCCGACGCGGCGGTTTCCATTGTAAAAGGCACGGGAACCGAGACCGCCAAATAGTGCTGCTCGTCGTACAAATAGACGCGATCGCCAAAGAAGCCACGTTTCGAACCCTGACAAACAATCACGATACCCGGATCGTAGAGAACAGGCGTGCGTGCTAGCGGGCGATCGGAACGCAGGATGCGCACATCGGCCAGTGCGGTGAGGTTATAGCCCTCCTGTGGCGCTAAAGCTTTCAGCAATTCCACCGTCTGATTTTGTAACGTTTCATTCATCATCGAAAAATTGAACTCATAACTTTAGGCAATATAACAACAATATCCGGCCTTAAACTTAGCATGCAATGAGAATAATATGCACCTTCCATTCATTCAGGAAGTCAACAAATGTCCAACGTAAAAACGTTATTAATTACCGGCGTGAGCAGCGGATTTGGTCGCGCACTGGCTCAGGTCGCGTTAGAAAGGGGCTATCGCGTGGTTGGTACGGTTCGCAATGCCACGGCGAAAGCGGCATTTGAAGCATCAGAGAGCAAAAATGCTTTCGCCTATCTGCTGGATGTTACCCATTTCGCGGCGATAGATGACGTGATTGCAGATATTGAGGCGCAAATTGGTCCGATAGACGTGCTAGTGAATAATGCGGGATACGGCCATGAGGGCGTTATGGAAGAGTCATCGCTGGATGAGATGCGCCAACAATTTGACGTTAACGTATTTGGTGCAGTGGCGATGATAAAAGCGGTACTGCCTTTTATGCGTCAGCGTCGCCGTGGTCATATCATTAATATCACCTCGATGGGCGGCTTTATCACTATGCCGGGCATCAGCTATTACTGCGGTAGTAAATTCGCGCTGGAAGGAATATCGGAAACCTTGAGTAAAGAACTGGCAACGTTCAATATCCATGTCACCGCCGTGGCGCCCGGTTCATTCCGTACCGATTGGGCCGGTCGTTCTATGGTACGTAGCGCGCGCAGCATTCCGGATTATGATGCGCTGTTTGATCCTATTCGCCAGGCGCGTGAAGAGAAAAGCGGCAAGCAGTTGGGCGATCCTATTAAAGCCGCACGCGCCATGCTGGACGTGATTGAAAGCCGCGACCCGCCAGCGCATTTGCTGCTAGGCAGTGACGCACTCAGATTGGTGCGGGAAAAGCTGCACTCATATAGCGAGGAGATCGATCGCTGGGAAGCGATCACGCGTTCGACAGACGGTTGAGGAGCTTAAGGCCGCATGATTTGAGACAGGGCAACGCTCAAATCATGTTTTCTCTTAAGTTATTGTTAACAATAAATTAGCACTTTTGGCTAAAATGGCGCCTCGGGGATTCGTCATATTCCTGTACAGATTAATTTTATTTGTATAAGTTTAATGGGCTTTTAGCTACGTTAACCTCGAGGGATGAACCATGCGCCAGGATCGTAATTACTCAGCGGCTTCAGACGCCATCACACGTTACTTTAATGAAGCGTCTTTACCTTCACAGCAGGAAACGCTCGGCCAACTCGTGGTTGAAATTTTGCGTTCCGGACGTACGCTCAGTCGCAAATCGCTTTGCACCAAATTGCTCTGCCGCATGGAGCAGGCGCGCGGAACGGAAGAGGAAATTCACTATCAGCAATTGATTGGACTGATGTTCTCAGTAGAACGCGAAGCGTGAAAATCTCCTTTATCGGCTTGAAAATTATCCACGTGGTTTTATGTCTTTCGCGTTTGCATAACCCTGAATCCACGATGCTTTACGGCAGTAATTAGAGAGTATTTATGTACAGAAGTGATGAAGAACGACTCACTGATATCATCATGGGCGATGCAATTTTACAGCTGCTGAAAAAATCTGGGCCGATTTCATCACGCGCCCTGCTTGATAAATTGCGTAAAATGGCTGCGCTCGAATATGATTCAGCGCGCCAACAAGCGTTTAGCCGAGCAATGACTGAAGTCATGAACCATATCGAAACACCTCAAGCCGCTGGCGTGGCCCTTAAAAGCACGGATAATGTTACGCATATTTTTCGTAACCGTGACGCCAGTGACGATACCAAGCATTAGTCGGCGCGTTCACGCGCACTTAACCGCATTCACATTAGCGCAATACCAAAGCGTTTTAGTAGCGTTGCCCAGAGCAGAAATAACAGAATGGTGAGTGCGCAGCTCGCCAGTAATGTCGGCCAAAATCCCCAGCGTTGATAGAGAAAGGGAAAGGCCACAAACATTGGCAATGTAGGTACCACATACCAAAAGGTATACCACGCGTGACTGGCTATTTTGGCCTGGCTCTGCCCTTCCAGCTTCATCCAAATCAGCACCAATACCGTCACCAACGGCAGCGCGGCAATTAATCCGCCGAGGCGATCGCTACGTTTTGCCACTTCAGATATCAGCACCACCATGCCCGCCGTGATGGCATATTTGGCGATAAGCCACAGCATCAAATCTTACCTCCAGCACTCAAATCTTAATGATCAGTGGCGAATCGCACACCCACACTGCGACATCTCGCCCGGCACAGGTTTGCCCTGATGCGAGTGACGTACCTGAAGTTCGCCTTGCTGCCACGAGCCACTGGTATCAACGCGGTTTTCAAGTAAGCGATTGAGCGCTTCGGCCACCAGCAAATCACGCCGTTGCGCCCAGCTGGTGAGATGCCAGGTGGAGGCCCGCGCTTCATCAACATCATCAAAACCAACCACTGCGACATGTGCCCCCTGGCCAAAATCGCGCACTGCCTGTAAGGCACCAAAGGCCAGCACATCGCTCTCACAAAAGAGGGCGTTAATGCGCTCGGCGGCGCGCGTTTTCTTTAGATATGCCATCATAGCCTCATAAGCCCGTTCGCGCGCATTACCGCCTGCGTAAAGCTGAAGGTTCAGCGCTTTCTGCTCGAGCTGCAAACTCGCGACGAATCCCGCCATCTGGCGAACGGGCGCCGTGTTTTGCTGGCTATGCATAAAACCAAACCGTTGATGACCTTGCGCTAGCAGCAGTAATCCCATCTCTGCGCCTGCGTTATAACCATCGGCAACCACCACATTGGCATTTGCACTGACGCTTGGGCTGAGGTGCACCGTCGCGACCTGCGGCAGAATATCCGTCGCCACGCTGAGTTCATCGTCAAACAGCGATGTCAGAAATACCAATCCGCTAATGTTGAGCTGCACCAGATTACGCAAGGTTGTTTGATAGGTTTCGCGTGAAGTCACATTCAGCAGGAGAGTGATGAAGCCGCGCTCATTGAGCTGACGCGTCACCTCATTCAGTAGTTTTATACTATTCGGATTGATGAGTTCATCGCTAATAATACCGACGAGGTTGGAATTAATGGTCATGGCCTGACTCTCCTGCAGCTTAACGCGCGGTAATTTATTATAGGTACGTAGATAAGCATTCCACGTTACCCGAATAATCCGCTATCGCCAATCAACGCAACAGGTTGCGCACGCATTGCACGATAAATCGCGCCGCTACAAGGTGCGGTGATTTGATGCGGCACTTCACCGATCGGCATTATGTTATTAATGGCGCTCCTGCGTTGATTAAGCTGGGTTTTCGTAGGGTGCGCATTCATGCGCACCTGACAGCTACTCCTCCAACAATATCGCGAATCCGCCGTAAATCATGCGTTTGCCATCGAAAGGCATATTATCACCCAGCTCTTTCATGCGCGGATCGGACATCATTTTGGCATTCGCTGCGTCGCGAACCTCTTTCGACGTATACTCAATCCAGCTAAATACCACCGTTTCTCCCTCTTCGGCTTTTACCGCGCGATAAAAATCCGTCTGCGTACCCACGGGAACATCATCAGCCCAGCACTCAACGATACGCGTGGCGCCAAACTCTTTAAACAGCGGCGCGGCCTTGGCCGCCATGGCTCGATAATCTTCCTTATTCGCCTCCTGTACCGCTACAACAAAACCATCAACGTACGACATAGCGATTTACTCCGTCGTCATTTGCACGGTCAATAATAACCGCACAGTAATTGTATGAATGATGTGCAATACAAGCCGGAATACAGATGAAAATTTGCGCGCTTACTCGCAGATTCTGCGCGTCACGGGGGAATTACGTTACACTGACGCCTTTGATCGTTACGACACCGAGAAATTTATGCGTATTACTATTGAACCGGCCGATCAGCCATTTATTCACCGCTTGCTAGGCGACGTTGTTGAGAGTATTGAGACCGCATCGCCACAGGCCGCGCAAATGCAGCAGGCACTGAACAGTGCGCACCAGCAAAAAAACCACGAAGCCAACCTCGACTGGAAGCGCAATGCGCTGTTTCTGCTGTTATTCGTCTTTCTCTATACCGCATTGGGCGCATCGTTAACGCTGGACCTTACCCCGCAGGTATCCAGCCATAAAAGCCTCGCCTATGCGCTCGAGGCGGTGCCAGTGCTGATCGCGTTTTCCGGCTTATTTGTATCGCTGCTGTATCTTTTTCTTACCCGTAGCGGTGCGCGGCGACTGAGTAATTGGGAACAGGGTATTGAAGTATTAGAAAAATACAGCGGTGCGAATCTCACGCGGCAAATTAATGAAATGGGCGCGCGAACCACTAACTATTCTCAGTCGGCGATTAATGTAGCGCTAGCGCTGTTTATCTGCGTGACATGGGTGGTGATGTATAACTATTTCACCTTCACCACCAGCGGCGTAATCGGCAGCGTGATTTCACTGTTTATCACCACCATGGTTTACGTGATTCTGGATATTCAGCTGCTGAAATCAAATTCGTCCATCGCGATTGATGAGCCGCTAATTCCAGAGGAAAACGAACAAGAAAGACCATAATGCTCTGCAGGTAGCCGAAAAAGAAGACACGGTGACTCAATTTTTGCACATGTCGTAACGGCGCGATTTATCGCGTTATAAATTGCACCGCTACGATACGTGCATTAAGGGATATCGCTATTCAAACGCTAACTGAGATCGCTGCCGTTGCTGGCAATAACCCGACGATACCACTCAAAGCTTTTCTTCTTCGAACGGGAAAAATCACCGCTGCCATCGTCATTTTTATTCACGTAAATAAAACCATAGCGTTTGCTGTATTGCCCGGTGGTGAAAGAGACGCAGTCAATACATCCCCAAGGGGTATATCCCATTAGGTCGACGCCGTCTTCCGTTACGGCTTTCTTCATTTGTTCAATATGAGCGCGCAAATAGTCAATCCGGTAGTCGTCATTGACTTCACCCTTTTCATTCAATTTATCAATGGCACCAAAGCCGTTCTCAACAATGAAAAGTGGTTTTTCGTAACGTTCATAAAGAATATTCAGGACATAGCGCAGGCCAACCGGATCTATCTGCCAGCCCCAGTCAGAGGCTTTAACGTGAGGGTTTGGCACGCTGCCCTCAAACCCAGAAAGTGCCGTGCCGCTGCCAGCATTTTCTTTGCTGACGGCATTACTCATGTAATAGCTTAACCCGATATAATCGGCACATCCTTCACGCAGCACCTGCTCATCGCCAGGCTCCATTGCAATATGGTATCCCTTACGTTGCCACTCCTTGAGAATATAAGCCGGATAATGGCCGCGCATATGCACGTCACTGAAGAGAAATCGCTCCCGCATAGCTTCCTGGGCATACATCACGTCATCAGGATGACAGGAAAACGGGTATAACGGCACCATCGCGATCATGCAGCCAATTTTCAGTTGAGGATTAATGTCGTGCCCCAGCTTCACGACCTGCGCACTGGCAACAAACTGATGATGCAGGACCTGATACATGCACTCTTCGGGATTAGGCTCATCGGTGAAAATAACCCCGGAGCAACAGTAACCGAAAAGAGGGGTTTTCCAGTTGCGCTGATTGTTAATTTCGTTAAACGTCATCCAGTATTTAACTTTGTGCTGGAAGCGTTGAATAACCACCGTGCTGAAGCGGACAAAAAACGCCATTACCTTTCTATTTTTCCAGCCGCCATATTCGGTTGCCAGCAAATTTGGCATTTCAAAATGGGACAGCGTGATAACCGGTTCGATGCCGTATTTCAACAGCTCATCGAATAGCGCATCGTAAAAACGTAGTCCCTCTTCGTTCGGCTCGGCTTCATCGCCGCGAGGAAAGATACGTGACCACGCAATCGAGGTGCGAAAGCAGCGAAAGCCCATTTCAGCCAGCAGCGCTACGTCCTCACGGTAACGATGATAAAAGTCCGCCGCCTCATGGTTCGCATACAGGTAGCCTTCCTGAACCCCATCAGTGATGACTCGGTCAATGCCGTGCGCCCCACTCGTCAGTACATCGACAATGCTGGGCCCTTTACCACCTTTATCCCAACCACCTTCCACCTGATGTGCGGCAACAGCGCCACCCCACATAAAATTTTTCGGAAATTCGTTATTCATTTCATTCTCTCAATATATTCAAAGGGTGCCAGGTTGAGGCATTGCGGTCACTTCGGGCTGGCTCTGTTCTTTGAAACCCGCTACCCAGGCGAAAATAATCCCCAGCACGAATGCAACGATGATGGACAGCAGGAATCCGAGGAACTGCGTCATGTGCCCTTCTTTGAAGAACACCGGCAGAACGGCGATGCCGGGAATGCAGTAGCTCCAGGAAACCGCATTGAAAGCGCCAGCGATCACACCCCCCGCCGCTCCGGCCAGGCAGCCACAAATCATCGGGCGCTTAAGGCGCAGTGCCACACCGTAAATGGCGGGTTCGGTAATGCCGAACAGCGCGGTAACACCCGCCGACAATGCCATACGCTTAAGCTCAGCATCTTTGGCCTTCAGGTAAACTCCCAGCACAGCGCCTGCCATACCAAATACCGCCGAGGCCTGCAGCCCGGTAAAGGTGTCGTAGCCCAATGTCGCATAGTTTCCGACGGTAACTGGCGTGATCCCCCAGTGCACACCCAGGGTAACAAGCGGCATCCACAGGGCACCTACCACAAACCCGGCGATCGCGGGACTCAGATGATAAAGGGTGTTATAGACCCCACCGATGGCGCCACCGATCATGTTGCCGACAGGTCCGAATGCCAGAAGCGTGAGTGGCACCATGATGGCGATGCAGAACATCGGGGTGAAAAGATTTCTTATCACCATCGGAAGCAGGCGTTCGAAGAAGCGCTGAACATAAGACATGCCCCACACCATCAAAATAATGGGAATAACGGATGAGGTGTAACTCAAATACTGCACCGGTAGCCCCATGAACGTCAGCGGAGCGGCATCAAGCGGAATACCGGCAATCTCAACCAGCACTTTTGAGATTGCGGGATTTTCAACCGCGCTTTTCATTAAGGCATGCACAGCCGGATCGGCTGAGTTGGCGGTGAGGATTTTATTGGCCGTCAACATATTCAGGTAGTCCGGCGACACCAGAGCACAAGCCGAGATAACCGCTGTGAACGGATTTACATTGAATTTTTTTGCGGCGGTAAAAGCCACCATGACGGGAAGGAAAGTAAAGCCCGTCCAGGATACATAGTTAAGTATGCGATAGGTTCCTCCTGCTGGGTCCATCACACCTAATGCGGTCAGCAGAGAAATGATGCCCTGCAGAACACCGCAGGCTGCCAGCGGATAAAGGAAAGGCGCAAATATGCTGGAGATGATATCCATAATGCGGCTGACAATGCCGACGTTAGGTGCCGTTACTGCTGCGCTTTCGTCAATGTTCAGCAGATTCTGAACTTCACGATAAGCGTCACCCACGTGGTTTCCGATTATCACCTGCATCTGGCCGCTCGCCTTAACGGCGGTAATTACACCTTTTACACGTTTCAGCGATTCAACATCGACCTCAGAATGATCCTTAAGCACAAACCGCAGTCGTGTGGCACAATGCGTGACGCTTATCACATTATTGTCGCCACCAATCAGTCTTACGATCTCTTTCGCAGAATCTGCATAATTTATTGCCATCTTGTTTTTCCATTACCAGAGGGAATTCAGCCCATCAGGAGCGAACTTACTCTGGCGATGTTAGAAAATACGCCTGGCAATGTCACGTGGTCACAATATGACAAACCGGGTCGATAATTACAAAAATGTCACACCACGTGACAACTCACTGACATTATTCACCACCAGTTTTCTACCGATAGATTCAAGAATAAAAATAACCGGAACCTGCGTTGTAATATCATATTCATTGTCGATCAAAATGCGCGAAACATAATAAGGAATAATAAAATCAGAAAGCTTCGCCAGGGTTGAATTCGGGTTACTGGTAATGGAAACAACTTTGCATTTATGGATAACAAACTGTCTGGCGAGTTTCAAAATTTCAGGCGTCTCGCCAGAAACAGAGAGTATGACGGCAACTGAACTCTGGACCATGTCGGTACTGACCGGATAATAGGGATCGTCAATGTGATTACTGAACTTACCAATATTAGAGAAAAAGCGCGCACCATACCTTCCGAGCGTGCCAGAGCTGCCTGCCCCAACAAAGAAAACCCGCTCTGCATTGCGAATGTATTCTGCAGCATGCTCAATAAGCGCATCGAACTCATCATTCCTGATGCTTTTAAAGAAAGTCAGTATCTCCTCTGCGCCATGGGGTATGAGTAAGGTACTGTTTCTATGCAGGTGCAATTTCATACTGGCTTTAAGTTCAGAGTAACCTTTGAAATCCATTTTTTTACAGAATCGAAGAACCGTCGCCGTAGAGACACCAGAATTATCGGCCAGCTCCCTTATTGTCATATAAATAACCGCGTTAATATTCTTTATAATATAGTTATGCACGCTGCTTTCAAGTGCGTTAAGTTTAGATAACCTTCTGGCGTCGAACATATATTTAAACATCCTGATGCGACAATTTTTCCACCTATCTTGTCACAAAGCGTGACATCTATGCGGACTTTAACGCTAAAAGCGTCATGCGGAACAAAAAGAAATTTCATTAAATGTGATAGCTAGCACATTTTAATGATGAAGCCTCCTGACTCTATCCAGCTTGATTATCATCAGGAAACTCATGTGGGAGTCATTTGGCGCTGGAAAAGCGGTTATAGTCCCGTTATCATCGATTCAACTTTTCACTTATTGATAACTAAGGAGGATTACTATGCCCGCGTGTGAATTGTTTATTTACTCACACTTCTATAGTAATTGGCCGCGTTCAGGCATTTCCGCACTCGTGCTGCGATAATCCGTCCTGAGCGAAGTTTTCTCAATCTAATTCCTCCGGCTTGCTGGGTTGTCGTCAGCTTTTTATGACGTCAGGCTTTTTTACGCCTGCAACTTATGAGTAAGCACATGAGCACTTTACTATCTGCACAGGCTATCGGCTTCGATAACGCCTTCGGCACCCTGTTCCACGATATTCATTTCAGCCTGAAAAAAGGCGATCGCATTGGTTTGCTGGGCGATAACGGCACTGGCAAAAGTACCCTGTTGAAGATCCTCAGTGGTGAGCTGGAAGCCAGCCACGGCTGCATAACACAGGCCAATCACTGTTTACTGGCGCGCATTGAACAACATCTGCCAGATGCGCTGCACTCTTCTACGCTACTTGAGGCCGTAATGGCGCGATTAGCGCACCAGAGCGATCGCTGGCGTGCGGAAGCACTCCTTGGCAGTTTGGGTTTTACCGCGCAACAACAAACACAAAGTATCGAAACCTTGAGTGGCGGTCAGCATATGCGCTTACTCCTGGCGCGCGCATTGATTCTGCAGCCGGATGTGCTGCTGCTGGATGAGCCCAGTAACCATCTTGATCTTCCCACTTTGCTGTGGCTGGAAAATTTCCTGCATAGCTGGAGCGGCAGCTTTGTGCTGGTCTCTCACGACAGCACCTTGCTTGATCGGGTGACCAATTGCAGCTGGATTCTGCGCGATCGCGGCCTGCAATTCTTCCGTCTGCCCTGCAGCGCGGCTCGACAGGCGCTGCTTGAGCAAGACGCAGCCGATGCGCAACGCTTTCAGGCTGAGCAAAAGGAGATTGAACGCGTAGAGAAAAGCGCTAAACGCCTGGCGATGTGGGGGCGCACCTATGATAACGAAGGCTTGGCGCGCAAGGCACAGCAAATGGAGAAACGTGCCGGCTGGTTAAAAGAGGCGCAAACCACGCTGAGTGAAGGTTCGCTGTGGCGTCTTCAGCTGCACGGCGAGGCGCTGGACGCAAATCGCGTGCTGGCGCTGCCAGAGATGATGATTCATCCTGCTGAAGGAGCGTCCGCGCTCTTCTCTCTATCAGAAATGCAGGTAAAAAGTGGCGATCGCGTGGCGATTGTTGGCCGCAATGGTTCGGGAAAGTCGTCACTGCTGCGGCAGCTGTGGCGTGAATATCAGCACACCGACAGCGCGCTGTTTCATCCGCGTGTGCGCCTTGGCTATTACGATCAGAGCCTGCATCAGCTGCAAGATAATGCGACCCTTTCCGACGCGCTTTGCCAGTTTGCGCCACTCAACGATGAGCAGCGTAAAATGGCGCTGATCGCTGCCGGTTTCCCCTATTTACGCCATCAGCAGTTAATTGCTTCACTGAGCGGCGGAGAGCGTTCGCGCTTACTGTTTGTGGGATTAACGCTGGCACGCTATTCGCTGCTTCTGCTCGACGAACCAACCAACCACCTGGATATGGTAGGAAAAGAGGAGCTGGCGGAGGCGCTAAATCATTTCGAAGGCGCGGTGCTGCTGGTATCACACGATCGTCAGTTAATCGCCAACAGCTGTAATCGCTTCTGGCTGATTGAGGATCGGCGGCTGAGTGAATGGCATGATTTTGATGTAGTCACCGAGCGCATGCGTACTGAGCAATCAGTAGCGAAATCTGACGCGATTGCCCGTCCCGCGACGGCTCAAGCGCTGGATGAAGATGCCCTGCTGTTGGCACTTTTGCACGTCGAAAGCAAACTGGATGAGGATCTGGCGCGCAAGCCTAAACATCAAAAGCCGGCGTTGCAGGCGCAGTGGCGCGAGGAGATTGCGTTGCTGAAAACCCAGCTCGATCTATAAGGTAGGCACGCGTGAACCGGGTGGCCATGAGGAGCCTAATGCTGGTTAGTTAAGACATGAAAACCCTCATTACCGAGCGCACACCTTTAGCGGCGCAATTCATTGCGCCGCTACGAAAGGTGCGGTGATTTGATACGGTGCTTAACTGATCGGCATTACGCCATTAACATTCGGCTTAACGCCTGCGCCGTCTTTCTTAACTGCTCCGCCGGATTGCGTCCAATCAATACATACTGATAACCCGCACGATGCCACCACACGACATTCATGCCCTGCCTTTTTTCCAGCACCAGCTCGGTGGACTGCTGATGATCTTCGCGGGAAATGCACAGCGCCATCGGACCGTAATTGCTGTGATTCCAGGCGATCTGCGTGATTAACACATCGTCATAACGCAGCATGCGCACGCTTTTCAGATTCGCTTCCGGCAGAGTTAACTGCGCGGGAGTGAGGTGCAGATCAAGATCGCGCGCGGTTCGCGCCAGCGAACGTTGTAAAATCTGCGGTGAACTGTCGACGTCTGCCAGCGTTTCGGTGCTGTAAAGCGACATATACTGCGCTTCCAGCTCACGAATGTTGGCGCTTTCCCCCTTTTCTGCCTGCGCTGTGGGACGCGTCAGAAATCCCAGACCTCCACCAATCAGCAAAAAGCTGACGGAAGCGGCAATCATCGCGCGACGGCTCACCTGGGCGGGCATTTTCTGCGGCGTGGCTGGCGTATGAGCCAGCAGATATTCTAACCGTTGCGCCATGCGCGCCTGCGGTGCAGCTTCCAGCAAAGAGGCAAACGCCTCGGCAAAAGGTTGATTGCTTTGCATCAACTCCGCCGTGCGCGCCGAGAGCGTCTCGCTGCGCTTAAGTTCGGTTTCAAACGCCTGCGCGTCTTCCACATGCATCTCACCATCCAGCCAGGCAACGATGGCCTCATCCGCGTAGGGCGAATTAAAACGAGCTGCCTTCACAAACGTTTCTCCCTTATCTCTGGCCGCGCGGTGATGGCGCTGGCTAAGGTGCTACGCGCCGCTGCGAGGCGGCTCATGATGGTACCAATGGGCACCGCCAGCGTAGCGGCGGCCTCCTGGTAGGTGAAGCCTTCGACGTAAACCAGAAAGACCGCGTTACGCTGTGCTTCCGGCAGCTGACCAACGCGCTGCATCACTTTGGCGTACTGCAAGCGCTCATCGCTGAGCGTCTGCAGATCGGGTGCCACCAACTCATCGCTATCGACGAAACCTTGTCCCACGCGAACCCGTTGCGCCCGAAGTTCGTTAATCCACACTGAGTGCAGCACGGTAAATAACCAGCGGTCGATGCGCGTACCCGGCGTGTAGTGGTGAGCGCGCTCGAGCGCCCGCACGCAGGTAGACTGCACCAGTTCTTCGGCCACGTCGCGATTACGTGATAACACCATCGCGTAACGCCACATGCGTGCCAGATGCGCGGCTAAATGCTGACGAACTTCAGTGCTGGTGATTTTATTCTCCTCCAATAGCCGACATCGTCAGGCTTCAGGATGTCCCTGAATGGCCGCGTGTAAATCGCGGTACTCTTCGCAATCAACGCCACATAACGATTTAATAATGGTGAGCTGCTCCTGCGCCAGATCCGGACGACCTTTGATCATCCAGGCTTCCCCGAGGTATTCGCGCACTTTGGCATATTTGGGATCCAGCGCGATCGATTTCTGATAATAACGCATACCTTCATCGGTGCGTCCCAGCTTGCGCGTGGCATAACCACGATAATTCCACGCTTCTTTCGTGTTCTGATTATGTAACGTATCCAACAGAGTTAATGCAGCCTGGTATTCGCCTTTTTTCGCCAGATGATAGGCGTATTGGGTCTTATCACTGTCGCTCAGCATGCTGGTTTTTTCTGGCACGCAGGATTTGGATTTACTGTCATAAACCTGACCTTTCGGGCAATCCGGCGTTTTTTTGTCGCTATCATCGTCGCCCATCGCCAGTGCCGCCGGTACATGCAGCGCCAACAGCAAAGCCGGCATCGCTAACCAACGCAACTTCATTATCGTCTTCATCATTTTTCCTCACGGAGTGACATGTAACGCTAAGTTGTACTGAGTTAAAAAGTGACTCAGATAGGCTGTAAACAACTCAACTCACATTTCTATTCGGAAAAATTTACTTTTATTCCACTGCCACGTACTGCTGGTAAAAAACCGGCGAATTTTCTCCAGTTTGTCCCATTTAATGATTATGATTCTCACTTCATAAAAGGGACGCTTATGCTCAATATCTCAAAGAAGTGGTTGTCGATCGTGCTCGCGCTGCTCATTATCCTGCTGCTCATCTGGCACTACGCCGGTTCAGGCACTAAACCGAATACCGTTGTGACCGCCGTGGTGCGCCAGGGCGACATCGAAAATGTGATTGCCGCAACCGGCAAAATGGATGCGGTGGAACGCGTCAATGTGGGGGCTCAGGTCTCAGGTCAGGTAAAAAAACTCTATATCAAAACCGGCGACAACGTGCGTAAAGGACAGCTGATTGCCGAGATTGACGATCAGCCCCAGCGTAGCGATTTGCGCAATGCGCAGGCAGCGCTTAGCGTAGCGCAGGCCGATTTAGCAACGCGTGAAGCCACGCTGGTGCGACAGTCGGCGCAGTTCAAACGTTTGCAGCAGATGATTAAAACCAATGCGGTATCGCGCCAGGATTTTGACGAAGCCGCAGAAGCGTGGAGCATTGCGCAGGCGGAGCTGACGGCACAGAAAGCGCGCGTGATTCAGGCACAAATTGAGGTAGATAAGAAACAGCTCGATCTCGGTTACACCCGCATCATGGCGCCGATGGACGGCACCGTGGTCGCCATTGTCACCAAACAAGGCCAGACGGTGAATGCCGTGCAAACCGCGCCGACTATCGCCAAGCTGGCGCAGCTGGGCACCATGACCATTAAAGTGCAGATTTCTGAAGCAGACATCAATAACGTTCAGCCAGGCCAAAAGGCGTGGTTCACAACTTTCTCCAACCCGGATAAGCGCTATAACGCCACTTTGCGCAGCCTCGAACTGGCCCCCGAATCGGTGATGAAAGATGATGCGCTGATGGGCAACAGTGAAAGCACGCCGAGCAGCACGACGAACGCCGCAGTCTATTACAACGCCCTGCTCGATGTGCCGAACCCGGACAATGCGCTACGCATCTCCATGACGGCGCAGGTCAATCTGATGCGCGATGCCGCTAAAAATACCCTGCTGGTGCCGGTGCAGGCGACAAAGAAAGATGCCGACGGTAAAACTTACGTCGAAATCCCTGATGCAGAAAATAAGCCGGTTAAACGTCTTATCACCACCGGCATTTCTGACAGCGTTGATATTCAGGTGCTGAGCGGATTAACAACCGGTGAAAAAGTGATTCTTGCTACCCAGACGGCGGGCGCTGACAAGGTGGTGATGTGAATATCATCGAACTGAAAAACATTCAGCGCAGCTATGTTAACGGTTCGCAATCTCTGCACGTGCTGAAAAACATTAACCTAAGCATCGCCAGCGGCGAGTTGGTAGCGATCATTGGACCTTCCGGCTCGGGAAAATCCACGCTGCTGAATATTCTTGGCTGTCTTGATGCGCCGGACAGCGGCGATTATTTGATTGGCGGCCAGCATACCGCCACGTTATCGCCGGACGCGCTGGCGAAAGTGCGGCGTGAGCATATTGGCTTTATCTTCCAGCGCTATCATTTAATGCCGGACCTTAGCGCTTTAAGCAACGTTGAAATTCCCTCCATTTACGCCAATCTGCAAGGCAAAGCGCGGCTGCAACGGGCGGCGGCGCTGCTGGCGCGTTTGGGTCTGGAAGGACGCGAACATCACAAACCGGGTGAACTTTCCGGCGGCCAGCAGCAGCGCGTGAGCATTGCGCGCGCGCTGATTAACGGTGCTGAAATCATTCTCGCCGATGAACCGACCGGCGCGCTGGACTCACATTCCGGTGAAGAGGTGCTGCGTATCCTGCACGATCTCAATCGTGAAGGTCACACCGTGATCATCGTGACGCATGATATGAAAGTGGCACAGCACGCCGATCGTATTATTGAGATCCAGGATGGTGAGATTTTTGCCGATAGCGGTCGCAAACAGGACACGACGCGCGTGCGTTATATCCCTGCGGCCCGTAAAAGTCAGAGCAAATTGCGCGGATGGGTTGATCGCTTGCGTGAATCGCTGCGCATGGCGTTGAATGCCATGAACGCACATCGGCTCCGTACCGCATTGACCATGACCGGCATTATTTTTGGCATCGCGGCGGTGGTTACGGTGGTAGCACTCGGCCAGGGCGCACGGCAAAAAACGCTGGAGAGTATCTCCGGTCTCGGCACCAACGTGGTGTCGGTGTACGCCGGTGGCGATTTTGTCGAAGATGAAGCGCACCCGGTTTTGACCCTGGTGATGGCAGATGCGGAAGTGATTGCGCGTCAACAGTTTGTCGCTGCTGTCAGTCCGGAGATGATCGCCAGCCAACCCATCCGCTATCTCTCTAACGCCTCGAAGACCTCGGTGTATGGCGTGGGTAAAGAATATTTCCAGATTCAGGGTATCAAACTGCTGGAGGGCAGCAACTTCAGTGATGAACGCCATGCACGCCAGGAGATCATCATTGATACCAACACGCGCAACAAGCTGTTTGGTGAGCACGGCGACAGCCCAATTGGCAAGATGATCGTATTGGGTTCAGTGCCGGTGCGCGTCATTGGCGTCGCGGATAATAATGATGGCATATCACCTAACCGGCTCAGCGTCTGGCTGCCGTGGAGCACGGTGATGTATCGCATCAGCGGGCAGACTGCGCTTACCAGCATCAGCATTAAGTTAAAAGATGACGTGGTCAGCGGCCCGGCGGTGGAGTCGTTGACGCAACTACTGACTACGCGACACGGCACCAAAGATTTCCTGATGTTTAACCGCGATAAATACCGTAAGGCCATTGAAGATGCGGCGGCAACGTTAACCTTGTTGATTCTGTTAGTGGCATCAATTGCGCTGATGATTGGCAGCATTGGCGTGATGAACATCATGCTGGTGTCGGTCACGGAACGTACCCACGAAATCGGCGTGCGCATGGCGGTTGGCGCGCGGCGTGGTGACATTATGCAGCAATTTATGATTGAAGCGGTGCTGGTATGCCTGGTCGGCGGATCGCTCGGCGTCGCCTTAGCGCTGGTGATTGGCCCCATTATTAGCCTGCTGGCGGGCGGCATGATCACCGCAATATTCTCGTGGCAATCGGCAGGCGCAGCCTTTGCCTGCTCCACCATTATCGGCATGATTTTTGGCTACTTGCCGGCCCGCAAAGCGGCGCGCATGGATCCGGTCGCGGCATTAGCCAGCGAGTGATTTGAAACGGTGCGCCTACAACTTCGTAGGGTCGCCATTTATGGCGTAATGCCGCTCACTTAAGCAAAAAAATGCCTGTTTATGCAGGTGCGCATGAATGCGCACCCTACGAAAACCCGGCGATATCCACGTAGGGTCACCATTCATGGTGACCGATTCACGCTTAACTGACGAGCATTACGCCATTTATGGCGACCGTTAAGCACACAACTCAGATCAACATCGGCAAGGTCGCAGTGGCCGTTTGCTGACTTGCCGCCAGATAACGCGCATCGTGCGTCATCAGTTCATTAATCAGCACTTCTACCAGCAGCATCGCTCCCACTTTACCGCTCAGCGCTCCCGCATTGAACGGCCCCTCGGGGCGCGCGGCCACCAGCAACATATCCGCTAAGCTGCCCATCGGACTGCGCAGCGTATTACTCAACATCAGCACCTGAGCGCCCTGCTTTTTTGCCACCTTCACCACGTGCATCACATCTTTAGTCGATCCGGAAGCAGAGATAGCGATCACCAAATCGCCCGTGGATAAAGTCGAGGCGTTCATCGCCGCGCGATGCATATCACCAAATAGCTGTGCCGATTTACCTAAGCGCAACAAACGATAGTGCAAATATTCACCGGTGATCGCACTGGCGGCTACGCCGTAAATCTGGATCGATTTGGCCTGATGCAGCGCATCTACCGCCTGCTGAAGCACTTCGCGATGAATGAATTTTCCGGTATCGCGCAATGCTTGCACGGTTTCTTCTACCAGCATGTCAATGCTATCACCGCTGGCGATCGCCGCGGGCTGGTTGTGCTGTACATCCAGCGCCAGCGCCATTTTGAATTCGGTATAACCTTTGCAGCCCAAATGACGGCAGAGACGCGTCACGCTGGCTTCGCTGGTTTCGGTCTCGCGCGCCAGTTCGGTGATGGTGAGATACAACACTCTCTGCGGTTCGGTGAGTATGAAATCGCCCAACTTTTGCAGCGTTGGGCTGTAGCCCGGCAATCCCTGTCGCAGGTGCAGCAAGATGTTTTCATTGTCCGTCATGGCAGCCTTCCCTTTTCGCGTCATTGATGGCGCACAGTGTGCAGCAGATTAGGGCATAAGTGAAAGCTATCACAATAATGATGGAAATTTTCATCTGATGAATTAAATTGTGGTAATAATTTTTACCACAATAGCTCATCAAGGATAAAAATTTATGTCATCACACTTTAGCGGTGCTTCCTCAGGCAGCTGGTTTGAAAAAGCCCAGCGCTTTGGTAAGTCGTTTATGTTGCCAATTGCCGTTCTCCCGGCCGCGGGATTGCTGCTGGGTATTGGCGGCGCCCTCTCCAATCCCAACACGATTCAAGCCTATCCATTTCTCGATGTTGCCTGGCTACAGGGCGTATTCACTATCATGGCGAGTGCCGGTTCGGTGGTGTTTGCCAACCTCGCGGTGCTGTTTGCGGTGGGTGTCGCGGTAGGATTAGCCAAAGGTGATAAAGGGACTGCGGGTCTTGCCTCGCTGCTGGCCTATCTGGTGATGAATGCCACCATCAACGCGCTCCTCACGCTAACCGGCGTGATGGCAGCAAGCCATCTCAGCGCGGTGGGCCAAGGCATGGCACTCGGCATTCAGACGCTGGAAACGGGCGTGTTTGGTGGCGTAATTATTGGCTTGGTGACGGCAATACTGCACAACCGTTACAACAAAATTGCGCTGCCGCAGTTTCTTGGCTTCTTTGGCGGCTCGCGTTTCGTGCCGATCATCAGTTCGTTGGCCGCCATTTTAGTCGGTGCGGCGATGACTATCGTCTGGCCGCACTTTCAAAAGTTGATTTTTGGTCTGGGCGGGTTAGTGGATGCAACCGGCTATTTCGGCACCTTTATTTACGGCTTCGTGCTGCGCATGCTCGGCCCGTTTGGCCTGCATCACATCTTCTATCTGCCATTCTGGACCACAGCGCTTGGAGGGAGCGAAGTGATCAATGGGCATTTGGTGGAAGGGACGCAGCGTATCTTCTTCGCCCAGCTCGCCGATCCCACTACGCAGCAATTCTATGTCGGTACATCACGCTTTATGTCCGGTCGCTTCATCACCATGATGTTTGGCCTGATTGGCGCATGTCTGGCGATGTATCACACCGCCAGACCGGAAAATCGTAAGCGCGTGGCCGGCTTGTTGTTATCAGCGGCGTTAACCTCCTTCCTCACGGGCATTACCGAACCGATTGAGTTCTCATTTCTCTTCGTTGCGCCGGTGCTCTACGTGATTCACGCCCTGTTCGATGGCCTGGCGTTTATGATCGCCCACCTCCTGCATATCACCATCGGCCAGACATTCTCCGGCGGCCTGATTGATTTCATTCTTTTCGGCGTATTACAGGGCGAAGCGAAAACCCATTGGTGGTATGTACCGCTGGTTGGCGTGCCGTGGTTCCTGCTCTATTACTTTACCTTCCGCCTGCTGATTAGCCGTTTCAATTTCAAAACTCCCGGCCGCGAAGACAGCAACATCGAAAGCGCTCCCTTGGTGGTTGGCGAGCGTCCACAGCAGGTGATCGCCGCATTAGGCGGCAAAGCGAATATTGTCGAGCTGGATTGCTGCGCCACACGCTTGCGTATCACCCTGCTGGATGGCAGCAAACTCAATGAAGACGCACTGAAAGCCACCGGCGCCCGCGCGGTGATCCAACGTGGCAAAGGCGTGCAGGTAATTTATGGTCCGCACGTCACCATTATCAAAAATGAAGTAGAGGAGTTACTCGCGCTATGAAAGCACCCATGCTGGCACAGATTAAAGGAAAACTGGTGGTCTCGTGCCAGGCGCTGGAAAATGAGCCGTTGCACAGTCCATTTATTATGTCGCGCATGGCGTTGGCGGCCAAAGAAGGCGGCGCGGCAGCGATTCGCGCTAATAGCCTGATTGACGTGCAGCAGATTATGCAAACCGTAAATCTGCCGATTATTGCCATTATCAAGCGCGACTATCCCGGCAGCGATGTCTATATCACCGCCACCTTGCAAGAAGTGGATGAGCTGATGGTGGCGAACCCCGCGATGATTGCTCTGGATGCTACGTTCCATCACCGCGCTGGCGACCTGCAGCTGCCCGCGCTGGTGGCAGCAATTCGCCAGCGCTATCCACAGCTGCTGCTGATGGCCGACATTGCTACGGTTGAAGAGGCCCGTCAGGCATCTCAGTTAGGCTTTGACTGCGTGGGCACCACGCTGCACGGTTACACCGCGGAAACGCAAGGCTGTTATTTGGCGGCCAATGAGTACCGCTTTCTGCGCGACGTGCTTGCAGCGGTCAACGTGCCGGTGATTGCTGAAGGGAATGTTGAAACGCCAGCTATGGCGGCACGCTGCCTCGCACTTGGGGCGCATGCGGTGGTGGTCGGCGGTGCGATTACGCGTCCGCAACAGATCACTCGTCGCTTTGTGGATGCGATGCGTTAACGGTGCGGTGCCCTTAAAGGGCACCGCTAATAAGGTTATCCACAATCCCCGTGCGTAGAGTCGGCGTTATCCTGTGGATAAAACTCTTCTTACTGCATACAGCGCCTGATACACGCGTGCGGTTACTTTTTGCACGATTCAAAAGCACGGCTGTGGCAGCCGACTAAATCGAGCCCGCTTTCTCAATCACCAGTACGCGCGCTTCGCCTTGCGGATGCGCGACATGTTCAGTGCCGATGCTGGCATAAAAGATATCGCCGGTATTGAGCAACACGCTTTGCACCTCTCCCGCTTCGCGATAATGCATCTCTACCGTGCCATCCAGCACCGCAAACACTTCTTCTCCGTCATTGATGTGCCATTTGTAAGGTTGATTGGTCCAGTGCAAACGCACGCTGGTGCCTGAGAAATTTGCGATGTCTAGCGCATCCCATGCATTAGCGGGTGTGTAATTTTTACTGACATACGTTTTCATGACATATCCGATTAACTGAGGACTGCAACGATATTACACACCACGCCTCGCAAGCGTGGGACAGGTGCAGACCATTTACGGACATCCAGATACAGCAAAGCCGCCCGGAGGCGGCCTTAACACAACGTCTATTCAGAGACTTATTTGTACAGCTCAGCAGTCATGTGAACGCGGTTATTGGTGTTAGCTTCAGTAATTTTATACTGTGCGCCCTGCTGCTGTGCCTGAGCGGCAATTTTCGCTTCTGCGCCATCAAGCGTTGATGACTCAACTGAAATGCTTTGTGCAAAGCTGGCAGCAGACATCAGTGAAAGAGCGGCAACGGCGGCGATAGACAGTGTTTTGATGGTTTTCATGGTCATAATCCTTAGTGGTTTATTAAGAAGGCTGTGTGCCTTCGATGAAAATAATAATAACCCAGGTTATCGTTTCAATATTAACCATTAGTGCGATCACGATAACTTACGTAACTATACGCTTCGGCGAGTTTTATATACAAAAAAGGCCGCCCGTAGGCGACCTGTTCTGGCACATCCGTATGCAACCATCCTTTATTTATACAGTTCAGCCGTCATGTGTACGACATTACCGTTGCTGGCTTCCAGGATGCGATATTGCTCGCCATTCTGTTTGGCCTGCGCAGCAATTTTGGCCTCAGCACCATCCAGAGTCAGCGAAGTGGCGGAAACGGTTTGTGCGAAGCTCGCAGCAGACATCAATGAAAGAGCGGCGGCAGCAGCGATAGTCAGTGTTTTGATAGTTTTCATGGTCATAATCCTTTAGGTGTTTGTTGTGAAGGCTGTGTGTCTTCGATGGAAATAATGATAACCAATGAAACTATTATCGTATTAACTATTAGTGCGATCACAGTTAATCACCTAACTATCACTCACCCAATTCCAGCTCGACAATCACTTTATGGACTTCGGCAGCCTCGGCGGCAGCTAGCGGTCGCAACGGCCGCGGCAGACAATCCATCTCTGCCAGTCCCAAACTGCTTGCTGCGGCGGCGATGACGCGAAGACTTCCGCCGTGCCTGGTAAACAGCGCCCAAAGCGGTGCCAGACGTTGTGCCTGTGCGGCAACGCTAGCAAAATCCCCCGCCATTGCCGCATCAGTGATGGCTTTAGCGGTGCGCGGGAACAGTCCGCCACACACCGAATACCACAGGTCGCAACCGGCGATCAGCCCTGCACCCGCGAACGCATCGCCGCTCACGCCAATCGAGACGCTTGCTGGTAAGTCTGTACGCAATGCCTGCACCCGCTCCGTGGCGGCTGCAATATCCGCAGGTACGCCGGGGATTTTGATGGAAGCAATATGTGGCAGCGTGGCGATGCGGGCATGTAACGCATCAGAGAAAACAGTGTGGGTCGTACCGGGATTATCGTAAACGCAGATCGGCAGTGACACATGCCGCGAGACATCCTGATAAAAGCCAAACACCTCTTCATCATTCAATTTTTGATACGAAACGGCCGGTAGTAATAAGGCACTCGCGCCAGCCTGCTGCGCATCATCGGCCAGCCGCAGCACCTCATCAGTACTTATTGCGCCAATACTTACCATCACCGGAATGTTATCCGCATGCTGAACGGCCAGGGTAGCAATGCGCTTGCGCTGTTCACGCGTAAAATAGGCGTAGCTGCCGGTGGAACCTACTATGCCAAGCGAATCTACTTGCGCATCAGTTAGCCTTTTGAGGATGTTAAGAAAAGCTTTTTCGTCGATACCAGAAGCATTCAGCGGAGTCAGAGGAAACGCACTTAAACCTTTAAACATAACCAGCGCCTTATTAAGAGATAACAGTGAACAGAATCTTTTCCTGCTTGGTTATAAGCCATTAGAAACAAAAATGCCCTCTTACGAGGGCATAATTAACGCTGCAACCACAATCTTATTTCAGTGAGATACGCGCAATCTGATCCTGGCCTTTAGTGGAGGAGTCTTTATTGAACTCCGCTTTCAGCGTGACATACAAAGTATTGTTGTCCGGACCAATCAGCAGGCTATTTGGATGGTTATCAAACGACCAGCTGTTTTTCACCGCATAGGTGGTGGCATCCAGCTGCAGCACTTTCTTCGA
The DNA here is from genome assembly GCF_059420725.1 of Pantoea sp. GW821-FHT03E06. Classification (NCBI taxonomy): domain Bacteria; kingdom Pseudomonadati; phylum Pseudomonadota; class Gammaproteobacteria; order Enterobacterales; family Erwiniaceae; genus Pantoea; species Pantoea sp. GW821-FHT03E06. The sequence goes on from NZ_JBWKUG010000002.1 coordinate 460,804, forward strand.
TTCGCGCTGGCTAATGTAGATCTCATTACGCTTAGCATTAAACTTGATGCCCAGCGCATCACCTTCGATGCGTTTAATCACTTTGCCAGTACGCTCATCGAATACCAGCGTGGTCTTGCCTTTCGAATCATCGGTAACAAACAGTCGACCGGTGGCCGGGTCTTCCGCCATGTTCAGGAACAGGTACTCTTTGCCATCGCCCGCAGTCCAGCGTTTTTCAATCTTATGCGTACGTGGATTGATCACCAAAATCTCACCTGCACCGTTGGTGGCATAAATACGCTCCGTCAGCGGTGAATAGATGATACCGGTTACCCATTTGCCCGCATTCTGGATGGTTGCTTTCAGCTTAAAGGTTTTCTCGTCAACCACGGAGATATAACCGGGATCCGCCACGCGGCCGACATATAACTCGTTACCGTGCCACAGCACTTCACGCGCGCCCGCCGGATAACCTTCTTTATCTTTCTTACCTGGGAAGACTAAACGCTGCAAAACCTTCCCCGTTTGCGCGTCCACTTTGGAGAGGGCGCCATCCAGCGAGTTGGTGGTATAGAACACGCTGCCTTCTTTATCAATCGCGGTACCGAAGTTTTTCAGATCGGTATGCGTTACCCCTTTGGTCGCCAAAGTGGTGGGATCGAGGCGGTAAATCACGCCGCCGTTGACGTCTTTGAAGCTCTGAGCGCTGGCAACATAGAGCGCTTTCGCAGCGGGCGAGTACGCCATTTCATACAGTCCGTCACCCAGCGTGCGTTGGGTCAACGCAGTATCAGCAGGCTTGGCGGCAGCAGCTGGCGCTTCAGCTTTTTTAGCGGGTGCCTGACAAGCGGTCAGGCTGAATGCGGCAACAACCGCAGCAGCAACGGCCGCTTTGCGCGGGCTAAATAACGATTTCATGCTCAACTCCATCAATGGATGAACGGCCCCGTAGCACCTGTGCGCGTACGGAAAACACAAGAAGAATGAGAATCATACGCATTAGCATGAACTTAGCAACTCTCCCGACGCTTTTATCCCCTCCACACGCATTTCATTCCGGGAATAACGCTTTTCCAGACCCGCTAACGTCTCCAGAATTCACCCTACGCGCCAAATAAATGTGAAAACGTTGGCAATTAACGGGTTATTTTCATACATAACCAATTGATATTTATCAAGTACACATATTATTACAATTGCAAATGAAACCTTCCGAGAATATCTAAAGCAAATGATTATCATTGCCCTTCTCATTTGTGGCTTAACAGCGTTATGCGTGTTTCTCTCCCTGCCCTTAACGGCGGTATCGGAGTAACACCAATGATAAGAACTGGAGCGCAACAGCTTCAAACAACGCTGTTTTTATAGGAAGTTTTATGTCTGGCATCAGGAATACCTTTAGCGTCTCAATACTGGCTATGGCGATACATGCCCTGCTCAACCCAGCCGTGGCACAAGCAGCGGCCTCCAGCAGCAATAGCCAACAGGATTTGGTAGTGGATGCGACAACCAGTGCGGATGAAGACAATGAAAAGCAGGATTACGCCGTAAAAACCACGCGTGCTGGCACAAAATTGTTGCTGACCCCGCGCGATGTTCCGCAATCGCTGAGCGTGGTAACCCAGCAGCGTATGCAAGATCAGAATCTGCAATCGGTGAACGATGTACTGACCAATGCCACCGGCATCTCCACCAATTTGATCGATAGCGAGCGTTCGGAATACTATTCGCGCGGTTTTAAAATCAGCAATTTCTCTTACGACGGCATTCCAACTTCGGTTAACGACAGCTGGAATTACGGTGATGCCGCATCTGATACCGCCATTTACGATCGCATCGAGATTGTACGCGGTGCCACTGGCTTAATGACCGGTGCGGGCAGCCCCGCAGCATCCATCAATATGGTACGCAAGCACGCCGATAGCAAAACCTTCACCGGTTCGATCAGCGCCAGCTACGGCAGTTGGAACAAACAGCGCTACGTCGCCGATCTCTCAGCGCCACTGAATCAGGATGGCAGCTTGCGCGGTCGTGTCGTAACCGGTTACAGCGATGAAGATGGATGGCTCGACCGCTACCACAAAACAAAAAAATTCCTCTATGGCGTGCTTGATGCGGATATCACCGAGCACACCACCCTGTCGCTGGGCTACGACTATGAAGACGCCAACACCGGAAATCCGACATGGGGTGGCTTACCCATGTTCTATAGCAATAACGCCACCACGCATTACGATCGTAGCCTTAACTCCGCGGCTAACTGGGCGCGTTATAACACCAACTCCCGCAAAGTGTTCGCCGATATCGACCATAACTTCGATAACGGCTGGAATATCCACGTTAACGGCACACACGCGGAGAACACGTTCAACGATAAGTTGTTATATGTGATGGGCAATGCCGATCAGGATACGGGTGAAGGCACCACCGGCTACGGCAGCATGGATCGTGGCAAACGCCAGATGGACTCTTTCGACGGTTATGCCAGCGGCCCGATTGAACTGTTAGGTCGTCAGCATCAGTTAATGGCGGGCGTCAGCTATAGCCGCCAGCACAACGCGACATATAGCCAGGATGGCGTCACGGATCTGGAAAACTACGATATCGCCACCAGCGATATGGGGATCTTCAATAACAGCTGGAACGGCAACATTGCCGAACCGCAGTGGCAAGGCTGGTATCAGAACGCTAATGACACTATCCGCCAGAAATCGGCCTACACCGCCGCGCGTTTCTCGCTGGCCGATCCGCTTTCGCTGATTATTGGTGCGCGTTATACGCAGTGGAGCACCAATGGCAGCAGCGGCGACATGACCAAAAACAACACTACGCCGTATGCGGGTTTGGTGTATGACATTAATGATACCTGGTCCGCTTACGGCAGTTACACCTCCATCTTCCTGCCGCAAACCTATCGCGACACCAGCGGCAAATATCTGTCACCGGTTACCGGTAAAAGCTATGAAACCGGGCTGAAATCTGCCTGGTATGATGGTCGATTAATGGCGACGGTTGCAGTGTTCCGCATTGAACAGGATAACGTTGGGCAGGCAATTGATGGTGTTTATCTTAGCGGCAGCGAGCAGGCATACGCGCCGGCCAAAGGGGCGGTCAGTAAAGGTGCGGAGTTTGAGCTGAATGGAGCGCTAACGGATAATCTGCAGCTGACTTTCGGTGCCACACGCTATGTCGCTCGGGATAAAGAGGGTCGCTTCAACAGCTACCAGCCGCAAACGTCTTTCAAGCTGTTTACGCGTTATCAACTGCCAATGCTGCCCGATCTAACGGTTGGCGGTGGGCTGAACTGGCAAAATCGCGTGTTTGAAGACGCGACCAATGCCACTGGTGATACCGTGCGCGTTTATCAAGGTAGCTATCCGCTGGCATCCGTGTTTGCGCGTTATCAGGTTACTAAGCAGGTGGCAGTGCAGGCTAACGTAGATAACCTCTTTGACCGCGAATATTACAGCTACATGAACAGCTACGTATATGGCGCACCGCGTAGCTTCTCAATGAGCCTGTCATATCAATTCTAATCTATCCGGATCACCCAACAGGGTAAGGTGCGCATTTATGCGCACCTCCAATCAAACCTTGTTTTTATAATTGAAACTGATCTGTGAATTTTGTTCTTTCGGCAAACGTCGTGCCTCCAAATAAACCGATTTCCAATACGGGTTATTGAGCGATGAGCGCATCACGCCCTGGCTTACAGAGGCGTGCAGGAACTGATGATCGGTGTCATAAAAGCCAACGTGCAACTCACGTTTAATGCGGAAGAAGACTAAGTCACCCGGCTGCAAATGCGCCTGATCCACCGGCTTGCCCATGGCAATTAACTCTTTGGTGGTGACACGATCCATGGGAATATTGAAGCGATCTTTCAGCGTGCGCCAGACAAATCCTGAACAATCCACGCCGGTTAATTGCGTGCCGCCCCACTGATATTTTGTCCCTTCCCATGAATGCATTTGATCGTGCAGCGCTGCAATTACCGGAATCAAATCGGGCTGCTTGCCACCCTCGGCCGAAGTATCAACGCTCTCCTCAGCAGGCGCGTGTGAAGACTTAGATGAACAACCTGCCAGAGTAAAGAGAAACAGGCAGGCGATAACTTTGCAGGCCGCAGAATTGATCATGTTATGGTGTTTTCGCTGAGGAGACAGGAGTTAGAGATTTATACCGTAAAGAAGTTGCAGAAATAAATAGCCGCGCGGCGAAATCTTTTAATTACCGCTTGGTTTTACCTAAGTTTACGTTTCGGTAACATCTTGTATTTGAGTTAAAAATCTATTTTCTTTAGCGCTAATTTTTTGTGCAGGAGAATATTTACCCCTCCTGCACAGAATGTCATCAATTTCGCCTTACAGCTGTAAGTTTAATACTTGCCGGAGAAGTTGGCGCTTATACGCTGCGCCAGATAATCCCGGGCGGAAATAGGCGGATACTTTTTCTCCGGTCCTTCGATAATCACATCCTCATTAGCCTGACAGAAAAACGCCAGGCTATAGCGTGCCGGGACAGATTCGCCAGGTAATGGATTACTGACGCGATGGAAATTGGACGGCAATTTATCATCGCTCCAGCGCATCAGCATATCGCCGACATTACAGGTAATAACGCCTTCCAGCGGTTCGATGGGCGTCCACACCTGCTCTTCCATCTCTTTACCTGGACACACCTGTAAACCGCCCTGCCCATCGCGCTGGAACAGCAAAGTCAGGCAATCAAAATCGGTATGCGCACCGGCACGCCACGGCCCATCAGGCTCGCCGCTAATGGCAAAGTAGTGCAGCATGCGCAACGTACTTTGATAGGTTTCACGTGAAGGTTCGTGCGCCTGAGCAAAGAAATCGTCCGGGAAGCCCAGCTTCAGCGCGAAACAGGAAAGCAAACGCATCCCCACTTCCCAGCACTGGCGTTCAAATTTCAGCACATCGCGTTGAAAATCCGGTAAGGCATCATCAGGCCACAGATCTGCCATACGCGGCCGCGTTATCTGATACGACTCTTTTTGATCGGGTTTACCGGTGGAAGGACGGATTTGCGCCCGGTATTCCCAGCCCGCGTTACGTCTTAACGGATAACGTGCTTTCTCACGTTGCGGCAGCGCAAAAAAGCGCTCAGCGTTAGCAAAGGCAGCGTTGATATCGTCTAGCGGAATGCCGTGGCCAGAAACCTGGAAAAAACCGATCTCCGTGGCGGCTTGCCACAGCTGCTCGGCTATTTCGGGTTTACGCTGTTCAAAATCAGAGAGGTCGATGATGCGCACATCGCGTGCTGCCTCAACGCCGCGCGCGCCCATGCGCGATTCTTTAGCCAGTTCATGCATGTCAAAAGTGGTCTTTTCCATTGGTGCACCTCGTTATTGAGCGATAACGGATGACACGCCCGCAGCGTGGCAGTCATCCCCGCGCCTGTTTGCTTTACTACAACAGGCGATCGAGCAATGACCCACCGGGCAAAACCTCGGCTGACAGCTTCTACTCTTGTTCACTCAAGCAAAGCCTGTGCCAGCTCGGGAAGCCACGCAGAATCAATAGGTTAAATAAAGTGGCATGCCCATCGTGCACAAAGGCGGTGCAACAACCGCCAGGATGCATCCTGAATGAGCAGCGCCTGAGAGAAATGTGACAGAGGAGTTAATAAAATGTGCGTATATTCAAATCGTTACACAAATGGCATGCGCTTTGCTAATTCCCTACTGAGTATAAGCGGTCAGCGTGACACCAGATTCACGCAGGACATTGCTCTACAGCATTAGCTGTACCTCGTCAGGGGACGATGCTTTTATTACCGGCATCGTGAGTACGCCATGCGCCGCTGCGCCCCTGATGATGACGACAAACTCAACGTTTATTGGGGGTTATTATGACAATGTCACGTTTCCGTTTCTCTTTACTCGCTGTGCTGCTCGGCACTTCTGCGCTGACGCACGCCGCAGACAAACTGGTGTTGCAAACCACCTGGGTAGCACAAGCCGAGCAAGGCGGCTATTACCAGGCGGTCGCTAGCGGCATCTACAAAAAATATGGGCTGGATGTCGAAGTACGTTCAGGTGGACCACAGCTCAATAACATGACGCTGCTGTTAGCGAATCGCGCCGATGTGATCGTCAGCTACGACCTGCAAGTGTTGCAGGGCATCGAACGCAATTTTCCGTTAAAAGCCATCGCTGCGCCCTTTCAGTTTGATCCTCAAGGCATTGTTACCCACGGCGATGTGAAATCATTGGATCAGCTCAAGGGCAAAACCGTGCTGGTATCAGCCAGCGGGCAAGCCAGCTGGTGGCCGTGGTTGAAAAGCAAATATCAGCTGCAGGATGGTCAGGCGCGTCCTTACACCTTCAACATGCAACCTTTCCTTGCCGATAAAAATACTGCGCAACAGGCTTACGCCACTTCCGAAGTGCAACAGATCAAAGAAGTGCAGCCCGACAGTAAATTCTATCTGTTTGCCGATTATGGCTATCCAGCCTACGGCGGTATTCTGGTTACGCGCGATGATTTACTGCAAAAAGAGCCGGATGTGATGAAACGCTTTGTTGCGGCTTCAATGGAAGGCTGGAAATCCTATCTCGCTAATCCGACAGCAGGCAATACGCTGATCAAAAAAGAGAATCCACAAATGACCGACGCCATTCTGGCTTTCGGCGTATCACAAATGAAAGCTTTGCACCTGATAGACGGCGGCGATGCAGCGAAACAGGGCCTAGGCGTGATGACCAAACAACGCTGGCAGGCCACGCGTGATTTTATGGTCAACGCGGGATTGCTGAAAGCCGCCACCGATTGGCAACGTGCTTTCACCACCCAGTTCACTCCATCCGCTACGCAGTGAGGCCGCGATGAACCCACTGTTAATTAAACACTGCACCGCGATTATGACCGGGGATAAACACCTGCCACGCAGCCAGGCACGCGATATACGTATTCGTGACGGCCTGATCGTCGAAATGGGCGATCTCATCGCGACAGCAGATGAAACGGTCATTGATGCCCGTGATTGCGTGGTCTATCCCGGCTGGGTCAATACCCATCACCATCTGTTTCAATCATTACTGAAAGGTGAACCTAAGGGTTTGAATCTGAGCCTTGGCGGCTGGCTGGCCGCCACGCCCTATCGCTTTCGCGGGGCATTCGATGAACAGACGTTTCGTATTGCGGTACGCGTTGGTCTGGTTGAATTAGTGCGTTCTGGCTGTACCACCCTTGCTGACCATCACTACCTGTATTGGCCGGATATGCCGTTTGATGGCGCAGAAATCCTGTTCGATGAGGCCGCCAAACTGGGTGTGCGCTTTGTTTTGTGTCGCGGCGGCGCCACACAAAGTCGTGGCCTGGAAAGCGACTTACCTGGCGCGCTGCGTCCGGAAAACTTCCACAGCATGATGGCGGATGTCGATCGCCTGGTTGCGCGCTATCATCAACCGCACGATCGGGCGATGCGTCGCATCGTGATGGCACCTACCACCACTTTGCACTCCACCACGCCTCAGGAATTACGCGAAAGCGCGCGCCTCGCCCGTCAGCTCGGTATTCGCCTGCATAGTCATCTCTCCGAGACCGTTGACTATCTCGATGCGGCGCGCAGCAAATTCGGTATGACGCCGCTGCAATTTTGCGCTGAACACGACTGGATTGGTGACGATGTCTGGTTTGCACATCTGGTAAAACTGCTGCCGGAAGAGATCGCGATGCTGGGTGCGGCAGGCAGCGGCATCGCGCATTGCCCGCAAAGTAATGCGCGCCTCGGTAGCGGCATTGCCGATGTAGTCGCAATGGAACAAGCCGGCATGAAAATCTCAATTGGCGTAGATGGTGCGGCATCGAACGAAGCGGCAGATATGCAAAGTGAAACCCACGCTGCCTGGCAGTTACAACGCGTACGTAAAGGCATGCAGGCCCAGCCGCGCTATGCTGGTGGTACGTATGAAGGTGGAGGTGATGCCGCCAGCATTGAGGATGTGGTGCGCTGGGGCACGTCGGGCGGCGCGCAGGTGCTGGGATTGCACACCGGGCGTATTGCGCCGGGCATGGCTGCCGACATCGCCATTTATCGCCTCGACGATCCGCGCTATTTTGGCCTGCATGATATGGCCATCGGTCCGATAGCCAGCGGCGGGCGCGCCAGCGTGAAAGCGCTTATTTGCGATGGACATGTTGTGATGCAGGAAGATGTGATTCCGGGACTGGATGTGGCTGAATTGCGCCGCGACGCTGCGCAAGCGGTGAAAACCTTGCAGCAGCGCGCGGGAGTATAAGTCGTGTTACGCCGCTGCGTCTTTCTTGTGCAGCGGTGATTCTGGCAACATCAGAGAAAGGATAAAGGCCAGCAACATCACCACCGCCGCCATTTGAAACGCGGCGTGCACCGCGTCGCCAAAGACCTGTAAATACGCCTGCTGCACATCAGGGGGGAGATGATGCACCGCCTCTGGATCGAGCGCGCGCGGCAGCGTTTTGCCTTGTTCCACCAGCGAGGTCAGGCCCGATTTCAGCACCTGGCTGAATACCGCCCCAAACAGCGCCACGCCGATTGAGCCGCCAACGGAACGGAATAGCGTTACTGATGAGGTTGCCACGCCAATACTGTCCGGCGTTACCGAGTTCTGCACCGCCAGCACCAGCACCTGCATCACCATCCCCATTCCCATGCCTAACACACAGGCGAACAGGTAAATGTGCCACAGCGGTGCATCAATGGTTAGCGTGGTCAGCAGCGCCATGCCGATGGTTGCCAGCAATGTACCGGCAATTGGGAACAGGCGATATTTGCCGGTTCGGCTAATAATGCGCCCGCTGGCGATGGACGTGACCAGCAACCCGCCCATCAACGGCAGTAATTGTAAACCCGCTTCGGTCGGCGTCGATCCCTTCACCACTTGCAGATAGAGCGGTAGAAAGGTAACGCTTCCAAACAGCGCCATGCCGACGATAAAGGCCATTAAACTGGCGAGGGAAAAGCTGCGATTACGAAACAGCGCCAGCGGAATAATCGGCTCCCAGGCGCGACGCTCTTCATAAACAAACCCGATCACCCCAATCACACCAAATGCCAGAATGCACCAGAGCTGAGGATCGGACCACGCGCGCAGCGTGCCGCCTTCACTGGTAAATAGCGTGATGCCCACCAGCGCCATGCTGAGGAACACCGCACCGGGAAAATCGATTTCGTGTGGCTTACGCTTGTTGTCGGTTTTGAACACCGCGTTGATGATTAACAGCGCCAGTAAACCCAACGGTAGATTGATATAAAAAATCCAGCGCCACGAGGCATGCTGCACAATAAAGCCGCCGAGCAGCGGGCCAATTACCGTTGCCAGGCCGAACACGCCGCCAAATAAGCCCTGATATTTACCGCGTTCCTGTGGTGGGATGACATCAGCCACCGCAGCCATGCTCACCACCATCAGGCCGCCGCCACCTAAACCTTGCAGCGCACGGGTAAAAATGAGCTGTTCCATATTCTGCGCTAACCCGCACAATGCGGAGCCTATCAGGAACAGTACCACCGAGATTTGCAACACCGTTTTGCGGCCAAACAGATCGCCAAACTTGCCATACAACGGCACGACAATGGTGGATGCCAGCATATAAGCCGTGACGATCCACGACAGGCGATCGAGCCCGCCCAGCTCGCCCACAATAGTGGGCAGCGCGGTGGAGACGATAGTTTGATCCAGCGCCGATAACAGCATGACAAGAAGTAAAGCACCCATCAGCAAGCGGATTGATGGAGGATTCTCCTCCCCGCTGCCCGACGACGGTGTAAGAGTGTTAAGTTTCATCACAGACACCAATTGAAATTAATTAAATACACAATTAATATTGAGCACAGTCTGACATGAAGCAAGCGAGCGAGTAAAGATGACCGCAAAAAAAATCCCAGCAGCAGCGAAAACCACGGCAGCCAAACCGCGTCGTCCCGGCCGTCCACGCGGCGGCGCGATTAACGTGCAGCAGCGTGAATTGCTGCTTGATATCACTCTGGCGCTATACGCAGAAAACGGCATTGGCGAGACGTCACTGAATGCGATTGCGCGCAAAGCGGGCGTAAGTCCGGCAATGCTCAATTACTATTTTCAGTCCCGTGAATCACTACTGGATATTGTGGTTGAGGAGCGTTTTTTACCGTTACGTCAACGCCTGGTTGCGCACTTTATCGACGACCCGCGTGACCCTGTCACGACTTTTAGCGCGTTTATTCGCGAAGTCGCGGATATCGTCACGACATACAATTGGTTCGCCCCTTTGTGGATGCAGGAAGTGATGCAGGGTGAAGGCGGTTTAGGTCAGCACATTAAGAAGCGTTTTGGCCACGGTGAGCGTGATGAGGTAAAAAAATTGATTGAAGGCTGGCAGCAGCAGGGATTACTCAATGCAGATTTAGAGCCGCAGCTGCTGATGACATCAATCCTTAGCCTGGTATTGGTGCCCTTCACCCGCTTTGCCAACGATCCTGCATACAATCGCGACATCATCGTGCAGCATACCTTGAGTCTGTTTTGTCAGGGGATTAAACCCACATCACTCGCCGCTTCGTAGAGATTCATAGCGCTTCGTGACATTCCAATGGGCTATCCAAAACGTAAATCAGCGCGTCTTCTTTGCTTATCCCCTGGCGGGGATAAACGCTTTCTTATCCTCTGTAAGGGATAATGGCTCAACGTTATGCACCCTTAAGATGAGAATAAGAGATGATTTACAGTCCGCGCCAACTTGCCAATCACGTCAGGCTGATTCGTCAAAAGAACCAATGGACACAGAGTGAATTGGCGAAGAAAGTCGGGTTAAAACAATCCACTATTGCTCATTTTGAAAACAATCCCGATCTGACCACGCTGTTGAGAACAGCATGCGTATGTTGGCACGTCTAAAAAAATAGTTTTTTTTCACCTCCACCGAAACTTTCCTTCCCGCCCCAGCGAACTGAACTACTGAGTCACCCAAATCGGAACTCCCCTACATCGCAGGAGCAGCTAATGAAACGCATGAAATCCCTCGTTTGTACCCTGACTATAACAGCAGCACTGGGTCTGTCCGCGTTCAACGCCGGTGCCGCATTGCCGGTAGGCGCTAAAGCCCCCAACTTTGAACTGCAGGGCGCGTTAGCCGGTAAGCCATTGACCTTCTCACTGGATAAAGCGCTGCAGAAAGGCCCAGTGGTACTCTATTTCTTCCCGGCCGCGTTCAGTAAGGGCTGCACCATCGAAGCGCACGATTTTGCCGAAGCCACAGATAGCTTTACCAAAATGGGCGCCACAGTCATTGGGGTCACCGCGGGCAATACCGATCAGGTTAGCGATTTCTCCAAACTGGAGTGCCGCGATAAATTTACCGTTGCCGCCGATCCGGGCGCAAAAGTGGCCGCACAATACCAAACCACCATGCAGATGAAAGGCAAAACCCTCTCCGATCGTACCTCTTACGTGATTGCGCCAGATGGCAATATTCTGCTGAGTTACACTGATAGAAACCCTGACACGCATATCGAGAAAGCGCTGGCCGCCGTTAAGCAGTACGACGCCTCTCATCCGCAAACTCACTAAGCAAAGAGGCCAGCGATGTTAACCGCCATGCTGGCCGCCTTCATCGGCGGCATTATTCTCAATCTTATGCCCTGCGTGTTTCCGGTGATCTCGCTGAAAGCACTCGGCCTGTTACGCCATACCGATAACGCCGCCAGCGCGCGCCGCGAAGGTTTGGGCTTTTTACTCGGCGTTGTCGTCACCATGATGGCGCTGGCGGGGATCTTGCTGGCGGCGCGAGCCGGTGGTGCCGCCGTTGGCTGGGGCTTCCAACTGCAATCGCCGTTGGTGATCGCCCTGCTTTCGCTGGTGATCCTTGCCGCCGCACTCAATTTACTTGGCGTGTTTGAAGTGGGTTTATCGGTACAGCGTGTAGGTTCGGTCGATGTCGGACGCGGCGCCTTTACGCGTTCAGCCTTGACCGGCGCGCTAGCGATTATCGTTGCGACACCCTGCGCCGCGCCGTTTATGGCCAGCGCCATCGGTTATGCGTTGGTACAGCCGCCTGCCGTTGCCTTAGTGATCTTTTTCGCGTTGGCGCTGGGCTTTGCCGCACCGTTTACGCTGGTTTCCCTGTTCCCGGCTTTGGCTAAATTCCTGCCGCGTCCCGGCGCATGGATGGATATTCTTAAGCGCGGCCTGGCGTTCCCTATGTTTGGTGCTTACGCCTGGCTGGTATGGGTTTTAGCGCAGCAAGCGGGCAGCGCAGCCCTCGCCACCTTACTGGCTGCCTCTGTGGTCGTTGCCTTCGCTGGCTGGTTATATGGGATGGCGCAGCATCGCCACTTCGCCGGTAAAAGTCATAAAGTCATGTATAGCGTGACGGCGGTGTTAATTATCGCGGTGATCGCGCCACTACCCAGCCTGATCAAACCGGGCACAGGGCTGGCGGGCGATCGGCTCACGGCTGAAGTAAGCAAAGCCAAATGGTCGCCGCAAGCGGTTGAAGCGCAGCGCGGTCACGGTAAAGCGATCTTTGTCGATTTCACCGCCTCCTGGTGCATCACCTGCCAGGTGAACGAGAAAACCTCGCTCTCAACGCAGGCCGTGCAAGACGCGTTAGCAAAAACCGGTACGCTGTACATGGTGGCCGATTCCACTAAATTTAACCCGGACGTGGATGACACGATGAGTGAATTCGGCCAGGGTGGCTTACCGATGTATCTGGTGTACCCCGCCGATGGCGGACCGCCGAAAGTGCTGCCGCAGGTGCTGACACCCAGCATTGTGGTGAATGCGCTCAATCAGGCGGCAAGCAAGAAGGCGTAAGAACAACAAGGCGGATTATGCAAACAAGCGATAGCGCGCGCGAAAGTTGGCCCGCGCTAATGGAACGGGCGCAGGCGGGCGATCAGCTCGCCTATACCCGATTGCTCAAAGCGCTGGTGCCGGTGATTCGTTCGCAAGTACGCAAGCACTTCAGCGATGAGGCATTAGTCGAAGATGTGATTCAGGATGTGCTGTTGGCAGTGCATCGGGTGCGTCACACCTATGATCCTGCCTACCCTTTTTTGCCCTGGCTGATGGCGATTATCTCGGCGCGCGCTATTGATGCATTGCGACGTCGCGGCCGCCATCAGCAGTGGGAAGTGAACGACGACGCATTACCGGAAGCCGCCAGCGTACCGGACGCGCACCGGCAAGATACGCAGGATGAGCTGGCCGGTTACCTGCAACAGCTACCTTCGCGTCAGCGCGAAATTGTTGAACATGTTCACCTGCGTGAGATGAGCCTGACGGAAGCGGCCGCGCATAACAACCTGAGTGTGGCGGCGGTGAAATCGCTACTACATCGCGCATTAACCAATTTGCGCCGCTTTGGAGCCAATCATGACCGATCATGACCTGTTAATTGAAAAACTCGGGCGCGAGATGCAACCCGTTAAACCGCTGCGTTCAACCGGCTGGCGCGTCTTTGTCTGGCTGCTGCTGGCTCTCCCCTGCGGGATTGCCGCCAGCTTTTTGGTACAGCGCAGTTTCACCGACTGGACGCAGCCCGGCGCGCTACAGGCCATGTTGCAACTTGCGCTGGCGTTTGTACTCGGTACCCTGGCGATCCGCAGCGCCTTTACGATGAGCATCGCCGGACGTCGCAGCATCAGCTGGAAAGCGCTGCTGCCAATCGGTTTATTGTGGCTGGGCATGAGCATCAGCCAGATTCCCGGTGAAATGCCGCTGGTGCACGATAACGACAGTACGCGCTGTTTTACCTTTTTGCTGGTGGTCAGCACGCCAATGATGCTGCTAATGATCGCCAGCCTGCGCCGTACTCGCGCACTGCATCCGGTACGCAGCTTAGCGATGGCGGGATTGGGCGTCTCCTGCATGGCGGTCACGCTGCTGGCGTTTTGCCATCCGGTCCATCTGCATCCAATGGATTTTGTCATGCATCTGGCTGCAATAGTGACCATTGTGGCAATGACGGTGTTGGTGGGAAAACGTTGGGTGACGTTGAAGTAAGAGAGTTAACTTTTTTAAGTTAATTTTTGGAGGGGATGCAAGTTACGCAAAAGTTTAAAAATTGGCTCAATCACATTGTAAAGGGCACATTTGTAAACTATAGAATAATAGCAATGCTAACATTATTCCCATCATTTACCTCATCCAAGGATTCGTATGAAAAAATTAATATTGGCATTATTAGCAACCTCACTATCTTTTAGCGCATTTGCTGCAGAACTGATGACAAAAGTAGAATTTGAAAAGGTGAAAGATCAATACGTTGAGGTGGGAAATATTTCCACTTCGGGTGAAACGGATGCGGCAAGCGCCAAAGAAGAACTGTCTAAACTGGCAGATGAAAAAGGCGGCGATATTTATATCGTTACCTCAGCAAATACCAATAATAAAATATATGGCACTGCGATCGTTTATAAGAAGAAGTAATGGTTAAAACCGGCAGGCGCATTGCAAAACAGTTAATTTGGAGGGCGGTTCTCACGAGCCGCCCTTTTTATTTCGCGCAGCTTTATTGTGGGATAACCTTCTCTGCTTTCAGCCGATCAAAAAGTTCAGTAAAGGAATCCAGCGTTGAACGATACCCGGTAAAGCCCGCTTTGCGGCTCTTGCTCATGTCGGTGAAGGCTTCCATCGGACGGCCCAAGTCGGCATCGGTGTGCCACCAGGATGCGAGCTTAGTGATGTCCGCTTCGCGCAGCTGATAACGTGCTGCCACATCACGCCAGGCATCTGCCGCATCCTGCATGCGCCCTTCCAGTGGCATCATCTGTGCCGGATACGCCGCCGCTTCCACGCCGAAATAGGCCGCCAGACGTGGCCACAACCAGTTCCAGCGGAACACATCTCCGTTCACCGCATTGAAGTCCTGATTGGCCGCTTCTGCCGCCGTCGCCGTCCACAGCAGTTGCTCAGCCAGCAAACCGGCATCGGTGACATCAGAAACACCGTTCCACTGTTCTGGCGAACCGGGGAAAATAAACGGCAAGCCTTGTTCACGGCACAGCGTAGCGTAGACTGCCAGCGTCTGGCCCATGTTCATGGCGTTGCCCAGCGCGAACCCAACGATGGAGTGCGGGCGATGCACGCTCCAGCGATAGCCATATTTCTCCGCCCCGGCAAACACTTCATCTTCCTGCGCGTAATAGAAGTTATCGACCGGCTGACGACCCTGCTCTTCGCGGAACGGTGTGACCGGCACCGCGCCTTTGCCGTACGCTTCAAATGGACCGAGGTAGTGCTTGAGGCCGGTCACCAGCGCCACATGCGCGCCGTTTAGACGATCGCCTAACGCTTCAATTACGTTGCGCACCATCGCGCCATTGACGCGAATGTTCTCTTTCTCATTTTCCTGACGCGACCAAACGCTAAAGAACAGTGCATCCGGCTTCTCTTGCCCCAGCGCAGCGCGCACCGCTGCTGCGTCAGTAAGATCGGCAGTCAGGCTGCGGCAGCCATCTGGCACCGCGCCACGTCCGCGCGATAAGCCGCTCACCTGCCAGCCTTCACGCTGTAATTTTTCTGCCAGCGCACGTCCAATCACACCGCTAATACCTACAATCAATGCCTGCTTTTGCATTTCAATTCTCCTCAGTTTCAGTAATGATGAGTTTAATAGAGAATTAAATTCCTATCTTTGGCATTAATTCACGGCATTCACAACCTGAGTTCACTAATCGATGCACGATCAACGCCTGAAAGATATTGTTCCTTTTGTTGCCAGCGTGGAGAGCGGCAGCTTTGCCGCTGCCGCTGAGCGTCTGCATTTGACCGGTTCCGCCGTGAGTAAGAGCGTAACGCGGCTGGAAACCCGGCTTGGCTCGCGCCTGCTGGAGCGCACCACGCGCAGCCTGAAACTCACCGACGCCGGTAACGCCTATTACCAAACCTGTTTGCGCATTATGGAGGAGCTGGCAGAAGCCGAAGCGGTGCTGGCGGCGCAGCGCACCATCCCTTCCGGCCGCTTGCGCCTCGCGGTGCCGAATACTTATGGCCGCCTTGGCGTGATGCCGCTGCTGATTCCGTTTTGCCAGCAGCATCCGGATGTAGAGCTCAATCTGACGTTCTCCGATCGTTTTATCGATCTGTTCGATGAGGGGATTGATGTTGCGGTACGCATTGGCGGATCGCCCGATCTACCCGCCTCGCTCGGCTGTCGCCAGATGGGTCGCGAACGCATGGTATTTTGCGCGTCACCGGATTACCTGACGCGCGTAGGTCGCCCAAACAATGAAAGCGAGCTGCTTCAGCATCAGGCCATCATGTATGAACGCGTCGATGGCAGCACCAAACCATGGCTGTTTACCACTGAAGATGGCTATCCGCACTGGCGCAATGTGCCGCACCGCATGGCGCTGGGGGATGTGGATGCGCAGGTGCAGGCAGTGTGTGGCGGGCTAGGTATTGCCCAGATGCCATCGTGGTTGATCCGTGAGCCGCTGGCGCGCGGCGATCTGCAGATTATTCTGCCCGAACAGCAGCCGGACGGTTTAGCCTTAACGCTGATCTGGCCGCGCCGCAAACAGCTGCTTCCCAAAGTCGATGCGCTGCTGGCCGCACTAGAAGGATTATCGATCCGTTAAATTGCTGGTGCGCATTAATGCGCACCCTACGGTGTGTTTTCGTAGGGTCGTCATTAATGGCGACCACGCAATCAACGGTAATAGAGCCGGTTCAGATTTGTAGGGTCGCCATTGATGGCGACCGCTCATATCAGCGGTGATTCAACCGCCGCGACAACCTGTCGCCAAAAAACTGCAGCACCGTGACCAGCGCCACCAGCACCACAATCACCGTCAGCATCACCTGCATATCAAAACGCTGATAGCCATAACGATAAGCCAGATCGCCCAAACCACCGGCACCAATCGCGCCGGCCATGGCTGAAGCGTTGATCATCGTCACCAGCGTAATGGTAAATCCGCTGACGATGCCGGGTCGCGCTTCGGGCAACAGCACATGCCAGATAATGTGCCAGCGATGAAAGCCCATCGCCTGCGCCGCTTCGGTCAGCCCTTTATCCACTTCACGCAGGCTCACTTCGGCTATACGCGCAAAAAATGGCGTTGCTGCCAGCGTCAGCGGCACCACCGCCGCCCACACGCCGTAGGTGGTGCCGACGATCCAGCGGGTAAATGGAATCAGCGCTACCATCAGAATCAAAAACGGAATCGAGCGGAACAGGTTCACCACCCAGCCAAGCACACGATTCAACAGCGGGCTGGGAAACAGATCGCCGCGTCCGGTCACCACCAAAATCACCGCCATCGGCAAACCCAAGGCCAGCGCCAGCAGCGAGGACACGCCAACCATCAGCAGCGTATCCAGCAGCCCCACCCATAAACGATCAATAGCCAGTGACATAGCCCGGAATCTCCAGTTGGTCAGCAACAGGGGTTAATAGCGCACGCACGGCGTCAGATTCATGACGCGCATCCAGCAGCAGTAGCATCTGCCCGGTCGGCTTGTTATCCACCCACTCCACCGCGCTGAACAGCAAGGTCAGTTCCCCGCCCACGCGCGTGCTCAGCGCCGCCAAATCCGGTAGCGCGCCTTGTCCGGTGTAGCGCAGGCGCACCAGCAGACGCGAATCGGCACGCTGACGCGTTGGCGTCAGCAGCGGTTGAATCGCTTCTGGCAGCGCACTGAACTGCGGGTTGAGCAATTGGCGCGTGGTTTCCTGCTGCGGATCGCTATATACCTGCCATACCGGACCGCGCTCAATGATTTCACCTTGATCGATCACCGCTACCTGATGACAGAGATCGTGCACCACATCCATTTCATGCGTAATCAACACGATAGTGATGTGCCGCTGCTGATTGATTTTCTTCAGCAGCGCCAGAATCGAGCGTGTGGTTTCCGGATCGAGCGCTGAAGTCGCCTCATCACACAGCAGCAGTTCGGGATCGTGCACCAGCGCGCGCGCAATGCCGACGCGCTGCTTCTGGCCGCCGGACAACTGTGCAGGCCAGGCGTGTTGACGCTGCTCCAGTCCCACCAGCGCCAGCAGTTCATCCACCTTGCGCCGCCGCTCAGCCGCAGGCACGCCCGCCACTTTCATCGGCAGCTCAATGTTTTCGCGCACCGTTTTGGCGGAAAGCAAATTGAAATGCTGGAAGATCATACCGGTACGACGTCGCCAATCCACCAGCTGACGATCGCTCAGGCTGCCAAGATCGATGCCGTCAATCACCACCTGACCGCTTGTCGGGTTTTCCAGCCGGTTAAGGCAGCGAATCAGCGTCGATTTACCGGCACCGCTACGACCAATAATGCCGAAAATCTCGCCGCGCTTAACCTGCAGATCCACCGCTTTCAGCGCCTCCTGGGTTTGTCCGGGATAACGTTTACTCAAGCCACGAATCTGCACGTGCACTTTCCCTGCCGTCTCGGCCGTCGGTGACAGCAACGCATCGCGCTCGCCGGGTAGCGTCAGGCTAACCATGCTTACTGGCTCCAGCCCGGCTGATACAGTTTGCCGTAGAAGTCATCCAGTTTGGCGCGTACTACCGGCGAATGCTGGTAGATATCGACAAACTTCGCCAGACGTGGATCGTTCTGATGACCGTCGCGGATGACAAACTGAATCACATATTCCGGATGCTCAAGGCCATCGAACAGCAAGGCATTGTTAGGATCAATGGTCTTCGACAGGCGTAGATAGTGCGGATAGCCCTGCGCTAAATCGACTTCATCCAGCGAGCGCGATAGCTGCACCGCTTCCACTTCGATGATCTTGAGATGCTTTGGATTGCTGACGATATCATCCACGGTCGATTTGAGACCCGCGCCCGGTTTCAGCGTAATCAGTTTGGCTTTTTGCAGCAGCAGCAGGCCGCGCGCGCCGTTGATCGGATCGTTGGCAATCGCCACCGTGCCACCGTCGGGGATCTGGTCAATCGCGGTGTGTTTCTTCGAATAGAGCCCGATATTATTGATGATCGCCGGTGCATAAGGTACCAGATGGAATCCGCCCTGCTGATTGGCATTCTCGAGGAACGGCTTATGCTGGAACAGGTTCACATCGATATCGCCGTTTTCCACGCTGACGTTGGGTGCCGTCCAGTCGGTGAACTCCACCAGCTCAACGTTCAAACCCTGTTTTTTCGCTTCGGCCACCGCGGTTTCCAGCGGCGGCGCAAAGGCTGCGGTGGTACCGACTTTCAGCGGTCCGCTGTAGTTCTCGGCAGCGACGGCGCTAAACGCCAGCAGTGCGACGCTGGCAGCCAGCGCGAATTGACGTGCAATTTTCATATCAGATCCCTGAGGTTAAATTAACGAAGGTTAACGCCGTCGCGCCAGCGCGCCGCCGGATGGCGATCGGGCAAACGGTCCTGCTGTTGAAAGATTTTTTGCCGTAATGAGCCGGGCTGATAGGTGGTTTTAAAGCGGCCGCGCTGCTGCAATTCCGGTACCACCAGATCGATAAAATCGCGGTAGCTCTGCGGATTAAGGATGCGCGTCAGGTTAAAGCCGTCGATATCGCCTTCATCGATCCACTTGATCAACGCATCGGCGACCTGGCTCGGGTTGCCGACGATCAGCGGATAGCGGCTGCCCATGGCGTGCTGCTCCAGCAAGCGACGACGCGTCCAGCCGCTGAAGGCTTTGCTCACCGATTCGATCGCGCGCGTGTCGCCAGTCTGAATCGGCTCATCCAGTTCAAAGGCCGCCAAGTCCAGACCAATCGAGCTGGAGAAGTGGGCGATGCCGGCTTCCGGGCTGGCATATTCAAGATAGCTGCGCTGCTTCTCCTGCGCTTCACGTTCGGTCGGTGCCACAATCACGCTGACGCCCATAAAGATGCGCAGATCGTCAGGATGGCGTCCGGCTGCCACCGCCGCCTGGCGTAGGCGCGTGGACTGCTCGCGCATCGCCGCTGGCGACGCTGCATTAACAAAGCTGCACTCGGCATGACGCCCGGCAAACTGCACGCCGCGCGCCGAGGAACCGGCCTGGAACAGCAGCGGTGTGCGCTGTGGTGATGGGCTGCTCAGGTGATAGCCCTGCACCTGATAGAACTCGCCCTGATGATGGATTTGCTTGATTTTGCTGGCATCGGCGTACAGACGATTGACCTTATCCTGCACCACCGCATCGTCCTGCCAGCTGCCTTCCCACAATTTGTAGGTGACATCCAGAAACTCATCGGCCTGATCGTAGCGACGGTCGTGCGCCAGCAGCTGTTGCTGCCCCATGGCGCGTGCGGCGCTATCGAGATAACCGGTGACAATGTTCCAGCCGATGCGCCCTTTGGTCAGGTGATCAAGCGTGGAAAGGCGGCGCGCAAACGGATACGGCGCTTCATAACTCAGGTTGGCGGTGACGCCAAAGCCCAGATGTTGCGTAACGCTCGCCATGCCAGAAATCAGCATCAGCGGATCGTTAACCGGCAGCTGAATCGACTCCTGGGCCGTCAGGCCAATGCCCTGCTGGTAGACGTCATACACGCCGAGAATATCGGCGATAAACAATCCATCAAACAGCCCGCGTTCCAGCAGGCGCGCCAAATCGAGCCAGTACTCCAGCGAATTGAAATCCACCGAACGATCCTGCGGATGCGTCCACATACCGTGATGAATATGGCCCACGCAATTCATATTGAAAGCGTTAAGCAGAATCTGTTTTTGACTCATATCGTCCCCCGACGCGGTGGCAGCACGCCATTCAGCAGATAGTTGCCAATCGCCGGATATTTCCAGCGCACCGGATCGTGAAGGGTGTGGGTGCGCGCATTGCGCCAGTGGCGGTCGAAGTTGTGTTCGCGCAGGCTGGAGCGCGATCCACCCAGTTCAAACAGCAGGTTACTGGCCTCCAGCGACACTTCGGTAGTCCAGGCGCGCGCCTTCGCCACGTCAACCGAAGCCAGCGCTACGTTTTCCGCGCTGGGATCGCGCTGCGCCACGTCAACGGCGTCACCGGCAATTGCCAGCAGCGCATCACCTGCGCTCAGACGCGCGGCAAGACGACCGGTACGATCGAGCGTCAACGGATCGTCGCTGGCGCGATCTACGCCGCTGTCCGGCCAGGGACGTGCGCGCTGGCGCAGGAAATCGAGCATGTCGTTAAAGGCTGCACGCGCGATGCCCTGATCGATGGCGGCATGCATAATCTGCGCAAAGGGCCCAACGGTGCTCGGGCGTTCAAACGCCGTTTGGAAGGGCACCACATCTTCCGGCGCAATCGCCACATTGCTGAACTGCACGCTGCCGCTGCCGGTGGTGCGCTGACCAAAGCCGCTCCAGTCATCGATCACATTCACGCCAGGCTGATGACGCGGTACAAACACCAGCTGTTCTTTGCCATCATCCGCAATCGCCAGCGTCGGAATACGATCGGCATACAGCGCGCCGGTGCAGTAAAACTTGTTGCCGCTGAGACGTAATCCCTCAGCCTGTTGCGAAACGGCGGTGGAACGCTGATGTGCAGCCGGCGAGCTGAACTCCGCCAGCGCATTGCCGTGATGCACGCCATCCAGCACCTCGGCGTACAGCCGCTTTTTCTGCGCGTCGCTGCCGTTAATGCGCAGCACTTCCAGCGCGTAGAAATGGTTCTGCGGCACCTGCCCGATAGAACCGTCAGCTGCGCTCAAAATAACGAATATTTCTGCTAACTCCGCGGTAGAAATCTCAATGCCACCGAAAGCGCGCGGCACGGTGACAGCACCAAGTCCTGAATGAAATAACTGCTGCAATTCCGCATGCGGCAATTCGCGTTCGCGGTCGCGCTGAGCGGAACCGGTGCGAAAACGTTCAGCTAGTTCCTGCGCCACCTGCAACGCCTGATGGGCATTGTTGATGCGCGTCGCGCGCTGTTTTGGCAATACCTGCGTCATGACCGCTCCTTAAATCCACGCATGACGCGCAGGCAGCGCATCATTGAGGTAATAGTTGCCGATAGCGTGGGTTTTCCAGCGCACCGGATCGTGCAAAGTATGGGTACGCGCATTACGCCAGTGGCGATCGAGTCCATGACGCAGCAGCGTGGCGCGGCTGCCCCCCCATTCCAGTAGCTTCTCACTGGCCCGCAGCGCCACTTCGGTGGTCAGGACTTTGGCTTCCGCCACCGCAATTGACGCGCGCGCGCAGTTTTCAGCGCTAAGTGATTGTTGGTCGATACCGTCCAGCACGCGGGCGGCACGCGCCAGCAAGGCACTGGCGGCGCTCAACTCGGTGCTAAGACGGCCAACGTCGGCGAGGATGTAAGGATCGTCGGCATTGCGGCTGACATTGGCATCTACCCACGGTCGCGAGCTGCTGCGCACAAACTCCAACGCTTCATCCAGCGCCCCTTGGGCAATACCGGCATCAATCGCCGCCTGAATCAGCTGCGAAACCGCCCCGCGCAGCGTCGGCTTTTCCGCTGGCGGCAACGGCATTAATAGCGTGGGATCTACGGTTACCTGCTGCAGTTTCACCGTACCGCTGGCGGTGGTGCGCTGGCCAATACCTGACCAGTCATCAACTATTTCTACGCCCTGCGCCGGTAACGGAATAAAGGCCATTGTCGGCTGCTGCTCGTGCATCGCGGTCGTCACCAGAATGTCGGCGAACAGTGCGCCGGTAGAGTAGAACTTCTCACCGGTGAGTTGCACTCCGTGTGACGTTGTCACCAGCTGCGCCTGTACATCGCGCGTGTGTTTGGTGTTTTTCTCCGGACCGCCGTTGCCGAGACGCTTGCCACTGACCACTGCGCTGAGCAATTGCTGCTGTTGCGCCAACGTGCCTTCGCCAAGGATGAACTGAATCAGGCCAAAATGGTTCTGGGGGATTTGCCCGAGCGACGGATCGCTGGCCGAGATAAGACGGAACACCTCCGCCAGGGTTTGAAACGACAATCCGGCACCGCCAAATTCTCGCGGCACACTGATGCTCCCCAACCCCAGTAAAGTAAATTGATTGAGCAGCGCAATCGGGTATAAGCGCTGTTGATCGCGCTCGACTGCCCCACTTTTCGCCTGCTCGGCTAAATGGCGTGCGGCGGCAATCGCCTGTGCATCGCTGCTTAATATCGCGGCGCGGTTAATAATCTCGTCACTGGTTTGCGTCATAGCTGATTTCACTTTTACTGCACAGCGAATAGTAAGCCTGCACGGAATATGCCAGCAGGCCAGGAAATGAATAACAGATTGAAAGCGATGATAATCAGCGGGGTGAAAGCAAGTAAATAGCGCGGTTATGCTATATCTGGCAATGGGTTGCCATTATTAAGCTATGGATTTATTTAACGACAACAACAGGCTACCAGCGGCGATAGGGGGAAAAGAAGAGAATAAAAAAGCGGCGAGTAATTCTTAAGATCAAATAACGCAATTGAATGTTAATTAATGCATATGGTTATTTTGTAGGGTCGCCATTAATGGCGACCTTACGACTACAATACGACAGATTAGGCATTTATATTTGTGCATCAAACTGTGCAGCGGCAAACGAGCGTGTCGATTCACTTTTCGCGCTGTGCGGAATCTGTACGCTATCTATCAACTTCGCCAGCTGATAGCGCTTCACCGTTTCATTTTGCGTCAGCTGCTGGGAATAGTTCGCGGTCAGCTCCCCTTTCTTATTCTGCGTCACCGCCGTCTGGCTACGCTCTTCATCATCGATCAAATGGTACTTATAATTTTGCGATGACTTCAGCGCGTTGAGCTTAGCTGGCGCATCCGAATCCAGCGCGGTATGGAAGCTGGCTTTCAGTTTAAACAGCGTTTGCTGGGTGAGATCCTGGGTATCACCCTGCGTCTGCGAGGTGGTTTTCTGTGCCACGTTCAGCGAAAACGTATCTTCTTCTTCTGGCTTATACGGATTACCAGCAACCGGCGTTTGCTGATAGGTGGCGGAGAAATCCGCCAGTCCACTAATCGCACCGTTCTTCGCAGCGTTAGCATCAATCGACTTCACGCGTTGCGTATTGATGCTTTCATTCGCTTTACCTTCGGTGGTATTGAGGGCGCGGAAACTGTCTTTGAACAGCGATAGCATGTCGCTATTGCCGTGACCGCGCGAAGCTGCCTGATCGAACTTCGCGGCCCACTTATCCAGGGCGGCCTGCTGCTGTGCAGCGCTGCCTGCCTGGGTCAGTTTCGACATATCGGTGTCCAGCTTAATGCTGACATCTCCATTGTGGAAACCGAGCCAGCGCTCTTGATCATCCGCATGTAAATTAAGCGACTGCGTGACGCTATTTCCGCTGCGCAGATCGGTTTTGAGATCGACACTTTTCAGCTGGGAACTATCAAACTTCATTAAATCGCTGATATCGAGCTTAGTGGTGCTGCTATCTAAGCCATCCAGTGCCGTTTGCAAACCTGCCGACAGTTTGCCGATGGCCGCGGCTTCGTCAGTATTTAACTTGCCGCCGCTGGTTTTCAGCTCCACCACCATGCCGCCCTGCTGGCGCGTCATTTGTAGGCTAACCTGCACACCCGATTGCGTCGTCACGGTAAGCGCCAGCGCGCTTTGGCTGCTGCTCTGCGCAGCGTTGACCGCATCAGTTGCCGGCACGCTCAGCGTCACGTCTCCACGGTTGTTCACCAGGTTGCTGAGCAAAGTGCTGCCAAGACCATTCATGCCGACGCCTTTCGACTGCGCGGCACCATTCAACTGCGCTTGCAGGCTGCTGGTGACACCCACCGAGCTCTGCACCTGCGCGGGCACAATTTTATAGATCGCGGCGATAGCGTCACTCGCCTCGCTGAAGGTAACTTTGGTTGATGCTTCCGCCGTCAGGGCGTTTTGCGCGCTTTTGTTGTTTACCGCCGGCGTTATCACCGCATTTGACGTAATTAAATTTCTCAGTACGCTGCTGCCAATCCCGTTTAGCATGAAAATAATCCTCGTTAGGTACTATTGAGGAAAGTTATCGGCTAAATGTGCAGCAGCTTTAGATCTTTTCCCCTCACCCTAGCCCTCTCCCGCAAGCGGGCGAGGGAACCGATCGGCATCGTGTGTGAATATGACACTCAACGTTGAGCATCACTCGGGCAGCTCCCTCTCCCGCGCGCGGGAGAGGGTTTGGGTGAGGGCCGGGCTAAAGGCAATACCTTAATTAAAGAATTTAATATCCGTCGGCGTCGGCATCTTCGCCACTTCACCTGCCGCTTTAAGCGCGCCGCTCTCTGCATCAAAATGGAACATGGTGATGTTGTTGGTGAACACATTCGCCACGTAAAGATATTTACCGCTGGCATCAAAAGCGAATGCGCGCGGTTCAATACCGTCCGCTTTATAACGCACCGGCGAACCCAACATGCCATCTTGTTCAATTCTGAACACCACTAAACGGTTATCCGATCCACGGTTGGCCGCAATCACAAACTTACCGTTAGGGCTAAGGATAATACCGCCGCCGCTGCGGTACTCGGCGCTGCTATTTTCCGTATTCAGTTTGACCCGGGCTTGCTGCTCCAGTCGATCGTCCTTCACGGCAAACACTACCACTT
Organism: Pantoea sp. GW821-FHT03E06; assembly: GCF_059420725.1. Lineage (NCBI taxonomy): Bacteria > Pseudomonadati > Pseudomonadota > Gammaproteobacteria > Enterobacterales > Erwiniaceae > Pantoea > Pantoea sp. GW821-FHT03E06. The sequence continues at coordinate 486,213 of NZ_JBWKUG010000002.1, forward strand.
CACCGGCCATTTCGGTGGTGACATAAGCATGTTTGCCGTCGGGGGAAAACACCATATGACGTGGACCCGATCCCGCTGGGAAGCTGACATCACGTGTGCTATCTGCCTGCAATGGCTCTTTTTGGCCGGCGTGATAGGCGTAGGCATGCAGTTTGTCGCCGCCGAGATCGGCCGCATACAGGTATTTGCCATCGTGGGTGAAGGTGGTCGAATGTGCATGACCGCTATCCTGGCGATCTTTCACCGCGCCGCTTCCATGGGTAAACGGAAAATTCTGTACCTGTTCACCCAGCGAACCATCGTGATGAATCGGGAACACTGCAACGCTGGCCCCGCCCTTCGCCACGGAATAGTTAGCGACAAACAGGAATTTACCCTCCGGACTGATGGTGGCATGGGTAGGCTGCTGCCCGTGACTGTCCACCGCATTGATCACACGTACCTTGCCATCGTGATCAATCGCCAGCGCCGTAACAGCACCCGCGTTCTCTTCATTGGTGGTGTAAGCAAAACGCCCATCATGTGATTTCACAATCCATGAGGGACTTTTCATTTTAATGAAGTCGAGTTGCGTTAAGGTACCGTCGCTATTGACCTTCAAACGGTATAACCCTTCGCTGGGATGTCCCGGGTTTTGCACTAAGGGTGCATCCGGGATGCTGGTCCATGTGCCCACTAAGGCCGTTTGGTTGTGATGTTCCGCTGCAGTTGCCATTGCACTTCCCGCTATGATGAAAAGAACAGCAGATAATGCCACGGTTAGGTTGGTTGCTAAACCCTGCCTTTTGAAATTATTAGAATTAATCAAGTTAACACTCCGCATCAATAAAAGATTGGCTGACTGTTAAGGGAATATAGCGTGCGATAAGCCTGCAAGGCGGCCACTAAAGGTGACCACCTTCACATAATTGATTTAAATAAAAATCGATACCGCGCAATTATTTTTCGTTGGCTTTTATCATCGCCACGAGAAGCAATCCGCATGAAAATGTTGAATGCTAACGGCTTGCTGTTTCAGCGTATCATTAATGCTTTTTTTCAAACCATCAGGTCCGCAAAACCAAATATCCACCCCGTTGTCATTCAGGCTGCTTTTCATTTCAGTAACGTGTTGTTGCATATTTTCCGTACTATTTACGGTGACGTATTTAAGCCTCACGCCGGCCTGGTGACACAGTTCAGTTAAATAATCTGGATAGGTCAATCCCCGGTCCGGACGAGTAAAGTACCAGAATTCAACACCCGAAAGTGGCTGCCCTTTTCTCACGGCATCTTTCAATTTCGCCATAAAGGGTGTCACACCAATACCTCCGGCAATCCATAACTGCTTATTTCCTGCATGTTCAAAGGTAAAATCACCGTAGGGACCTTCAATTTTTACACGTTGGCCCGGCAGGAGATGCTGAGCCAGCTCGCGGGTATAATCACCGAGCTTTTTTATAGAAAAAGTCAGCGATTTTTCATCGGGATTAACATCAGACAGGGTAAACGGATGGCGCTCTGTCGAGTGTGCAAACTGCACAAACGCAAACTGTCCGGGCAACATCGGGATAGTGGCGCGATGACGTACTGTCACCTCGACGATATCTTGCGGTGCCGCTTCAACATGAAGAATATCGGCCACGGACGTGTTGCGACTGCCGGTTCGCTGGAATAATGCAATCAACGCGCAACCCACCGCCACCGCCGTGACGAACGCCAACAGATAGGCAGCGGGAGTTTGCCACCAGTCGGTTTTAAATAACGACGTCATCACATGATAGGCACAGGCGATATAGACAACCGGAAAAGCTTTATGCAGGTAATAAAAGATGTGATAGGGAATTTTTTTACTGATAGAGACCAGCGACAGCGCAATTAAGAGATATAAACCATACTCTGCTAATACCAGTCCGAAATCTAATAACTGCTCTTGCCAGCCGGCCATAACAATGTCACCCAATTCTCCAGGGTGGGCAACCATGCCTGCATCAACTAACCAGTGCGGCACTTTCTCTGCCAGCCAGTGAATTAACGCCAGCACCACGGCTGAAATAGCACACCATTTGTGCAATTTATACGCTTTATCCAGCCCGCCGCACCAGCGGGAAATAACACCGTTGCGAATACTTAAAATAATCGTAAAAGACATACCAAACCATGCCAACACGCCGGCGAGAAATACCATGTTCTGACGCAGGCTCCACCATAATGAGTGGGCCCCCAACTTGGTATATTCTGCTGAGACCAGGTAGGTTAAGATGGCGGCGAGGAAAATAATGATGTAGAGATGTTTTACTTTTTTCATTTATATAACACCTCATTGTTCACAAATAATTTAATCTGGCGTAACATTTCCATTTTAATGTCTCCCTGTTTATCCCTTGTAAAGTTGCGGGATAAATTATCACGCTAAACATCAAGATTTATGAGCAAGCTAAAAGGAGATTAAACATTGTGATGAGAACGTGGAGTTTCTTACCGTAGAATTAGCATAATAAGAATTAAATGTGTGGCTGTTTAAAAAAGAACCCGATGCACATAAATGCGCAGCCGACAAAATCCATACCGATCTGCCATTAGGCCCCCTTTTTAGCTTGACCCCATAGAGCAATAAATTCCTCCGCGACAAAGTACAGTGTGATTTAATAACACTCCATTTACATGCCGGGGATGCTGACGTTGCTATGCTGCAGTTTTCAAATGGTTTTCTACTGAGTTTATCGTTGTGCCTCGATATTGGCCTCGCCAATATCGCCATGATTACGCTGGCGATGCAGCGCGGCTACTTTCATGGGTTCTGGCTGGGGATTGGCACCTGTATCGGTGACTTGATCTACGCGCTATTGGCGCTGGCGGGCATGGCTGTGGTATTGCAGTTTACCGCGGTGCGCTGGGTGCTGTGGATTGGTGGCGGTGTGCTGCTGCTGTGGTTTGCTGGAAAAATGCTCTATGCAGCGCTGCGCAAAGAGACGGCACTGCCGGAAGCAGAACAGCAGCCGTATCGATCGCTACTGCGCGAGTTTAGTCGGGGCGTAATGCTCGCGATGTCGTCACCCACGGCGATTCTATGGTTTGCCAGCGTTGGCGGCGCGTTGATTTCCCGCATGGGACACGGCAGCGTAATCGCTACGTCCTCTTTCCTCAGCGGCTTCTTTATGGCCGGGGTGGTGTGGACCTGCGTACTGTGCCTGGTCGGCAGCATGGGTGGAAAATTACTGGGGGCGCGCTTACTTAAGTACTCCTACCTCGCTTCAGCGCTGATTTTTGTTTATTTTGCGATCTATGTGATTTGGTCGGGTTATCGGGAATTTATTCTGGTTTGATGGAAGGTCGTCATAAATGACGACCCTACAAAAGCGTGCAGAACCGCCGTAGGGTCGCCATTCATGGCGACCAGTACCAACATCACAGCCCGGCAATCCGCTTCAAATCGGCTTCCGCACCCGGCGCCACAGCCAGTACCTGCGCACCTTTCAGCAAACGTTCGCCTTCGGTATTGAACGGGTGATACCAGCCACCCGCCTCTTTCACCAGGCAATAACCGGCCAGACAATCCCACGCGTGCATGTAAGGTTCGTAATAGCCAACTACACGCCCCGCAGCCACCCAAGCCAGCATCAATGCGCCCGAACCGATGCGGATAAAGTTACCACCCGCAGCCAGCAGCGAGGCGAGGATTTTCCCCACTTCATCCGGACTCACGTGGCTGTTAGCACCAAAACCGGTGACATGATTTTGCAGCGTGCGTGTCGCATCCACCTGCAAGCGCTTGCCGTTCAGCGTCGCGCCATGGCCGATGGCCGCCACGTAGCACTCCTGGTAATAAGGCGCGAAAATCACGCCGATCACCGGCACGCCATCGTGTAGCACCGCGACGGATACGCACCAGTTCGGCATGCCATTGAGAAACGGGCTGGTGCCGTCAATGGGATCCACTACCCAGGTATAGCCGGATGAGCCTTCCTGCAGACCATACTCTTCGCCAAGGAAACCATCCTCCGCAAACTGCGCACGGATTTGCTGATCAATCATCTGTTCCACTTCACGGTCAGCGCGGGATACCACATCCTGCAAATCGTATTTGGTTTCCACCACCAGGGTGTCGCGCTGATGGAAATATTCCAGCGCTTTTGCCCCCCCTGCGCGGGCCACTTTCTCCGCCAGAATCAGGCGCGATAACAGCGGGTCATTGTCTAATTCACTCATCATCCATCCTTAAATTAACCGGCAATCAGGGCCAAACCCTGAGGTTTAAAATCAATTGCGACATGCGATGCCAACGGCAGCTGCTGTTCCATCTCCGCATCAACAATGAACAGCGATCCCAACTCGGTGGCGACTTCATATTCAATATGGTCGCCCAGCCAGGTGCTATGCGTTACTTCGCCACGCAGTGCGCCTGCGCCTTCGCCGCGCAGCGTGATGAACTGCGGACGGACCGACAGCTGCGCCGCGCCGGTTTTCAGGCCATTGCCACGCACGCGATAGCGCTGGCTGCCTAAGCGCACCAGCGCCTCACTGCCTTCGAGCTGCTCCACTTCACACGGGAGAATATTGGCTTCACCCATAAAGTCGGCGATAAACACCGAGTTTGGCGCGTGATACAGGCTTTCCGGCGCGCCCTGCTGGGCAATATCGCCCTCTTTCATGACAATAATCTTATCGGAGACCGCCAGCGCCTCTTCCTGATCGTGTGTGACATACACGGCGGTGAAGCCGAGCCGCTGCTGCAAGTCGCGGATATCGGTGCGCACCCGTCGGCGCAGACGCTCATCGAGGTTGGAGAGGGGTTCATCCAGCAGCAGCACCTGCGGCTCCAGCACCAGCGCACGTGCCACTGCAATGCGCTGCTGTTGACCTCCAGAGAGCTCCGACGGCAGGCGCTGACCTTGATGTTCCAGCCCCACCAGCTTCAGCCCTTCACGCGCGCGGTCCTGCGCTTCTCGTTTATTCATCCCGGATGACTGCAAGCCGTACATGATGTTATCCAGCGCGCTCATGTGCGGGAACAGCGCATAAGATTGAAATACCATCGCCACGTCGCGCTCGTTGGCGGGCAGATTGGTGACATCTTTGCCACCAATCAAAATGCGGCCGGCGGTGGGATGCTCCAGCCCGGCCAATAAACGCAGCGTTGTGGTTTTACCGCAGCCGGACGGGCCGAGCAGCGTGACCAGCGTGCCGGGTTCGACGGTTAACGAGAGATCGGGAATGGCATCAAAACCGGCAAAGCGTTTTGAGACATGTTCAAACACCACAGAACCGGCGGTTACGCGAGTCATACGGCACTCTCCTGAGTTAATGAGGTTGAAGCAGGCGGTGCAAGCATATCGACCGGACGGGCCACACGACGCAGACGTCGTTCGCCCACCAGCCATTGGAACAGGCCGATGATCAGCAGCATGACCACGATCAATACCGTTGAATAAGCAATCGCCACGCCGTATTCGCCGTTTTCTACCAGCCCAACGATGTAAGACGTTGCCATGTTGTATTGCGCACTGACGAGGAAAATCACCGCACTGATCGAAGTAATGGCGCGCACAAAGGCGTAGACCAGCGCGGCGCTGATTGCCGGTTTCAGCAGCGGCAGCACCACTTTGCGCAGCGTGCGGAAGCTATTGGCACCCAGCGTTAATGAGGCTTCATCAAGACTTTTGTCCAGCTGACTCATTGCCGCGATGCCGCCGCGTACGCCAACCGGCATATTGCGGAACACAAAGCAGGCGACGAGGATCAGCGCGGTGCCGGTGATCTCCAGCGGTGGCAGATTATACGCCATTACGTAGCTCACGCCGATGACCGTGCCGGGAATCGCGAAGCTGAGCATCAGCAGGAATTCAAAGGTCTGACGCCCAGCAAATTTCTGCCGCACAATCAGCCAGGCGGTAAGCAGGCCAACGATCGCCGTCAGCGGCGCGGCAATTAGCGCAATTTCCAGCGTGGTCCAGAACGAGTTCCATGCTACGCCGCTCCATAGCAGATGTCCGTCGCTGAAACTGACGCCGAAGGCGCGAACGTAATGCGCAATGGTCAGCGCATCGTTCAATCCCCACGACTGCACAAAGCCGCCCACCACAATCATGCCGTAGATCACCAGCGTGAACAGGCCCCACGGAATCACCATGCCGTACACACCAAAACGCAGCACGCGCGGCAGCTGCACGTGTTTGCCGCCGTCGCCTTTGCCGGTCACAGTGGCAAAGTTTTTCCCGCCCAGCCACCAGCGTTGCAGCACAAAGGCAGTGAGCGTGAAGCACAGCAGAATCATCGCCAATACCGCCGCGCGGCTCGGATCGTTTTGCGCGCCCACCACCGAGAAGAAGATCTCAGTTGAGAGCACGCCGTGGCTGCCGCCCAGCACCATCGGATTACCGAAATCCGCCATGCTTTCAATAAAGCTAATCAGGAAAGCATTGGCTAAACCCGGCGCCATCAGCGGTAATGAGATGCGGCTAAAGGTGCGCCAGCGATTGGCACGCAGCGTTTGCGAGGCCTCTTCCAGCGAAGGACTGACCCCTTCGACTACGCCAATCAGTACCAGAAAAGCAATCGGCGTAAACGACAGCACCTGCGCAATCCAGATACCGGTTAAGCCATACAGCCAGCGGCCCGGCTCAATGCCAAACAGCGCCGCCAGGTGTTCCGTTACTACGCCGGAACGGCCAAACAGCAGAATCAGCGCCAGCCCGATGACAAACGGCGGTGTGATAATCGGCAGGATGGTGAGCATACGTAGTGCTTTCTTAAAGGGTAATGGTGTACGCGTTGCGGCGAGAGCAAAGGCCAGGCCGAGCAGCGTGGAACCTGCTGCGGTCATTAGCGCCAGCCACAGCGTACGCCACGCGGTGCCGCAGGTGCCGCCCGACAAACAGGAGAGGCTCCAGATTGACGGGTCCTGAATATTGCTGATCAACCCATCCGGCTTGAAACTGCCGTCTACGTCCTGAACTGATACCACAAACATGCTTAGCACCGGATAAAGCACAAAGATGCTGACCAGCGCGGTGAGCAGCACCAGCGACGCCACCACAAACGCATCGCCTTTCATCACCCCGCGCTCAGCAAGTGCAAAAGAGAACAGCAGCAGAAACGTGGTCAGCAGCAGCAGCGCCCCCGCGCCCATCGCCGGTTGACCGGATTCGAGCGCGCCGAAGCGATTTTCCAGCCACACCCAACTCCAGCCGCTGTAGCCAATGGCGTGGCCTTCAATCACCAGGAACAGCACGCCAAGCGCGCTAAAAAGCAGCAGCAAACGGCTACGCATCCTTGAGGGCAGCACGCCGCAGGCTGCGCACAGAACAAACAGCGCGATAGCGATGGCAAGCCACGGATGTTCGCCGAGTTGCCACAGTGCAGGCGCGTTGCTGCTATCGCTCCACAAGCTGGTTAACCAGCCGCTGCTGAAGAAACCGGCTTCCAGGCTGAACCAGGGCAGCAGCAATAAAGCCACTGCGCCGATGAGCAGCGCGCCTGTCAGACGGCGATTATTTGCATTCATCAAATACCTCGACTTCGGGTCTCGTGCGGTGCTTAACCAGGTCGCCATAAATGGCGACCCTACAAGGTTTGGTGCTTAACCAGGTCGCCGAAATGGCGACCGTACGGGGATTGACGCGGTTTTGTAGGGTCGTCATTCATGACGACCTGGCCACAGAATGCGCCGATCTCACTGCGCGCTGGCGCCAATCTCTTTATCCCAACGCCCTAACAGCGCCTTGCGCTTAGCGGAATCACCGTAGGTTTTGAAGTCGTAATCAATCAATTTGATGTTCTCGAAACGCGGCGCGTATTCAGAAATCTCGGCGTTACGGTTCGATGGCAGCTGGAACGATTTGGCCTCCTTCATGTGCGATTGCGCTTCAGCGCTTAGCGCCCAGTCGTACCAGACTTTGGCATTGGCCAGGTTACGCGCGCCTTTCACAATCGACATCGAGCCAATCTCATAGCCGGTGCCTTCGCACGGCGCGACGGTCTTGATCGGGAAGCCATCCACCTGCATCGCCACCGCATCATGCATAAACACGATGCCGACGGTGGTTTCGCCACGCGCGGCAGATTTCACCGGTGCGGAGCCGGATTTGGTGTACTGCGAAATGTTGGCATTGAGCTTCTTCAGGTAATCGAAGGCTTTATCTTCGCCCATGATCTGCACCAGCGTGGCCAGGGTGTTGTAGGCGGTGCCGGAAGAATTTGGGTTAGCGATCTGAATTTCACCCTTAAAGCTGGGATCCAGCAGATCGGCCCAGCATTTTGGTTCTTTCAGCTTTTTCGATTCCAGCAGCCTGGTGTTGTAGCCCCAACCGAGCGCACCGGCGTAGATACCCACCGTACGATAGCCGGAGTTCTCCGCCTGCTTCTGCGCCCAATCCTGCTGCTGGTCGAGCAGCGGCGATTTGTACACCTGCGTCAGCCCCTCTTCCGCGGCTTGCATATGCGGATCGCCGGTGCCTGCCCACCAAATATCGGTACGCGGGTTGCGTGCTTCGCTGCGCAGACGCGCATAGGCTTCGCCTGCCGAGAGTCGCACCATGCTGACTTTTATATCCGGATGCGCCTTGCTGAAAATAGTGGTCATAAGCTCACACACCACCACGTCGGCAGAGCAAACCATATTCAAACTGCCCGCTGCCGAGGCGGCAAACGGCAGTGCACTGCAACAGAGGGATAGCGCGATGGCCATTGAGGTGACTCGCATAGTGTTCTCCTGGTTTGTAGGGTTGGTGCTTCATTGGCACCTTTTCTTGCACGTGTGTGCAAAGTAGTAATGAACAAGAATTGTCCTGTCAAACACCACATTGCGCAATTGTTAGTCGGTGTCACAAAAATGCAACAAATGAGATCTCAGGCAGTTTGCACAGCTTTGCAATCTAAGGCAGACTGAATTGAGTCGATTGGGATGGGGTGTTAAGCATGCAGCATGAGAAAGCGGTGGTCAGCGCGCAGGACGTGGCCGATCGCGCAGGCGTATCGCGTTCAGCGGTATCGCGCGCGTTTACGCCAGGCGCCAGCGTGTCACCGGCAACGCGCGAACGGGTGATGAAGGCGGCAGCGGAGCTAGGCTATCACGTCAATCATCTGGCGCGCGGCCTGGTGCGCAACCGCAGCAGCATTGTCTGCCTGATTGTTTCCGAAATTGCCACGCCCTATCGCGCCAGTCTGGTGCGCTGGCTGACACAGTTTTTACAGGAGGCGGGAAAAGTGGCGATGCTGATTAACACCGATCGCTCTGATAACAGCGTTTCCGCAGCGCTGCAGCAGGCCATTAACTTTCGTGCCGATGCCTCCATCATTCTCTCCGGCATGCCGGATCGCACCATCACGCGCCAGTGCTACAAACACGGCCAGCGCATCATCTTAATTAACCGCGACGAAGCGCTGCCGGGCTCGCTCAGCATCAACCTTGATGCAGAAAGCGCCGCTGAAACGGCATTAATGGCGTTTCAGCGCGCCGGTTGTCGCCATTTGGCGTTTGCCAACTCGCTTGCCGGTACGCCAAGCCTGCTTAAACGCGAGGCCACTTTTATCGCCCTGGCCGAACGCGCCGGGTTAAGCGTAACGGTAGAGCGCTTTGGCACCACCTCTTACGAAAGCGGCCAGATTCTGGCACACCGCCTGCTGACGCGTCATCAGCGCCCGGACGGCGTGTTCTGTGTGACCGATTTAGTGGCCTGCGGATTTATGGATGAAGCACGGCATCGCTTTGCCCTGCGCGTACCGGAAGACCTCTGTTTGATCGGGTTTGACAATATCGCTCAGGCCGGTTGGTCATCCTACCATCTCACAACATTTGCGCAGCCGGTTGAGCAGTTTGCCCATGATGCAGTGAAGTGGTTAATGAAGGCGGAGGAAGATGACACCGGTTTCACTCCACAAGGTGAACAGCAACACGATAGTTTGCTCTATCAGGCCGATGTGGTGTGGCGTGGTTCGGTGCGCGGCGGCTGACAAACGTCTTTTACCACGCCGCGCAGCCAACGATGCGCGGCATCATTTTCCAGTCGCGGATGCCACAGCTGTGACACGGTCATTTCCGGCGTGGCGAATGGAAGTTCAAACATCGCTAAAGTGGTGCTGTTTTTGATCAGCGGATGATGCAGAAACAGCGAACGCGGCACCAACGCGACAAGATCCGATTCCTGCGCCAGCGCCACCGCCGTTGAAAATGCGGGCACCACCGTCGCCACCTTGCGCGTCAAACCCGCCTGCTGCAGCGCATCGTGAATCGGGCCACCCAACTCCGCGCGACGTGACGCGACGATATGGCCAAACGCGGCGAACCGTTCGATATCCAGCTGTTGCGTCAGCGGATGACCGGCGCGCACCACGCCCACAAAAACATCGCGAAACAGCGCCTGCAGGCGAATCTCCGGCCCCATATTGCCCAATACGCCAATCTCCAGATCGATGTTGCCTTCGCGCAAGTCGCGCGCGCTTTTCTCTGGCTTGGGCACAAAACTGAGCCACGCGCGCGGCGCTTGTTGAGCCACGGCTGCGATCAGCTCGCTGCCAAAGGCTTCGACGAATCCCTCATTGGTGCGCAAGGTAAAACAGCGATCCAGCTGACGTAGATCCAGCGACTGCGCCGTCGGGCTTAACACCGCACGCGCTTCGCTCACCGTGTGATGGGTGCGCTCGCGGATCGCTTCAGCATAAGGTGTCAGCACCATATTGCGTCCGGCGCGCACTAACAGCGCATCGCCAGTGGTGGCGCGTAAGCGTCCCAGCGTGCGGCTCATCGCCGATTCGCTTAAGCCCAAGCGACGCGCAGCGCCAATCACGCTGCCTTCAATCAGCAGCGCATCCAAAGCAATTAACAGGTTGAGATCGGCATCATTCATGCGGGTTATCCTCGCCGATTCGACGTATCGAGACAAGGCGTTTGATGCAGGTGAATACTGTCAATGCTGCGCATTCCGCCTGCCCTCACCCGGCGCTACACTCTATCCATCGCAAACACCGAGGAGAACAATATGAACATTTTACTGATTGGCGCATCGCGTGGACTGGGTTTGGCGCTGGCGGAAACCATTCTGCAGCGCGGTTATCAGGTGGTCGCCACCGGGCGTGAAAACTCGACAGGCAATTTACAGCAACTGGCCGGTCGCTTCCCCGCACAGCTCAGGGTAGAAAGCGTGGATATCAATGAACCCGAACAGGTCAAAGCGCTGCATACGCGGCTGGCGGATCGCCAGTTCGATATGCTGTTCGTTAACGCGGGCGTGAAAAATGACGACCGCGAAACCATCGCCGATGTCTCAACCGAAGAGTTTACCCGCGTGATGGTGACCAATGCGCTGAGTCCGCTGCGGGTGATTGAAACCTTTAAAGATCGCGTCACGGCTAGCGGCACCATCGCCGTGATGTCATCCGGCCAGGGCAGTTTGACCAACAACACCAACGGCAATTACGAGGTGTATCGCGGCAGCAAAGCGGCGCTGAATATGTTTATGCGCAGCTTTGCCGCACGCAGTGGCGGCGAACGCACATTATTGCTGATGGCGCCCGGCTGGGTGCGCACCGATATGGGCGGCCCGGAAGCGCGCCTGACCATTGAGGAGAGCATCCCGAATCTGCTGAATACCATGGAAAGTTACGCCGGACGGCGCGGGATTCATTATCTGGATTATTTAGGACGCGTGGTGCCGTGGTAAGCGAGCAGGTCGGCATAACGGTCGCCATAAATGGCGACCCTACGGAATTCCCGCCGTCCTGTCGTAAGATCGCCATTCATGGCGACCTTATTAACCCGCGCAGCAAATCCCGCAGCCAGCGGTTGGCGGCATCTTCGCTGCGCGCGTTGTGCCACAGCAGCGACACCTCATAATCCGGCATGCTGACCGGCACGGGCGCAGCGCTCAGCGCATATAACGTGCACCAGGATGGCACCAAACCCTGCGGCACCGTAGCGAACAGCGGCAGACGCTTAAGCAGCATTGGCAGCGCGGAGAAGTGCGGCGTCACATAACGCACGCGCCGCGCCATTCCATGCTGTTGCAACTGCCGATCCAGCGCGCTTTCACTTACGCCGCGATACGACACCAACGCATGCTCGTAACTGACAAACTGCTGCAGCGTCAGCGGCGCATCGAGTTGAATCTGATCGCGGTGCCAAACCGTGCTGAAACCCGCGTGTAGGATCTTCTCACGCGTAAGATCGCGGCTGGTTTCGTTGCCGACCGTGATCACAACATCGGCCTGCTGCTGTTCCATCAGCGGAATCGCCTTCCACGGATCGGTGGCGATGACTTTCACATCAACATTCGGCGCCACGCGCGCCAGTTCTGCCAGCAAATCCGGCATCAGCCAATGTTCCAGCCAGTCGCTCATGCCAATGCGAAAACTGTAGCTATCTTCTGCCGCGTTAAAGGGCTGCTGCGTGAAGATCACGCGATGCAGATCCTGCATCAGCGGCGCGAACTGCTGCACCAACTGCTCGGCGCGTGGCGTTGGCGTCATGCCGTTTGAGGCGCGGACAAACAGCGGGTCGTCAAACATCTCGCGCAGACGCTTTAACGCCGCGCTCACTGCCGGTTGTCCGAGATAGAGCCGATTTGCCGCCTGCGTAACGCTGCGCACCTCGTATATCACCATCAACACCACCAGCAAATTCAGGTCGATGCGTGCAAAATCATTTTCGTTGATGCCTTTCATGATTTTAATCGATTTAAATAATGATCGTGCCGCCAGTATAGTGAGGCTTCTTCGCTGCAACCAAGCAATAAGGAGCACCTTATGACGATTCGCGTCGGCGATTGCCGGATTACCAAAGTGAGCGAACAAACCGCTGCCTTCCCAATCGGCGTGCTGTTTACGCCGCATCGCGCGGAAATGAGTGATGAATTAGCCAATCAACCTGCTGAAATGTCGATTCACAGCTGGGTGGTGCGCACCGGCGAACACACCATCATCATCGATACCGCCACCGGCAACGGCCGCAACCGCGATAACAAACCGCTGTTCCATCAGCTGAATATGCCGTATGCCGAAAACCTGGCGCGCGCAGGCGTTGATCCGGCGGAGGTGACGCTGGTGCTGATGACACATATTCATACCGATCACGTTGGCTGGAACACCCATCAACAAGACGGTGAATGGCAGCCGATGTTCCCAAATGCGCGCTATATTTGCTCGGCGCGGGAACTGGCGCATTGCCAGCAGAATCCAGCGGCGCAGGAACTCTATCGCGATAGCATTCTGCCGCTGATCGAGAGCGGACAGCTGGAGACTATAAACGTGCAGGATTCCCCGCTGTTTGCTGGCGTGCTGCGCTATCTCTCAACGCCAGGTCACAGTGGCGATCATGCCTCGATCGTGCTGCAAAGTGCCCGTGAATCCGCCATCTTTGCCGGTGACGTGATGCACAATGCCATCCAGTTTCAGTATCCGCACTGGAACTCGCTGTTTTGCGAGGATAAAGCGCTGGCCGTCACTTCAAGGCAACGCGTGGTGGACTGGTGCGCACATCATCAGGCAATCTGGTTCAGCACCCACTTTAATGGCAGCTCGTGCGGACGCGTCTCACGCGACGGGCAATGGATTCCGCTGGAGGTTTAACCTGATGCAATACGCCGATTATCTCACCGCTTCGATTAACGATTTACAGCAGGCGCTGACCCAGCGCACGGTGAGCGCTCGCCAGTTAACGACGTTCGCGCTGCAGCGCATTGGCGAGGTGGATCAGCCGCGTTACAACGCCATTACCTGGCTGTTTGCCGATCAGGCTTTAGCGGCGGCGGACGCCAGCGATGTGCGTCGTCAGCGTGGAGAAGTGGCGGGACCTCTGGAAGGGATTCCAGTGCTGATCAAGGACAATATTGAAGTGCAAGGCTGGCCGACCAGCGCTGGTTCGGTGCTGCTGCGTGAGGTTATCGCCAGCGATGATGCGCCGCTGGTTACCCGACTGAGAAAAGCAGGCGCGATTTTGATCGGCAAAACCGCCATGCATGAGCTGGCGGCAGGCATTACCGGCGCGTCATCGTTGAGCGGTTTTACCCACAATGCGTGGGTTGAAGGCCGCTCGCCGGGCGGATCGAGCAGCGGTTCCGCCGTAGCGGTCTCGGCCGGTTATGTGCCGCTGGCGATCGGCAGCGATACCGCCGGTTCGGTGCGCATTCCGGCGGCGTTTAATCATCTGTTCGGACTGCGCATGACGCGCGGCGCGATCAGCACCGACGGTATCGTGCCGTTGTCGCCAACCCAGGACATTCCCGGCCCGCTGGCGCGATCGGCGGCGGATCTGCGTTTAGCATCTGAGATTTTGAGCGGGCAACAGTTCGCGGAGAGCGATGAGCCGCTGCGCATCGGCATCTGGCAGGAAGGGTTTGCTGCCGATGAAGACGAGATTAATCAGGCGGTGCGCGCGGCGCTGGTGGATTTCGCGCCGCGTGAGGTGAGTTATCCGCAGCTGGAGACATTGGCGGCTGACGCCAATATCATCGGCTACGAATTTGCCGGTGCGCTTGCAGCGTATCTGGCGGATAAACCGCAGGCGCAGAGCCGCACGCTGGCGGAAGTGGTGGCGTCAAAGCGTTACCATCCGCAGCTGGAAACGGTGTTTACCACGCGGGCGCAGCATCCGGGCGTGGAGAGTGAAGGTTATCAGCAGGTACAGCAGCGTCAGCGCGAATTGTATCTGCTGCTGGCTGAATTTTTCGCCGCGCAGCAGATCAATCTGCTGGCTTATCCAGTGGTGCGCCGTGCGCCGGTTAAGCACGGCGAGATGCAGGAAGGCAGCAACGCACTGATTTCAGCGGTGACCGGCGCGCCGGCGATCAGCATTCCGGCAGGATTCAGCGCCGAAGGTTTGCCGATTGGGCTGGAGCTGCTGGCGCTGCGTGGGCGGGAAGATTTGTTGCTGAGCGTGGCGGATAAATTCAGGTGCGCCTAAATGCGCACCCTTCTTACCCGTGCAACGCCAATCCCTTAATCGCCTTATCCACCGCTTTCTTCGGGCCGCGTAGTGCGATACCCACCAAGTTCAAATTATCGGCGTCTTCCGCCTTAAACACGTCGCGGTTCGCGGCGTCGTGTCCGGTGGAAAACATCGCTTCAACGTAAGGAATGAGGGTTAACTCACGCTCCAGTCCCTGGCGATGCGCGCGCTGTAACCCGGCTAAATCTCCGGCAAACACCAGCATTGGCTGTCCCGCCATATTGCCGTACTGGCGCTCCTTTGCATCAACGTAGGGGGCACCCATCATTTCAGGCGCGGCGGAGGCAATGCCGGTGGCAAGAAACGCCACCACATTCAAGCGCTGCCAGGTGGCTAAATCATCACGTACGATCAGGGCGATTTTGGTATCAAACATCTGCAACTACTCTCCAATGACAACAAAACCTTATCATCTAAGAGCAGGCAGGGAAGCGTATAGAACGTTTGTGCACTGACGTTGATAAGACGCCGGCGTCATGCGATAGGCGCGTTGGAACCAGCGGCCCAGATGGCTTTGATCGGCGAATCCTACCTGCGTTGCCACCTGCACGGGCTCAATACCCTGGGCCAGCAGCGCGCGTGCGCTGCGCAATCGCAAACGCACCAGATAGGCATGTGGAGATTGACCAAACGCCTGTTTGAATTGGCGCGTCAGACGAAATCGATCGATGCCGGAAAGTCGGGCGAGTTCATCCAGCCCAATGTCCTGCGCCATAAAATCGTGCAGATAGTCGCGCAGCAGTTGCATCTGACGCATCGCTTCGCTGTGCTGCACGCTGGGTTTGGTATCCAGGTG
This sequence comes from Pantoea sp. GW821-FHT03E06, assembly GCF_059420725.1. Classification (NCBI taxonomy): domain Bacteria; kingdom Pseudomonadati; phylum Pseudomonadota; class Gammaproteobacteria; order Enterobacterales; family Erwiniaceae; genus Pantoea; species Pantoea sp. GW821-FHT03E06. Next base: position 501,926 of record NZ_JBWKUG010000002.1, read on the forward strand.
ACGCGCAAGCAGAGTGAGAAGATGATCGAGGCTTTGATCGCGCGCCAGCCGCCCTTCTCCCTGATGCACCGCAAACCACGCCTGCTGAATGGCGCTCGCGAGCAGCGCGTCGTCGGTGAGCGTGTGGCGGAAGGCGCCTTCAATATTCGAAACATCACCCAACCCGCGACGCTGCATCATCTCTGCCACCCAAGGTTGCGGCAGATAGAGCATCACATAGGTAAAGCCTGCGGCATCCGGCGCATGGCCATCGTGCACCGCGCCAGGCTCAATCAAAATCGCCCGGCCCGGCGTGCTGGTGTGCAGAGAACGATGGCAGTTGAAACGTTGTAACCCCTGCTGGGTCACACCCACCAGCAGTTCATCGTGGTCGTGCGGATCGTAAGCGTGCCCGCGAAAATGCGCGTTGACGCTTTCAATTCCGGTCTCGTCATCACGACGAAAATCAACCCAATCGTTATTAGCTGGCATAGGCGATCTCTGACAGATATATCAGGCATAGCCTAGCAGTCGGAACCACAGATAATCCAGTGGCAACAGCATCAGGACGCTGAACAGGAAGAGGGTCGCGCATAGCTGGAGGCCGGCCTTCGCCGGGACATTGCCTAATCCCATTGCCACCACTACCGGTGACGCCTGGTACGGCAACAGCGGCGTAGCGTAGGCAAACACCTGTAGCATGATGACGGTGAGCAGCGGAAAGCCAGACGCCTGCGCCAGCTCTTGCGCCATTGGCGTGACCATCGCCGGTACGCCATTAGCGGTGAGGACAAAATTCATTAGCGATACCAGCGCATTCAGCACGGCAAAATTACTGAACGACGGGTGATCCTGCAGCGGCAACACGCTAAGTAGCGCATTGGCGATGAAGCGCCCTAATCCGGAATCCACTACCAGTGTGGCGACGCCCAGAATACCGGCGATATAAATGCAGGTGCGGAAATTCACGCCGTTGGTGAAATCATCGCCCGAGAGAAAGCCGACGCGCGGCAGCAGGCAAATGCAGGCGGCCGCCAATCCCACCCATGCGGCGGGCAGGCCATGCAGGCTATCGGTCATCCACAACAGCAAGGTCACCATCAACAGGCCGATCAGCCGCCATTCGCTGCGGCTTAGGCCCGGCAGCACATCGCGCTGGCGAACCGGCGTCGGTGTGGCGCGAAACAGCCACAGCAGGCAACCGATTAACAACATGCCTTTGCCAATGCCGACCACCGGCATATGCAGCACCCACCACGGCAACCATTGCAAATGGAACTGATAAGCGCTTTCAGCCGCGCCGCTCAGCACCAGATTAGGTACGTTTGCAGGCAAAATGCTGGCGGAGAGCTGGAAGGTGCCAAATCCGACCGCCAGCGCCAAACCGATGCTGCCGCGGCTGCCCGCTTTGATCCCCGCTCGTTCGCCCATCGCCAGCACCACCGGCATCAGCAGCGCAATGCGGCCCATATTCGAAGGCATGACAAACGACAGCAGATAGGTGAGCAACACGGTTCCCGCCACCATGCGCGGCCAGCTTTGGCTCATGGGCACCACCAGATAGTTGGCCCAGCGCTGGGCGAGGCCGACTTTACGGATCGCCGCACCGAGCACAAATCCACTCAGCACCAGCCAAAATGCCGATGAGGCAAACCCGCTGAACACGCTGCTGGCGGGCGCCAGTTTTAACAGCATCGCTGCAGTAAAAAACAGCAGCGCGGTGATAAATTCAGGTAAACGCGCACTGGCCCACAGCACAATGGTGATACCCACCACCAGTGCGGTAAGCCAAAAATTTAGATCTGTGGCCACTACTGAACTCCCTTTCCTGGTGCTGGTCGCCATTAATGGCGACCCTACGTGCCCGCTGCGGTTTTCGTAGGGTGCGCATTCATGCGCGCCTGCAGACGGATGCAAAGCGCAACAGCTTACTGTAAACCAACCTGCAGAAAGATGAATTCGTTAACAGTTTTTTAACTTGAAAGTGCCGTGAGCCAGTTGATCAGTGCCTTGCTGCCGGGCTGGCTAAGCGATCGCTGTGGCCAGGCGAGGAAGTAGGGTTTGCTCAGCGGCAGGCTAAGCGCATCGACAATCACCAGATCGCCGCGCGCCAGTTCATTAGCAATTAACCGGCGCTGCCCCAACAGCAACCCCGCCCCAGCCACAGCAGCATCGATTGCCAACGATGTAAGATTGAAGCTAAATGCGGGCTGCGGCGCCGGATCATCCATCCCTTTAGCCTGAAACCAGCTGGGCCAGTCGGGCAGAAAACGCCCTTCGTTACCCCAGTCGAGATGGATCAACGGTGCCTGCAGCAAAACGTCTTGCCCCACATAGCGTTGCAGCAGCGCTGGACTGGCTACCGGCAGCACCTCATCACGGAAGAGCAGCTGCTTATCCAGCTGGGGATAGCGATCGTCGCCGAAGCAGATGACAAAATCCGCCGGCGTGGCGTTGAAATCCACCTGCGTGTGGGTGCCGTGCAGCGATAAATCGATATCCGGGCACTGTTCACGCCACCGAGCAATATTGGGCAATAACCACTTTGATGCCAGCGCAGGCAGTGAATAGAGCGTCAGTTTTGGCACGGCGGCAGCATGGCGCAGGTTTTGCTGGCCAAGGTGCAGAATGTCAAATGCTTCAGTGACATAGCGCAGGTATTCTTTACCAATGTCCGTCAGCATCACGCCGCTCTGCGTACGTACGAATAACGCGCTGCCCAACTGCTCTTCCAGCTGGCGAATTTGCTGGCTGACGGCGGCGGGTGTTAACGCCAGCTGAGCAGCCGCTTTCGCCAGGCTGCCCAGCTCCGCCGCCACTTTAAACGATTGAATAACGCTAATTTTTGGCAAACGCGGTGATTGCGCAGGCATTAAGGTTTCCTTAGCAAGGTGTTAAGAATTTATCGTTACGCACTACCCTATCAGCGAGTTACAGTCATGACACACCGGTAAAAATGAGAACTGTTGCTATGTCTGCTTTGATTCGTTTCGACCTGCATCCGCTGGCTGATGCCGACTGGCGTCGCACCTGCCGTGAACAACTCAATCAGCACGGCGCGCTGGTACTGCGTCAGTTTTTACAGCCCGCTGCGCTACACGCCATCATTGCGGAAGGTGATGCGCAGCGCCATCTGGCTTATCACACCGCCAGTAAACACAACGTCTATTTGATGAAAAAGGATGACGCTTACAGCGCTGACCATCCACGTAATCGCGATGTGCTGAGTACCAAAGGGTGTATTACCGATGACGTGATTGCTGCCGATTCGCCGCTGCGTCAGCTCTACAATGATGCGCTGTTCAAAAGTTTCCTCTGCGATGTGTTAGGCGAAGAAGCGCTTTATCCCTACGCCGATCCGCTGTCGTCGATCAATTTGCACTACGCGCCAGACGGTCAGGAGCTGGGTTGGCACTTTGATAACTCTTCTTTCGCCATCACCCTGCTGGTGCAGAAACCTCGTGCCGGTGCGGTATTCCAGTATGTGAAAGATTTACGTAACGCCGATGCCGGCGAGATGAATTTTGACGGCGTCGCCGCCGTGCTCGATCAGCGCCAGCCGGTTGAGGCGCTGACAATTGATGCCGGCGATCTCGTGCTATTCCGTGGCCGCAACTCGCTGCATCGCGTTACGCCAACCGAAGGCGATATCACCCGCATGCTGGCCGTGCTGGCGTACAACACCGAGCCGGGTATTGCCCTGTCGGAAACCGCCAGAATGACGTTTTATGGCCGGTTATAACGTCGCGAGCAACGCACGCCAGCCGCGCACAAAGATCTGCTGATTACGAAACGCCACCAGCGCCCGCCAGTCGGCATCGGCGGGCCAGAATCCCTCCACTAACGCCTGCTTGATCACTCGCCCATGTTCGCTCGCCGGATCGCCTTGCAAATGCAGCCAGTGATCGTCCCGCACGCGGCGATGCATCTCTTCGCCGGTATAGGTGCCACACTCCACTACCAGCGGCAAAATCTGCACGTCAGGTAACGCAGTCAGCAGGAATTGCGACAGATAACCGGTGGCGGTGGCGGTCACGCCGGTCTCGCTATCGCGGCCTGCGCCGGTAAACAGCAGCGTTAGCCATTCGCCGTAAATTTCTTTGCCCCAGTCGTGCGCGGCGAAACGCTGCTCGGCAATCGACAGCAGCATCGGATGCCCCCACGCGCCCGCGCCGGTGTGCAAATCAAAGCTGAGAATGGTTTTTGCCTGCGATAAGTGGTTGGCGATAATGCTTTCCATGGTGCGGTATGACCAACTGGGCTGCTGGCCGCCGTAAAAGAAGCCGTCTGCCGCGTCATATTGCCCCGCTTCCACCACGCGTTTCACTGCCAGCCATCCGGCGCCGCTTAGCGTGTCGGCTAACATCCGATCGGCGTTAGCGCGATCGCCATGGTAAATCGCGTGCCAGCGAGCGTAAGCGGGATTCGCCGGAGCAGGCTGGTTGAAATCGATAAAGTTGCGATTAAGGTCAATATTGTCTTCATTGACACGTCGCAGGTGCGCAGCGCCCCATGGATTGAGCTGATGCAGCATCACAATGGCGGTATCGGCGGGCAGCGCGGTAAGGTTAAACAGATCCAGCCAGGCAATCTGGCAATCAGAGCCGTAGTAACCTTCCACACCATGCGTGCCGGCGATCACCAACATCAGCCGTGAAGCGTTAGCCTCGCCGATGACGGCAACATCGGTGTAAAGTTCTTCGCCCTGCGGGCCGGGTAATGGATGCGCGTAGGAGGTCAACGCGCCGTTTTGGCGTTTAACGGCGGCGAGAAAACGCGCGCGTTGGGTAGTGTAGTGAGGTAAGTCAGGCATGATTGATCTTGCTCTAATTAATGGCGGTCGGGATTGATCTGACTAGCATGGTGCGGTTTGCGGCGAGGTCGCCATAAATAGCGACCCTACGGAAATTGTAGGGTGCGCATTAATGCGCACCCTTCCAATGGCCGCGCCTTCTCATTACGGGTAGACCTTGAATGTAAAATACTTCTGCGCCAGGTGATCGTAGGTGCCGTTGCTGTGCAACTCAGCCAGTGCGCTATTGATCAACTTAAGATTGGCATCATCACCTTTGCGCAGTCCAATTCCAACGCCGTTGCCCAGAATCTCTTTATCCACCAGCGTGGCGCTGATGACATAACCTTTGCCTTCCGGCGTGCTGAGGAAACCTTGCTCAGCGGAAACCGCATTCGCCAGGCTGGCATCAAGACGCCCTGCCACCAGATCCGGATAAATCTCCATCTGATTGGGATACGACACCACATCCACGCCCTGCGTAGCCCACTTTCCTTTGGCGTAGGTTTCCTGAATGGTGCCCTGCGCGACACCAATCTTTTTACCGCGTAACGCTTTGATGTCGCCAGTCAGCGGACTTTGCGCCGGTGTCAGCAGCGCACTCGGCGTGACGTACAGCATGTCGCTAAATGCCACCTGCTCGCGGCGTTTCTCGGTCATCGACATCGCCGAAAGAATGGCATCAAATTTCCTCGCCTGCAGTGCCGGAATGCTGCCGTCAAAACCAATCTGTACCCATTCGCATTTAACCTTGGCCTGGGCACAAATTGCGTTGCCCAGATCGATATCAAAACCCTGTAACGATCCGTCGCTGGCTTTAGACTCAAACGGTGGGAAGGTAGGATCAACACCAAAGCGCAGGGTTTGCTCGGCGAACGCCGCATGACTGAAAGCGCTCAGTGAAAGCAGTAACGCAAAGGACAAATTCTTTTTCATTGTTATCTCCAGCAGGCAGGTAAATTCACAACGGCATGCAGAGTTAATAACATGATGGAAACATTGCCACCACTAAAAAGATGGGTTTATTGCAGAGGAAATTCTTATTAAAACAGAAGGAGTTAAGCGAATTTATCTCCGGCCGTAAGAGAATCTTAATGCCGGAGAAAAAGTCACACGATGGCAGGACGTGAAACGTGCTCGGCGGCGGCTTGATTGGCTTTTGCCGCCGCATCCGACAAACTGAGTCCCGCCAGCAGCGCCTGACTCAACACGCCGACGAAACAATCGCCGGCACCATGCGTACTCACCAGCTCAACCGGGATCGCCGCCAGGCTAAATGCCGCCCCGCCCGCTTCGCATAATGCCAGACCATGTTCACCTGCCGTTACGATCACCTGTGGAAAACGCTGTGCCAGCGCTTGTGCCGCTTCACAGGCCGAGGTGAGATCGTTTACCGCAATCTGGCACATGTCACGCGCTTCTACCGCGTTAACGATCAGCAGTTGCACACAATCGGCCAACGCGGGTTCAATATCACGCGCCGGTGCGGCGTTAATGCATACCGCAATACCGCGCTGCTTCGCCTGCGTTGCCAGCTGCAGATTTACGCTGGCGGGCACTTCATTCTGCAACACCAGCATGCCCGCATCGCGCCACAGCGCATCACGCGTTGCACTGGCATCAATATGCAGATTGGCATTCGACACCACCACCGCGCCGTAATCCCCTTCTGCATCGCTGATGGCCACGCTCATACCAGAAGGCATAGCCGCTAGAATTGCCACAGCCTGGGTATCAACACCCGCCGCCTGCAGCGCATGCAGTAAAAACTCGCCCTGTGCATCATCACCAACGGCGCCGACAAAACTTACCGCAGCACCCGCACGCGCCGCCGCTATCGCTTGATTGCCGCCTTTGCCACCAAATTTATAACTGCAACCACTACCGATAACCGTTTCGCCTTTTTCCGGGCGATGGTGGGCCGCCAGCATAATGTCGTAATGCAAACTGCCGGCAACAATAATTTTGTTCATGATTTAAAAGTCCCGCAGATCCTGAACCGCTCGCTGGGTTTTCATCAGATTCGTTTCTGCCAGCTTGAGATCTTTTTTGGCAATTGCGACAAATAACGCATCAAGAATATTTAATTGCGCGATACGTGACGCAGCATTTTCACCAAGCAGATGCGATCCCTGGGATGTTGATGTAAGAACCACATGCGCATTTCGCGCAATAGGCGACTCAGCATAGTTCGTAATCGCAATAATTTTTGCGCCGTTACGTGCTGCCAGTTTAATAGGATCATTTACCGCGCGCGTGGCACCGGAATGGCTGATGGCGATAACCACATCATCATCAGACAATACGGCTGCCGACATCAGCATAATATGGGCATCATCATAGGCCGTCGATTTAATACCAATCTTAAGCAACTTATGCGATAAATCGCGTGCTACGGTAGCCGAACCGCCGACCGCATAAAGATCAATATGACGCGCTTTAAATAAAATGTCTGCCGCACGGTTAAATTGCGAAATATCCAGAATCGACAATGTTTCTTCTATTGCCTGAATCGATGTTCTAAACACTTTCGCCAGCAATTGTTCCGATGAATCATCCGGCTCAATTTCCGCATGTAAACCGGCCACTTCCGACTGATTATAATAAATCAGCCCGGTACGAAAATTACGGAAGCCGGTGAAGTTAAGCTTCTTGGTAATTTTCACAATCATCGCCTGGGAAACACCATTTTCCTCAGCAATCTCCTGCAGCGATGTTTGTTCATTTATGTCGGTTCTGGCGATAATCGCTTCTGCTACGCGTCTTTCTAGCGGCGTGAGTTGCGGTAAGCGCATGCGAATTTGAGCGCCAATGGCTCGCGGATCTTGCTTCATTACCTGCCTCGTGTCGCCCGGTCAATCAACATCGCTATGATAATGATTAGCCCGGTAGCAAGCAATTGATAAAAGGCCTGAATATTTAGTAGCGTCAAGCCATTACGCAATGCGCCAAGAATAATTGCACCAATAAGGGTGCCGACAATACTCCCTTTACCCCCCATCAGCGATGCGCCACCAATCGCCGCCGCCGCAATGGCATCGAGCTCCCACAAATTACCGATGGTGGGTTCAGCTGCACCTAAGCGGCCAATCAAAATTAATGATGCCAGTGACGCCAGCGTACCGGAAATAATATACACCGTCACTTTCGTCCTTTTTACCGGCACCCCCGCCACGCGCGCCGCTTCTTCATTACCCCCTACCGCAAGAATGTATTCGCCCAGCGGGGTTTTATTCATTACCACCCATAACAGCAGCGCAATCACCGCCACAATCACAATCGGTGTCGGCACACCTATTACCGTACTATTAATGATGCTGCGGAATTCCATCGGAATACCAAACACCGGATTACCGCCGGTATAAATCAGTGCAATGGCGCGGAATAACGATAAGCCGCCGAGCGTAACAATAAACGGCTGCAATCCTGCATAGGCGATTAAGGTGCCGCTAAATACACCACACAGCGCGCCAATCCCCAGTGTTGCCATAATCGCTACCGGCACCGGCACGCCCGCCACCATCATAGTAGCGCCCAATACCGCCGACAGCGCCGCCGTTGGACCAACGGAAAGGTCAATACCGCCCGAAATAATCACCAGCGTCATACCTAACGCAATTAAGGCGTTAATCGATGACTGCTGCAAAATATTCAGTAAGTTGGGCACGGTAAAAAAAACCGGCGATAAAAACGAAAATGTCACGACGATAATGACCAGACCGATTAACGTGCCCGCGTCGCGCAGATTAAATTTGAGCAGCGCCGACGGCGCAGTCGTAGACTGAGTAGAACTTTGCGTCATCATAATTTAGCCTTGATAGGGTAAGCGTTAAATAGCTTCTTTAATTTCTTTAATCGCAAAGCTCGCGATATTTTCTTCAGTAATTTCTGCACCCTGCAGTTCACGGGTAATTTTGCCTTCGCGCATCACTAAAACGCGATCGGATACCCGCAGTATTTCCGTCATTTCCGAAGAGACCACCACAATAGCTTTACCTTGCTGCGCCAGTTTCTCAATCAGATTATAAATTTCTGATTTGGCGCCGATATCAATTCCCCGGGTCGGTTCATCAAATAAAAATACGTCAGCATCCGCCGCGACCCAGCGACCAATAATCACCTTCTGCTGGTTACCACCGCTCAGCGTGCCGATCGGCTTTTCGATATTCAGCGGACGCAGTTTCAGGTCAGACATCACTTCCTGCGCCACCTGGTTCAGTTTAGCTTTACGGATCAATCCGCCCAGCGTGAAGTTGCGCATCGACGGCAATGCCATATTCATCTTCACCGCGCGCGCCTTAATAATGCCCTCTTTCTTACGATCCTCCGGCACCAAACCGATACCGGCACGAATCGCCGCGCTGACGTTATGATTGCGCACCGCTTTGCCATTCACGCGCACTTCACCCGCGCTGCGTTTGTCGATCCCCGCGATAAGTTTTAATAACTCGGTTCGACCGGCGCCCACCAGCCCGGCGATGCCCAGCACTTCCCCTGCGCAGACGTTGAAGCTGGCAGGCTTGATCTCATTACCGCGCGCGACATTTTCTACCTGCAGCACCTGACGCTCGCTGGCCCAGGAGTGATGCTCCAGCTTTTCGATTTTACGCCCGACCATTTTGGCCACGATGCTCTCTTCGGTTTCATCGCAAATGTTCACCACACCAACCTGGCGTCCATCGCGCATGATGGTGGCGCGATCGCACACCTGGAAAATCTCGTTCATCTTGTGCGACACGTAAATCAGCGACACACCGGTGGATTTCAAATCTGCGATCAGTTCGGCCAGACGCTCAAACTCGCGCGGCGTCAGGCTAGAGGTCGGTTCATCCATGGCGATGATTTTGGCCTCATCCAGCAGCGCGCGGGCAATTTCGACGATCTGCTGCTGTGACACCTTGAGATTTTTAATCGGCTCAGCCGGGTTAATACTCGGATCAAGCTGCTTGAGAATGTGCACCGCACGCGCCAGCTGCGCACGCTTATCCACGAAAAATCCCTTCAGCGTGGTGAGCGGGCGACCAAGAAACATATTCTGGGCTACGGAGAGCTCAGGAACATGCTGTAACTCCTGATGAATCATGGCGATGCCGGCATGCCGTGCGCTTAGCGGATTCTTCATCTGCACCTGTTGGCCATTGACATAAATTTCACCACTGTCAGCAGAGCGCACGCCGGAAAGGATGTTGAGGAGCGTCGATTTCCCCGCCCCGTTCTCACCAATCAGCGCGTGTACTTCACCTGGCCGCACCATAAAATCTACCTCTTGCAGCGCCGCAGCGCTGCCGTAGGTTTTTGTGATACCGCGCATCATTAAGCGATACTGTTCCATACGCTCTCCGCCTGTTTTATTGCTGAGCCAGCAGCTGACGCAGTTTGTCGTTGTCTTTGGTCGAAAACGCCTCGGCGTTATCTTTGGTGATCAGCGCCTGCGGCGTAGTCACCACGCGCGACAGTTTTTGGCCAGCGATCAGGCGCAGGATCACTTCTGTCGCCACTTCGCCGGTCAGCACCGGGAAGCTATCCACCGTACCGGTCAATTCACCGCGTTTGATGGAGGCATACGCATCTGAAATGCCATCAGTACCGAACACTGCGGTTTGTTTGGTTTTATTCTGCGCGCTCACCGCTTCAACGACGCCTAAGGCCATGGTGTCGTTGTTGGCATAGAAACCGATCAAATCGGGATGCTGCTGCAGAATGGTTGAGGCCGCGTTGAACGCCTGCTCGCGGCTCCAGTTGGCGGGCACGCTGGCCACAATGTTGAATTTGCCATTAGCCTGCAGCGTCTCCTTGAAACCGGCGGTGCGCTGGCCCGCAGCATAGACGCCCGGCTGGCCTTCAATCACCGCCACTTTGCCGCCTTGCGGATGGTGCTGGATAAACCATTTTGCCACGCGTGCCCCGTTATCTTTCTGCACGTTGCCCACGTAATACTGCGCACTGGGCACCACAGCATCGTTAACGTTCACCACCGGAATGCCTTTACTGCTGGCACTCTCCAGCGCCGGTTCGAGGTTGATATCGGTTTGCGGCGAGACCAGCAGGCCATTAAATCCCTGCGCGATCAGCGTTTCAGCAATCGACAGCTGACCGAGCTGATCGTCCTCATTGGCCGCTGCCTGATACGCCACGGTGAAGCCATATTTCTTCGCGACGTTTTGATAGCCTTCGCCGAGGGAACGCCAGTATTCGTTGGTCAACGTTTTCGATACGCCGCCAATTTTCAGTTTGGCATCGACTTTCGGCATCGGGCCATACTTGCTTTCCAGTTGCGTCCAGTCGGTGCGATCGGGTTCAGAATCGGATTTCAGCGGCGGCAATGTGGCGGCGTAAACGCTGGAGCACAATAACGCGGTGGTAAGGACAGAGAGTAAGCGCTTTTTCATGGTGTTAGCCTTTTTATAGTTTTCGCGTGACGTTGAAGTTGTTTCGTTAACGAGCCAGCATGATGTCATTGACAATTTGCTGCGATGACACGGCATCCTGGCGACCAATCGCCTCCTCCAGCGCCGGATTGTTATTGAGTTTTTCGCACAGTTTCAGCAGACGGGTAACGGTCGCAATATTGATCTCGGCTTCGCGAATCGGATCCAGACCGCTGGCGTCGGGGAAGGTATCGAAGTAGTACGCGCCTTGATAACCATCACGCTGCATCTGCCAGAGGAACTCTAGCGTGGCGCGCGGATTGACTGAACCGGCCATCAAACCGTCATCGCGCTTGCCCCAGCCATCGTTGAGATCCAATCCAAGTAAACGCGAACGGCGCGCCACCATGGCCGCAGCAAAGGCCGGAATTTCGTTGGCAAACAGCACGTGGGCGAAATCCAGCGTAATGCCGAGGTTGGCGCAACCAGCCTCTTCCACCGCCAGCAGGCAAGTGGTGGCATTCGGGAAGATGCTGTAGGCGCGCGGTTCGTTAGGTTTGTATTCGATGCTAACGTCGATATCTGGCGCATACTCCGCCACTTCACGCACCGCGCTCACTGCGTCTTCCCACATTTTTTTATAGTCAGCCTGGAAGCAGTAATCGAAGCCGTCCTGCCCCATCCACAGTGTCATTAAACGTGAACCGAATTCGCGACCGGCGTCGATACCGCGCTTAGTCAGCTCGATAGCTTCGCGACGAATCTTTGCATCCGGGTTGGTAAAGGCACCAATTTTGAACTGCGGCGCATCCCAACGCATCTGCATGCCGTTAACGGCTAAACCGGCATCGTCAATCGCCTGCCGCATGGTGTGGATATCCGTGGTGATGTGCTGCGGATAGTTGAGGTCCAAATGCGTGAGCCCCTGCACTTTTCCTGCACGCGCAATCATCTGTAAAACAGAAGGTTTTCCCTGAAGATCTGGCCAGTAAAGATGCGCCCCAGAGGCGAATGAGTTCAAACGTGTAGCAAACTTTAATTCGGACATGAGGAAGGACCCTTCGTGACAAGTTGTAATGTACTTTCCTTCTTCACGATTATTTGTGAAGTTATGGAATAAATTACATAGCCAACGCTATTTGGCAAGCAGTGACGCTCAGAAACTATTCAAAGTGAGAGGATGTTCACGAAATTCTTGATCAGTTGCGCGGGATCGACAGACACGTTTCGGTCGATGTCATTCTTTTGTCATAACTCGCTCACGCTGATGTCAGCGCCCTTTTCATATCCTGTAGGTCAACCTTCGCAATCAGGATTAACAAGATGAAAATGAACAAACTGACTCTCGCAGCGGGCATGCTGCTGGCTATCGCAGGCGGCGCAGCACAAGCGCAGGCGCAACCGATTAACAATATTGTGCTGGTGCATGGCGCCTTCGTTGGCGGTGCAGGCTGGCGTCCGGTGTACGATCGGTTGACGCACGATGGCTATAAAGTGACGCTGGTGCAGGAGCCGCTGACCGGCTTCCCGGAAGATGTTACAGCGACGCGTCGCATTATCGATCAGCAAAATGGGCCAGTGATTTTAGTAGGACACAGTTACGGCGGCGCGATCATCAGTGAAGCCGGTAACGACAATAAAGTGGCGGGCCTGGTCTACATCGCCGCCCACGCGCTGGATAACGGCGAAACGGAAGCCAGCAACGGCAAAAAATTCCCCAATAGCGCGCATCCGTTCGCGAAATCGAGTGACGGTTATCTGACTATCGCGCCAGAAAATTACCACAGCGATTTCGCTGCCGATTTGCCTGCCGCCCAGGCTGATTTTGAAGCCCATGCGCAAATGCCAACCAATTCGGCCGTTTTCACCGCCAACATTCCTGACCCGGCATGGAAGACCAAGCCTAGCTGGTACATGGTGGCGAAAGCTGACAAAATCATCAGTCCCGATCTGGAGCGCATGTACGCCAAACGCGCGCACAGCCACACGGTGGAAATTGCCGGTGCCAGCCATTCGGTTTACCAGTCGCATCCTGATGATGTTGCAAAATTAATTGAACAAGCGGCGCAGCACGCGCAACCCTAAATCCCCTTTCCCGCGGAGAAGCGCATGAAAATTTTGGTGATTGAAGACGAAGCCAAAGCGCGCGATTACATGCGCAAAGGATTGACGGAAGCGGGATTCATCGTGGATGTGGCGGAAAACGGTCAGGATGGCGTGTTCTATGCGCAGGAGCATCATTACGACTTGATATTACTCGACGTTATGATGCCCGGCATGGACGGTTGGCAAGTGATGGCGGCGCTGGATAAACAAATCCACACGCCGGTCATTTTCCTCACCGCGAAAAGCACGCTGGAAGATCGGATAAAAGGGCTAGAACTAGGCGCAGATGATTATCTGGTAAAACCCTTCTCGTTCGCAGAACTACTGGCACGCGTCCGCACGCAACTGCGGCGCGGCAGTCAGCAAAAGCTGCCGGATACGCTGCGGCTTGCCGATTTGCAGCTTGATATTTTAAAGCGCCGCGTTGAGCGCGGCGGTCAGCGTATCGATCTCACCAACAAAGAGTTCAATTTACTGCATCTGTTCATGCTGCATCCGGGCGAAGTACTGACGCGCACCGTCATTGCTTCCCGCGTGTGGGACATGAATTTTGATAGTGATACCAATGTGGTGGATGTGGCGGTGAAACGTCTGCGGCAAAAAATTGACGGCCCGTTTGAGCCGCCGCTGATTCACACCGTGCACGGCGTCGGTTATCGCTGCGAAGCCGAATCATGAAGAAACCTTCCCTCGCCGCGCGACTGTCGCTGTTGTTGAGCGCGACGGTGATCGTCATTTTTTCCCTCAGCGGTATCGCGCTCTATCACTCCCTGGCGCTGCAAATTGGCGTGCGCGACGATGCGGCGCTGCTCAATCGTATCGATCAAATCCGCACCCTGCTGCGCGATGAAGATGCTGTGACGCTGATCCAGCAGAAACCCCGCTTATTCGCCAACATGCTTGGTAATACCGAGTCGCTGCTGGTGCTGCGTTTTCCCGGCCAGCCGCCGCTGATTGTGGTCAACCCCGGTCAACGTCCGCTTCCTGCCATTACGCCGGTCGCTGCAGATCAACCGTTGTCGCTTGCGTCGGTGCATCATCTGGCTGCCGAAGACGGTACACCGTTTATCTCGGCGGCGGCGCTAACGCCCACGCGCGATGGCAGCGGACAGATCGAGATCGTTACTGGCCGCCTGATGAGCGATCGCACGCAAACGCTCAACAGCTATCGCAATCAAATCGTCCTCACCACTGCGCTGGCGGCGTTGCTGGTGGCGGCGATCAGCGTTTGGCTGGTGCGGCGCGGTCTCATTCCGCTCCGACGTTTGGCGGCGCAGGCGGATGCGATTGATGTGCGCCACTTGTCGCAGCGCATGCCCGATCAAGCCCCAGCAGAACTGCAGCCGCTGGTCGCGGCGTTTAATCAGATGCTAAGCCGCCTTGAAAGCGGTTATCAGCAGTTGAGCCAGGTGTCAGCGGATATGGCGCACGATCTGCGCACGCCCATTAATACGCTGATGGGACAGACCGAAGTGGCACTTAGCCAGACGCGCAGCATCGGCGATTATCAGGCGCTGCTCGGCTCCAATTACGAAGAGCTGGAGCGACTGGCAAAGATGATCGACAACATGCTGTTTTTGGCGAAAGCGGAAGATGCCAGCCAGGCAATGGATGTGCAAAACATCGATCTGGCGGTGCTGGGTGAGAAATTGCAGGAGTACTTTGACGGCATGGCAGAAGAACAGGCGATGCAACTGGAGATGGCGCTGCACGGCGAGCTGCATGCCGACGCGCACCTGCTGCAGCGCGCGCTAGCCAATCTGATTGCGAATGCGCTGCGCTATGGCGATCGTCATACCACCATCCGAATTTTCAATCACGGCACGACATTGCTAGTGGAAAATCGAGGCCCCGCGCTCAGTGGCGAACAGCAGGCGCGCATCTTTGATCGCTTCTGGCGCGCCGATCCATCACGTCATCAGGGCAGCAGCGGATTGGGATTATCGATCGTGCGCAGCATTATGCGCCTGCATCAGGGAAGCTGCGAGGTGCGCAGCGAGCATGGCGTGAACCGCTTTACGCTGCGATTTCCTTAGCGTAAGTGCAGCCGTTGAAACGGTGCGCATCAATGCGCACCCTACGACAGTCAAATAAAGGTGAAAATCTCTTCACGCGGCAAACGTGATTTTGGCAACGCAGCGTTGAAATCCGCATCGCTGCGGTAGCCTAGTGACACCAGCACCACGCTGGTGAAGCCTTTCTCACGCAGTCCCAGCGCCTGATCCAGTGCGCGCGGGTCAAAACCTTCCATTGGAGTGGCATCAATCCCTAACATTGCGGCGCCCAGCAGCAGGCCACCCAGCGCCAGATAAACCTGTTTTTCCATCCACTGCGGCACATCACGCTGCTCGTAACGATGCATATCAACATAGCTACGACGGCTCTTATCCTGCCCGGCTTTACCCTCCGGCTTAGCAAAACGTCCGTCCGCTTCTTCCTGTGCCAGCACATGTTGCAGATGCGCTTCATCCAAATCGGTACGCATGCACAGCGCGATAACGTGCGACGCGTTCAGTACTTTCGGACTGTTATAGACGAACGCGCCGTCGGTAGATTTTGCCATCTGCTCACGGCCCGCCGCGGTGGACGCCACCACAAAGTGCCACGGCTGTGAATTGACCGATGATGGGCTGTTGCGCAGCACGTTTAGCAGGGTTTCGATTTCGTCCTGCGGCAGGCTTTTACCGCCCTCAAAGGCTTTTACGGTGTGACGACGGGCAACGGCATCATTCAAAGTCATTGCATACTCCTTAACCTATTAAAATTATTAACGTTTTATGTAGGGTCGCCATTCATGGCGACCGCGTTCTTAAAACCCGCTCAGCACAATCTTGCCGCGCGCGCGTCCGCTCTCAATCAGCGCGTGGGCCTGGCGTAAATTAGCGGCATTAATCGTGCCGTGATGTTCTCCCGCCGTGGTTTGCAGGGTTTTATCATCGATTAACTGGCTCACGCGCTGCAGAATCTCATGCTGACGCTGCATATCAGCGGTGTGGAACAGCGAGCGGGTAAACATCAATTCCCAGTGCAGCGAAATAGCTTTGCGCTTCAGCGGAACCGCATCCAGCGTCTCCGGGTCGTCAATTAACGCCAATTTACCCTGCGGCGCAATGACATCGATCAGTTGCGCGTAATAGCTGTCGGTGTGGGTTAAAGAAACGACATAGCGCACCTCTTTATGCCCAATCGCTTCCAGCTGCTCACCAAGCGGACGATGGTGATCAATCACATGATGCGCCCCCAGCTTACGCACCCAATCCGCCGTTTCCGGACGCGATGCCGTGCCAATTACCGTCAGTTTGGTCAGCTTGCTGGCAAGCTGCGTCAGGATCGATCCGACGCCGCCGCCCGCGCCAATAATCAGTAAGGCCGCATCATCTTCAGCTTGCACTTCCAGTCGATCAAACAGCAATTCCCAAGCCGTGAGGGATGTCAGCGGCAGCGCGGCGGCATCGGCATCATTCAATGAGCGTGGTTTATGCCCGGCGATGCGCTCGTCCACCAGCCCATATTCGGCGTAGCTGCCAGCGCGGGTAATATCACCGGCGTAGAACACGTTGTCACCGGGCTGGAACAGCGTGACATCCGCGCCAATCGCTTCCACTACGCCAACCGCATCCCAGCCCAGAATGCGCGGCTTATCGGTGGGCGCACCTGCACGCACTTTGGTATCCACGGGGTTCACCGCGATGGCGTGAATTTTTACCAGCAGATCGCGTGCGCCTGGCGATGGCTTTTCTACGTCGAGTTCATACAGCGCATTTTCATCAGAAATCGGTAAACCGTTTTGGCTATAAACAATGGCTTTCATCAGGCAGATCCTTATTTAACAGCAGTTTTCATGCGATAGATTCAGCATAACGGGCCGTTACGCAATGAAAAATGCCCCTTGCAGGTGAACACTTTCACTTTTAGAGTGAAAATCCGTTTTTACTCCTTTCACTGAGAAGCAGATGATCCGTCTGGAAGATGTCACGCTGTTTGTCCGCTCTGCCGCCCTCGGTAGCTTTTCCCGCGCGGCGCGCGAGGTGAACTTATTGCCCGGTCAGGTGAGCGCGGCGATTCAGCGGCTGGAACGCGATTTAGATCGCCGCTTATTCGCCCGCTCCACGCGCAGCCTGCGTTTAACCGCGGAAGGGGAAAAGTATTTGCCCTATGCGCAGGAGATGCTGGCCCTGATGCAGGCCGGAGCCGACAGTTTGCAGAGCGATGAAGATGCGCTGAGCGGTGAGCTTAAAATCGCGCTGCCTTCGGACATTGGCCGCAACATCTTGCTGCCGTTGATTACCGGCTTCTGCCGCGCGCATCCGGCACTGGCGGTGCGGCTCGCTTTTTCCGATCAGATCAGCGATGTGTTTCGCGATCCGGTGGATATCGCCATTCGCTACGGCAAGCTGGAAGACAGCAGTTACGTTGCGCTGCCGCTGGCGGAGGATAATCGCCGCGTGATGGTGGCATCGCCCGATTACCTCGATCGCCATGGTCGCCCGCAAAGGCTGGAAGAGATTGCCCAGCATCATCACTGCCTGCTGTTTATTATGGGCGGACACGTTTACGACAAATGGGCTTTCCCGCAGGAAGGCATGCGGCGGCAAATTACGGTTAAAAGCCGCATGCTGTGTGATGATGCGGAGGTTGCCCGCCGCTGGGCCATCGCGGGCATGGGCATCGCCTATAAATCCTGGATTGATGTATGTGAGGATGTGCTTGCAGGAAGGTTGGAGATGGTGCTGCCGGAGATGCCGGGTGAAAGTACCCCGCTGCACCTTATCTGCCCGCACCGTAAACAGTTTTCTCCGGCGATCCGTGCCTTACATAGCCTACTGCGCGAGCATCTGCGCGCGATAACAGCGCGGCTGTAACTGCTGTGACATCTGCACCTGTTACAGCTGTAACACTGATACCGTTCACGCTCACGCGCTTAATTTTTACTTATTGATTTTATTAGTCTTGTTAACCCCTTAGCGGCTGGCACGCTTTTCGCACTCTCCTTTTGAGCTTCTGCACCGGCCACCTGCGTGGCAATGGACAGAACCACAGCCAGACTCAAGGAGAAAATAATGAAAGCGGCACGTTGGTATAAAGCACGCGACATTCGCGTAGATGAGATTGAAGAACCCCAGGTTTCAGCCGGTAAGGTTAAAATTAAAGTGGCGTGGACCGGTATTTGCGGCAGCGATTTGCATGAATATCTTGCCGGTCCGATTTTTGTACCTGTCGACCATCCGCACAAAATCAGCCATGACATCGCCCCAATCGTGATGGGCCACGAGTTTTCTGGCGAAGTGGTGGAAGTGGGTGCAGGCGTGACGAAAGTGAAAGCGGGCGATCGTGTGGTGGTCGAGCCGATTCTTTCCTGCGGCGAATGCGCTGCCTGTCGCGAAGGTAAATACAACCTGTGTGGCGATCTCGGCTTCCACGGTTTATCCGGCGGCGGCGGCGGCTTCTCAAGCTTCACCGTGGTAGCGGAGCACATGGTGCATCGCATGCCAGATGCACTCTCTTACGAGCAAGGGGCGCTGGTTGAACCGGCGGCGGTGGCCCTTCACGCCGTGCGCATGAGCAAACTGAAAGCCGGCGATAAAGCCGCTGTATTTGGTGCCGGTCCGATTGGCTTGCTGGTGATTGAAGCGCTGCGCGCGGCAGGCGCCGCCGAAATCTATGTGGTGGAGCTTTCGCAACAGCGCGGTGAGAAAGCGCGCGAGCTGGGCGCTAACGTAGTCATCGATCCGAGTAAAGACGATGCGGTAGCGAAAATCCGTGAACTGAGCAAGGGCGGCGTCGATGTCGCGTTTGAGGTCACCGGCGTACCGGTAGTGCTGAAGCAGTGCATCGACAGTACCCGCTATGAAGGCGAAACCATCATCGTGTCTATTTGGGAAGGTGAAGCATCATTCCATCCGAATAAAGTGGTGCTAGCCGAGCGCAACGTGAAAGGCATCATCGCCTATCGCCATATTTTCCCGGCGGTGATGGAGCTGATGGTTCAGGGCTATTTCCAGGCGGAAAAACTGGTCACTAAACGCATTGAGTTGGCCGATCTGGTCGAGCAGGGATTTGAAGCGCTGGTGAAAGAGAAACAGCAGGTGAAAATTCTGGTTCGTCCCCCGCAGTAATCGCCAGCCATGGGTCGCCATAAATGGCGACCCATGGGACAGGCAGCGAAAGATTAAGGCGTTACGCGCCTTTGCGCTTAATACCGAATTTTCCCATTCGACGATACAGCGTCATGCGGCTAATCCCCAGCTGACGCGCCGCCTCGCTTTGATTCCAACCCACGGCGTTGAGTTGCCGCCGCAGCGCTTCTGCTTCGCCACTCAGCGATAAGGGCGCGACGGATTGCGGCAGCTGTAACGCATCAGGCAGATCTGCACGCTGAATCATTCCCTGTTCACACATCGCCTGGGCATATTGCAGCGCGTGATGTAACTCGCGCAAATTGCCCGGCCAGGAATAACAGCACAGCGTCTGGCGCGCAGCATCACTGATTAACGCCTTGCCGTTTAGCATCTGGTCGATCAACCCATTAATATCCTGGCGTGCGCGCAGCGGCGGTAGCGTGATAGTCGCGCCCTGTAAGCGATACAGCAGATCCTCACGGAATACTCCCTGCGCCACCCGCTCGGTGAGTGCATGGTGAGAAGCGGAGATCACGCGGAGATCGACTTTCTGCGCCTGGCGTGCGCCAATCGGCAGCACTTCCTGCTCCGCCAGCACGCGCAGCAAACGCGTTTGCATCTCCAGCGGCATATCGCCAATTTCATCAAGGAATAACGTACCGCCGTGCGCGGCCTGAATCAGCCCGCTGCGCGCGCGATTGCCGGCTCCCGAAAAGCTGCCGGGCAGATAGCCAAACAGCTCACTCTCAATTAATGTCGCCGGAATTGCCGCACAGTTGATTGCGATAAAGGGCCCTTTCCGCCGCGAACTGGCCTGATGGAAAGCGCGCGCAAAATACTCTTTGCCGCTGCCGGTTTCACCTTGTACCAACACATTGAGCGGAGTATTAAGCAAACGCGTCGCGCGCTGTAATTGCCGATCAAGCTGCGTATCGCCGCCGCTGAGCGCCGCCAGGGCTGGCGCCGTTTTCACCTCGGCCGATCGGATGCGCGGCGCGGCAGGTGGCTGCGTACAGGCAAAGAAACGCTGCTCGCCTCTGATGTCTTCTAACTGATGGGCATCGGAAGCATTTAACCAACTCGGCAGCTGATCGATAGAGGTACGGAATAGCGCTGAAAGGGGGGACCCGAGAAGGTCATCGCGCTCAGAAAACAGCTGGCGCGCCGGCTGATTCATGCCTACCAGCTGTCCGTAAACATCAAACGCCAGAAGGTATTCAGGATGTACATCGGCCCATGCATACGTACGACTGAGTTTGAGAATCCAGTCCTGACGATGGCGATGTAAAAGCCATGCGTTTTCAATCCGTCGGGCCTGCCCCAGCGCCAACTGCATCACCAGATGCTGACTGCTGCGCGGCTGTGGCGATGTTAACGCGGAGATATCCAGTACCGCCTGCATCACCCCTTGCGAATCAAACAGCGGCACCGCGCTGCAGGTGAGCGGAATATGGGTGGCATCGAAGTGGTCAGTTTGATGCACGGTGATCGCGCTGCCAGTGGCAAGCGCCGTGCCCACCGCACAGGTACCTGATAACGCTTCAGACCATTGTGAACCGAGGAATAATCCCGCACGCCGCAAACTGACCTCCGCGTTGGCATCGCCGAGGTAATCCACCGCGACGCCCTGTGCATCGGCCAGCAGCAGAATATAGCCAGCGGGCGCAATCTGCTGATAAAGCGTCTGCAAACCGTGCTGAGCGACAAAACGTAGCTCATCCAACTGCTGACGATGCTCAAGCAGTTGATGTGCTGGCAGAATACGCGCGTCCTGCAGGCGAGCGGGATCCAGTCCATGCTCACTGACACAGCGTAACCATGAAGCCTGCACCGCCTCCTCTTGCGGATTAACCACGCGGGCAGCATTACGGTTCTCGATTCGGGCAACTACATTGGCAATGTGTTCACGCTGGCTTAGGTTCACAGCGACTCTCCTGCATCAGCGCGCTATACACGCCAGTTTAAAGCGGAATCACAGCATAGCGGATTAACATCTAAATAACAGATGTAGCGTGGATGAGATGCGCAACGACAGCAGGAGACTTTATTCTGGGGGATTAACATGGGTATTAGCCGCAGCGAATAGCGAAATGGCTGCTATGAATGGCGAGGTGAGCTGTGCGTCCATTATGACGGTCGCCATAAATGGCGTTGTGTACTGTGCGTCATTATGACGGTCGCCATAAATGGCGACCCTACATCGTAGGGTGCGCATTTATGCGCACCGTTTTAAAGACCGCATTAGCCGTCATGACGCATTGATGCGCACCGGACATGATTCAAGAGTTATTCGGCGGTGTAGCGTCGGTTTCGCTAAACGTTGGCTTCTGGCGGGTTACCGAATAGACAACATTTTTCGGACTATTAGGATCGGTGGTGACATCCACTGAAGCAATTGTCACTTTGCCAAAGCCAAACAGCGTCTGCACGTATCCGCCAATTTGGTGTTTACCTGGCGCGACACGAATCTCTTTCTTTTCGCCCTTCTGCAACAGTCCCGCATTTTGACCATCAACCGTTAAATAAATGGTTGAACCATCATCGGTGCGCGTAACCAGATGCGAAACATTAATCACCGTCGGGCCGCTTTCAAATGGGGTTGGCGTGTCATTATTTTCGATTGGCGCGCCGGTCGCAGGCTGAGCCGCGGAGGTATCCGCCGTCGCAGTGCTGTCAGGGGATGTACCGGTAACGGCAGCCAGTCGGGCACAGCCGGTGAGCATTAAGGTTGCCATCAAAGTGGCCAGTGTGAAACGCGATAACATCGTGACAAAAACACCTTTGCTGAATGAGAAGCGATTATTTTAGCGTGCCTTGAATAGTGATGACAGTCTCATAATTACAGTATTTTCCTAAAACCGGTGAGGAGTTGTAACAGGTGCATACCAGCCGCACGGAATGTGAAAAGAAACGGCGGCCGGTAAGACCGCCGACGGAATTACCAGCTGTAATTAACCGATGCAACAATGGAACGACCGCTGCCATAGAAGCAGGCGCTGGTGTTGCTGCACGAGGCGACATAGTGTTTGTCCGCCACGTTATTCACATTAAGTTGCAGCGTGGTACCGCGCAGCGAATTCGCCGCTTCGCCTAATTCATACTTCGCCATCACGTCGTACAACGTGTAATGCGGAACCTTATTGGTGCCGGTTTCATCCGCTGGCGCGGTGCCGGTGTAGCGCACGCCGCTGCCAAGGGTAAAGCCATTCAGCACGCCATCGAGGAAGGTATAACTGCCCCACGCCGAGGCCGCATGACGCGGAATGCTGGACGGCGAGTGACCAACACGCTCGGTGATGCTGCTCTCTTTGGTCACCGCATCGGTGTAGGTATAAGCCGCCAGCAGTTTGATCTCTGGCGTGATCTGCGCATGCGCTTCGGTTTCAATACCTTTTGAACGCACTTTACCAATCTGCTCGTTATAGCCGGTGACGTTGTTATAAGCGGTGATGTTTTTCTGCGTGATATCAAACGCGGACACGGTAAACACCGCGTCCCAGCCCAACGGCTGATACTTCACGCCCACTTCTGTCTGTTCACCGGTGGTCGGTTTGAACGGATCGGTGCCCGGCGCGCCGCTGTTCAGGTTGGGTTCAAACGAGGTGCTGTAGCTGATGTACGGCGAAATCCCGTTATCGAACGCATACAGCAAACCGGCGCGCCCGGTGAACTTGTTATCATTCTGCTGGGTTTCGCTGTTATCGGTGCGATCCTGCGTACGCACTTCGCTCCAGTCATTACGGCCAGACAACAACAGGTTCCACTGATTCCACTCCAGCTGATCCTGCAGATAAACACCAACCTGATCGAGCTTCTTGCGGGTGCTGGTAGTCAGCGTCAAATCGCTCTCGTTGATGCTGATACGCGTTGGGTTAGCCCAATCGAGAATGTATTGATCGCCCCTGTCGAGCCACAATTTGTTATCTACGTCGCTCCACTTGTAATCCAGCCCGCCAAGCACAGTGTGCGCAACATTCCCGGTATCAAAGGTGGCTTTCAGCTGGTTATCCAGGCCCAACTCTTTTGACTTGATCTTGTCATGCTGCGGACGACGGTTGATCGAGTGATCGTTATCCGCATCAACGGTATACACCAGATATTTGTACGACTCATCCATGTTGCTGTAGCGCAGATTCTGCGTGAAGCTGACGTTATCGTTCAGATTGTGCTCGAAAATATAACCAATCGACGTCTGCTCGCGTTTGGCTTCGTTGAAGCTCGGATCACTGACGTTAAAGTCATAAGGGATCCGTCCGGCACTGGTGTTGAACAACGTTCCGTTGGCCGGCAGGAAGTTACGGTAGCCCGCTTTCGGCTCGTTCTGATACAGCGTCAACAGCGTAAAGCTGGTATCGGCGTTGGGCAGCCAGGTGATGGCCGGCGCAATCGCCATACGCTGCTGTTTATTATCTTTAACGAACTCGTGTTTGGTGCTGGCGATACCGTTCAGGCGATAAAACAGCGTGTTGTCATCATTTAGCTTACCGCCGAAATCAAACGCCGCTTCACCCAAATGTTGATTGCCAGTGCTGAGCTGCACTTTATGAATACTTTGCGCCGTCGGGCGTTTGCTGGTCATCGCCACGATGCCACCCGGATTCACCTGGCCGTACAGCACCGAGGCGGGACCATGAATCATCTCAACGCGCTCCAGCAGCCAGGGATCGATCTGCCCCGCGGCGCCAGCCTGACCGGACAAACCGTAGCTCAGGCCGTCAAGGAACTTCGGCGCATAGCGGAAACCGCGCGCAATAATCTCATCATTACGGTTGGAGTTACCGCGATAGTTGGTTAACACGCCGCTGGTGTAGCTTAGCGCATCCGCCACCGATGCCGCCGCCTGATCGTCCATCTGCTCACGCGTAATCACTGAAATGGATTGCGGGGTTTTGCGCAGCGGCGTGGCGATTTTTGTGCCTGCCGCGCTCTCTTTCGCCACATAGCCTTGTAGCGGTGCGGTGACGCTTTCGTGCGTTTCGGCGTTAACGGTAATCGTCTCTTCGGCGGACACCGGTGCCACTAACAAAATTGAGGCCAGTGAAAGATATACAGGATTGAATCTGAACGGGTGTGCCACAGCAGGTATTGCTGATTTTCTTACTTTAATAGACATAGTCGCCATCTCTATTTCAAACTGCCTTGTAGATGAAATAATCCATTCAGAGGTCCTCGCCTAATAGCAGAGGCTGTAACGGATTGAAATATTACTGTCATCGATTATTTACGGCCCTAATTTCCCCGCGTGACCTCTCTCACAAAATAATCCACTGAAAATCCGAAGGTTTCTTAGGCGCGAAAAATCATATTGCAAATGTAAATCGTTATCAATAGCATTTGCATTAGCTTTGATTAAGTAAAGACTATGAACAAAATGTGGAGATGGATTGCAGAATGTTTCTAACGCATGCAGAAAAAACAGCAAAAAACTGGTTGCCTGCGGGAACCGTTGCGCAATGGTTGCGGCAAGCTGATGTGGGCGGCGAAGGCTGGTGGCAGCGGCTTTATGCCACCGGAACACCGCTGGTGGAACGTGATGAGCAGGGACAAACCTCCATGCATTTTTTTTGGCGCGATCCCCAAGGTCATTCCGCACTTTCTTCTACGCAACGGGTTTATATCGATATTAATGGCGTCACCGATCACCACAGCGAAGCGCCAGAAAGTTTGGCGCGCGTGGGGGACAGCAACGTCTGGCATTGGTCTACGCCGATTGAATCCGATTGGCGCGGCAGTTACAGCCTGATTCCGGTCACTGCGCAACAGCTGCCGCCGCTATTTTGTGGCGATGATGACACCTGTCGCGCGCTGCAACGTAAATGGTGGATTTCGCTGATGCCGCTGGCGATTCCCGACAAGCTCAATCCCACCCCGCCATTTCTCAGCAGCCGTCGCTTTGCTTTGAGCAACGCGCATATGCCGGATGCGCCGGATCAATCGGCGTGGCGAGCACTGGATGCCGGACTCGCCGAAACCTGGCCCGATACGCTGCAAACGCTGCGGTGGCGCAGCACGCTGCTCCAGGTTACGCGCAAGGTTTGGATCTACAGCACGGGTAAAACCGACCGGCCCGAACAGCGCCCGCTGGCAATTCTGCTCGACGGACAAAACTGGGTGTACGGCCAGCCGATCTTTAGCGCGCTGGATCAGGTCACCGCCGCTGGCGAACTGCCGCCGGCCTGCTGGCTGTTTATCGATGTCATCGACAGCCAGCATCGCGAAGCGGAATTACCGTGCAATGAAACTTTCTGGCAGGCGGTGCAGCAAGAGCTACTGCCGCTGGCTCAGCAACACGCGGCATTCAGCAGCGATGCCGATCGCACGTTGGTGGCCGGGCAAAGCTACGGTGGACTCGCCGCCCTGTATGCCGGGTTGCACTGGCCGCAGCGCTTTGGCCGCATTCTTACGCAATCCGGCTCATTCTGGTGGCCCAACCTGCAATATCTCCGCGACTACGCCAATCGTGAACATCACGCGCCGGGCCTGCTGTTGCAGCGTCTGCAACAAGGCACATTGCCAACGGGCACGCTGAAGATCTTCCAGGAAGTGGGCGATCGCGAGGCGGACATGGTGTACGTCAACCAGCAGATCGCTCCGGTGCTGGAAGCCGCTGGCCACGAATTACATTTTCGCCGCTACGCCGGAGGGCACGATGCGCTGTGCTGGCGCGGCGGTCTGATCGACGGCTGTCGCTGGCTGCTGGCCGATTTTCTATCCCCAACCTCACCCTCTGAAGGTAATCACCATGTCTGAACAACAAAACCCGTTTGATAACGATGCGCTGGAATTTCTGGTGCTGCTTAACACGCGCCAGCAATACAGTTTGTGGCCAGCATTCGCTCCCGTTCCCGCCGGTTGGCATAACGTGGCAGGGCCGCTAACGCGCGCTGCGGCAATTGAATTTATCGAAGCCAACTGGCACGACATGCGACCAGCGACGCAACAGACGTCGTCTACCGCAGCTTAATTTGCTCTTTTAATCATTTAGTTAATTTATTCCCCCAATCACTCGGGCTGCAGCAAGGCGGCAAGTGCGCAAATCCCCAGGTGCTTACGGACGTAAGTGACTGGGGTGAGCGCACGCAGCCAACGCCACTGCAGCCCGAAGGATGACAGGAATCAGACAGGAACTGTCTCTTGGCAACGATCAAACAACCCTATCCTTTAGTCGCGGCGCAGCCCGGCATCTGGATCGCTGACAGCATTGCGCAGCCGCGCAATCAATTTACCGTGGCGCACTACAGCGTGTTGCACGGCAACATCAACCGCGTCGCACTCGATAGCGCTATTCGTCAGGCGATGGCCGAAGCTGATACCGTGCAGGCGCGCTTTGGTCTCGACGATGAGGGCAATCCGGCGCAGTGGTTCGATGCACAAGCACCCATCGCACCGGAATGGCACGATTTTAGCCAGCGTGCCGACGCAACCCGCCAGGCGCACAAGCTGATGCAGGCAGATCTCGCTGCTGAGCTGCCTGCCGACGGCGACGCTCCGCTCTATCGTCACGTGTTAATGCGCGTCGATGACGGCAACTGGCTGTGGTATCAGCGCTATCATCATCTGCTGGTAGATGGCTTCAGTTTTGCGGCGTTGACGCAGCGCATTGCGGCAATCTATGCCGCCGAGTGTACCGGCGAAACGCCTGCGCCCACGCCGTTTACCCCCTTCACCACGGTGATTGAGGAGTATCAACAGTGGCAGGATTCCGCCGCCTGCGAGCGCGCCGCCAGCCACTGGCAAAGCTACACCGCTGAGCTTCCTGAAACCCTTACGCTCTCAAATGAAAACATAACGCATCCCGACGCTCGCCCCATCAGTTGTCAGGTCACCCTCCCGCAGTTGACGAGATTGCATCAGCAGCTGGCTGACAGCAGCGAAGGAGATATCGTCAGTGCCCTGTTAATTGCCTATCTCGCCCGCATCAGCAACCGCTCGCGTTTGTCGATTGGCTTTCCGTTCATGCGCCGCATGGGTTCGGCGGCGATCTCAACGCTCGGACCGGTGGTGAATGTATTGCCGCTGATCTTTAGCGTGAGCGATGAGATGACGTTACCGGCGCTGTTGCAGCAGGTGCAGAGCGAAATCCGCAAAGCGCGCCGTCATCAGCGTTATGAAGCGGAACAGCTGCGCCGCGATCTGGGTCTGGTTGGCAGCAGCCAGGCGCTGTATGGCCCGGTGATTAACGTCAAGGTTTATCACGACGATGTGCAATTCGATGGTCATGGTGCCGCCACCCATACGCTGGCAATGGGCCCGGTGGACGATCTGGAATTTGAGGTTGGTTTCCGCGACGGTGCATTACAGTTGACGTTAGTCGCTAACCCGCAGCGTTATAATGCAAAATCGTTACAACGTCACGCCGAACGCATTGGCTATCTGCTAAACCAGTTTGTTGATAATCCTGCTATTAACGTGGGTGCGCTGTCGCTGATTGCCCCGCAAGAGCAGGCCGATCTGCAGCGCTGGTCAACCGGCCCTGGCATCATACCGCCTGCCGATACCGCCACCATTGTTGATGTCCTGCTGCAATCTGCTGCGCAACATGGCAATGAGATCGCGGTAGTTTGCGGCGAGCGCAGCCTGAGTTATCGCCAGCTTGCCGATCGCGCGATGCAGCTTGCACATCTGCTGATCGCGCGCGGTTTGCACGCCGACGACGTGGTGGCAATCGGAATTCCACGTTCTGTAGATTCACTGGTGGCGATATTTGGCGTACTGGCAAGCGGCGCGGCCTATATGCCGCTCGACCTCGACTACCCGCGTGAACGCTTAACCCTGATGTGCGATGACGCGCAGCCCAAACTGCTACTCACCCACACCCGCACGCTGGAGCAAATGCCAAAACTGCCGCATCTGCTGATTAATGAGATTGAGTTGAACACGTATCCCACCGCGCGACCCGCAACTAACCTGTGCGGTGTCGATCTGGCTTACATGATCTACACCTCGGGATCGACCGGACGCCCCAAAGGCGTAATGAGCACGCATCAGGGTTTGCTCAATCTGTTCCTCTCGCATCGCGAACACCTGTTTGGCCCCGCGATTGCGCGCTTTACCGCCCACAGTCCGCGCCGCATGCGCGCGGGTCACACCGCCTCATTCTCCTTTGACTCCTCCTGGGAACCGCTGTTCTGCATGCTGATGGGCTGCGAGCTAAATATCTTCAACGAAGATCTTCGCCGCGACGCCTGGGGATTGATACAACAGATGAACGCGGTGCCGGTGGATTTACTGGATATCACACCGTCGTTCTTCTCACAAATGATCGACAGCGGCCTGCTGGAAGCCGATAACCATCGCCCATCGTTTGTGATGATTGGCGGTGAAGCGGCAACGCCGACGCTGTGGAAACGGATGCAGCAACAGCAGCAGATGGAGATCCACAACTATTACGGCCCGTCGGAATACACCATTGATACGCTCGGCGCCAACGTGATGGCCTCGCCGCAGCCGGTGATTGGCCGTCCAGTGGGGAACAGCGAAGTCTATTTGCTGGATAACCAGTTGCGTCCGGTACCGATTGGCTGCCCAGGCGAGTTGTACATTGCCGGAAGCGGCATCGCGCGCGGCTATTTGCGTCGCCCCGATCTCACCAGCGCACGCTTTGTTGCCAATCCGTTCCGCGCAGGCGATGTGATGTACCGCAGCGGCGACCTGATGCGCTGGAATCAGGATGGTCAGCTGGCGTTTATTGGCCGTACCGATCACCAGATTAAAGTGCGCGGCTTCCGCGTCGAGTTGGGTGAGGTGGAGAACGCGCTGGTGGCGCTGCCGGAAGTCAGCACCGCCATCGTCATCGCCGAAGTGATAGGCGCGACGCATCGCTTAATTGGCTACTGCTCGGTGCAGGATGATGCGCTGCGCGCAGAGGGCACTCTCAGCGCGCAATTGCTGGCACAGCTTGCAACACGGCTTCCGGATTACATGGTGCCGGCGGTACTGATGGTGATGGAGACGTTGCCGCTTAATGTCAACGGCAAGATTGATCGCCAGGCGCTGCCAAAGCCGCAACAGGCGGCGCAGAACCAAAGCCGCGCTGCCAGCACGCCGCAGGAACAGCTGATTTGTTCGGCGATAGCCAACCTGCTCGGGCTGGAAAGCGTGGGTGCAGAGGATGATTTCTTTGCACTCGGCGGTGACAGTATCTCGGCGATGGGACTTAGCACCGCCGCGCGCCGCGCCGGTTATCTGTTACGTCCGCGTGAAATTTTCGCTGAACGTACCGCTGCCCGCATGGCGCGTGATTTAACGCCGTTGGCACAACAGTCCACCGCTAAACGGGTGGCGCAACAGGGCGCGATTGGCGGATTGCCGATCCTGCACTGGTTCCACGCGCAGGCAGGCATTAATGCGCGCTTTGCCCACGGCGTGCTGCTGTCGGTGCCGCCGCAGTTACAGCAGGCGCAGGTAGAACAGTTGATCGATCAACTGGCGCGGGCGCATCCCGTGTTGAACGGCTTTACGCGCGATGAGCAGCTGATCGTCGGCGAAACATTGCCTGCATGCCCTGCCCGCGTACGCGTACGCGTATGGGCAATAGCAGATCGCGATAGTGCGGCGGAGCAGGCGTTTACCGAAGATGCTTACGCGCTTGATCCCGCTGCCGGTGCGTTACTCAAGGCCACGCTGTTGCAACAAAACGGCGCCAGCTGCGCGCTGGTGTTGACGCTGCATCATTTAATTGTTGATGGCGTTTCCTGGCGCGTGTTGCTGGATGAGCTGCAACAGGCCGGTGATGCGCTGCTCAATAACACGCCGCTGATGATCCCTGCAGAGGAAACCTCGCTGCATGACTGGTCGGCTGCCTTGCTGGCTAACCTCTCCGCGCGCGCTAGCGAACTGCCGTTCTGGCAACAGATGCTGGCTGAACCGCTGCCGGCGATTGGACAGCGATCCCTTCAGCACAGCGATCGCCAGCAGCATCGGCGCACGCTGCTGGATGCGGCCACTACGCACGCGCTGCTCAACACGCTGCCGCAATCTTATCGCGCCACCAGCGAAGAGTTGCTGTTAACGCTGCTGACCCTCGCGCTGCGCCAGCATAACGGCAGTGCGATGCAACGCGTTACGCTGGAATCACATGGCCGCGCCGAGCTGCATACCCAGCAGGATTTGGCGCGCACCGTTGGCTGGTTAACGGCGGAATTCCCGCTGTTGCTGGCATTACCGGAAAACCCACAGGCGCCGCTCAACGCTAGCGTACGCGCGGTAAAAGCGGTACTGCGCGCGGTGCCGGATCGCGGCATTGGCTATGGTCAGTTACGTTGGCTGGATGCGCATCGCGGCGTTACGCTGGCAAAACTGGCGGCTAAGCATGCGCCGCAGGTACTATTTAACTATCTGGGGCGCTTCCAACAGCGCAGCGGCTATTGGTCGCCACAGCGCACCGCCAAGGCGTTCCGCGACACCTTTGCGGTGATGCAGGATGGCGCGCTGCCGCTGCAGCATGCGTTAGAACTTAACGTGTTTGTCGAAGAGCAGCCGGACGCGGCGCAGCTGGCGCTCAATTGGAGCTGGGCCGCTGGCGTGTTGAATGCTGAGGCGATTGAACAACTGCATCTGGCAATGGTCAGCACCGCGCAGGCGTTGATGGCACTGGCACAAAATCAGCCGCAGCAGGCTGCCAATACACTGGTTGCCGCCGACGTGGCCATTGATGGCGTAGACGATACCACGCTGCAACAGCTGCATGCGCGTCACGGCGCCTTCAGCCATGTGCTGCCGCTGTTGCCATTACAAAAAGGCCTGCTGTTCCACGCCCAAACCACCGCACAACAAGGCAGCTATAACTCGCTGACGCGTCTTACGCTGAGCGGCGAGATCGGCGCCGCAGCCGTTCAGCAGGCGCTGAACGCAGTGCTACGCCGCCATCCACAGCTGGCGGCACGCTTTGATGCCGAACTCAGCCTGCAACCGCTGCAGCTGCTGCCGGAAGGCGAGCGGGATTGGCCGCTGGCGGTGCATCAGTTGGCTGAGGAAGACGAAGATCAGGCGCTGCTGGCGCTGGAGCATCAGGCGCTGGCGCAGGATCTGTTTAGTCAGCCGATCATGCTGCAAGCCACGCTGATCGCCCATCGCGATGGCCTGCGCTGGACGCTGCTGCTTAACGCGCATCATCTCGTGGTCGATGGCTGGTCAACGCCGGTGATCCTCCACGATCTGCTTTGTGCGCTGCGGCAGCAAACCCTGCCCGCGCTCAGCAGCAGTTATGTTGACCTGGTGCGTCAACTCGGCCAGCGCGACTGCGACGACGCGCGCCAACAGTGGCAATCGTGCCTGCGCGACGTGCGGCCGACGCTGCTCTATCCAAACGCGGCCGACAGCGCGGTCAGCGAAAAACGCATCACGCTGGATGCCACGCTGGAGCGCGAGCTTTATGCGCTGTGTCGGGCGCGTGGATTAACCCTGAACACCGTCATGCAGGGTGTGTGGGGCTTGATGCTGTCCGTTGCCAGCGGCCAGCAGGACGTGGTGTTTGGCGCACCAGTGTCCGGTCGATTTGGCCAGATTGACGGTATCGATCAGCACGTCGGCCTGTTCAGCAACACCTTGCCGGTGCGCGTTCGCTTCGATCATCAGCGGCCACTGCTGGCGCAGCTGGCCGATCATCAGGCGCAGCAGATCCAGCTAATTGAGCAGGATTGTCTCGGATTGGCCGAAATTCAGCAGCTGGTTGGCGCGGGTACGCTGTTTGATACCTTGCTGGTGGTCGAGAACTATCCGGACAACCAAAGCGTGCTGGATGCCAATGCCGACGTGCGCTGCGAGGCGATTCACAACCGCGGCTATACGCATTACCCGCTGACGCTGCTGGTGCTACCGGGTGAACAGCTGACGCTGCTGATGGAGTATCGCGACTGCGTCAGCGCGCCGGAACGTCTCGCCGAGCGGTTGCTCCTGCTGCTGCAACAGCTGGTTTCCACGCCCGATCTGCCGCTGACGCAGTGGCGACTGCAAACGCTGGCTGAGCAATCGCTGCTGGAGTGGGTCAATAACACCGGCGTGCAGCTGGAAGAGGAAACTCTGCAGCAGGCAATTGCCCAGCAGGCAGCGCGTACGCCCGATGCGCTCGCGCTGGTTGATGAAGCGCATCGTTTGAGCTACAGCGACATGCAGCGGCAGGTCACGCTGCTGGCGGATCGCCTGATCGAAGCCGGCGTGATGCCGGGCGACATCGTCGCCGTGGCGCTGCCGCGTTCGGTACGGCTTAGCATCGCGCTCAGCGCCATTTTACAAGCCGGGGCGGCGTATCTGCCGCTGGATATCGGTTATCCCGATGAGCGTTTGGCCTACATGGTAGAAGATGCGCGGCCGTGGGTGGTGATCACCGAGTCAGCGCTGGAAATTCGTTTCGCCCGTTTTGGTACGCTGATGCTGTTTGATGGCTTAGCCAACCCACAGGCTCAGGCTCGGCACACGCTGCCGCAGGCGGATGCCAATCGGCCGGCTTACGTCCTTTATACCTCGGGTTCCACTGGCAAACCGAAAGGCGTGGTGGTGAACCAACGCGCTATCGTCAATCGTCTGCGCTGGATGCAGGCCAGCTATCCGTTGCGCGCCGACGATGTGGTGCTGCAGAAAACCCCGTGCAGCTTTGATGTCTCGGTGTGGGAGTTCTTCTGGCCGCTGATGACTGGCGCGCAGCTGATGATGGCTCCAGCGGAGGCACACCGCGACCCGCAGGCGCTGTGGCAGCTAATTGACGATTATCGCGTCACCACAATGCATTTTGTCCCCTCGATGCTGGCCGCATTTGTCGGCCATCTGGCGACGCAAACCGATCGTGCTTGCCCAAGCCTGCGCCGCGTATTTTGTAGCGGTGAAGCGTTGGCGTGCGATTTGGCGCGCAGCTATCAGGATCTGATTGCCGCACCGCTGCACAATCTGTATGGCCCGACCGAAGCCGCCGTCGATGTCACCTGGCAACCGGCCAGCGGCAGCGCGCTAGCGGGCCTCAACGGTCCGGGCGTACCGATTGGACGCCCGGTGTGGAACACGCAGCTGCATATTCTCGATAACCTGCTGCGCCCGGTGCCGGTTGGCGTGCCCGGCGATCTCTATCTCAGCGGCGTGCAGCTGGCCGATGGCTATTTGCACCGCGCCGATCTCACCGCGCAGCGCTTTGTCGCCGCGCCGTTTGCCGAAGGGGAACGCATGTATCGCACCGGCGATATTGCCAGCTGGCGCGCCGACGGTGCGGTTGAGTATCTGGGACGCAGTGACGATCAGCTGAAAATGCGCGGACAGCGTATTGAGCCGGGCGAGATCGAACAAGCCCTGGCGGCGCTGCCGGGCGTGGCGCAAGCGGTGGTCGCGGCGCGCAACCTTACCCAGCAGTCAACGCCAGGCGTCGATAATCGTCAGCTGCTGGGCTGGCTGGTAGCGGAAGCGGGCATCACGCTGGACCTCGAGCGCGTGAAGCAGCAGCTGAGCGAACGATTGCCTGCGCATATGCAGCCGGTCAGCTATCTGCTGCTCGACCAATTGCCGCTGAGCGCTAACGGCAAGCTCGACCGCAAAGCGCTGCCGATGCCGCAGCGCAGCGCGCGCAGCGGTCGCTTACCGGACAGCGCCAGTGAGCATTTGCTGGCAGAGCTGTTCCAGCAGCTGCTGGGTTGCGACAGCGTGTTCGCCGACGACGATTTCTTCGCGCTCGGCGGCCATTCGCTGCTGGCGATGCGTCTGGCGGCAGAACTGCGTCGTCGTGAGGTGCCGCCGCTCAGCGTCGGGCAGATCATCGCGGCACGCAGCGTGGAGAAGCTGGCGGCGCTGCTCGACGACGGCGCCAGCAGCGAAACCGGTGGCAACGGTGAACTGCTGCCGCTGCGCGCAGGCAACGGCCCTACGCTGTTCTGCATCCATCCCGCCTCCGGTTTCGCCTGGCAGTATAGCGCCCTGCTGCACTATCTGGACGGCGACTTCCCGATTGTCGGCCTGCAATCGCCGCGTCCTGATGGGGTGATTGCGGCGTGTCACAGCGTGGCGGCGATGTGCGATCGGCATCTGGCAACGATTCGCCAGCAGCAGCCGAGCGGGCCCTACTTCCTGCTCGGTTATTCGCTTGGCGGCACGCTGGCGCAAGGCATCGCGGCACGCCTGCAGGCATTAGGTGAAGAGGTGGCCTTCCTCGGCCTGCTGGATACCTATCCGGCGGAAGGTCAGGACTGGCGCATGCCGGATGCCGCTGAAGCGGAACAGGAGGTGGCGCGGGAGCAGGCCGAATTTATGGCGGCAACCGAAGACGAACGCGATCCGCTGCTGCGGGCGGAGAAGGCGGCGATGTTTAGCACCATCGTGGCTAATTACAAAGATGCCGTCGCGCGCCTGGCCGAAGCGCGCACGCCGCGTTATGCCGGCAGCGCCACGCTGTTTATGGCGAAAAGAACCGTGCCGCCGGATATGGATGTCCGCGCCAGCTGGGCGCCGTTTGTGGATGAGCTCACCCTCATCCCGCTGGATTGTGAACACGCCGATATTCTCTCGGCGGATTCGCTGAAGGTATTGGGACCGTTGATCAATCAGCTGTTAGCGGGTTGAGCTTTGGTGCGGGCATCGAAACGGTGCGCATAAATGCGCACCCTACGAAAGGTCTGCACGTTTTTGTAGGGTCGTATTCATAGCGGCCTGGAAATAAGTGTAGGGTCGCCATTCATGGTGACCTTTACCCCTTATGTTGGAGATATATGGCTAAGCCCTCGATATTTTTAGATTTTAGTTTGCTGAAAAATAACCCGTCATTCCGCGCAATATTCTGCGCTCGCATGCTGTCGGTGTTTGCGCTCGGCATGCTGGCGGTGGGTGTGCCGGTGCAGATTCAGGCCATGACCGGCTCCACGCTGCAGGTGGGCGTGGCGGTGATGCTCGATGGCGTCGGCATGTTTATCGGCCTGCTGCTTGGCGGTGTGCTCGCAGATCGCTACGATCGCCGCAAGCTGATCCTGTTTGCACGCGGCACCTGCGGCATCGGCTTTGTGCTGCTCAGCCTGAATGCCTTCAGCTTAGCGCCTTCGCTGCTGGCGCTCAATTTCCTCGCCTTTTGGGATGGCTTCTTTGGAGCGCTGGGCATGACCGCGCTGATGGCAGTGATCCCGCTGATCGTCGGACGCGAACATCTGGCTGAAGCCGGTGCGCTCAGCATGCTAACGGTGCGCCTCGGCGCGATTCTCTCGCCAGCGATTGGCGGGATGATTATCGTCGCGGCAGGCGTCGGCTGGGCCTTTGCGGTCGCCGCCATCGGTACGCTAGCTACGCTGATTCCGCTAGTGCGTTTGCCCGCCATGAAACCTGAACAGCAGGAACCGGAGCATCCGCTGCGTGCGCTGGCGAGCGGCATTCAATTTGTTTGCCAGCATAAAGTGGTGGGCGCGGTGGTGCTGGTTGGGTTACTGCTCAGCATGGTGGGCGCGGTGCGTATCCTGTTCCCGGCGCTGGCGCTAACCTTGCACGCCGATGCCTCGGCATTAGGTTTGATGTATTCTGCGGTGCCGCTGGGCGCGATGATCGGCGCATTTACCAGTGGCTGGGTGCGACAACTGTCACGCCCGGGGCGGGTGCTGATCGGTTGTGCGCTGCTGGCGTTTGCCTGCATCGCCTCGCTCGGTTTCTACAGCCATTTGCTGCCCGCACTGCTGGCGCTGGTGTGTTACGGCTACAGCAACGCTATCGCCTCGCTGTTGCAGTTTATGCTGACGCAGCATCACACGCCGGATGCGCTGCTGGGTCGCGTTAACAGCCTCGGCACAGCACAGGATGTGACGGGCGATTCGCTTGGCGCATTAGGTTTGGGGGCACTGGCACGGGTGTTGGCGCCGTTGAGCAGCGTGTTGTGGTTTGGTGGTCTGGCGGCGGGGCTGTTGGTCTTGCTGGCGCTGGCGGCGCGCGGCCTGCGCACCGCACGCCTCGGCGATCAGCCTGATGCACCGCGACCAGCCACCGCTGACGCTTGATGCGTGAATTGCCGCTCGATGCTGCTCAGCATATTGCTGGCGCTGTAGTAATCGAGGCGGAAAGTGTCGTTCCCCACGGCAAAAATAGCGTGCTGCTGCACCGCGGGCAGATGGGCGAGGAATGGATTCTTCGCCACCTGCGGCACGGTTTTCTCATCGGCCGCAAACAGCAAAATAGTGTTGCCGGTGATGCCATCGGCCATATTTTCACCGTTTAGCTGAATGATGTCATTACGCTTGCCCATGCTGGTGCTGCCCTGAAAACTCGCGGGCGGCGCGGCCAAGGTAAAGCCCAACGCCTTTAACAGCGCACCCTGCGCCGAGGCCGGTGTCCATAGGTTCATGCCGCGTCCATCTTCGTAATAGACCACGGCAGACGTCGGCTGCGGCGGCAGCGTGATCGTATTGCGCACCGCTGCGACGCGCTGGTCAAACGCAGCTATCAGCTTTTTCGCATCCGCTTCATGACCGGTGATGTCGCCCAGCTGTAAAGCTAATGCCTGCCAGCTCTTATCGCCGTAGTCGATCACTAATACCGGCGCAATGGTTTGCAGCTGATCGTACAAGCGCAGCGCTGAATCCCCGCCGGTGGCGGCCATCACGATCAAATCCGGCGCTTCGGCCGCAATCGCTTCGGCGTTTGGCTGCGACACGTACAGCGGTTTTACCTGACGCGCTTTGGCCACCGCACTCCATTGAGTAAAGAAGCCCTGCGCATCCGCCACGCTGCTATTGCGGCTGGTGGCGCCAGAGCCGATCAGCGGCGCATTAATTGCCAGCAAAGTGCCGCTCAGCGTGACGCTGGTCGAAACAATACGCTGCGGCGGCTG
Organism: Pantoea sp. GW821-FHT03E06; assembly: GCF_059420725.1. NCBI lineage: Bacteria > Pseudomonadati > Pseudomonadota > Gammaproteobacteria > Enterobacterales > Erwiniaceae > Pantoea > Pantoea sp. GW821-FHT03E06. The sequence continues at coordinate 539,063 of NZ_JBWKUG010000002.1, forward strand.
TTGCAGCGTAAGTGGGCCTTGCGGGGTTTGGATGGTGCGCGGCCAGTTGGCGGTGGCGTGGACGTGGGTGCAGATGAAAAATAGAGTGAGCAGCAGAGAAAGAGCGGGAAAACGCATCAGGTTGTCCATTACTTGATAATTGAGAATAAATATCATTATCAAAAATACAGCGGTGTGCAAGCGTAATTCTTGGTGTATTTCCGGTCGCCATGAATGACGACCCTACATATTCGTAGGGTGCGCATTAATGCGCACCTGGCAGAAGTTACTGCAGTGAATAACGCGCCATCGGCGCCACATCCTTAATCACACCATTCGCTTTCATATACTCACCAAATGCCTGATAGCGCGCCCGATCAAACTCTGCGCTGTGCGCAGCAAAGTATGGTAGCGTCGCCTGCCACGCTTCATGGTTCAGTTTGGTGTTCAGCTCTGGATATTGCTTGATAAATGCCTGCCACGCCTCTTGCGGATGCGCGCGCAGCCATGCCACACCCGCATCAAGCCCGCGCAAAAACGCCGGAATACGTTTGTCCTGCGCGGCCGTTTTTTGATTTGCCAGAATAATCAGTTCGTCATACGCCGGCACACCGTAATCCTCAGGTTTGAACACCGTCGGATTGGCGCCTTTGTCCTGCAGATCCAGCAGCTCATAGTTGCGGAAGATGGTCATCGCACCCTCAATCTTGTGCGTCAATAGCGCTGATTCACCGTCCATATTCAGGTTAATCAGCTTCACGGTGGCAACATCAACGCCCTGCGATTTCAGCATATTGCGAATTGCCACGTCTTCTGTTCCCGGTACCGCATAGCCCAGCGTTTTCCCTGCAAAATCTTTTAAAGAGTGAATATCGCTCGCAAGCGTGGTCAGCGTATTCAGTGGCTGATTGATTAAAGTGCCAACGCGGATGACTGGCACATCCTTCTCCACCAGCGTATAGAGCTGCGGCTGATAGCTGATAGCAAGATCGGCTTTACCTGCGGCCAAGAGCAGCGGTACAGAGGCGGAATCGGCAGGCGCGATCATCTCTACGTCCAGCCCCTCTTTTTTGAAAGCCCCGCTGTGCTGAGCCGCAAAAATCGCGGCATGATTCGGGTTAATAAACCAGTCGAGCAGCAAACGAACTTTCTCTGCGGCGTGGACATGAGCAGAAGCCAGCAACAGCAAGGTGGTAAAAATAGTGCGTAAGGTGTTCAAAGTGCATCCTTATGAAGTTTGCCAGAGGGTTTTCTTGCGAATCAGCGCCACGCTGCCGGAGAGCAACAGCGCCAGAATCAGTAACAGCAGCAGTGCAGCAAAGCTGGTGGCGGTTTCCAGCCGGGCGTTGGACTGCATCATCAAGTAGCCCAACCCTTCACTGGCTCCAACCCATTCGCCAATCACGACGCCGATCGGTGCCAGCACCGCCGCCATCTGTAAGCCGGAAAAAAACTGCGGTAAGGCGGCGGGCCAGCGCACGCGCCAGAAGATGCGAAAGCGCGATGGCGTGGTGGTTTGCGCCAGCTCCAGCCAGCCGCTCGGCGTGCGGCACAGCCCATCGAACAGCGACAGGCACAGCGGAAAAAACAGAATCAACGCCGCCACCACCACTTTCGACGCAATGCCAAAACCGAGCCACAGCACCAGCAGCGGCGCGAGGGCAAATATCGGGATCGCCTGGCTGGCGGTGACCAGCGGAAACAGCACGCGTCGCAGCAGCGGGCTGGCAGCCATCAGCACCGCCAGCGTCACGCCGGCACCCACGCCGAGCAGCAGCGCCAGCACAATTTCCGCCAGCGTATATAACGTGTGATGCCAGAGCAGTTGGCGCTGCAGCCATAGCGCTTCAAGCACCGCCTGCGGCGCGGGCAGTAAAAAGGTCGGCACGCCGCTGTGACGCGCCAGCAGCCAGCCGCACAGCAGCACCACAAACAAATAGATCGCGCTAAACAGTGTTTTCATGGGTATTCAATCGGGAGAAAAGTTGCGCCTGCGCCTGCAACACGCCGGGATCATCGAACGATCGCGGGGTCACACCGCCAGGCACCGGCCAGTTTTCGATCGCCAGCGGTTGGCCATCAAGCAGCAAAATATCATCGGCCATGCGGCAGGCTTCCAGGGGATCGTGGGTCACCAGCAACACGGTTTTGCCTTGCAGCAAGCGTGCGGTCAGCGTCTGCAGGCTGAGTTTGGTCATCACATCCAGCGTGGCGAACGGCTCATCCATCAGCACCACCTCACGCTGCGCATACAGCGTGCGCGCCAGCGCCACCCGTTGCCGCATGCCGCCTGAGAGCTGATGCGGCGGCGCGTGCGCCACCTCGCTGAGCTTCACCTGCGCCAGCAGCGCCAGCGCGCGCGGACGATCTGCTTTTTCACCGCCCAGGCGCGCCGATAGCATCACGTTTTCCAGCACCGTCAGCCACGGATAGAGCAGATCCTGCTGCCCCATCCAGGCGACATTGCCGCGTAAACCCTGCACCGCGCCCTGTTGCGGCTGAAGTAACCCCGCGATTAAGCGCAGCAGCGTGCTTTTGCCGATGCCGCTGCGTCCCAGCATCACCGTGGTTTTGCCGCCGCGCAGTCGCAGATTCAGCTGCTGGCACAGCGGTTTATCGCCCCAGCTAAAGCTCACGTCGTTGAACACAATGTCGTGGCTCATGGGCGATTTGCCGCCAGAATCGCCAGCTGGTTAAAGCCACGCTGCGCCAACACTGCGGCGGCCTGCGCGGCACGAATGCCACTGGCGCATACCAGCACAATGCGCTGCTGCGTCGGTGGCTGCCATGTGGCGATCGCCTGCGGCAGAATGCGCTCAACGCCCTCTGCGACGCTGACTGGCGCTTCTTCATGGCTACGCAGTTCGACAATGCAGTCATCCGCCGCCAGCAGCGGCCGATCGATAAACGGCACCGCCTGTTGCGGTTCTTCGGCCTGATCAAAGCGGAACGGGCGAAAGTGCCAGTTAACAAAATCGCAGTTCACCAGACAGCCAAGCGGCGATGGCTGCAGTTCGAGCAGCACGCTGAGCGCCATCTGCGCCTGCATTGCGCCCAATGCGGCGACCGCCGGCCCCATCACGCCGGCGGTGTTGCAGTCCGCAGCGGAGGTCGGCAGGCGCGGAAATACCGCGCGATAGCTCGGCGATCCGCCACAGAAACCGCCCACGTAACCTTGTCTGCGTAACACCGAGGCGCTGATCAGCGGGATGCCAGCTAGCATGCATGCATCGGAGAGCTGATAGGTGACGGCAAAATTATCGGCGGCGTCGATCACTAGATCGCACTGCGCCAGCGCCTGCTGCATATTGCTGGCGCTCAGCGACTGCTGCAGCGCGTCGATCTGCACCTCGGGATTACGCTGCTGCAAAGCCTGCTGAGCGCTGAGCACCTTGGGCTGGCCGATATCCTGCAGCGTAAACAGCGTTTGCCGATGCAGGTTATGCAGCGCCACTTCATCGTCGTCATAGAGCCGAATATGGCCGACGCCCGCGCCCACCAGCTGCGGCAGCAGCGTCGCGCTTAACCCACCGGCACCCACCACCACTACGCGCGCGTTGCGCAGTTTGCGCTGCCCGTCTTCACCCACTTCCGGCAGCATCATCTGGCGTTGATAGCGTTCCATATCGCCGCCCATCAGTTGAGATTTGCCAGGCCAAAGATGGGCGTGGAAGCACTCGCCATATTACGCTTTTCCATTAATCCGGCGCGACGGGCCGCCTGTCCGGCTTCTATTGCCAGACGAAATGCGTTTGCCATCTCGATCGGATCGCCCGCTTTGGCGACGGCGGTATTCAGCAGGATGCCATCGAAGCCCATTTCCATCGCCTGCGCCGCCTGTGACGGCGCGCCAATGCCGGCATCAATGATCAGCGGCACATCGCTAAACCAGGCACGCATCGCGCGCAGGCCGTCGATATTGCGCAGTCCCTGGCCGGAACCGATCGGCGCGCCCCACGGCATCAGCAGCTCGCAGCCTGCCGCCAGCAGTTTTTCGCCAACGATCAGATCTTCAGTGGTGTAGGGAAACACCTTGAACCCGTCTTCGCTGAGAATGCGCGCCGCTTCCACCAGCGCGAACGGATCGGGCTGCAGCGTGTCGGCGTGGCCAATCACTTCCAGTTTGATCCACGCGGTATTAAACAATTCTCGCGCCATATGCGCGGTGGTGACCGCCTCTTTCACCGTGTGACAGCCGGCGGTATTCGGTAACACGCGAATGTTGAGTCCGGTCAGCAGTTCACGAAATGCCGCGCCCGCAGCACCTTCACGCCGCAGGCTAACGGTGATGATTTCAGTGCCAGACGCGGCAATCGCCTGCTGCAAAATGGCGGGCGAAGGATATCCGGCGGTGCCGAGCAGGAAGCGCGATTGTGGGTCAACATCGTAAAACATCGTTTAGCCTCCCTGCATCGGTGACAAGACTTCGAGCTGGCAACCTTCATCCAGCAGCTGCGTGTCGTAGTGGCTTTTGGGCACAAAGGTGCCATTAAAGGCGGTAGCGACGCAGGCCACATCAATTTGCTGCTCGATCAGCAGTTCGCTCAGGCTTTTTGCTTCGGTGCTGATAGCGCGCCCGTTAAGCTGAATAATCATAAGATTGCTCTCCAGATAGGCGCTGCATCAGCTGTTCAGCCAGCATCGGTGCCAGCAGAAAACCGTGGCGATACATGCCGTTGAGATAGAAGGTGTGATTTTGATAGTGAATATCCGGCAGATTGGCCGGATAGGCCGGACGCAGCCCGCTGCCGCTCTCAATTACCCGCGCCTCCGCCAGCGCCGGATGAATGGCGTAAGCGGCACTGAGTAACTCCATCATGGCGCGGGCGCTGATTGGGCTGGCGTCATCGCTCTCAATCATGGTAGCGCCGAGCATAAAATGCCCGCCGCGACGCGGCACCAGATAGCAGGGAAAACGCGGATGTAGCAGGCGAATCGGACGGGAGAACTGCACCTCATCGCTGTGCAGAATCAGCATCTCGCCGCGCACGGCGCGCAGGCGCGGCAATTCGGGCGCGGCATGAATGCCACGGCAATCGATAATCTGGCCGCTCGGCGCATGCGAGTTGAAGGCTACGCCGCGCGCAATCAGCTTCTCACGCACTTCCTGCAGCGCCAGGCGCGGGTCGAGGTGCGCTTCCCGAGCGAAAAACAGACCGCGCGCAAAGCGCCCTTCCAGCGCCGGTTCAATCGCACCAGGTTCAACCCATTGATGCTGCTCGGTCATGCGGGCAAAGCGGTTAAGCTCCTGGCTGTCGCGCGGCGGCGCCACCACCAGCGTTCCCTGATGTGCAACGCTGCTGACGCGCTGTTGCCACCACGCGGCGGCGTGCTGTCCAAGGGTTATCACCTCACGCGGCGCGCTTTCGGCTTCACACCAGGGCGCCAGCATGCCGCCGGCATACCACGATGCCGGGCGCCGCGATGCATCGTCGATCACCTCAACGTCTTCGCCGCGCTCTGCCAATAATGTTGCCACGCACAAGCCGGCCACGCCGCAGCCTAGCACGCTCCAGCGGCTCACAGCGCAGGTTCCATGATGTTCAAAAAGGGGAAATTCACATCGGCCTCTCAGTGTTGACTGAGACCCGCAGATACAGGTGAAGGGAAATGGCGCCACGATCGAGCTTGCCTTAGCGCCAGACAGCCAAGCTAACAGACTGTCAGTCTTCCTACGCCAGTATCAACTGGGTCAGGTTCAAAGGGTCGCTAAGCCGCGCAGTGCGCTATTAGCCTCTCAGTCTCTGTGGCGAGACTCCCCCGACGCGTCTATTTGTATTGCAGGCGATGGTCGCCGTCAAGCGCGGAATAACTGCATTAAGGGTGTGGTTAAATTGTCTTCTCCATACTTAAACCCATCATACTTCGAGCTGCAGGTGCGTTGGCTGCGCGTGTCCACCCCAGTCACATACTTCAGTATGCTCCTGGGGATGAACCCACTTGCCGCCTTCCTGCAACTCGAAGTATGACGGGTTTTGCGTCGGTAGATTACAAACGTAACATATGGTATACAAACACATTATTTTATGAGCAAGAACAAATTACAGGTGATGTCGAAATAACCATGAACACTATTAAAATTGCATTTATTAAAGCCGGATGGCACAAAGAAATTGTCCATAATGCCCTGGTAGGTTTCGAAAAAGAATTAGCCGATCAATCTATTGCCGCGGAATTAAAAGTGCTGGAAGTGCCTGGCGCATTTGAAATGCCGCTGTTGGCTAAGCGTTTGGCTGAAACCGGCAAATACGATGCAATTGTCTGCGCGGCGCTGGTGGTGGATGGCGGCATCTATCGCCATGATTTCGTTGCAGCAGCGGTGGTTGATGGCCTGATGAATGTGCAGCTCACCACTAACGTACCGGTGTTTTCCGTTTCATTGACACCGCATAACTTCCAACCGGTAGACGTCATCGAAAACTTCTACACCGAGCATTTCATCAAGAAAGGCAAAGAAGCCGCACGTGCTGTGCTGGCTATTCATAATCTGTCGATTGATTGAAACGTTAAAAAGGGAACACCTTATCAGGCATTCCCTTTTTATTTATTCTGACTTTCTATTGTTCATATTCAGAATAGTGCCAACCTTGCCAGCTTCACTATTTGGCACTCATCAAACGATCGTCCTTCATATGTCTGCGCGGTTCTGAAGGGTTAATATCACACTCTTTTGGCAACAACAGCGTAAAGATCCCCGCAATCACCAGCGAACCCGCCAGCCAGCAGATTGCCACGTTTTGGCTATAGAGCAGCGTCATGATGCCAACTAAGTACGGCCCACAGAATCCCCCCAGATTGCCAAGCCCATTAATCACGCCGCGTGCGCTACCCGCCACTTCCGGCGCAGCGATACGTCCGGGAATAGACCAGAACGGACTGGTCGCTGCTTTCAGGAAGAAGCCGCATACCACCAGCGCGATATAGGCGGCAACCACGTTCTCATGCAGCACCACCGAAGCCAGCAAGGCAGCAGCGAAGCAGAACAGCGAGACCATTACCCACAAACGTCGCTTACCGGTGCGATCGCTCAGCCAGGAAATCGCATAGATACCGAGCACTGTCGCCACAAACGGAATGGCGGCCAGCAGGCCGACGCCCGCCATGTTGGTGCCGGTGAGATTTTTCAGGATACTCGGCAGCCACAGCGTGTAACCGTAATCGCCAGTTTGGTAGAAGAAGTTAAGCGCCACGAGCTTCATCAAACCTGAATTACGGAACACCGCTTTTAACGGGGCTTTACTAAGCGGTGCTTTTTGGCGATGTTGCGCCTTTTCACGCGCCAGTTCGCGCAGCAAATACGCCTTTTCACGTGCGGGTAACCAGCGCGCCTCTTCTGGACGATCGGCGATTACCAGCCACCACACCAGCAGTACAGCGGCAGAAAGCAGACCTTCAATAATGAACAACCAGCGCCAGTCCAGCACGTTAATGATGTAGCCGGAGATCGGTGCGGTAAACATGCCGCCCAACGGCGCAAACATCATTACAAAAGCATTAGCGCGTCCCAGCTCCTTTTCTGGAAACCAATTGCTGACCATGGTTAACACTACCGGTAACATGCCACCTTCCGAGATACCCAGCACGAAACGCAGCGCCAGCAGCTGATAATGGTTGGTAACAAAGCCGGTGGCGATAGACACCACCATCCATGCTGCCAGCGACCACGCAATAAAACGTTTACCGCTGCCATTTACGGCGATACGTCCACCTGGCACTTGCAGGAACAGGTAGCCGATAAAGAAGATGCCACTTACCACACCCGCCATTTGACTGCTGATCGCCAGATCTTGATCCATGCCGCCAGGCAGCGCAAAGCTGATGTTGACGCGATCCATGAATGAGACGATGCAGGTAATGAGAATGGGGGCGATAACGCGATACCAACGCGTTCCGGGGATTTTTTCTTGCATGCTGCCCTCTCCATGTTAAGCCGGGTTGCTTAGGTTCAAGGCTTTCTATTAAAGAGAGTATGGGAATAATTATTGCGATCTTAATCACTGCAATTAATGTTAAGAAATTGTGTTACTTACGCTGTGATCGTGCGAGCAAATTGGCGTGACTATAAAAGCATCGTATTGGTATTTATAGAAATAATACGTACTCGCCCTTATAGAACCATTAATTTTTTCTATTTTTTTAGCAGCGCAACGCAGAACCCCAAGACAGGTCTGGTAGTTATTTGTCCAGGGTGGGAGCAGTAATTCGCATCGTTCGGGCTGGCATATCTCCCACATTCGGAGGGAGACTAATAGGATATTTGTAACGTTTTTGTAGCAGAAGCTTTCATGATTTAACCAGGTGCGCATGAATGCGCACCCTACAAAACAGTAGGGTCGCCATTCATGGCGACCCTATGATGTTAATGATTATCGTGGGCAAAGGTGATGGATTTCCGCCGCGCATCACGTACCGCAACACCATGAATCAACAGACCTAGCACCGCCAGAATCGCGCCCACCCAACCGGTTGACTGCCAGCCTAAACCTGCTGAGATCGTGACGCCACCTAGCCACGCACCTAACGCATTGGCCAGATTAAATGCCGAGTGGTTCATCGCTGCCGCCATGGTTTGTGCATCTCCCGCCACATCCATCAACCGAATTTGCAGCACAGCCGCCAGCGCGACCATGGTGCCAACCAGCATCACGTTGATTGCACCCGCCAGGGCATAATGTGCAGCAAACACAAAGGCGCTAAGCACCAGAAACGACCACACCAGCAAAATACGAATCGTCTTTTCAATACCGCGATCGGCCAGACGACCACCCGCAATATTGCCGATAATCATGCCTAAACCAAATAGCGCCAACACGGCAGGAATCCAGCTCACCGGCATCTGTGCCAGTTCGGTCATAGTGGGTTTGACGTAGCTAAACACCGAGAACAATCCGCCGCTGCCTACTGCACCAATCGCCAGTGTGAGCAGCACCTGCTTGCGCGTTAGCGCTGACAACTCACGCAGCGGGCTGGCATTTTTATCACCCGCTACGTTGGGTACCCACAGCCACACCAAAAGCAACGTGACCAGCGCCAGACCACCCACAATGGCAAAGGCATCTCGCCAGCCAAACCATTGACCGATGGCAGTGACCGCCGGAACGCCCAGCAAATTAGCAATGGTCAAACCAAATAGCACCATCGATACCGCTTGCGCACGCTTTCTGCGCTCGACCAAACCGGCCGCTACCAGCGCAGCCACGCCAAAGAAAGTGCCATGCGGAAAACCGGCAAGAAAACGCGCCAACAGCATCGAGTAGTAGCCAGGTGCCACCGCGCTCAGCAAATTTCCGGCGGCAAACAGGCCCATTAACGTCATCAGAAAATTACGACGTGAGGCACGCGCACCCAAAACGGCCAGCAGCGGCGCGCCAATTACCACGCCGAGAGCATAAATACTGATCAGATGCCCGGCGGAAGGGATCGACACGTTGAGGCCTTTTGCTGCATCGGGCAGCAGGCCCATAATCACGAATTCGCCGGTCCCAATGGCAAAGCCACCGGTACCCAGCGCGAACAGCGCTTTCAGCACGCTTTTGCGCGGCAGCGATGCCTCGCTCAGCAGCTGAGTAAGTTGAGGTTGTATTGATGACATGAGTTTTCCGAACCACAGGTGAAGAACTCAGCCAGCATCGTGGGTGCATTGAACAGCAACCATCGTCGTAACTGAGTTAAGTAAGCGGCATATGATAGCGCAATTATGTGTTAATGGCTGGGGTAACGCTGCCGCATTGGTCGCTATGAATGGCGACGCTACGACGTAGGGTGCGCATTTATGCGCACCGGGTAACATTATCCATGACGTTGTCGGGCCAACAGCGCGGCGCCCATCATGCCGCCATGATGCGCGAACGCTCCAGGAACCACTAAACGCTGGCGCGTACTGCGCAACACATAACCCTGCACCGCCTGATCTAACGCCTCGATTAACGGCACCACAGAAGCCAGCCCGCCGCCCACCACCACGCGTGATGCGCCGGTAATGTTAATGGTGTACGCCAGCGGCTGGCCAACCAGCTGTAACCACGCCTGCAGGGTTTGCTGCGCCTGCCTGTCCTGCTGCTGCCAGCGCTTGATAATATCAATGCTGCTCGCTGTGCTGCTATGCAATGTCTGATGCAGATTTTCCAGGCCGCGCGCGCCTCCGTAACTGTCGAGGCAGCCTTTTTGTCCGCACGGGCAGCTCAGGCGCGGCAGGCGCAGCGTTTCACCATCAATCTCCACTTCAGTGAGTGTGATCGGCCCATGCCCCCATTCCCCGGTCAAACCATTTTGGCCAGTGATGATACGACCATCCGCAACTAATCCACCGCCAACACCTGAACCGAGGATGGCACCAAACACCACCTTGTGTGCTTGCCCGGCTCCCGTTAGCGCCTCCGCCAGCGTGAAGCAATCGGCGTCGTTGTGCACAATCACCCGTCGCTGCAAGATCGCTGATAATTCGTTGGCCAATCTGCGCTGATGAAAAGCAGGAATATTGCTGGCAAACATCTCCCCGGTGTCCGGCGCCACAATGCCGGCGGTGGAAATCGCCACCGGACTATCAGCAGTAAAATGCGCCTGATGTTGGGCAATCATGTGGCTGACCAGCGTGGTGAACGCCGTCCAACTGGTCGCCGGGATATTCTGCTGATCGAGAATCGTTAATGCATTTTGCGCATCCATCACGCCTAACTTGATAAATGAACCGCCCAAATCGAGGCAAATAACTGCAGGTTTACTCATAAACGTTTATCCATCACATCACGCAAGCCGTCGCCAAGGACATTGAAGCCCAGCACGGTAATCAAAATCGCCAATCCAGGGAAGAGTGACACATAGATATTCAGGCCAAGGAAGTTGCGCCCGTCGCTCATCATCGTGCCCCACTCCGGCATGGGCGGCTGCACGCCTAAGCCAAGAAAAGAGAGGCTGGCGGCAGAGAGCACTACCGCGCCGGCCGTTAGGGTTGATTGCACGATCAGCGGCCCAATCGAATTGCGCAGAATATAGTGAGTGATGATGCGCGGATAGCGCACGCCGAGCATATGTGCCGCTTCGATATACTCCATATTTTTCAATCCGAGCGTTAAATTGCGGCTCAGGCGCGCATAGACCGGTATGGAGAAGAGCGAGATAGCGATCAACATATTAGTAAGGCCTTCCCCCAGCACGCTAACAATCAGAATCGCCAGAACAATTCCCGGGAAAGCAAAGATAATGTCCATCACCCACATGATCAGGGCATCAATTTTACGCCCGGCTAAGCCGGAAATGATGCCCAGTGGAATGCCGATCGCCATTGATATCGCCACGCTCAGGCAGACCTCAAACAGCGTTATGCGCGCACCAAAAATCACCCGCGAGAAAATATCCCGGCCATAATCGTCGGTGCCAAACCAATGTGCGGCCGAAGGTGCCTGCAGCGTATTGAGTAAATCCTGTTCAACCGGATCCCAATGGGTGATCAGCGGTGCCAGCACGGCGGCGAATACCACCAGCAATACCAGTGCGCCGCCAATGGCGATGGAAGGATTAGCGACCAGGGTTCTTAGCAGGTTTCGGCTGCGCGAACGCGGCGGCAGCACGGAGCTTTCAATGCTGTTCATCAGTCGAACCTTATTTTGGGGTTAAGCAGACCAATCAGAATTTCCCCCACCAGATTCATCAGCACCACGCCGGTAACGGCGACCAGCGTCACGCCCTGAATCACGGGATAATCACGGTAGCGCACCGAATCCACCAGTAAGCGGCCAATCCCCGGCCAGTTAAACACCGATTCCGTCACCACCGCACCGCCAATCAGACTGCCGAAATTCAGTGCGACAATGGTGACGATCGGGATCAGCGCATTACGCAGCGCATGCTTCCAATGGATGCTGCCAGACGATAAACCTTTGGCTTTGGCAGTCCGAATATAGTCCTGACTCAGCACATCCAGCATGCTGGAACGCGTCATGCGGGCAATCATCGCCATCGGCAAGATCGCTAGCGTAACGGTTGGCATGATGTAATTTTTCCATGAATCTGCACCCAGCAGCGGTAGCCAACCTAACTCAACGGCGAAGTAGTTCATCGCCAGCAGCGCCAGCCAGAAGTTGGCGATGGACGCACCGGCAATGGTCAGCACCATGACGATTTGGTCGGGAATGCGCTGGCGATATATTGCGCCTGTCATCCCCGCCGGCACGCCAATCGCAATGGCCAGCAGATAAGCCAGCGCCGCCAGTGATAAGGTATATGGCAGCCGCTCACTGATTTCCGTCATCACCGGTCGCTGCGACTGCAGCGACAGTCCGAGGTTGCCATGTATGGCTTCGGCAGCAAATTTCGCATATTGCAGCGGCAAAGGCTTATCCAGTCCCAGCCGCATGCGCATATTATCCACGGCTTCCTGTGGCGCTTCCGGTCCTGCCATCAAGCGTGCCGGATCGCCCGGCAGCGCGCGGATGGCAATGAATACAATGATCGACACCCCGAAAATAATTAACGGCAGCGACAGCACCTTTTTTGCGACGTACGCTTTCATATCACATCAGCCATGAGTTTATTGCTTCATTGCATCACGGACGACAATCTGCCCACCCGGCTGCATGACGACCCCGCTGATGTTTTTGCGCGCGGCGTAAAGATCGTCCTGATAGAACAGCAGCACCTGCGGCGCTAATCCGCTGATCTGTTTCTGTGCCTGGAAGTAGAGATCCTTGCGTTGGGTATCGTCGAGCGTGGACGCGGCAGTATCGATCAGTTCATCGGTGTGCTTATCGCTGAAGAAGCCAAGATTGGCGCCACCTGGTGCAAAGCTGCTGGTGTGATACAGCGGACGCAATTGCAGGTCTGAGCCGTATAAACCGGAAGACCATGACGCCAGTACCGCATCGGTGCCCTGTGCGGCCTTCTCTTTGCCATCGGCAAAGGCCGCTTTGGTCCACACACCGCTTTCCATCTGGCGCACGGTGAGCTTCACGCCAATTTTGCTCCACATACCCTGCAGCACTTGCGCAGTACGCGCGTCCGGCGCCTGCACCGCAATCGACATCGGGAAGCCATCGGCGTAGCCCGCTGCCTTCAGCAGATCTTTGGCCTTTTGAACATCATAAGGATAATCGTGCAGATTCTTGTCGTAGTTAGGATCGACGGGTGCCAGCGCGGAATTGGCCGGTTGCGCATAGCCAAACATGATGGCTTTTACCAGCGCCTGTTGATCGGTGGCAAAGTTTAGCGCCTGCCGCACGCGAACATCGCTGAGCGCTTTGCTCTGCGTATTCAGATCGACCCAGAACACAGCCGCTCCCGGCGACCTTTTCAGATTAACGTTGGCATTGTTTTTTAACATACCAGCGAACTGCGGCGGCACCGGATTAATAATATCTACCTGTCCCGATTGCAGCGCCATATTCATTACCGAAGGCTCGCTGCTCCACGTCCATTTTATTTCATCCGGGCCGGAGGATTTCCCCCAATAGTCACTGTTCTTTTGTTCAAGTACATATTCGCCAGATTTGTATTGCACCAGCTTATAGGGCCCAGTGCCGTCGGCTTTATTGTTAATGCTGCCCTCTTTATCCGCTTTTGGGCTCACCATTAAACCTGGTCCGGAGGCTAAAACGGTTAAAAAGGCCGGGTTGATTTTTTTAAGCTGGAATGTAACGGTAAGATCGTCTTTTTTCTTCACATCCTGAATAAAGGTGCGAATTTTTCCGCTACCTGCCAGCCCACGTTGTGTATTTAAATGGCGCTGAAAGTTTTCGACTACCGCATCGGCATTAAACGGCGTGCCGTCATGGAATTTCACGTTGGGCCGCAGGGTGAAAGTCCAATTAAGACCGCTGTCGTCGGACGTCCAGGATAAGGCTAATGCCGGAATAATTTTTCCATCGTCTCCAATGCGCGTCAGGCCTTCATACATCGGATCAAGCACGGTACCGGTAAAGGTCGCGGTCTGGTTGCCCGGATCCATACTACGCGGCGGTTCGTTCTGCATGATCACCAGCTGGCTGGCGAAAACGGAGGCGCTCGCCATTGACGCTAATAAACAACCGGCCAGCGTCAGTACCTTGAAATGCTTATGTTTGCTTTCCATGAAGGCCCTCAATGAATCATTGAAACGAAGGGTGAATGAACATGTCGTTGTAGGGTGCGCATTTATGCGCGCCTGTATGCATTGGTTGCCATGAATGGCGACCCTACGAAATCTTTACCACGGCGTTGCGCTATATAAGCCACGATCTCTAAACAAAAGCCAAGATGTCAGTTCATATAATTTACTTATAATTAGATCTGCATTCAGAAATTTAACTAAATATCGTTGTATTTGTTTTCTGGCCTTATTATTGTCAGCGCATAAATGCTAACGCTGTGAGACCTCGAATGCTCAATGCCCATCAGCAACAAATTCTGCGTTTGCTTATTGCCTCACAGGGAATGAGCCGTACCCTGATTGCTGAACAGATGAAGTTGAGCAAAGCCGCTATTACAACGCAGGTTAAAGAGATGCTAAATGCCGGATTACTGGAGGAAAGTATTCCAGAATCAAACGGCCAGGGACGTCCATCGGTATTATTAAAAATGCGCGCCGACAGCGCCTATTTTCTCGGTGCTTCGCTGCTCGGCGAACGCGTAGTTTTAGTGTTAATCGATATGCATGGTCATACGCTGGCAGCCACCGAAATGGCGCTCCATCTCGCGCCCGCCCAATTAGTGGCGGCGATAGCAGCGGCCATCCCAGCGCTGATTGCGCAGAAATCCATTTCACTGGATCAGGTCATTGGCCTTGGCGTCACGCTTTCCGGCTTTATTGATGAACATCAGGCAGTTTGTGTGCAATCGGCTCTGCTCGGTTGGAAAAATGTCCCGCTGGCTGAAATGCTGAAGCAGCAAACCGGCCTGGACGTCTCACTGGAGAACGATGCCAAAGCGCTGGCGGTGAGCGAGAAGATGTTTGGCGTGGCAAAAAAGGCGCGCAATTTCACCCTGATTTCCCATGGCGACGGCATCGGTTCAGCGCACTTCTTTCAGGGGCAATTGCACCGTGGCGCACACGGTGGCGCCGGAGAGATTGCCCATTGCACCATTGAACCCGGCGGTCGCCCCTGCCGCTGCGGCAAGCGAGGTTGCCTCGATACCCTCGCCTCGCTAACGGCAATCCGCGAAAGCACGCGCGATAAAGCGCTGGAGAGCGAATCGATTGGCGAGCTGGAGGCACTGGCGGTGAAAGGCAACAGCGCTGCGATTGCCATTCTGCACCAGGCCGGACATGCGCTGGGTTTATCGATCGCGAATATCATTCAGATGAACGATCCCGAATTGATTGTCATTGCGCATCAGCCCGATGCCTTTGATGGCCTACTCAAAACCGTGGTCATGCAGGCCATCGATAGCAATGTTTTGCCCGCAATGATGGGCAAAACACCCATTGCCAATATTGCCATCAACGAACAGAGCTGGGCCAGAGCCGCAGCCAGCGTGGCGGCATATCGTTTTATCATTCACTTACCCGACTAGCGGAGGCTGCTATGCGCATTGCTTTTGGTGGAATTCATACTGAGTGCAGTACTTACAATCCGGTGCTGAATTACGCCGATGACTTCCGCATCGTGCGTGGTGATGAACTGACGACCAATCCTTACTTTGCCTTTCTGCAGGATTATCCCGCTGAGTTCCTGCCCACATTCCACGCGCGGGCCATTGCCGGCGGCCCCGTCGCACGTATGACCTACGAGGATTTTAAGCAGGATTTTCTGACACGCCTTGCAGCTTACCTGCCGGTCGACGGTGTCTACCTGGCCATGCACGGCGCGGTCTACGTTGAAGGTATGGAAGACGCCGAAGGCGACTGGATCAGCGCCACCCGCGAGTTGGTGGGGCCTGATTGCCCTATTACGGTAAGTTACGATCTACACGGCAACGTCACGCAGCGCATCATCGATGCAATTGATATGTTCTCAACCTACCGCACCGCGCCGCACATTGATGTGGAAGAGACCATGCGCCGCTCGGTGACGATGCTGGTTAAAAGCCTGCAAACCGGCATAAAACCGGGCGTGGTATGGGCGCCGATCCCTGTCGTTTTGCCTGGTGAACGTACCAGCACTGAAGATGAACCGGCTAAAAGTTTGTATGCCCGCTTGCCTGCCATCAATGAGATAGAGGGCATCTGGGATGCTTCGCTGATGGTCGGCTACGTGTGGGCCGATGAACCGCGCGCGACGGCTGCGGCGATCATGACGGGCACCGATGCCGATGTGCTGGCTGAGCAGGCTGCAAACCTGGCACTGGCCTACTGGCAGGCGCGCGATGAATTTCGCTTTGGCTGCGTCACCGGCAGCATTACAGAATGTGTCTCCATGGCTATCGCCAGCGAAACCGCGCCGGTGATTTTGGCCGATTCTGGGGATAACCCCACCGGCGGCGGCGTAGGGGATCGTGCGGATGTGTTAGCCGAACTGATTCGTCAAAATGCGCAGGATGTCATCGTGGCCGGTATTACGGATAAACCGGCTACCGAAGCCGCATTTGCCGCTGGCGAGGGCGCTACGCTGCATCTCACTGTGGGCGCCTCACTCGATCCGGCGGGAGGTAAAGTGCAGGCCGAATTTGTGGTGAAGCATCTCAGCGACGACGCCCGCTCCCTGGCAAAACAAGCATTGCTGCAAACCGGCGGTATTACGCTGGTCGTGGCCGATCGGCGTCGTCCGTATCACAATCTGGCGGATTTTGCTCTGCTTGGCCTCGATCCGGCAGCAGCCAAAATCCTCGTGGTGAAATCAGGTTATCTGTCGCCGGAACTCGCGCCGCTGGCCAATCCTAATCTGATGGCGCTGTCGGAAGGCGTGGTCGATCAATATGTGGAACGTTTAACTCGCAAGCGCAAATTGCAGCCTGCTTACCCCTTTGATACCGACTTTTCTTTCATGCCGGTAAGCCGCCTGTCAGCGCGCTTTTTGGCGGCAAAATGAGCGAGCCAATAACCGTGGTTGAACCGGTTCTGCGGATTGAAAATCTGACGGTGGCTTTTCGTCGCGACGATGGGTGGCGCGAGGTTGTCAAAAACCTGTCGTTAACCGTCCATGCAGGTGAGACGCTCGCGATTGTTGGAGAATCAGGCTCGGGCAAAAGCGTCACCTCAATGGCGATTATGCGTTTGCTCAACCTGCGGCACGCGCGAGTCAGCGGCAAAGTGATGTTAAACGGCATCGATCTGCTGAAATTAAGCGAATCCGCCATGCGTGATATTCGTGGCAATGCGGTGGCAATGATTTTTCAGGAGCCGATGACCAGCCTCAATCCCTCCTTTACCATTGGCGATCAAATTGCAGAGGCGCTGATCAATCATCGCAAAATCAGTAAACGTGCCGCACGTGAGGAGACAATACGGCTATTGGAAAAAGTACGTATACCCAATGCCAGTAAACGCTTCAATGATTATCCCCACCATTTTTCCGGTGGAATGCGTCAACGTGTGATGATCGCCATGGCTCTGGCACTGCGGCCCAAACTGTTGATTGCCGACGAACCCACCACGGCGCTAGATGTGACGATTCAGGGGCAAATTCTTGATCTGATTAAGACATTGCAGGAAGAGGAAGGCACCGCAGTTTTGTTCATCACGCATGATATGGGCGTGGTGGCGGAAGTCGCCGATCGCACGTTAGTCATGTATCAAGGTGACGTTGTAGAAACCGGCACGACCACAGCGATTTTCGCCGCGCCTGCCGCCGATTATACGCGCACGCTCATTGCCACCGTGCCGCAGCTTGGTGCGATGCGGGGCAGTCTTGGGCCGCGCAAGTTCGCCTTAAACTCCGAAAAGGAACCCGATGAATCGGTAACCAGGTCTGCGCCGGTTAAGCCGCTGCTGTCGGTGAAGCATCTCAGCACGCGCTTTACTATCCATGAAGGCGTGTTTAGCCGCAAAACCGGGGCGGTTCACGCGGTGGAAAATATCTCGTTTGATTTGATGCCGGGTGAAACCTTATCGCTGGTGGGTGAGTCTGGCTGTGGAAAATCAACCACCGGACGTTCGCTGACACGCCTGGTCACGCCCACGGCCGGTGAAATTGCCTTTGATGGGTACGATGTGCTGAATCTTTCTGCCAATGAGTTGCGTAATTTGCGTCGCGTCATGCAGATGATTTTTCAGGATCCGTTCGCCAGCCTTAATCCGCGTATGTCGGTGCAGGAAGCGCTAACCGAACCGTTTTTACAGCATCGGCTCGGGTCTAAAACCGAAGCGCGCGAGAAAGCTGCATCGCTGATGGAGCGAGTCGGCTTATCTGCCAGCATGTTAACGCGCTATCCGCACGAATTTTCCGGCGGCCAGCGTCAGCGCATCTGCATCGCGCGCGCGTTGATGCTCGACCCCAAAATGATTATTGCGGATGAATCCGTGTCCGCGCTGGATGTCACCGTAAAAGCGCAAATCATCAATCTGCTGCTGGATCTGCAGCAAAGTCTGGGCTTGTCGTACCTGTTTATTTCCCATGATATGGCAGTAGTCGAACGTATTAGCCATCGGGTGGCGGTGATGTTATTAGGGGAAATCGTCGAAATAGGCCCGCGGGCAGCCATTTTCGAAAACCCTCAGCATGAGTACACGCGCAAGCTGCTGTCTTCAGTGCCGATCCCCGATCCGACGCGGCGTCATTTGAAGCGGCAGGTGGAGATCGGTGAGTTAAAAAGCCCAGTGCGGGCAGTGGGATTTGTTCCTGAAACGCGTCGCTATCGTGAAGTCAGTGCCGGGCACTGGGTGATGGAATGAAGGTGATTGATATCCCAGCATTAGCATGTATATAGCCGCCCAACTTCAGGTATAGTTCTGTCTCTGTTTTTTTAGGTACAGACGGTGATGAAACAGCAGCGGCAGTGCGCAATTCTGGATATTATCGCTGGCCAGCACTCATTGGCCACCAACGACTTAGCCGCGATGCTAGACGTTAGCATCGAAACGGTACGACGCGATATTCGTGAACTGCACCAGCAGGGCAAAATCATTCGTCAGCATGGCAAGATTAAAGCCTTAGCGGATGATAACAGTGATAACGGACTCTCCTTCGTTGATCGTTTCCGCCGTCACGCCCGAAATAAGAAAGACGTGGTTTCACAAGTGCTATCGCAAATTAAGCCCAACATGTGTATTGCTCTAGATGCCAGCAGCACCTGTTGGTATTTATCTAAGCAGCTCCCCAATATTCCGCTTACCGTCATTACAAATAGTTTTAGAATTTGTTGCGAACTCGAAAAGAAAGACCATGTTACCATTATCTCCACGGGCGGAACGTTGATCAGGAAGTATTCGAGCTTTTTTATGAGCAGCGATGCCCTGCCCGCGATTAAATCGAAGAAAATCGATCTGTTTATTTTTTCCTGCGACAGCATTGATAAGATGGGAAACATCTGGGATACCAATAATGGCAACGCTAAGTTTAAAAAATTCGCTTTCAACCTGGCTAGCAATAAGATTTTGCTCATCTATAAGAGCAAAATAGGTTCGCGTGGTGAGTTGAATCTCTTCAACCTCAGCCAGGTCACATCCGTTTTTTACAGTTAACCCCGGTATAACGCTAACGCCCAACTAATCCCCTCCCCATTATTTCACTTTTTATATGCAGTACTTCTACCTTCATAAATGCCCGTTTGATTAAGAAATTTATCAAAAGGGCAAAGAGAAATGTGAGCGCGCCCAGAAAAATTCGCGCATTGTACGCCGAATATATGATTGCCATCACAAGCTGATTTCAATCCTGTGTTGGTGCTCAATGCTGACATTTATAAAAATGAGGAAATTTACCTAAGGAGAAGAAAATGAGCAGAGCACAAATAAGTCAGGACATTATTAATACCTGTCTAAAGATGAGTGCTATGGGCCTGAATCAGGGAACCTCTGGGAATATCAGCGTACGTTTTGAAAATGGTATGCTGATTACCCCGACCAGCGTGCCATATGAAGATCTGCGCCCGGACGATATCGTTTATGTCGATATGAACGGCGCGGCAGAACCCGGTAAAAATCCCTCTTCCGAGTGGCGCTTTCACCTGGATATCCTCAAGTCAAAACCTGAAGAAAATGTCGTGCTGCATAACCACGCCATTTCTGCCACGGCGGTTGCCGTAATGAATAAAGAAATCCCCGCCATTCACTACATGGTGGCAGCCGCCGGCGGCAATGTCATTCCCTGTGCGCCTTATGCCACCTATGGTACCCAGCAATTATCGGAATATGCGGTTAACGCCTTACAGGGTTATAAAGCCACGCTATTACAGCATCACGGTATGATCACCACGGCGAAGACGCTGGAAAAAGCGCTGTGGCTGGCACAGGAAGTCGAAGTATTGGCAAAACTGTATTTGACTATTTTACCCATTATGGATCCCGCGCCAATATTGTCCGATGCACAGATTGACGAGGTGTTGATCAAATTCCACGGCTATGGATTAAGCGATACGCATTAACTCTTTTTCAATCCAACTTAATATTAGGATGAATGATGAAATTAGGTGCCAAAATTGTCGCGGATAATTTATTCGTTACACAACATGTCGCTACTGATTGGCAAGACGCAGTTCAGGTCGGTTGCGCATTACTCGAAGAGCAAGGTTACATCACCGCAGATTATTATCAGGGCATTTTAAATAGCGTGGCAGAGCATGGCCCTTACTTTGTAATTCTACCCGGTATTGCTATGCCACACGCCAGACCTGAGGCAGGTGCGATCAAAACCGGCTGTAGCCTGGTTATTCTCAAAGAACCGGTTGTCTTTGGTCATGAGGATCATGACCCGGTCAGCATTCTTTTCACCATGGCAGCTAAAAATAACGAAGAACTCAATGAAGGCATCCTCATGGAAATTATGACGCTGCTGGATGATGACCACCTTATTGAGCAATTGAAGCATGCTAGAGATGGGGAACAGGTACGTGACCTACTTTCCTGATAATAACGTGGCTAAAGGAGAGAGCGATGAAATCAATTGAAATCGTGATCACGAACCCGACAGGACTGCATACCCGACCCGGCGCGAGTTTTGTCAAAGAAGCAAAACGTTTCCAGTCAGAAATCCTGGTAAAAAAAGGCGATAAAATTGCCAATGGAAAAAGCTTAATGAAACTCCTGCAGGTAGGGATTTCTTATCAGGATAAAATATCTATTAGCGCTGAGGGCCCTGATGAAGAGGCGGCACTTAGCGCACTGAGCACCTTTATTTCTTCATTAGAAGATTGAGTCGTCAACACCAGGGTCTTCGGTCGTCATAATTAGCGGCTTAACAATAAGCCAGGCATATCTTAGGGTGCGTAGTTATGCGCACCTGCACGATTAACCTTCACGCTTTATAATAATAGAGGTTGCAATATGGTTGCTCTTATAATGCGTTACATTGATAACTTTCTCTCTTATGGCGCAACCATCGTTGTGCCGATATTAATCTTGTTTGTGGCATTATTTTTTCGGGTAAAATTGCTGGATGCCATCAAAAGCGCCATTGCCATCTCAGTGGGTTTTATTGGTATCAATCTGATGATTGGTTTTATGGTGACCAATCTGGGTGCGGCGACCAAATTGATGACCGAACGTTTTGATATCCATTTAACCGTGTTGGATACCGGATGGTCGGTCGGCGCGGCGATTTCTTATGCCACACCGCTGGTACTTTGGGTATTTGTACTGCACTTTTTGATTAATGGCATCATGCTTTGGCGTAACTGGACCAACGTGCTGAACGTTGATTTGTGGAATTACTGGCACTTCATCTTCACCGGCGCGCTGGTGTATTACTCAACCGGTTCAATCTTCTTAAGCATATTGGCTATAGCCATCAGTATTATCGTCGTGCTGAAATTAGCGGACTGGGGTGCACCGATTGTCGAGAAGTATTTCCAGATGCCTGGCGTCACTTTCGCCCATCTGGAAACCATCAACTGGCTGCCTGTGGGTTACGGTTTGAATAAGCTGTGGAGCATCATTCCGGGCATTAATAAAATTGGCGAACGGAGCAGCGATTCTGCTGACGTGGCTCTGCATCAAACGACAGCTAAATGTTTGGTATGCTGCCCTTCCGGGGTCGCCACGTCTTCAATGATCATTAAAAAGGTACAGAAGCACTTTAATGACCTGAATATTCAGCTTGAGATTTCGCAATGCAAGCTGGCGGAAGTCGAACAGTACGCTCAATCGGTTAAGCCCGACTTTGTGATCCACTCAGCCGCTTTACCGCCGGGAACGCATCTGGATTGTCCGTCATTTTTGGGCGTGAAAATTCTCGCCGGCGCTGCAGGCAACGAAATTTACGACCAGATTATGGAAACCGTCTTTCACGCGCATCAGCCGGATGACACATCCCAGAGCACGAATGATAATAGGATTGGTGTGCTCTATAAAATCATTGGCGACCCCGGAATTCTTGGCTTACTGATCGGATTAGGCATTGGCTTATTAGCCGGCTATGACATCAAAGGCACCTTAATTCTGATGACTCAGCTGGCAGCCGTGATGATTCTTTTGCCGATGATGACGCGAAAACTCATGGAAGGTTTATCGGCTATTTCGATTGGTGCTCAGAGCTATATGTCGAAGAAGTTCCCGGGAAGAAAAGTCTATATTGGACTCGACGGCGCAATTGCGCTGGGCCATCCCAAAATACTTTCCGTGGGTATTTTAATGGTGCCGTTAACGCTGTTTATTGCTGCAATACTGCCCGGCAATAAGATTCTGCCCTTCGCTGATTTACCCGTTATCCCGATCTTCCTCACCTGGGTAATTATTCCCTGTGCCGGCAATTTGTTCCGCTCGCTGCTCTCATCCATTGTGGTGGTCTGCTGCATTCTTTGGATTGGTACAGCCATGGCACCGTTAATTACTCAGGTAGCACATAATATCGGCTTTAATATTCCACCCGGCGCCAGCGAGATTTCGTCGCTGGATCAGGGATCGCATGTTCTTTCGTTCTTGCTCTGGAAGTTCTTTAGCCTGTTCCATTAATCGTCATGATGCCAGGTGTGCAAGAGTGCGCACCTGGCTGGTCAGTAAAATCAGGCGCGCTTCTGCCGATGACTGATTCCCATGCGGCACGCGAGGTCAAAGGCATTGGCCATCGCCGTGGTTTTTGCCACGCCTTTGCCGACAATTTCATAGGCCGTGCCGTGTGCTGGCGTGGTCACTGGAATCGGCAACCCGCCCTGTACGGTAACGCCAATATCAAAGCCCATCATCTTGGTGGCGATTTGTCCCTGGTCGTGATACATCGAAACAATTCCATCAAACTGACCGTCTCTGGCGCGCAGGAAAATCGTGTCTGCCGGGAATGGACCTTCGGCAGGATAGCCCTGAGTTGCAGCCAGTTCAATGCCTGGCGTGATGATTCTGCCCTCTTCATCACCGTAATTGCCGTTATCACCATTATGGGGATTTAAGCCACAGACCCCGATTTTTGGCTGCGCGACACCGGCGTCTTTTAGCGCCTGCGTCAGCATGCCAATTGCTATGGCAACTTTTTCTGCAGTTAGCTGGCTCGAAACCGCCGACAACGGGATGTGTGAGGTGACGCGCGCGGTCCAGAGCTTATCCAGAACGTTGAATTCACCGCAAACGCCTTGGTAATTGAGCTCATTTGCCAGCCAACGCATTTCATCCTCTTGCTGCATTCCGCCCAGGCGCATGGCGCCTTTGTTCAGAGGACCAAAGCACAGCGCATCGGCCTGCCCAGATGCAACCATCTCAACGCCTATTTTCAGCGATTCGAGGATAAATACGCCGTTATCTTCACTCACTTGCGCCGGCGCAATGTGGCGGTGTAAGCCAGGCCACTGCGGAATTGATAGCCAATCAGTGGCGGTGGGTAATGCCACGCCTTTACTGCGTGCCGCCGCTTCAAGCGCGGGCATATTCGCGATCAACGTTACATTCGCTTTGCGTGCCGTTTGCGGATCCGCTAGCAGTGTGACAATAACCTCGGGACCAATGCCCGCGGCATCGCCTACAGCGAGCACAATATGGGGTTTATCGGTTTCGGCGAAGGTTTGACGCAAAGTTTCATTTGTCATGGCAAATTGCTCCTCAATTTTATAACGGGCAGAGGCAAGCCTCTGCCGAAGAAAGTGGCATAGGGAATGACGGAATAAGCGCTAAAAGTTAGCCCAGCAGCGATTGTGTCTCTGCGGGTTTATGTTGTGAGATGTCCTCAACCGAGATGTCCGGACGGATCCATTGGGTAAAAATAATGCCAAGGATCAGGAAGCCAATCGCACCCGCAAAAGGCAGCGTCCAGCTTCCGGTCATATCGATCATCAGACCGAAAATAATCGGGGAAATAATGGTCGCCATTGCGGCACCGAAGTTGAGCATGCCACTGGCAGTTCCTGCCGTTTTTGGCGCAACGTCCATCGGAACGGCCCATATCGGCCCAATGGTTAACTCCAGGAAGAAAAATGCAGCACTCAGGCACAGCGCGATAGTGATGACGTTATGACTGATCAGCACCGGGATAAAGAAAATGAGCCCGCCCAGTAAACTGATGGTGATCACGCCCTGACGGGCCAGCGCCAGACGACCGGTGCGCTTCAAGATGAAGTCGCTGATCACGCCGCCGGTTAAATCGCCCAGCACACCGGCAAAGAACACCCCGGATGAATAGAGCGCTGAGCTTTTGATATCGAGATTTAACGACTGCATAAAGAAGATCGGCATCCAGCTGAAAAACAGCGTATTAGACCAAACCATGCAGAAGTAAACCGCGATCGTCGCGCGCATGCGACGCAGGATGGTCCACCATGAGTGTGGCAGCGAGTCGCCTCCCTCCTGAACGTTTTCCCGACGCGGCAGCAAGGCTAATTCCGCGTCTGAAACACCGGGGTGCTCTTCGGGTGTCTCTTTGAAGTAGACCAGCCACACCACCAGCCACAACGCTGACAGAATGCCCACCGCGATGAAAGCCGCGCGCCATGAATGCCATGCAATCAAAATGGCCACCAGCGGAGGTGCTACAGCGTTACCAAGGCGCGAGAACGAGTGAGTCAGCCCTTGAGCCATACCTCGTTTAGGTTTTGGTACCCAGTTGGTAATCGCTCTTGCCTGCGCCGGAAGCGCAGCACCCTCGCCAATACCCAGCAAAAGGCGTGCTAAGCACAATGAAACCAGCCCACCGATCAGGCCGGTGCATACGGTCGCTACGGCCCAGATGATACCGCAGACGATAATGGTGCGACGTGCGCCGAAGCGATCCGCCACCCAGCCACCGACCAGTTGAAAAATAGCGTAGGTGTAGCCAAATGCTGAAAAAGCGATACCGAGTTCAGTATTGGTTAGCCCCAGTTCCGCTTTAAGCGGTCCTGCAGCGGCGGCCAGGTTAACGCGATCCAGATAAAGGATAAATGACATGGCACAGAAGATAATCAGCATATTTCTGCTGATGTGGGACTGAGTTTTCAAAATTGCCTCCTGCTTTTATGTAATTGGGGCAGTCGTTGTAGGGTATGTCGCCCTGTCAACTATGCTGCAATCAATTACGCGGAAGCTATTAACAATTTGGATATACAGCGTTAACAATATGTCAATGCGTGGCTTCGCTGACCTGACTCAGTAGCGTAAGAATACTCTCCGTCGCCATTGACAGAGCTTCATGCGCCTGATGGCACAACACAAACTGACGCTCAGCCAGTGGATCGTGCAGCGATAAATGTGCAAATTCAGAAGTGGAGATAATTTGACGAGCCACGCTTTCAGGCATGAGTCCAATGCCAATCCCGCAGGAAATCATCGCCGCCATGCTATCGAAGCTGCCAACGCGAATGCGCATCTTCAGCGGCTTATCCAGCCGGCGCGCCAATTGGGTGAGCATAATCGAGATGGAAGCGCCTTCGGTCAGCCCAATCAGATCGTGCTGCAACAGTTCGTTCGCCGTTAACAACTGTTTGCTGGCAACCCACTCGGCCAGCGGATGGTCAATTGGCGTGACGACGCAAAGACGATCGTGGCGATACGGGATCAGCGGCAGCGAAGCATGGCTGACGGACTGCTCATAGATGCCAATATCCGCCACGCCCCGCTGCACTGCCTGAATCACGCTTTCGCTATTCATCTCATGCAGATCAATATGAATATTGGGATAGAGCTGATGGCTTCTGCGCAGATCGTCGGTGAGAAATTGCAATACTGCCGAGGTGCAGGCAGCAATGCGCACCACACCGCGATTGCCTTGCAGAAAGGCTTGCATGTCATCCTGCATCCGTTCGGCGGCGTGCAAAATAGAGCGTGCATGCGCTAAAATCGCGCGGCCCGCATCGTTCAACGCCATGCCATGCGGCAAGCGGACAAACAGCGGCATGCCGAGTTGCTCTTCCAGCTCGCGAATACGTCGCGAGGCGGCAGCAGGCACTAGGTGCAGCTGTGCGGCGGCGTGTGTGATGCCGCCAAGCTCCGCCGTGGCAACAAACACTCTTAACGTCACCAAATCAAAGCGTATGCCTGGGGCTATCCGATAGGCGTTACGCTCTTCGGACGCATGCGAAGCCAGATTTTTGCCCATAGTCTTAGCCCTGATAATCAATGTCTGAAGGGAAGGTTATGCCGGCGCCGACTTCGTGCGCGGTCGTTGTTCTGGCGGCATGCTCATGTCGCTGACGCCAGCTCGTGACTTTAACACTGACGCGAAAAGTGACGGCCGGTGCATGTTAATAAATGTGATTTGGATGCCATATAATCGGCAAAATGTTAATTTTTAACACAGCGAACGCTGATAAGCGGAAACACTCCCCTGTTAAAGTCAATGAATGTGACAGGTTCACATAATCGCGAGCCACTAAAAAAACTTTTTTATTAATTTCAATGGATTAAAAATATTATGAGCGACAGAAAATTCATTATCCCCGCTGCAATGCAAGCACTCTCAGCGCGCACAGGCTATGTCCCTGGCGTACTGGTGGGTAACACACTTTATTGTGCCGGACAGGTTGGCCGCACCCCCGAGCTTGAGATTATCACCGATCCGGAACAGCAGTTTATTGCCTGCTGGCGCAATCTGGAATTAGTGTTGAACGAAGCGGGTTGTGGTTTTGATGACGTGGTTGAAATGACCACTTATCATATTGATATGGCCAAGCATATGGCGGTTTTTCGCCATGTGAAGGACAAGATCTTTCCGCGCGGTCGTAGCGCGTGGACTTGTATTGGCGTAGCAAGTTTGGCGCATCCCGGGCTGCTGGTTGAAATAAAGTGTATTGCCATACGACGTCCGTAAAAAATAACCGCTGCTTTAATATCAATCTATTCAAGGATGAATAGCGTCATAACTCCCCTTATCCGTTAGTTTCGGCTTTTCCTAAACTCTCTATCTCGGTCGACAATTTCTGCACCTACCGTCAATAACTTTCACTAAAGATTCATTCTCAGTTTGCGCGCTGAAACGTTTCACATCTCATTTCCACATTGAGGAGATTGAACTCAAGTCGGTAGATGAATACAACTTAGCTTGTATACAAGGTACTTGAATACCCTCGCTCTCATGTTCAGGAAAAATCATGCAAACCACAGACTCAGATCTCGAAAAAAGGGTTATACGCAAGCTTTCCTGGCGGTTGATACCGCTGCTGATTGCTTGTTACGTCATTGCCGTCGTTGACCGGGCGAATATAGGGGTTGCTGCATTAACCATGAATGCGGATATCGGCTTAAGCGCTGCAAGTTTTGGGCTGGCGGCAGGGTTGTTTTTTGTCCCTTACGCCCTGCTTGAACTGCCCTCGAACCTGATGCTAGAGAAAGTCGGAGCCCGCTGGTGGATAGCCCGAATAATGGTGACGTGGGGGATCATTTCCGGCGCGCATATATTCGTATGGAACGAAAATAGCCTGTATGTGATGCGTGCGCTACTTGGCGCAGCCGAAGCAGGTTTCTTTCCGGGTATCGTGTTTTATCTCACGCTGTGGTTCCCGGCAGCCTGGCGCGGACGCATTATCGCCTCATTCATGACGGGTATTCCAATTGCGCTGATTATCGGGACACCGGTTTCCAGCCTGTTACTGGAATTACACGGGTGGATGGGACTAAGCGGTTGGCAGGTGATGTTCCTGATCGAAGCCATTCCGGCCATTTTGTTGGGAATGATCGTCCCTTTTGCACTGCCTGATAAACCCAAAGATGCCAGATTCCTGGCACCCGACGAGCAACGTTGGCTAATGACAACGTTAGCGGCAGAACAAAAGAAACTGCCTTCACGCGGACACGGTGGATTGCTCAAGGCGCTTTTCAGCCCGCTGGTGCTGTTATTCAGCCTCACCTACTACGGTCTGGCGAACCTTAACGGCGCAGTAAGTACCTTTCTGCCGTTAATCATTAGCGAAACGGGGTTGAGCCACATACAAACCGGTTTTGTCACCATCATTCCCTATATTTTTGGCCTGATCGGCATGCTGGTTTTAGGGCGCGTTGCCGACCGTCCCGGTTCACGTCTGCTGGCCAATTACATTGCCCTGATCATCTCTTGTCTTGGATTGGTCTGCGTCGCCTTGTTTGATAACTCGCTGATCAGAATGCTATTCCTCTGCTGCTCAGCATTTGGCTTTTTCGGCGCAATGCCCGTCTTCTGGGGACTGCCCGGACAATTTCTTCCGGTTTCCGTTGTAGCGGGCAGCATTGCGTTGATCAACGCACTCGGCAGCCTCGCCAGCGTCGTTAATCCATGGGTTATCGGCATCATTCGCGATCGCAGCGGCAGTTATAACGGCGGATTTTATTGGCTGGCGGCGATGGCCCTGCTCTCCATTATTACCCTGAGCATCATTTTCCGCCGCCAGCAATCATCAGCAATTCCTAATAGCAATGAACAACATGAGGCTCAGTAAGATGAAAATTGTCGATGTCCGATTACTGCAGGTAGAAGGCGTTTTACCTGGCAAGGAGGACTTTTGGGAAGAGCGTCTGGCGCGTCCAACGGATGTGTATTCCCAATATCGCGTCGTGGACAATCATGATGGTGGCGTGCAGCTTAAAAACGGTTTTGCTATCTCCACCGTGTTTTTAGAGATTATCTCTGACGAAGGCGTTGAAGGATTGGCGGGGCCGATACCCCATGCCGTTGCGTCGATAGTGCATGGCCAATTGCGTCCGCTACTGCTTGGTCAGGATCCGCGTGACAGTGAACGCCTGTGGGACCAGATGCATCGGGCACTGATTCATGGTCGCCAGGGTGACGCCATGCTGGCAATTAGCGCGGTGGACTGCGCACTGTGGGATCTTCGCGGCAAGTGGATGCAGCAGCCGGTTTATCGTCTACTCGGCGGCTCAATTCGCGAGGAGATCCCGGCATATGCTTCAATGCTCGGTTTTGCCGTACAGGACATGGGGCGAGTACGCGAACGCGCTCTGCAATTCAAAGCGTTAGGTTATCGTGGGCAAAAGTGGTTTTTCCGCCACGGCCCAATGAGCGGTAGAGAAGGCCTAAAGAAAAATATTGAGCTGGTTAAGACACTGCGTGAGACCCTGGGCGACGATTACGATCTGATGTTTGACTGCTGGCAGTCAATGGATGTGACTTACGTCATCGAGTTGGCGAAGGCCATTGAGCCATATCGCCCACGTTGGCTGGAAGAGTGTGTTATGCCGGACAGAATCGGCAGTATGCGCCGTCTAAAAGATAAGCTGACGATTCCGCTGGCCGGTGCCGAGCATGAATATACCCGCTGGGGCTTCAAACGCTTTTTTGAGGCTGATGTTCTGGATGTGATTCAGCCAGACATTTACTGGTGCGGCGGCCTGTCTGAAACCTTAAAAATCGCGGCAGCTGCGACCATGTACGATCTACAAGTTATTCCACATGGTCACTCCACCATTGCGACTGCGCATTTCACCACCACGCAATCGCCTATCCACACGCCCTATCAAGAGTACCTGGTGAAGTGGAACGATATTCACCAGTATTTCCTTAGCGATCCGGTTGTACCTGAGGATGGCCTGATCCAGGTCCCTCAAATGCCGGGGATGGGAATGGCCCTGAATCCCGCGCATATACAGCATCAGCAATACTTGTTCACCTCCTGATCATCCTGTCTAACCGCCGCCCCCCTCATCCTTTCCTGGGGGGTGTATCTTGTATACTACATCTTGCATACGGGGTAAGATCATGTAACTATTTACGCAATAAAAGGTTAGTTGCATTAAGGAATTACGCTCACTTATGTCCTCTGAAAAGCTCATTATTGACTGGTCATCTAAAAAGATAATTCGCCCTCAATCGTTGGGTAATATTCTGGCCGATCATATTCGTGACTTAATCGTTAATTGCCAAATCGAACCAGGCTCATTAATTTCAGAAAATGACATCGCTGCTCAGCTTAATGTTAGCCGTACGCCGGTGCGGGCTGCCCTGCAAAAACTGGAAATGGAACGGCTAGTGCAAATAATTCCACAGCGTGGAACCTTTGTATTTGAATTTAACGAACAGGAAATGCGTGAAACCTGTGAAATGCGGCAAATTCTTGAAGTTGGCGCTTTACAGCTTGCACTACGCCACGATCGTCAGGCATTGATCACGCTTCTCAGGGTACATCTGCAACATGGCCGCGAAGCCTTACAAAATGCGCCTGAGACTTACCGTGAAATGGATGCGGCGTTCCATATGGCAATGATTGAATCCAGCCGTAATAAAGAGTTAATTAACTCTTACAAAACCAGCATTAACCGCATTCGCACTTTCCTGAACCATCTCACTAAAACCCCGGAAGAGTTTCAAAGTTCGCAGGATGATCATGAAGCTATTGTCGAGTTGCTGGATCAACAGCAAGACGAACAAGCCATGGAAAAACTGGAATGGCACCTTGGCGGCCTACAACGTCGATATCAGGAAAAAAATCCGGGCAGAATTCCTGCCATACCCAGCGAATAAATAAGGTCGCCATGATTTGCTCCTGCAAACTCTGGCGAATCTGGCGTCTGGATTAATACGGGCAACTTTTTATCGACTTAGCCTATTATCAGTCTCCATGAATGGTGATCCTACGTTTATATAGCGGGTTTTTCGTAGAGTGCACATTCATGCGCACTGGTATAAAGAGGCATTTTTCTGCTTAAGTGAACGGCATTAAGCGATAACGGTCGACATTAAATTAGTTCTGCTTTGGGATTCGACTATGACAACCTTTCATCAGCTTTCCGCCGTTCGTCTGGATGGCGAACATGTCTCCATGGCCGACTACGCCGGTAAGTTGGTTCTGGTGGTGAACACCGCCAGCCATTGTGGCTTCACACCGCAATACACTGGCCTTGAAGCGCTTTACAAGAAGTACGCCGTCGAGGGTCTGGTGGTGCTTGGTTTCCCCTGCAACCAATTTGGTAAGCAGGAGCCCGGAGGTCCCGACGAAATCGCGCAAACGTGTCGCATCAACTACGGTGTGAGCTTCCCGATATTTGAGAAAGTGGAAGTTAACGGAACCGCCACGCATCCGGTATTTCGTTATCTGAAAAACCAACTGCCCGGTGTGCTGGGTGGGCGAATCATGTGGAACTTCACTAAATTCCTGATTGGACGCGACGGCAAGCCGCTTAAACGTTTTGCGCCATTTACTCCCCCCGAGAAAATGGAAGCGACGATCCTTGCTGCACTGGAAATCTAATTTCTACTTTTAGATTTAATCCACCACCAGTAATACAGCCTGGTTACCTGCTCACGTGACCCTGTTCACAGTTTGTGCAATTAAAATCCGCGGCCTTAATCTTCCCGCAAAGGGACGCTTGGCCAGCCTGCACATGTAACAATATTGTTTATTAATTGATGCCACTTGGTTAACAAAAGCATTGTAAATTCGATTATTACATCACTCTCATGCCTTAATAATCGCGTTATTAACATTAAATTAACACATTAAATCATAGAATTTAACACATTCGGGTGCTGATCACATTTTGTTCACATTTGCGCGAAAAGCGGTATCCCCTTCAGTTAATCTCTGATCGCGGATTTAATAACTATCGTCTGTTCCCTCTAACTGAACATCATAAGAAAGGTACCATAATGAAATTTAACCTCGCATTGGTCAGTGCATGTGTGGTTTCAGCATGCATGTTATTTACAACACCGTCATTCGCCGCCAAACCTTACGATATCGCCGTCGTCGCTAAAGTCACCGGTATTCCCTGGTTCACCCGCATGGAAGTTGGCGTCAAAGAAGCCGCGCAGAAACTGGATGTCAACGCTTATCAGGTCGGTGCCGCCACTCCGGACCCGGCCCAGCAGGTCAAGGTAATTGAAGATTTGATTGCCAAAAAAGTTAACGCAATCATCGTGGTGCCAAACGATGCCAAGGTACTGGAACCGGTGCTTAAAAAAGCCCGCGACCAAGGCATCGTCGTATTAACGCATGAATCACCGGATCAGCAAATTGGGCAATGGGATGTCGAAACCATTGACAGCCAGAAATATGCTCAAGCCAACATGGACGAGTTGGCAAAAGATATGGGCGGCAAAGGGGGTTACGCCATTTACGTTGGCTCGCTAACCGTGCCACTGCATAATGCCTGGGCAGATGCCGCAATTAAATATCAGAAAGAAAAATACCCGGATATGCATGAAGTGACTTCACGCCTGCCGGTAGCAGAAAACATTGATAAGTCCTATTCCACCACGCTGGATTTAATGAAAACCTATCCTGATTTGAAAGGAATAATCGGTTTCGGTTCGCTCGGCCCAATCGGTGCCGGTCAAGCTGTCCAGCAGAAGCGTGCGAAAAATAAAATCGCGGTGGTTGGCATCGCCATGCCCGGCCAGGCTGCGCCCTACCTGATGCGCGGTGATATTAAGAAAGCACTGCTATGGGATCCGAAAGATGCCGGTTTCGCCTTAGTCACGATTGCCGATCAGTTGCTGCAGGGTAAAGAAGTCACCAAAGACCTGAGCATCGAGGGACTGGGTAAAGCCGATGTAGATATGGATAAGAAAGTGATCCGCTTTAATAAAATTCTTGAAGTGACACCAGAGAATGCGAAATCGCTTGGGTTCTAACCCGATCTTTTAATTCTTTTATTTTACGGAGCAATATTCGCTCCAGCGCCACACCAGGCAAATAGAAACAAATACGGCGTTGTGCGCTGTGCCGTATTTGAATTCTACTCTGACATCGAAAACGTATACCTTCAATCATTCGAGTTGGGGCAAGGTTGCAAATGAGTAAACCCGGCAGAGCTTACCTATGTTAGCGTTTCGGGTGAACGAGTACAGCCAACGCCTCCGCTGGAACCCGGTCGGGTATGTTTAAGGATCTGTGATGAATACTCTCAACACGTCCCCTGCCCCTGCTGAGGCCTTTATCAGCCTCGAGAAAATCAGTAAAAGGTTTCCCGGCGTATTAGCATTAGACAATCTCAGCCTGACACTCAATAAAGGCGAAGTGCATTGTCTTGCCGGTCAAAATGGCTGCGGCAAAAGTACGATTATTAAAGTGATTTCCGGCGTCTATCAGCCGGAAAAAGGCGCGACCATTACTCTGGACGGAAAACTATTTCATACTCTCACGCCGCAGCTGTCGTCTTATTATGGCATTCAGGTTATTTATCAGGATCTGTCTTTATTCCCAAACTTGTCGGTGGCCGAAAATATTGCCATTCACCGTTATTTGCCGGGCGGTGATTTTTGGGTGCATCGCGCGGCCATGCGCAAAAAAGCCGTGGCGGCGATGCAACGCGTCGGCGTTGCTCTGGATCCGGATCGTAAAGTCGAAAAGTTGTCGATCGCCGACCGCCAGTTAGTGGCAATATGCCGTGCTATCGCCGCTGACGCCAGTCTGGTGATTATGGATGAACCCACCGCGTCACTGACCCGCACAGAAGTAAACGGCCTGCTGCGCGTGGTGAATGAGCTGAAAGCCGCCGGGATCTGCGTGGTGTTTGTCAGCCATCGTCTGGATGAAGTGATGGAAGTGGCCGACCGCATCAGCGTGATGCGCGACGGCAAACTGGTTGGCACCTATCCGGCCAGCGAACTCGATAGCAATGAACTGGCCTTCCTGATGACCGGCCAGCGTTTTACCTACAGTCACCTGCCCCATCGTGCCTCTGCCGACGTAACGCCGCTGCTGGAAGTGAGCCATCTGAGCCACAAAGGGCAATATCACAATATCTCGCTATCGCTGCGCCAGGGCGAAATCACCTCGATTGTCGGCCTGCTTGGCTCGGGGCGTACGGAACTCTGTCTGAGCCTGTTCGGCATGAGCCAGCCGGACAGCGGAGAGATCCGCATCAACGGCCAGGCGGTGAAATTCCACTCGAACCGCGACGCCATCCGCCACGGTATAGCCTATGTGTCAGAAGACCGTCTGACGCAGGGGCTCATCATGGAACAATCCATCTATGACAACACGCTGGTATCCATTTTCGACAAGCTGCACACCGGCGCAGGATTGATGGATCACCCTAAAGCCGCGTCGGTAGTGAAAGATCTCATCCGCGATCTGAATATTAAAGTCTCAGACAGCCGCTTACCCGTGAAGACCCTTTCTGGCGGTAATGCGCAGCGTATTGCCATCGCCAAATGGGTGGCGACGCGGCCACATATCCTGATCCTCGATTCACCCACCGTGGGCGTGGATATTGCCAATAAAGAAGGGATTTACCGCATTGCGCGTGATTTGGCGGAGTCCGGCATGGCGGTGCTGATGATTTGCGATGAAATCCCGGAGGCTTATTA
Organism: Pantoea sp. GW821-FHT03E06; assembly: GCF_059420725.1. NCBI lineage: Bacteria > Pseudomonadati > Pseudomonadota > Gammaproteobacteria > Enterobacterales > Erwiniaceae > Pantoea > Pantoea sp. GW821-FHT03E06. Next base: position 573,679 of record NZ_JBWKUG010000002.1, read on the forward strand.
CAACAGTCACCGCGTGCTGGTGATGCGCAAAGGCGAACTGGTGGCGGAATTCGCGCCGCATCAGAGCAGCGAAGCGCAGATTGCGGAGGTAATCAATGGATAACAAGGCGCTCTCGAAGCTGTTTTCTCAGCATGAATTCTGGTTGGGATTACTGGTGCTGCTGCTGGTGATAGGCCTGAGCGTCAGCACCAGCGAGTTTATGACGCTGGGTAACCTGACTGACGTCGCCACCAGCTACGCCATTTTGGGTATTCTGGCCTGCGGCCTGTTTGTGGTGCTGATCGCCGGCGGCATCGACATTTCATTTCCGGCCGTCACCTCTATTGGTCAGTACGTGATGGCAAGTTACATCATTCACCATGGCGGCAGCTTTCCGCTGGCATTTGCCCTGGCGATGGGAAGCGGTTTGCTGCTTGGGCTGGTCAACGGTTTTCTGGTGTACTGGCTGCGCGTTCCGGCCATCATTATCACGATTGCCACGCTCAACCTGTTCTATGGTTTGCTGGTGTATCTCACCAACGGCACCTGGTTGTACGGTTTTCCCGACTGGTTTATGAACGGCATCAACTGGTTCTCCTTTACCGCTGCCGACGGTTACGACTATGGCCTGACGCTGCCACTGCTCAGCCTGCTGGGCGTGATTATCGCAACCGGGGTGCTGATGAACCGCACACGCGTGGGTCGCCAGATTTATGCCATGGGCAGTAATCGTGACGCGGCTTCTCGTCTTGGTCTGAATATCCTGCGGCTGCACTTTTACGTCTACGGTTTTATGGGATTGCTGGCGGGCATTGCTGCCGTGGTTCAGGCGCAAATTACGCAGTCGGTCGCGCCTAACTCCCTGCTCGGTTATGAGCTGACGGTGTTGGCAGCAGTGGTGTTAGGCGGCACCAGCATGACCGGCGGACGCGGCTCGCTGACAGGCACCATTCTGGGTGTGATGCTGCTGGCCTTCCTGCAAAACGGCATGACCCTGCTGAGCATTTCATCTTACTGGCATCAGGTTTTCAGCGGCGTGATCATTCTGGTCAGCATTAGCAGCACCGCGTGGAATGAAAAGCGCAAACTCGCAAAGGGGATGTGACATGACAACCTTAAACCGATTCTTACCTGGCGATCACATTATCCGTTTGCAGTTGCTGATCATCGTCGCCGTTGCCGTGCTGTTCTCATTTACGTTGGGCGGCAGTTTTTACAGCATTGGCAATTTCCAGTCGATTGCCTCGCAGTTACCGATTCTGGGTATGCTGGCGCTGGGGATGGGTATCACCATGTTGACCGGCGGTATCAATCTTTCGGTCATTGCCGGTGCCAACGCCTGTTCGCTGGTGATGGCGGCCATTCTGGTGGCGCACCCAAACCAGCCTGGCTATTTCGCGCTGGCGATGTTCGCCGGCCTGCTGGTGGCAGTGGTCATTGGTGTGCTCAATGGCGCGCTGATCGCCTATATCGGTGTGTCGCCGATTCTGGCGACGCTCGGGACCATGACGCTGATTGCTGGGCTGAATATTCTGCTCACTAACGGCGCCGTGATTTCCGGCTTCCCGTCGGCGATTCAGTACCTCAGCAACGGCAGCCTGCTGGGCATTCCTGTTGCCCTGCTGTTATTCCTGCTGGTGGCGCTGCTGTTGTGGGTCTTACTTGAACACACCACGCTCGGGCGCAGCCTGTATCTGATGGGTTCCAACGAACAGGCCACGCGATTCAGCGGTGTTAATACACATAAAGTCACCATCGCAGTGTACGTGCTTTCCGCTCTGCTTGGCTGGGGCGCGGCACTGCTGATGATGTCCAAATTTAACTCGGCTAAAGCAGGCTACGGCGATGCCTATTTGCTGGTGACCATTCTGGCCTCGGTACTCGGCGGAATTAATCCCGACGGCGGTTTCGGACGGGTCATCGGGTTAGTGCTGGCGCTGATCGTTCTGCAAATGCTGGAGAGCGGCCTCAACCTCATGGGCGTCAGCAGTTACCTGACCATGGCCCTGTGGGGCTGCGTCCTGATCCTGTTTATCGCTCTGCAAAACAGAAAATCCTAAGCGAACGTTTTTTACGAAGGGAAAAAACATGGCGAGTTATTTTATTGGGGTAGACGTTGGAACCGGCAGCGCCCGCGCGGGCGTCTTCGACATGACCGGGCGCATGGTTGGCCAGGCCAGCCGTGATATTACGTTGTATCGCCCGAAAGCCGATTTTGTTGAGCAGTCTTCCGATGAGATCTGGCACTCCGTTTGTAACGCCGTTAAAGACGCGGTTAATCAGGCGGATATCAACCCAATTCAGGTGAAAGGCATAGGTTTTGATGCCACCTGTTCGTTGGTGGTGCTGGATAAAGAGGGTAAACCGCTGACCGTAAGCCCGTCCGGGCGCAGCGAGCAGAACATTATTGTGTGGATGGATCACCGCGCGATTACTCAGGCGGAACGCATTAATGCCACCGGTCATCGTGTGCTGGAGTTTGTCGGCGGGATTATTTCCCCAGAAATGCAAACGCCAAAACTGCTCTGGCTGAAACAGCACATGCCAACCACCTGGAAGAATGTTGGCCATCTTTTTGACCTACCTGATTTTCTGACCTGGCGCGCCACGCAGGACCCTACGCGATCTTTATGTTCCACCGTCTGCAAATGGACGTATATCGGTCACGAAGATCGCTGGGACACTAGCTACTTCCGCCAGATAGGTCTGGAAGATTTATTAGAAAACAACGCGTCAAAAATCGGCAGCGAAGTGAAAACCATGGGTGAACCGCTGGGGCATGGTCTGACGCAGCGCGCCGCCGCCGAGATGGGGCTGATCGCGGGTACAGCGGTCAGCGTCTCAATTATTGATGCCCACGCCGGCAGCCTTGGCATTCTTGGTGCCAGCGGCGCATCTGGCGAATCGGCGGATTTCGACAATCGCATCGCGATGATTGGCGGTACGTCCACTGCGCATATGGCGATGTCGCGTAGCGCGCGCTATATCGGTGGTATTTGGGGGCCATACTATTCGGCGATTCTTCCGGATTACTGGCTGAATGAAGGTGGACAATCCACCACCGGCGCGTTAATTGACCATGTGATTCAGTCACACCCGTGTTATCAGGACCTGCTTAAACAGGGTAAAGACAGTGGCAAAACGATTTATGAAATACTGAACGGCATACTGCGCAAAATGGCTGGTGAACCAGAAAATATCGCGTTCCTGACCAAAGACATTCATATGCTGCCCTATTTTCACGGCAACCGTTCACCGCGTGCCAATCCGACGCTGACTGGCACGCTGACAGGTCTGAAATTGTCACGTACGCCGGAAGACATGGCGCTGCAGTATCTCGCCACCATCCAGGCGCTGGCGCTCGGCACCCGGCATATTATTGAGACCATGAACCAGAGTGGTTACCGCATCGATACCATGATGGCGAGCGGCGGCGGCACCAAAAACCCGCTCTTTGTGCAGGAACATTCCAATGCGACAGGCTGCGCGATGCTATTGCCGGAAGAGAGCGAGGCGATGTTACTTGGCAGCGCCATGATGGGTACCGTTGCGGCGGGCGCCTACGACTCTTTGCCGGAAGCGATGGCCGCCATGAGCCGCATTGGCAAAACCATCACGCCGCAGACCAACAAGATTAAAGAGTATTACGATCGTAAATACCGCGTATTCCATGAGATGTACCACGACAGCATGAAATACCGCCAGCTGATGCAGGGGAAAACCGAATAAATGCGGAAGAAGAATTTAACCTGGCGTGTTATGGCTGGCTTGCGTCGAGCAACCGCAAACGTTTCAATCATGAGGGTGAGCGAATCAACGGAACGTTGTGAGTGGTCGAAGAGTTAAGTAGAAAGGTACACGCCAGAGAAGCTCCCTATTCTCTTACTTATTGCAGATGGCCCACAATAAACATAGGCCATCTGCTTCAGCCTGGAGCGTCAGGTTAAGATGAATGGTAATTAATCCAATAGCGGTTTGCGGTTTTCTTTCGCTGGCTCTGGCTTAAGTCTTTCTACGGGAATGCTGCACATGCTTTCAGCAATTATCCCGAAAAGAGAGTCTTTCGGGTAAGTTTCCCATTGGCCCACATCCGGTGACGCATGAATAAGATCGCCCTCCGCGAACGGTTTGGAAAAGAGTGTACGACCCATAACGGCACGCTGGTTTTTGTCGCAGTTAATCACATCGATTGCCCTAGAGCTTGAAACGTAGACGGGTGGATTTTTTATAATTTGCGTCTGCTCCGCGTAGTTATTGATGAAATAAAACCGGCGTAAGTGGCTATTACCCTGGTATGTTGAAATCACCCTGAAATCGACATATGACGTCACGCGCTCATCTGCAAGAACTTTTATAAAACCTGCCGGTGCTTTAGCGGGCGTTTGCGGCTGGGGTGTCGTGGTCCCGGCACAGCCCGACAGCATAAACAATACCAGCCATGTCAACTTTTTCATTTTGCTGCCCCACCGGATAAATCAGGTCGTAATGTCGTGAGCATGTCAGGCGTTACATTTCCCTGAACTGAACAGAGCAATAATGTTCCTTCTTTGCCTTTGCTGAGCATTAAGAGCTTTTCGGCACTCTCTTTTGCCGGGGCAATACCCGACACCGCCTGTGCATTTTTTTCCCAAACACTGTTTGCGTCTGCTTTAATCATCGCCTGAGAGATATAATCATCCCCTGCCTTACTCCACGTTAAATGATCGAGCCTGGACATGACCTCTTCCGGTGATTCTTTGAAAACCAAGCCCCAGTAATAGTATTTACCGTAACTGATTTCATCGAGATTGCTGGTTTGCAGAAAATATCCCGCTATTTTCAGGTTTAATTCCTGAAGAGATTGGGTAAACCAGATGGTGCCGTTACCGTCAACAGGCGCTTTGAACCAAGCCTGAAAGTGCTTATCCACCGTTAACGGTGCTACGCGGCTGAGTTTGGCTCGCTGATGATAAATCTCACTGAAAAATGTTGTGTCGCAACGCGTCAGGCTTTGCGTCAATGTATTGGCGTGAAGAGGTAACGTTACCCCTGTCATTCCAAGCATGAATCCAATGGAGCAGATAACTTTACGCATGTAATATCCATATAGTAAAAAAACGCTATCTATATCGGCACACTGCGATAAGACTTTACGCTTTTTTCTTTTACTTCATTACCATGCATATTAAAAAATAGAACGAACCGCACGTCGTGCGGTTATCCATTCATTATCGCGCCAACCGAGTGAACTGCTGCTCTGTAACACGGCTTCCCCATTGGTCACCCTGCCACTCTTTGGTTAATTCAAAATCAAATGACTCATAAAGACGCCGTGCCGCTGTCAATTTATTGAACGTCCAGAGCTGAATGGCTGAAAATTCCTTTTCATCGCAAAACTTCATAGCGGCGGAAATGAGTTTTTTGCCCACGCCATTACCACGACAACCATCGTCAAGGATGAACCATCGCAAGTGCGCCTCATTGTTTCCAAGATCTTGCCCATCGATTGCTACCGATCCAACAATGCGATCGTTTTGTATGGCCAACCAGATCTCATTACATGGCCTTTCCAGACGTCCTGAAAATTCCGCCAGGCCTGCTGCAACCTTGCTTTCAAAAACATAGCCAAACTGATGTTCTCTTGCATAATAACTGCCATGCATTTCAGTGATACGGCCAATCATTCCGGCCCGATACCCCTTAACGATTTCGCAACTGGTCGAAGAATCTACCACACTGTTTTCACGACAGGCTTTAAGCGCAGCGGCATAAGCGCTGAGACCTTGTGAAACGGCCTGTTGCCGTATGGGATCCAATTTCTTTAACGCGCCCATAACGCGTTCATTACTGAACTCATTGATTTTTCGCACGGTTTCTTCGCCTTTCGCGGTTAAACCAAGCTGCTTAATTCTGGCATCCTCAGTTGAAGGCTGTTCTTCCAGTTCACCAATATTGACCAGTTTGGACAACATGCGGCTAACACTGGACTTCTCAAGTCCCAGAATCTGAACCAGTTGAGCCGCAGTCATTAATCCCCGGGCTTCAATTTCCAGCAAAGTGTGAACAACGGAAGGAGAGTATTGAGTCGCTGCGAGAGTGTGGTTCATGAACCCCAACTCCCGCACCATTTGACGCGAAGCGACACGAATATTTTCAACCATCAGCGATTCAGAGCGCATAAATATTAATCCTCAACCATTAGTTGTATGATACAACCATATGCATTGAGTCTTTGTCAATATGATTAAATGAAACGCTATGGCTTACTCTTCTTTATTAATCGTCATCGCCTTTCTTATGCTGGCAATAAAATTGTCGCGTATTACATCATCATGATTTGCATTCCAGGCGATACCAACCTGCCAGCTCAGCGATTCCCCCGTTAACGGAATAATTACCAGTTCTGGCGGCGCTATATGAACCACACTATAAGGCAAAAGCGCAACGCCCGTTCCCGCAATCACCAGCGCGACAATGGTTTGTATATCGTCAGTCTCCTGAATAGAGGAAGTAAAAAGGGCATTGTCATGCAGATAGCGATCAATCTGCGCATTTAAACCCCGCCCGCGCGTGGTGTGAAGTCGCAACAGCGGGACTTTTTTTAACCAATCGGCAACGCTAAATGAAGATGTTGCCGGCGCAACCAGAACTAATCGATCGGTAAATAATGGCAGGTAATCAAGCGCTACGGGTGGAGGAACCCTGACAAATCCTAACTGAAGCTCGTCATTCAGCAGCATATCGTATTGCAGGAAGGATGCTTGATCCGTTAATGAAACCTCAATACCCGGATACTCACGGCGATATTCAGCAATACAGCGCGGAGCAAGGTAAAAGCTCGAAAGACCGAACCCCACTGCGATATTCCCTTCAATCCCTTTTGAAACCTGCCCAGCATGATGCATGAATAACTGGGTTTGCCGAACAACCTTTTCTGCCTGTGGCAGTAGGCGTCTTCCTGCAACCGTCAGTATTGCTCCGTGGCGGCCACGTGAGAATAAAGGCATGTTCACTATAGATTCAAGGAGATGAATCTGCTTGGTCAGCGCCGGCTGCGAAATATAGAGCGCGCGGGCCGCCTCCGCATAATTTCCTTTTTCAGCCAGCATCACAAAGGCGTTTAGCAACCGGGTGTTCATATTTACATTCCAGGATGTTATCGAAAAGGGAAATAAATTGATTATACAGTTATCGGTCGCTCCTGTGTAATTCAGTTCCGATTCCGAGGAGAAGCATCATGCCCACATTAACCACCTTAAAGGCTGCAACCGTACAGTTTCAGCATCAAGCCAATAACAAACACTATAATCTGCTGATAATGGAGAAATTTATTGAGAAGGCGGCGCTTCAAGAGGTGAAGATTCTCACCTTTCCAGAAATGTGTATCACCGGCTACTGGCATGTGCCCAAACTCACCGCTGCTGAGGTGGCTGCTCTGGCTGAGCCGGTTGAAACCAGCCCTTCCCTGATGTTAATTCGTTCTCTGGCGATTAAGCATCAAATGCTTATTGGCGCGGGGCTTATTGAGCAAGCCGAGGATGGCCAACTCTATAATGCTTACGTTGCCTGTATGCCAGATGGATCATTGCACACGCACCGTAAACTTCACGCTTTCGAACATCCCGCAATCAGCAGCGGCGACGGGTTTACGGTATTTGAAACACCATGGGGGGTAAAAGTAGGCATCTTAATTTGCTGGGACAATAATCTGGTGGAAAACGTGCGTGCAACGGCATTGATGGGTGCGGATATCCTGCTCGCCCCCCATCAAACCGGCGGTACTGATTCCCGTAGCCCGCATGCGATGAAGCCAATTCCTCTCGATTTGTGGGCGGAACGGGAAACGCGTAAAGATGAAATCACTGTGGCATTCAGAGGCCATAGCGGCCGGGAATGGTTAATGCGATGGCTGCCCGCACGCGCGCATGACAACGGATTATTTCTTCTTTTCAGTAACGGTGTAGGCGCAGATGACGACGAAGTACGCACCGGCAATGCGATGATTCTGGATCCCTATGGAAGAGTGGTTGAGGAAACCTGGGCCGCTGAAGATGCCATGGTCAGCGCTGAGCTGGATTTGACCCTGCTGGCAATGAGTACTGGACGCCGCTGGATCCACGGTCGTCGGCCAGATTTATACCAGATTTTGACGCAACCGCAGGGGTATGAACGCGATGCGATTAGCGCACGGTTTTCAGATGAAATACCTTAATAAACCACCAGGCCGCTGACACAAAGCTGCATACAGGATGTCTGTGAGCAACGTTGCATGGCTATCCCAATGATGAGATGCAAAACAGCCTGTGGGCGAACAGGCTGTTTTTAATGGAAGGTAGCCTCTATTCACCCTTTTCTTGATGTCTCGCGTTAAGAAGCGGACGTCAGAGTCCGGCTCATAGCCTGCCAGCGACGAAAGCATCCTTTATCCGTGAGGGATCAGTGATGCATTAGGTCATCAACAATTTCCTGTTTGGTCAGCTGATAAGGGAAAAATGTTGGCCAATTCTCCAGCTCTTTATAGAGCGCATCCTGTGATTCGTTGCCGGTGAAAATATGAAAGTGCGATGATTTTCTCGGACTAATAATATGATCGCTAAATTGCACAAATTTAGGGGCTGCGCTTTTGTTATCGGTACATTCGAAAAGATAGCGAACGCCTCTTTTTCCTGAAACGTAATTGAGGACCTTGTATCCTTTATAAGCATATTTACAGGCGTTAACTTCTCCATTGGCGGTAAATTCCATCATCCCGTTTTCAATGCCAATATCTGTAATATTGCTGGCATAGCCCTTCAAATAGTAATGCTTAATATCCTCAAATGACTTTCGTTGATCGGCTTCCGCCTTCTTGCGGAAAACCGGATCCAAACTGCCATCTTTGGCATATGGATAGATAGACTGCCATACGCCATCCCAGTCAGAGAGCGGTCGGTCTTTGATATCGCCATCATTAAAAATACCTTTTGCCGCACTCACCTCTGTCGCGGTGAGTGGCGCACCGTGTGAATGATGGGCATGTGAAAAGGCGTGTGAACTGAATACTAATCCCAGGAAGACTAATGACTTCTTAATTTTCATAACATTAACCTTATATGTCAAAGTTAATGTTATAACATAACAATTAACAAACTGTTACTGCTAATTTCATTTTGCTACCCGCTCTAAGCCAAACACGCCTGCTTTACTCCTGCCTGGCTGCATGCAAGGGCGATCCCGCAGCATCGCCCTTACCCTGCTCTTATCAACCCTCACAAGCTAACGTTAAGACGTCATTATGAATGTCTCCGCTGCCTCAGCGCATAAACCAACACCACGACAAAACACAGCAGCGGTAAACTGTAAGCCACGGCCGTGCTGACATGGTCAGAAATCAGCCCCATGAAGTAAGGCATAATTGCACCACCCACAATCGCCATGATCATAAACGAGCTGGCCTGTTTAGTGGATTGCCCGAGATTTTTCACGCCCATGGCAAAGATGGTGGGGAACATGGTGGACATAAAGAAGAAGATGGCGATCAGCGCGATAACGGAGACATCGCCTGCGCCTAACATCACAATGGCGCTCAGGACGATGTTGATCAGCGCGTAGGCCGCCAGCATCGCCGCTGGTTTAACTCTGCCCATTAGCCAGGTGGAAAAGAAACGTCCCAGCATAAAGCAGATCATCGCAACCGAAAGCATATAAGCCGCGCTTTGATTGGTCACGCCATGCCAGTGCTCGGTGGCGTAGTTAATAAAGAAGGCACCTACCCCAACCTGAGCGGCAACATAAAAGAATTGCGCAATCACCCCGCCGACAAAATGTTTTTGCTGCCATAGCGTGGCACCGGGCTGCTGCACATGCTCGCTGGCGGCCTCACGAATATCCGGCAAGGCGGTACGCTTAAATAACAGCGCGATAGCGATAACCACACACGCAATCACCACATAGGTCATTTTGACACTGTCCTGCGCGGCTTCCTGGCTGGCGTGGGTAAAGAACAGCGAGCCGCCAATCATGGGCCCGACAAACTGCCCAAGACCATTAAAAGATTGCGCCAGATTGAGACGACGCTCGGCGCCGTTGGCATCGCCCAGTACCGTAGCGTACGGATTAGCCGCGGTTTCCAGGCAGCCAAGCCCGCAGGCAAGCACGAACAGCGCAAACAGAAATACCGAGAAATTATTGACCATCGCCGCCGGCACAAACAGCAGCGCGCCAAGGGCGTACAGCGATAATCCCGCCAGGATGCCAGCCTTATAGCCGTGACGACGCATAAAATAACCTGCAGGCAGCGCGATAATAAAATAGGCACCAAAATAGGCCGCCTGTAATAATCCTGATTGGGCTTTGGTAACGCTTAACGTTTCCTGAAAGTGCTTATTGAGAACATCCAGCAGGCCGTATGACACGCCCCACATAAAAAACAGGGTAGTAATCAGCATGAACGCCCAGCGCAGGCTAATAGTTCCCCCGACGCCAATGTTTTCTGGCGTCTCGACGCGTTGTGTAGACATGGTTATATCCTCGTAGGGTACAGTCGGTAAGTGTTGTTATTGGTCCTGCAAAGAGAATATTCGCGCCATCGCCACCCATTTTTCCCCTTCTGGCGTCCAGGGCGTTGGCTGTTGAAACTGCCACATCAGCGCTTCCCAGCGCTGAATATGCGGATTTTGCTCAGCGGCCTGAGCAACATCCTGCGCGTTAAACCGTTCGTTCACCTCCATCACCATAAAAAGTCGGGTACCAAGGCGGTAAATCTCCATATTGATGACGCCGTGCTGGCGCAGATGCTGCGCCACTTCTGGCCAGATGCGTTGATGCAGGCGCTGGTATTCGGCAATTTTGTCCGCCTCGTCCACCAGATCCAGCGCCAGAGCGTAGCGTTCGGTTGCGCCGCTCATAACAGCGCCCGATCGAGATGCAGATAGCCGCCATCAACGCTCAGCCACTCGCCGGTAGTGTGTGAAGCGCGCGACGACAGCAAAAACACGACGGTGTTAGCGATCTCCTCTGGCGTGGTCATGCGCTGGCCGAGTGGAATTCGCTGGGTGATTTTCGCCAGTTCGCCCTGCGGATCGGCAAAGGTGCCGATCCAGCGTTCATACAGCGGCGTCATCACTTCGGCGGGCACCACGGCGTTGACCCGCACACCGCTGCTGCGCAGTGACACTGCCCACTCCCGCGTCAGTGCCAGAATCGCGCTTTTGGCCGCGCAGTAGCCGCTGGTGCCGCCCTGTCCGCTCAGTGCCGTTTTCGAAGCAATATTGACGATCGCACCGCCGCTGTTTTCCAGCGCGCGCTGGCAGAAATGCGTCATCTGGTAATAGTGGATGAGATTCTTTTCCAGCGAGGTGACAAAGGCGCTGCGCCCCGCTTCCAGCCCGACGCCATCGTTGACACCCGCGTTGTTCACCAGCCCATCGATGCGCCCAAACTGCTGCTGCACGGCCTCAACCGCACGCTGGCAGTTCTGCTCATCGCACAGATCGGCAAGTAGCACTTCGGTTTGCGGTTGCAGCGCGCGCAAGCCGGCCAGCCACATCTCATCGGGCTGTGCGTTGCTGACGATCACCGGAATGGCGCCCTCTTCCGCCAGCAGTCGTGAGATGGCGGCACCAATGCCCGATCCGCCGCCGGTGACAATAATCACTTTATCCTGCAAAAACAGATTCATGCTTCTCTCCTGTCAGGCTATATACCTGCGCCGCCGTGTTGCCCCAAATGGCGGCCTGTTCGTCGGTTGCAAGCTCAGCGATTGCGTCTTCAATCAGCTGCGCCACCGCGTGGTACTCCGCTGCCAGCAGGCAGACGGGCCAGTCTGAGCCAAACATCAGGCGCTGCGGACCGAAACGCGCCAGCGCCTCATCGATAAAGGGCCGCAGCTGCGCGCTGTGCCATTGGCCTTGCGGCGCCTCAGTCACCAGCCCCGATAATTTGCAGACCACGTGCGGCATTGCGGCCAGTTCCGCCACTTGTTCGCCCCACGCCTGCGCGCCGCGCGCAATATCCGGTTTGCCGAGGTGATCGAGCACCAGCCAGTGACGGTCGTGCTGTGCGGCAAACCGGGTAGCGTCCGCCAGATGCCGCCAGGTCAGCAGCATTTCCCACACGTAATCACGCTGCTGCAGCAGACGGATGCCGCTCGCCACGCGCGGTTGTCGTAGCCATGCGGCGGGATCGCGCTCATCCTGCACCTGATGACGGAAACCCCGCAGCAGCGGATGCTGCAATACTTCCAGCTGCGCCGTCAGGTCCGCGGCGCTGACGTCAATCCAGCCAACCACCTGCGTTGCCGCGTGCTGCTGCGCCCACTGCAACAGCTGCTGCGTCTCCGCCACGCACTGCCGCGCCTGAACGGCAATTGAGCCCTGCAGCTGCCGTTGTGCCAGCAGCGGCGCGAGATCATCGGGTAAATAATCCTGTTGCAGGCGTGTCATGGATTCCGCGATCCACGGATAGTCCACCGCGTCATAGCGCCAGAAATGCTGATGAGCGTCGATTCGCACCTCAGCCTCCCTGCGCGCGATAGCGGTATTTCTCGCGCGAGGCGGGATACATCTCGATCGAGAAGCCGGGCGCAGTAGGCGGCATATAGGCAGCGCCGCGCACTTCGCAAGGATGTAAGAAATGCTCGTGCAGATGATCGACATACTCGATGACCCGGCCTTGATGGCTGCCGGCTATGCAAACGAAGTCGATCATCGACAGGTGCTGGACGTATTCGCACAGTCCAACGCCGCCAGCATGCGGGCACACCGGCAACTGGTATTTCGCTGCCATTAACATTACCGCCAGTACTTCATTAACGCCGCCGAGGCGACAGGCATCGATCTGCACCACATCAATTGCTTCACGCATAATCAGCTGCTTGAAGATGATGCGGTTCTGGCACATTTCACCGGTTGCCACCTTCACCGGCGCGACGCCCTGCCGGATTTTGCGATGCCCTTCGATATCATCCGGGCTGGTGGGTTCCTCGATAAACCACGGTCGCGCGAAGGCCAGCTGCTGCACCCATTCAATCGCGTCATTCACTTCCCACACTTGGTTGGCATCGATCATTAACTGGCGATCCGGTCCCAGCACTTCACGCGCGATGCGCACGCGGCGGATATCATCTGCGAGGTCACGTCCAACTTTCAGCTTGATGTGTGAGAACCCGGCATCGACCGCCTGCTGACACAGGCGGCGCAGTTTATCGTCGTCGTAACCGAGCCAGCCTGCCGAGGTGGTGTAACAGGGATAACCGTGCTGCTCCAGCTCACGGATGCGCTGCGCTTTGCCAGCCTGCTGCGCCGTCAACAATGCCAGCGCTTCGTCCGGCGTGATGCAGTCAGTGAGGTAGCGGAAATCGATGCAGCGCACCAACTCCTGCGGTGACATATCAGCCACCAGCCGCCACAGCGGCTTCTCTTCCGATTTGGCCCACAGATCCCATACTGCGTTGACTACTGCGCCGGTCGCCAGATGAATCGCGCCTTTATCCGGGCCGATCCAGCGCAGCTGGCTATCACCGGTGATGTCGCGCCAGAACTGCCCCATATCGGCGGTGACAGACTCCAGCTGGCGACCAACAATCAGGTGCTCTAGCGCGCGTATCGCCGCACAGCAAATTTCATTACCGCGTCCAATGGTAAAAGTCAGACCATGTCCGCTGATCGCCGCGTTATCCGTCTCGATGATGACGTAAGCGGCAGAATAATCCGGGTCCGGATTCATCGCATCCGAACCGTCGAGCTGTTCGGAGGTAGGAAAGCGGATGTCTTCGACGCGCAATGCGGTAAGTCTGGTCATTGTTCGCTGCCCTCGGTGAGTTGACGCTGCTCGCCAAGCCCGGCGATGCCTAACCGGATGACCTGCCCCGGACGCAGATAAACCGGTGGTTTTTGTCCCATCCCCACGCCCGGCGGTGTGCCGGTTGAGATGATGTCGCCCGGCTGCAAACTCATAAACCGACTGAGATAGCTAACGATCTGCGCAACCGTGAAGATCATGGTGCGGGTGTTGCCGTTCTGATAGCGCCTGCCATCCACCTCCAGCCACAGATTAAGCTGCTGCGGATCGGCGATTTCATCGGCAGTCACCAGCCACGGACCGATCGGACCAAAGGTGTCGCAGCCTTTGCCTTTGTCCCATGTGCCGCCGCGTTCAATCTGATATTCACGTTCAGAAACGTCGTTGACCACGCAGTAGCCTGCGACATGCAACAGCGCATCCGCTTCGGCGATATAGCTACCGCCTTTACCGATTACTACGCCCAGCTCGACTTCCCAGTCGGTTTTCACCGAACCGCGAGGAATGCGCACCGTATCGTTTGGCCCCACCACGGCGCTGGTCCATTTGCTAAACACCACCGGTTCTTGCGGGATGTCAGCACCGGTTTCGGCGGCGTGATCGGCATAGTTCAGGCCAATACAGATAAATTTGCCAATACGCCCGACGCAGGCACCAATGCGCGGTTGGCCGCTGATTTTAGGCAGTTCACTGAGCGGCAGCTGACGCAGCCTTTCCAGTTCGGCAGGTAGCAGCGCATCACCAGCGATGTCATCGACAAAGTGCGACAAATCGCGCAGTTCACCCTGTTGGTCCAGCATTGCCGGACGCTCTTTTCCCGGCTCGCCCACTCGTAATAATTTCATGACTGCACTCCTGTTAGTTGCTCCAGCCGCCATCAATAATCTGTGCGGTGCCGGTGATATAAGCGCTGGCATCGGAGGCCAGATAGGCCGCCAGATAAGCGATCTCCTCTGTGGTGCCGATACGGCCAATCGGCTGACGCGCGACAAAGGCGTCATACACTTCCGCTTCCGTGCGGCCTTCCGCCTGTGCCTGCGCGGCGATGCGCTGGCGCAGCGACGGCGAATCGACGGTGCCGGGGCAGATGGCGTTGCAGCGAATCCCTTCACCGATGTAATCCGCCGCTACCGAGCGTGTCAGGCCAATCACTGCCGCTTTGGTCGCGCTGTAGGCAAAGCGATTGACTACGCCTTTTACGCTGGATGCCACCGATGACATGTTAATGATCGAGCCCTGCTGCTGTTGCAGCATCCCCGGCAGAAAGGCCTGAATCATGTGAAACATCGCCGTGACGTTGAGGTCGAGCGCGAACTGCCACTCCTTTTCGCTGCACGCCAGCAGGCTGCCGCTGTGTACAACACCTGCACAGTTGAACAGCACATCGAGCGTGCCGAGCTCCTGCGCCGCTGCGCGAATTGCCTGGCGATCGGTCACATCCAGCTGATAAGCGCGGATACCTTGCAGATCCTGCAGCGCGGCAAGGTTGATATCGCTGGCAATAACCTTTGCGCCCTGCTGCACAAAATAACGCGCGCTGGCCAGGCCGATGCCTTGCCCGGCGGCGGTGATTAACACGCGTTTTCCGGATAAATTCATTGCATTTCCTCTGGTCCAAAGATCTAATGGTCAGGCCATTAAAAGTGAGTTTTGCCCTTCCGGGTTAGCAAAATAACGCTGGCAACTTTTTCGCTGACGCATTACGTTTTATTGACAATTGCGTAACATTGACAAGTGTGCTGATGATTATTTGTGCATCCGATCACTTAATTTATGTAGACAGGTAGCAGTGCGATGCCGATAAAAAAGATGGAAAACCCCAGGCTTTACAGACAAATAGCTGACCAGCTGATCAAACTTATCGATAACAATGAATTTCCTCCCGGCAGCCGTCTGCCAGCGGAGCGCGAGCTGGCAGAGCAGCTACAAGTTAGTCGCGCATCGGTGCGTGAAGCGCTAATCGCTCTGGAAGTGATTGGCTTGGTAGATGTGAAAGTGGGAAATGGCGTGATTGTGAAAGCACGTTCCACTACGCAGGAACCGGTGATGATGCAAGCCGGGCGCGATCAGTGGAAGGAACCCGACGATGAACTGGGGATAAAGCTTGATTTCTCCACCGAACTGCCACCTTTCTCGCTGCTGCAGGCGCGCCGCCTGATTGAGCCAGAGGCCGCTGCGCTTGCCGCCGTGCATGCCAGCGATCAGGAGCTGGCCCTCATCCGCGCAGCGTATCTGCAAAACTGTGAAGATAACCGTGCGCAGTCGCGCACCCATCCCGGCGACCGTTTATTCCACATTCGCATCGCCCAGGCGAGTGGCAATCCCGCCTACGGCTTTATCATCGGCCATCTGCTCGGTCATCGCTATGGCAGTATGTTCCGCATGTTGCAGGCGCACTACACGCCGAGCGATATGCCGCTCGTCTCAGAAACGGAGCATATGGAGATTCTCTCGGCGCTAGAAAAACGGGATGCTAAAGCAGCCAGAGCCGCGATGAAGAAGCATATTGACCGGGTAATTGCGACATTTGAGCGTGTGCAGGAGTAAAACTGTTTGCGGTAGAAAGCGTTGGGTCAGGGTTTTATGTAAATGACCTCGCGTTGTGCTTGCGGCCACTTTAAGAGTGGTCCTACTAGCCCGAGAATAAAAGAAGCCGTCATCATATATTTCAGTGAGTTGCGATAGCATCCCCCTTAGAAAACCGTCATTGTGCGCGGTTTTTTTACCTGTCGGGGAAGTCGGATGTTTAAATTCTTCCTAAACTAACGTGCGTTAAACATGTCATTCGCAGATAACCGGAAAGACAACGGTTACTGAATTTTTATGAATTACCTGACAGCTAAAGGTTGTTGGCTGAATATAAGGGAAAAGAATGCCACTAATATTTGGTGAGTTATCTGGTGCTCCAGTATGGGTGCCTGCTGTATTGCTCGTCACGCTCTCGCTCGCTCTGGGTTTTCTGGCGCGGTTTATACTTCTCAGGTTTATCCGCTACTGGCAGAGCCGTGACAGAAAGCTATTCAAATCACTCGAAAAACATCTGAGCGGATCGCTGTTTCTCTTCATTCCCTTGCTGTTAATCAATGTCGGGGTTAATTATATTAACATTCACCCAGACTCCCTTGCCTTTATTACGACCACGACCAACATTTTTATTATATTATCATTTTGCTCCATTTTAATCCGGTTGACTAATGTCGCGCAGGATATGCTCTTTATACGCTATGACATTAACCTTTCAAACAATCTCCGCGCGCGAAAAATTCGCACTCAAATAATCTATGTTAAAAAAGTCGCTATCGTATTACTGGTATCATTCTGTCTTACTCTGATCCTACTTAGTTTTCCGGGGGTGCGTAAATTCGGCACGACTATCCTTGCGGGCGCCGGCGTTGCCGGGATAATCATTGGCTTTGCTCTTCAGAAGTCGCTGGTCAATTTATTTGCCGGAATTCAGATAGCGTTTACGCAACCGATAAAAATTGACGACGCGGTGGTGGTTGAAAATGAATGGGGTTGGATTGAGGAGATCAATCTGACTTATGTTGTGGTGCGTATCTGGGATCTGCGCCGCCTGGTATTGCCTATTACCTACTTTACAGAAAATGCCTTCCAGAACTGGACGCGTAATAATGCACAAATATTAGGATCTGTTTTTCTTTATGTGGATTATTCTATGCCGTTAGATCCCCTGCGCAAACATTTTGAAAAAGTACTCAGTGAAACAAAACTTTGGGATCAACAGACACAGGTGCTTCAGGTTACCGATACCAATGATAAAACCATGACGATAAGATTACTGATGACGGCACAAAACTCCCCCACGGCCTGGGATTTGCGCTGCCTCGTCCGGGAAAAAATGATTGAGTTTATACAACAAAATTATCCTGAGTGTCTGCCTCATGTTCGCGCAACATTGAGCGATTCCGGTGTTTAACCGCCTGAAAATCCGCTAGATATCGTTTTCGTGAGACTAACGATAAGTGGTATAAGCCGTTAACGCATTCTCAACCGGACAGTCTCTGGCATTACTGCTTAATGCCAGAGGCTGTCCGTTCATTTAATACCTTCGGCACAAACACCTTTATAAAGCAAGCACCGCTTATTTCCCTTCGAAGAAATCACTCGGAAGTTGACCTGGAGGCATATTAATAACAGCATCATTATCAGGCCCTTCATTTTTCATATAGGTGACTTTAGCAAATTCCGGAATAATCACATAAGGGTAAGCCGGACCTTCATCGCGAAAACGATGCATATCTTCAATAAATTCGTTTTGATAACAAATCGTTTTTTCAGGGTGCTGTCCTTCACCGGCAATCCATTGAGGGAAGAAAATAGTACCATGAATAAGTTTTCTTTCGAGATCAAATAATAGGCTTACACAGGTTCCTGTCGGTTCGTGCCAGTCTACTTTATAAATACCTGGGGCGAACTGTACGGCATTCATCTTTTGCTGGGTTACCCATCGGCCACCTACCAATCCCTGGTGGATACGATAATCACACGTTGTGTCGTTGCGCGCATACCACTCATATTTCCATCCATTATCGTAGGTGTAGACAAAATGCGTTCCAACAAAGGCGGATAAATCTTTTGAGATATCGTTTAACGATTCCATGGACATAACTACCTCATATTTCACTGTGTTGTGAGTAAGTTGATGAAACTTCCTCTTGACGAGTTGCCACATCATTCTCGTATAGAGATATTTATAATATGGAACACTTCAGGTTTTTTCCAATGTTATGCATTTGAAAATACCTGGATCACCTTGTTTTTCACGGTAGTCGGTAGCAGAGATATTTGCAACACGGATATTTAACCGGATAAATCATATGACAATAAAAAGTCAGTATAAGGTAATAAAACGTGAAAAAAAACGGAGCGTGAGAAAATTATTTCTCTCAGATTTTTACTGATAGTTAAACGACTTATCGCACGTTAATTCTTTTTTAGGAAGTATTTTAGTTATCAAATTTGCCAAAGTGAAATCTAAAGCTAACCTAAGTAAGGTGTTACATATTGACGTTTCTTTACCACTGATAAACCATTCAGCGGGCGGATAAATATGCCCGAATTTCAAGAACCGAACTGCAGGGTATTCTTCTATGAATTTGATTCAAGAAGTTTTTCGTCTGTCACCGGAACTGGCGCTTTTCCTTTCTCTCGCGATAGGCACATGGATTGGAAAATTCAAACTAGGTGCATTTCAACTTGGCGGCGTTGCAGGCGCTTTGCTTATCGCCGTGCTGATAAGCCAGGTAGGAATTACCATTGACAGTGGAATTAAAAACGTTCTTTTTGCCGTGTTTATTTACGCTGTGGGCTTTGAAAGTGGACCAAAGTTCTTCTCCTCATTAGGTCGACGAACATTGCGTGAAATTGCTCTGGCGTTAGTTCTGGTCATATCATCCTTAGCCACCCTGGTCGTGATGGCCAAACTCTTCGCGCTGGACAAAGGCATTGCGGCAGGCATTGCGGCAGGTGCGCTGACACAATCAGCCATCATCGGTACGGCCAGTGCCGCCATTGCTAAACTGAATTTAGATCCCGCACAACTTCAGCAGATGCAAGGCAATGTGGCGGTGGGATACGCGGTCACCTACATCTTCGGCTCGCTGGGTGCCATCATCATCTGCGTTAACATTCTGCCGAAAATAATGGGCCGATCCATTCGCGAGGACGCGATAAAAGCCGAACAGGAAATGATGCACGGCGCAACCATTCTGGCGCCTGGTCAGGTCCCTGCACTCCCCGAGCTGGTGGGAAGGGTATTCCGGGTGGGACCGGCCGCAGGCAAGAGCGTGGCGGAGGTTGAAGCGTTGGCCCAATCAAATTTTCCTGTCACGCTCGAACGCATTAAACGTGACGATAAAGTCATTGCTGTCACGCCTGACATGGTGCTCAACGAGAACGATATCCTGTTATTGGTGGGTCGACGCAAAGGGATCGTTGCACTTGCTCCCTCGCTAGGCACAGAGCTGGATGCGGAGGATGGGCCGGAGATGACGATGAAAACCTCCGAAGTCTTACTAACCAACCCCGCGCTGATGGGAAAAAGGGTGGATGAACTGCGCAAACAGATTTCGGGCGACGTCCGGCACGGTATTTATGTCACCGCACTTAAACGGGGTGATGTGGTGTTGCCCTTCAAAGATGATGCTGTCATTGAGCGTAATGACGTAGTAACGCTGTACGGTAGCGAACAGGACATTCAGCGTGCGGTGACGCTAGCCGGTCCGGTGTTGCTGAAAAGTCCAAAAACAGATCTGATGTTTCACGGTTTTGGCCTGACCTTTGGCCTGTTGCTGGGATTGCTGGTGTTGCGTGTTGGTTCAGTACCTTTAACGCTGGGCAGCGGCGGCGGAGCGCTACTGTCCGGCCTGCTGTTTGGCTGGTATCAGGCACGAAAACCACTAATGGGAAATATGCCTTTGCCCGCATCGGGTTTGCTGCGTGATTTAGGGCTGGCGGGGTTTGTTGCGGTGGTGGGCTTACAGTCGGGCCTGCAAGCCGTCGAGACCGTGCGAAATAACGGCATCTCTATTTTCCTGATCGGCATTGTCGTGACTGTCCTCCCCCTAATGATCACGTTATTTATTGGTCGCTATTTGTTGCGCTATGACAATACGGCGATTTTTGCCGGGGCTTTGTCTGGCACGCGAAGTGCGAATCCCGCTTTTGGTGAAATTCTCGATAAGGCGGGCAATGCCATTCCTACCGCCCCCTTTGCCGTGACATACGGGTTGGCAAATGTGTTTCTCACCCTGCTTGGCCCGCTTATCGTCGCGCTGGTATGACAATGAAATGCTTCCTGATCTGGAGAGATTTACCATGTCTAACCCTTACGAAAAATATGCTTCACTCAGTCCCTTCGAACTCAAAGACGCCCTGATACAACTCGCCTCCGGTAAACCCGACCGCATGATGCTTAATGCAGGTAGAGGCAATCCTAACTTCATCGCGACCTTGCCCCGCCGTGCTTTCTGGCGTCTTGGATTATTTGCCACAGAAGAGGCGGAGCGATCCTTCTCTTATTTGCCGCATGGCATTGGAGGTATACCGCGCATTGAAGGTATTGAGGCACGTTTCGACGCATTTCTTTCTCGCGGCCATGAGCAACCAGGCGTTGCATTTTTGTCGAGGGCCGTAAGCTATGTCCGTGATCAGCTGGGGCTTTCCGCTTCCGATTTTTTACATGAGATGGTGGAAGGTATTCTGGGCTGCAATTATCCGGTTCCACCACGTATGTTGTCGCTTAGTGAAAAAATCACCCGCGAGTATATCGTCAAAGAAATGGTTGGCGGCCTGATTTCGGCTGAGGACGTTGAACTGTTTGCGGTGGAAGGAGGTACGGCCGCGATGACCTACCTTTTTAATACTCTTCGCACAAATGGTTTGGTTACCGCAGGTGATAAAGTCGCAATGGGCGCGCCCATTTTTACCCCTTATATTGAAATACCGCATTTGGAGGATTACCGGCTTGAAAGCGTGATGATTAATGCGTCGCCGGAAGATAACTGGCAATATCCCGATGAAGAGTTAGAGAAACTGCTCGACCCGGCTATTAAAATCTTCTTCTGCGTCAATCCAAGCAATCCTGCCTCAGTGAAAATGGATCAACGCACCCTGGATAAAATGGCGAGAATTGTTGAGCAGCGTCCCGATTTAATCATTCTCACGGATGATGTGTACGGTACCTTTGCGAATAACTTTAAATCATTGTTTGCTACCTGCCCGCAGAACACCATTTTAGTCTATTCATTCTCAAAATATTTCGGTGCAACGGGTTGGCGTTTGGGGGTGATCGCCACCCACCAGAACAATATTCTGGATGACAAACTGAGAAATATTAGCGATGCAGAACATCATCGTCTGCAGCAGCGCTATGGTTCCCTTACGCCAGACGTTCCCGCTTTACGATTTCTTGACCGGGTTGTGGCGGATAGCCGAAGCGTAGCCCTCAATCACACTGCCGGCTTATCGACTCCGCAACAAGTGCAGATGGTATTGTTCAGTCTATTCGCTCTGATGGATGGGGAGGACGGTTATAAAGCCGCTGTATCGGAAGTGATCCGCCGCCGTCAGGCCGTGCTCTACCGTGAGCTGGGAATAACGCATATTGATACCGAAGAGGCTGTAGATTACTACACGCTGTTGGATTTAGAGGCAATATCTCGTCAGGTTTACGGCGATGACTTTGCCGATTGGGTAAATAAAACCCTCAACCCAACCGACTTGCTTTTCCACATTGCAGAAGAGACCGGCATCGTCATGCTTCCAGGTACCGGATTTGGTAGCCTTAAACCTGCAGGACGTATATCTCTGGCTAATTTGAATGAATATGAGTACGCCGCAATCGGTAAGTCATTAAGAAAGATGATGGAGCAGTATTTTGAAAAGTATCATTCTGCACTGCAAGGGAAAGATAAAAACGCTTAGACCAAGTACAACATAAGATAAGTTGTAAGGCGATAACAATCAGGGCTGTGTTGCAGCCCTGATTAACGTAATCATCGGTTTCTGGCTTAGTGTCCTATCTTTGGAAAAAATAAATACTTACGCCAAATTCGCAAATTTCACTCACTTTGCAGACCATATTGGACAAAAGCAAAATAATAAGACATATAAGTGTAAAACATCTTTTTAAACCTATCGAGTATTTCAACCTCACCGCTTTTCGGATCATAATTTATCATATTATTCTTTTCTGCTTCGATGAAAATATTTCTCAGATGAGAACGTGAGACGCTGCACTCCCGTGAGATGCGCGTTAGCGCGCCCTCCTTGCAATCTTCTCTTTTAGGCTTATTGCCAATATTGAATAAATTCAGCATGACCATATGCCCTGAATCCTTGTCGATAAAAAGATGAGCATCAGGAACTAAATTTATAATAAAAAAGCCTGCTTTATAGATTTCCGAATACCGTGAAAAATATTGCGCAATATTATCAAGTGAAATGTGATGAGAGCGCTTCTTTCCGCTCAGGATATCAAGAGCACTTGTCATTGTGTTAATTAGACTTATTGAATCATTTGCGCCTTTTTCAGTCAAAAAATAACGCATTTTTCTTTTATCCTTCTTGCTCACTTTCATTTTAATTCTGCCACTAACACTCATCAAAGTAAGGAGACTTGAAATGGTATTGGCGCTGACAAGACCAAACTTCAGACATTCGGCCTTTACATCGGAGAAGCAAGCTTCTTCGTTAATGTAAAACTGTGAAGCCGTTACCGTCGCAACCAGAAAGCGGTTATTCTTAAAGATAAATTTATAGAAATGGCTTTTGCGTTTGAACTCTTCCGTTATCATTTCGCTATGTTTGTGAATTGCTGCATTAAGCAAAGGGTTTGCTGCATTGTCTAAATATAACTTATTAAGTGCCTCAAAAACTCTAATTTTATTTTCCATGGTTACTCGCTGCAGAAGAACTTCTATGGCGTCATGCCTGAATAAAGTCCTGTTAGTAAATATAATATTATGCGAACAGCCGCCTCTTTTTTGACTATAGAGCGACATGTCAACTCTCGCAACCTAATATAAATAAAAAAGTCAATATACACTTAGCTAAACATGGTGTTAAAGATTGGGTAGAAATGTTGTCATTTAGATGCGCTGATTTTTATGTAGAATTATGGACATGCCGTGAATGCGAGCAAACTAATCTAAATGGGTAGTAACATCGCGCTATTATCATGGTCCATGGGAAGGAGCATCTGCTCACTTAGCAGACGTTGAATTCAACGTTGCTTTTTATTCTTGAGATCGAAATATATCAGGGACGCCAGAATAATCATGAATATCAAAACATTCCCAGAACAGGACCATTACTTTAATGTGGGGTTAAGACATTTTATTGCAACCTTTAAGCCAAGCCTGCCCGCGCCTGCCAGATATTGCCATTTTGTAAAGCTGGATGTGCACTCATTAGTGCATGTGGTGAATGGCACCGGCGAGTTTACACTTCCTCAGGGAAATGTGGTTTTAGTGAGTTCATCACGATGTATGCCACTGGCAAAATTTCTTGAAAATACAAACAGTGGCAGGATACGTATTCTTGATATTACTGCGTTAAGTAAATACCCGTGGCCCAATTTAAAAACGCCGGTTAATGTTTATAAAAACAGCCCGAGCATTACGGCTGGAGAATATAAAGCGCTTCAGTTAAGTCTACAGTGTGATGCTTTACAATACCTGGAGGGTGCAAAGCGGAAAACTTATTACTCTCAACGAGACAATGCGCTGAGAAAACTGAATGTTAAAAAAGCATCGAGCCTTTTACTGTGGCAGGAAAGTTATGGCTGATTGACTCACTCTTTGCAGTGATTAAGGCAGCGAAATTAATTCATGCCAGAAGTCTTCTCATGAACTTTCACACTTTTCGCAGGGAGGATGACGCCAAATTTTTCAAAAAACTCTAGCCGATGATTCTGCCTAATGATATCAGCATCCACTGTATCGTTTATATAAATTAAAATCTGGTGACACGTTAATCAAGATACACTTCTACAACTTTGTAAAAAGGATGACACAATGCATGCGCAAAATAAACTATTAGTCCGGTTACTAAGCGGTTTACTCTTTTCATCATCGGCGATTGCCGCATCGGAGAATACAATTAACTTTCAGGGCGAAGTGTCTGATGAAACCTGTTCGATTGCGGTAAATGGAAATGCGGCCTCGCCTGTCGTTCTAATGCCAACCGTCAGTAAATCAGAACTGGCGAAAAGCGGCGATACAGCAGGCCAGACTTCATTCACCGTAGGTCTATCCGGCTGTACCGGCAGCTCAACGACGTCAACAAAAGTCTCTACGGTATTTGTGGGAAATAACGTCACGGCTAATGGCAACCTTGCCAATACCGGCAGCGCGACCAATGTGGAAGTTCAATTAGTCGACAGCAAAGACGCTGTAATCAATTTAACCGGTGGCTATACCGGTGATGGCGACCTTACGTTGGCAGCCGATGAAACGGAAGCTTCAGCAAATTATATTGCGCAATATTATGCAACCAGTGCCGCAACCGCCGGTACGGTTGAGTCATCAATGCAATATGCCGTCACCTATCAGTAGTTAAAGTATGAGAGTCCATTGAAATGGGCTCTCAGTTAATGCAATGAGAACGTTGGTATGTCTTTACACACGCTTTTTTCATCTTTATTTCTGATAGTGATATTGACGTCTGCGAATGCCACGGCGAGTGTTACGTTATTGGGGAGCCGTATTATCTATCCATCTTCCGCTCACTCAATTGATATTCAGTTTAAAAATGACGATAACATTCCGTATGTCATTCAGTCATGGTTTGATGAAGGTGATATTGACGCTCAGCCACAGCAAATCAATAACGTCCCTTTTATTATTACACCGCCGGTGTTTCGCATTCAGCCCAAGGCTGGGCAAGTATCACGCATTATGTTCAACCAAACAACAGCTCTGCCACAGGATAGAGAAACGCTTTATTGGTTCAACATGCTGCAAATCCCCCCCAGCAATCTAACGTCTGATTCAGCGAAAAATGCAATGACGGTAATGCTGAGAAATAGAGTGAAGATTTTTTATCGTCCAACCGCCATTGGCGAACCAAAAAATATTCTAAAAGGATTAACTGTTCATGATGTCTATGATGCCGTTAAAGGGAATGGCATAACAATAGATAATGCTCAGCCTTGGTATGCCTCGATAGTCGCTGTTTCTGTACGCATATCCACCGAAAAATACTCTTGCACACCTGAAATGATAGCCCCCTTCGCCAGACAAACATGTTGGTTTCACAAAAATAATAAACGCTTACAAGGTGTGGGTGCGGTGAATATCGATGCGATTAACGATCAGGGGGCAAGAATAAGTGAAAGCTATACAATTGACGCGCAGTGAATTGCGGCTGTACTTATTCTTTTTCGGCGTATCGGGCTGCTTGTCTCATCCTGCACATGCTGATGAATACTATTTTGATCCCTCGCTGTTCAAAGGCTCATCCTTTGGTCAAAACATTGATCAATTCAATCGTAGTGACGTGCCAGCGGGGCAATATCTTGTTGATGTCTATTTGAACAATAAATTAATTGTTTCCAGCGAAGAGATCACGTTTATCTCCTCAGAAGCAGATAAACGCGCTGAGCCCTGCTTGTCGAAGTCACTTATTGATACGCTACATATAAAATCTGCCCTGACATCGCCCTTATCCCGCACCTGCTATCCGCTTGCATCATGGACGTCCTTTGGAAACTGGGAGTTTGACGCCGCGGCGTTGCGTCTAAATATTACGCTGCCCATGACTGCACTTAATCGTAAACCCAGAGGCTACGTCCCAGTGTCTGAATGGGATCAAGGTATGACAGCTCTGTTTCTGCGTCATAACACCAACTATACCTGGACGGAAAACAGTGGTGCGGATTATCGCTACCAATATTTATGGAGTGGCATTACTGCGGGTAGTAATATCGCGAACTGGCAACTACGCCACCAAAGTAATTTACGCTATCTGAGCAGCAGCACCGGTGGCAGTAGCTATCGCTATAATAGCGTTAGAACCTGGGTGCAACGTCCGTTAGAAAAATTAAACAGCTTAATTGCTATCGGTGATAGCTACACCGACAGCAATCTGTTTGGCAGCCTGCCCTTTAACGGTATCAAGTTAACCACGGATGAACGTATGTGGCCGCAAGGCAGGCGAGGCTATGCACCCGAAATTCACGGTATTGCTTCATCGAACGCACGCGTAGTGGTGAAGCAGTTAAATAAAGTGGTTTATGAAACTGTGGTGCCGCCAGGCCCCTTTGTCATTGATGATTTGTTTAACACGCGCAGCCAGGGAGATTTTGAGGTAACGGTGATTGAGGCAAACGGTAAGATGGCGACATTCACCGTTCCTTATGCCTCCGTTCCAGATTCTGTCAGACCGGGTAACTGGCATTATTCCTTAGCCATGGGACGCGTGCGCCAATATTACTCGGTGAACAACGGCTTTTTGGAAGGCGTTTTACAACATGGCATGAGCAACAGCATAACAGCGACGGCAGGTTCCAGGCTGGCGCAAGGTTATCAGGCCTGGTTACTGGGTGGGGTGTGGGCGACACAATGGGGTGCTTTAGGCATGAACACCACCTTCTCCCAAGCCAAAGTGGAGGAAAATCACCCTATTTCGGGCTGGCGCGCCGAATTAAGCTATAGCAAAACCTTTCACACTGGTACGAATCTGGTGTTAGCTGCCTATCGCTACTCCACCAGTGGCTTTCGCGATCTACAGGATGTACTTGGCGTACGACGCCAGGCCAAAAATGGAATTCATTACGACTCTGATACGCTTAATCAACGAAATCGACTGTCGGCAACCCTAAGCCAATCTTTGGATGCGTATGGCTTGCTCAGTCTCAGTGCCAGTAGTTCAGACTATTACAACAATCAGTCGCGTATCACTCAGCTACAACTCGGCTATACCACCAGCTGGAAAACCATCAGTTTTGGAGTGAATGTGGCGCGCCAACGCACGTACTGGAACAGCGGACGTCACATCATCAGTGTGAATGATAATGCAGACGCTTCACGCCAGCAGAAATATACCGAAAACACCG
Source organism: Pantoea sp. GW821-FHT03E06 (assembly GCF_059420725.1). Taxonomy (NCBI): domain Bacteria; kingdom Pseudomonadati; phylum Pseudomonadota; class Gammaproteobacteria; order Enterobacterales; family Erwiniaceae; genus Pantoea; species Pantoea sp. GW821-FHT03E06. Next base: position 600,996 of record NZ_JBWKUG010000002.1, read on the forward strand.
TTTCGTTAAATATCTCTCTACCGCTGGATTGGGGATCGGGCCTCTCTTCGGTGGCCTACAACTATAACCAGTCAAAAACCAGCCGCTCTTCCACCGTTTCACTTACCGGATCGGCTGGTGAGCAGCGCGACCTATCCTATTCGATGTATGGCGGTACCGATCGTTACCACAACGATTCAACGGGCGAGGCCAGCTCCTTCGGTGGTAATTTGCAGCAAAATACCCGAGTAGGGGCATTCCGCGCCAGTTATGGTCAAGGTAATGATTACCGCCAGCTCGGACTGGGTACTTCCGGTACGCTGCTTTTGCATCGCGGTGGACTGACGGCCGGTCCGTATACCAGCGACACCTTTGCTTTGATTCATGCCGACGGTGCGCAAGGTGCAGTTGTGCAGAACGGTCAGGGTGCGGTGATCGATAGCCATGGTTATGCCTTGCTGCCGTCGCTTACCCCATATCGTGAAAATACCGTCACCCTCGATAGCAAAAACATGCGTGCGGATGCCGAGTTAAGCGGGGGAAGTCAGCGCGTAGTACCTTATGCAGGTGCGGTGAGTCAGGTGAAATTTTCCACGCTGCGCGGCAACGCGGTATTGATCTCACTCAATGAGGGCATTACGCCACCTATGGGGGCTGACGTTCGCGACAGCGAAGGCACATTAATTGGCGTCGTTGGCCAGGGAAGCCAGCTCTACGCCCGCGTGCCGCATACCTCAGGCAGCCTAAAAGTTAGTTGGAATGGCAATACGAACCACTGCTTAGTGAATTATCAAATCCCCGGTCATGTGCATCAGGCGCTTATTCATCTCGACGGGACATGTAGGAAATCATAAACGTGAAAATTAAAACCTGGCTGCTGGCGCTTATTATTCTGCTGGCCCACTCTCCCACGGTCTGGGCGAACTGTATTCGGGTGACCAGCACCTCGTCGCTCTCTGCCGCCGCACTGGCAGCCGGTTATACAGCCGGTTCCTGGCCAGGTGCTTGTGATACCTGCTCCGGCAATCTTGGCTTACCGTCTGTAATCAGTATCAACAGCGGGAGTACGTTTCAACCCTCCGGGACGCTGCTTGCCAGCTCTGTGGGTAGCTTTCTCTCATCGGCTAGCAGTGTGAACTATAGCCCGAATCAGATCCTGTATCGCTGCGCTGTGACTGATGCCGGCAGCCTGTACGAAATGTATGCCACGAATGGTGATAGCCCGTATGCCGGTATGTATGCCAGCAGTGAAGTAGAGGGGGCCTATTATGACGTGGCAAAAAATGTGGCAGTACGTATGACCAATCTCGCTACCGGGGAGTTTTACAGTCGCTACTGGAAATCACGTCAGTTTACTTCCGACAACTGGTATTCCGACGGCACCTACATTTATATCCCAGCCAGCGCCTTCAGCAACGTGTTGTATGAAATGTTTAAAATCAGCTCGACCAGTTACTATGCCTCCGCGGCGAATCGCTATACCGATATCTGGACGCAGCCACGCGGTTATATCGCCTTTAAAGGACCCGGGCTCGATACTAATAGCCTGCGGGATGGGCAAGACAGCGCTAGCTATTGGTATGGCTTTTACGCTAACTGGCCTGCCGCCTGGAGTAGTTACAAAAACGTTACTTATGTCCGCGGCGCACTGTGTGAAGTGAAAAATTATCCCTCGGTAGTGTTGTTGCCGACGATTAGCGTAGGGGCGTTATCGGGTGGCAGCAGCAGCCAGGCCCCCTTTTCCGTCACGCTGCAATGTGAATCTGGCGCGAATTCCAGTACTAGCACGTCAACGACAAGTTCAGCCAATGTCGCCATGGGCTTCCTTGTTAATCAGGCAACATCCGTTCTTAAAGCCACTCAAATGGGATTAACCACCAGCGGCGGCGGACTGACATGGCTGCTGGATAATCAATACGGCAGCAGTGGCGTGGCATCCGGAGTGGGCATCAAAATTTATGACGCTAACGGTGCTCCCATTAACCTGTTACCCGATCTCACCAGTACCGGTACAGGTAATACGCGAGGATGGTATGCCTATACCGATCTGACCTCGCTCGCCGCTTCCGGCACCAGCAACATGTATAGCGGTGACTTTACCGCTTCGCTTGAAGCACTGAGTGGACAAACAATTACAGCAGGGACAGTCAATGCGCAGTTGCAAGTGGTGGTTAGCTTTCAGTAACGCGTGGGTTTTAGCCTGTGTGCTTTACGCCCATTCTACTTTTGCCGTCGTAAATATTGATAAAACGCGCATTATCTTTAGTGCTAGCGAAAGCAGCCAGACCTTGAATCTCAAAAATAGCCCTGATAATCCGACCATTGTGCAGATCTGGAGTGATGATGGGGACATAATGCAGTCACCTACGCTCACCCGGACACCGGTATTTGCTATGCCGCCGGTGATGAAACTTCTCCCCGATGAACAGCGAGTTATTCGGCTGATGTTACTCTCACAGCATTCTCTGCCCATGGATAAAGAGAGCCTGTACTGGCTTAATCTTTATCAAATACCTGCATTAGCAAAAGAGACAAGTCATGCTGAGCGCAAGGTGGTGCTGCCGCTACGACTGCGCCTTAAAGTCTTCATTCGCCCGGCAGCCCTTACCGCGCCTACACAGCAAGATGTGCAACGCTTACGTTTTGAGAGCCGCAATCAGCTTTTAACTATCGTCAACCCGACGCCCTGGTTTATGAGCCTTCGTCTGCAAATTGAACCGAATAAGATGATCAATAATATTATGGTCGCCCCTAAAGGTAATTACACCTTACCTTTAAAACAGCCTTTACAGATAAATGAAAAAATATCCTTTGAGGTGTTCGATGATAATGGAAATCCTGTGCGCTATTTTGCACATTTGCATTGATAAATTAACGCACCAGCAAGGCGTATTTTCAGGTCACGCCACAACGTGTTTGGGTATTTATGCTTAATATATAAGCGTTAACCGAGATACCTGGCGCATGAACACCATTTAAAATTAATTATGACGGTTTTTTAAGAATAAACGCCAGGCAAAAATCCCCATCCTGCCTACAGTTGGTAATGAGGTTTTCATCAACGTGAAATGGAGGAGGTAATTTGTCTATTCAACACGACGGGAAAGGCTACGTCATTATTGGCGAAGCGGCATTAAGCATTGCCTTGGGTCAAAGAGTGGTCAGCGTTCATTCGCTAATCGACGAACTTGATCATATGGCAAATGCTGGCGGCAGCGAAGCGCGGTTGTCTGAGATTACCAAAGCCAGTGCCTGGCTGAAGAGTTTCGAAGAACCGGAGCGAGCAGTCCATCAAGTGCCCTACCTGCAAACGCTTGCAGGCTTGAACGACGAGACAAACTGACGCCATAGGACGTAGTCCGGCTCCGGCCGGAAGACGATAACGAAGATGACCTCAGCGGTCACGTTTCTACGTGTACCGGCCGGAGAATATGTCAGGGACGACACTCTCCCCCACACATTGCCCTCTTTATGCCTGCAAAAGATAAATGTCAGAATTAATACATTTACCGAACTTATTTAGAAAATAATTACTTCCTTACTAGTGAATGTAGTTTGTCGATTTTTAATATTCTGTTCCACAATTTGTGGTCAAACCAACTGCTGCATAAGAATTATTGGACATCGGCACAGTAAAATAGAAACGGCTTGAAATCGATTTCATTGATAACAAGGGTTCTTTTTAAGAATTTTCTTTAAGGATGCTTATTTGCCAGCATAATCATTCTTTACTCACTCTTTCAGCGAGTTGGCTAAACGTCACCTACGTTTAATTCTACCTTTTTTCAGCTAAATTCCAGGGACAAGTGGATGTAGCAGGAATAAAAGTGAATCCTTGACTACACTTTTTTGATGATTAACGAGAAATGAACAGGAGGAAACACCGTGTTATTTCATGATGACCAGCAAGGGCACATTATTATTGGCGAAGCAGTGTTTAACCTCGCCGTTAGTCAACAGGAAATCAGCGTTGAATCCCTTATTGCAGAATTAGGTGTAATGGCAGAAAACGGTATCAGTGAAGATAAGCTTTCTCAAATTGCTGACGCCAGGCACTGGCTCGAAGGGTTCGTTAACACCGCCCCCCGACATCGCGCAGAACTCCGCTGGCTTGCTACAGCAAAGTCTCCTCAACTCATGAATCTGCCGTCAGAAGACAACAGTAAAACCTAATGTTATCTCGGTCGCGCCTGAGGGCGCGCAACCACATTTTTTTGAGGCTTCGCCGCTTACTTAAGCCAAAAATGCCTCTTTATTCAGGTGCGCATGAATGCGCACCCTACGAAATCCCCGCTCTCTATTTGCCTCTTCCTGGCCATGCCTTGAGTGCAGCGCCATAACGGAAAGCGTATAGCATTTCCCCCGCAACGCTGCATTGCGCGTGCTCTCACTTATAGCTTGATGACAATTAGCACTTTTCGCCAAAAATCCAAATCTGTACACAACCAGAATATCTGTACAATGTTAAAATTAGTGTATAACTTTACACCTAGACAGAGTCGGCTATATTTCAATTTTAAGATGGTCGCTACGCGTCGCGTTATCACTACACTTCCGGATGAAGGGGATAAAGTCAATGCATCAAAGCACGCAGCAAAATACAGTTGAAGCAAACATTTTTCACCACTTCCTTAGTGCGGGTGATGCTCTCTCTGCGGAAACCGCGGTTATTGACGCCACGGTTCGTGATTTGACTAATCAAGGAAGAGAGGTCACGACCACTGCGTTAATTTTGCACCTCATTTCGGCCATTGAAACCACTTCTGATGCCGCGCAGGTCGATATCTTACTCAACACGCTTAAAGTCGTTGTAGGATTGACCCCGGGTGAAGAGGAGCGTTGGGCTTACTTCAACTGGTAAACGTTGTTTGCACCCTATTGCCACGATCTTTCGGATAGCTGGCCACAACGCTGAAGTCTCAACGCCATGTTGAGCTCGTAGCGCCAGCTTATCCGCCCTGCTCTTTTGTTTTCGCGCCGCTCCTCCTCTCTTTGCAACTCACTTCACTGTTACGGGCTGCTTCACCCTTGGTTTGCCTAATGCCGATCAGTTAAGCGCCGTATCAAATCACCGCACCTTCCGTAGCGGCGCGATTTATCGCGCAATGAATTGCGCCGCTACATTGTGTGCTCTCGATAATGAGGGTCTTTCATATCTTAACTGACAACCATCAGGCAAAAATTTGCCACAAAAATAGTGCCATTAATTTGCAAAGTGCTGACTTGCGTCTAGTCTGGACTGACCAGTAGGGAAAAGTAAAAAGCATTCCATAATAATTAGAGGTGAAAATATGATTTTGAGTGAGTTTATGTCAAAGGTGAATCGCTGGCCTGACATGCATTTCACAGCAATAGAGTGCGAGCCGCGCGATATGACCCATGAAATTTACGCCATCGATTGTACTCATCAAACGATGAGTCGCCTGCTGCTGTGCCGCACACCTGATCCGCAGCACGCTGAAGAAATAGTAAAACGCTTTAATGACTGGCTGCTCAAGAGTAATCGAGGGAGAAATAAGCGCCGGAAGCAATTAGACACGCACCAGCGGCATGCAGAGAAGACATTACGGGAATTGAAGGCACTTCCTACTGAATTAGCCACCTATCATTCAGCAAACATCTAACTTTCTAAGGTACGTCGCCCTCGCCTCTTTACGCTTTCACATAGAGGCGAGGCCGAAAAAATCTCATTTATCATCATCCGGTGTGCGGCCCACGACGATTTCGAGGCAATTGCGCAGTACATCAAGCTGCTCAATATCATTCGTGCTTTCAAGTTCTGCGATCAAACTTAAAATAATGGCTTTATTCGTTACTCGGCCTCTTTCTGTCAGTAACGACTTCACTATGGCACCAATCACCTGTTTTTCTTCGTCAAACTGATCTCCAGTACTATGTAAGAAGGACTGGAGGTCTGATTCGGTCGTATTCTGCTGCATCGGGTGTTCCTTTTAACCTTGGTGACTATTATGAGCTTTCTCTCGCTGACACTTCTACCAGTATCAGTGCCGGGTTGAGCCATCATTACCGAATTTTCCAGTCGTAATTATTACGCCCTTTTCTCGCTCTCCCGCGCCGGGACTATCGCGCCGTACCATTTCAGCCTCAACATCCCGAATGGCGAGCTTTGTAGCGCGCATCCGCACTTCATCATGCTCCGCGTTAAGCATGAGCCTAAGCTTAGTTAGAAGCGCACGTTGCGATATGCGCCCTTTTTCACGCAGTAACGTAACAACAGCCTCACCGATGAGAATGTCACAGAGTTTTTCTTCATCGCTGTTTTTCATATCACTCTCTGGCCAGATAGGCCGATTAACAACGTTTAGTCCCGGCCAAATAGCAGCGCTATCAGCTGGTGGTAGTGATGCTCTTCATCAGACGTGGAGGCGAGTTCGAGACGTGACAAAAGTTTTGTACAAATCGCTTTGCGATTCAGATTACGTCCCGAACGGAGGATCTCAACCACAATGCTACCCAGCGTTTCCTGCTGAGAAGGAAGTGATGCGTTGTTGAAATAAGCAGCAATGTCATTTATCGAACTGGAAGTGCCTACGTTCTGTTGCATGAAAACCCTCGGTTGGTCACGGTTTAATCGTTATGCCAGGAGGTGAAGTTATACAACAACAACGAGCTTGTATAGGTTTATTAAGCCAGAGGTAAGAAAAATATTTTTTATAAAAATGATTTGTGTATGGAGAGAATGGGCCGCCATGGCCCGCCTCTTCACTTTGTCCCCCTCGCATCCACGATTGCGTTATCGCTAACAATCGATAAAGTGAGTTACGAAGATAACCACAAGCTCGCATCCACCTCTTTAAACTGAGCACGAATAAAATGCTCTTTCAGATGATAAGGTACCGTACAATCAAAGATGGTTTTTGTCGTTGTTCCCTTCGCCGTTACGCGCGGGTCATAAAAAGGCTGTTGCGTAGGATCAAGCACATGCCCCGCAACACCGGGCACGAAAAGAGTATCGATGTCGCCGACATAACGCGTCTGCAAAGCCCACATCACATCATCGGTATCAAAGATATCGACATCTTCATCAACCAAAATCACGTTCTTAAGTTCACGATAGACTGAAAGCGCTATCAGCGCAGCCTGACGCGTCATACCGTCGTCACCGGCATTTTTCTTCTGCACCTGTAATATGGCAAGAAACTTACCGCCACCTGCGCTGTGGGCGTACACATTTTTTACCAGTCCTGGCAGAGCGTCCTCACATTCAATATGGATGCTGGCCTCCGTTGGAATACCCGCAAGGCTGACATGCTCCTCACCTGGTCCTACTAAGGTTTGCAGGATGGGATTTTTCCGCGTGGTGATAGCTTTCACTTTGATTACCGGCAGCGAAGGGTTTGCCTCCCCTGTATAACCGGGAAACTCCGGCATCGCCTTGCCGGTATGGCTGTTCTGATCTTCTGCAACGCGTACGCCGGGTAAAATTTCACCTTCAATAACAATTTCTGCGCGAGCAATCGCACGCTGCTTAACGGTCAAACACTCCACCAGTTCAACCGGTTGACCTCGTAGTCCTCCCGCCACGCATAACTCATTAAAACCAAACGGTGTGGTGGGTGCTTCAAACTCTGCGCCAATATGAATTGCCGGATCAAGCCCCATATTAATGGACACCGCCAACGGCTTGCCCGCGGCTTCCGCCTTTAAGCGAAACGCATCAATGTGGCGTCCTGGCGCAAAAAATATTGAAAGTTCATCTTTGCTTTGAACACAAAGACGATGAATAGTGACATCAACATTATCGCGATCATCAGGATCGCTTCCCAACACCAGACCAAGACAAAAATAGGGTCCTGCATCTTCAGTTGTATTGGTCGGTGCCGGCAGAATTTTTCGTAAATCAAATCCCTCGTCCTCAGCCCGATAGACCACTTCCTGGCAGGGCGCATTCTCAGGCTCAATTACCGTCGGCGGGGTCACGTTCCTTCGCGCTTCAGCCATCTGAATACCCAACTCACGTTCCGGCGCGCCCAGTAACGCACTCACGCGCTTACGGCTTGCCATTAAGCCGACCAAAACACGCGCGTCAGGAAAACCTTTGATATTGTTGAACGTCATAGCGGGGCCGATACGCGTGGGGCGCATCACCGTGCCGCCTGCACCGATATAGCGATATACACCCGCAAGTTCGGCAATCGGATCCACTTCGCGGTTCGATTCAACATACTGTTCTGGTAATGTTTTAAGCAGTTCAATTGCTGAACGCAGATCGTTAACGGGGGGAACATTCCAGCCTTGAGGATGAGGTTCACCGGCTTTAACGATGCGGTAAGTAGACGGTTTTTTTTGTGGCATGGTATGGCTCTCTCTCAGGGTTGTTCATGAAAGGTTTTCAGGTGAAATAGCACTTCTCCCCAATAGGTATTACAAAAAGGAAGATGCGGATCATTTTCTGACCAAACGCCGTGCTCCAGCTTAACGAGCGTGCGACCATCGTTTAAATCGCTGAGCGTAAAAACAAGTGTTTTACCGGGATCGCTGTCGCTCTCTTCTCGCGACGTCTGCACAATGCGCTCATCGCTTACAAGTTTTTCGGTTACCCAGCTGAAGTGAGTGTCCGGTTTTGGCCGCAGAGTAAGAACCTTTCCCGCCGCAATTTCTCCTTCGACCTTGCCGCCATGCCAGGCCGCCATTTTCTTCAGATCCGTGAGTGATGTATAAACCTCATGACGGCTGGCTGAGATTTTTATCGCGTGATACAACGTAACCATCTTATTCCTCACTATTTTCACGTATTCATTCAAAAGTGCCGAATAGAGAGTATAGGTTCAGTTTTAAGTAGCGTTCAGACGTAATGCGTTAACGTCTCGTTTATTCCTGATAGCGATTTTTATTAAGCCACGTTAAACACTGAAAATTTATTTAATTTTGTAAAATTCATATTACGCCGCCCGCTTACCATATTCTGATATGAACATGACTATTACATAGGCGAACAATTTCTTTATTCATCTAAATTGAAAGGGCTATTGCGGGGCTGAAAAAGGTGAACTAAATATAATATGGAAATTTGAATTAGGTCCGGAGAGAAATGATGCCTTTTGCAGCAACGGCGGCGAACAGTGAAGAGAATAAACCCTCTGATAAAACAACAACTGTGCGTGTAACGCCGCTCACGGTGGGTAATATCACCATTAAGCAAGGTAAACCTGCCGTTATCGTGTCTTTAAACGGTGATAATGACAAAACCCTATTGAGTCAGGCCAGCCAGGCGGCCGAAAATGACGCTGTACAAATTGCCGAACTGCGCGTTGATAAACATCAAAATGCGCTGGACGCGGATCGAATTGCACATCTTGGCCATGCTGTACGTGAGCGGCTTGAGGGAAAGCCGCTGCTGCTGACGTTCCGCACTAAGGCAGAAGGCGGGAGTGGCGAGGTGGATGACCAAACTTATCTGGCACTGTATAAAAAATGGTTAGCGGCTGGCTTTGCCGATCTTATTGATGTTGAAATGCGCATTGGCGAGAGCATCACCCAGGAAATTATTAACGAAGCCCACCGTCGAAAAGTGGCTGTGATCCTCTCGTTTCACGATTTCGCCTCAACGCCGTCTTCTGCCGACCTACTTGAAAGGTTGCAGTGGCAAGCGGCTCAGGGCGCAGATATTCTAAAGATAGCTGTTATGCCGCATTGGCCTGACGATGTCATTCGACTGCTGGACGTTACCTGGCAAATGAGAAAGCAGTCCGACAAACCGTTACTCACCATGGCCATGGGTGACCCAGGCAAACTGTCGCGTGCCGCTGGCGAGCTTTTCGGAAGCAATTTAACGTTTGCCAGTCAGGGAGCGGCTTCTGCACCGGGCCAAATCAATATTGAGACCTTGTCTGTCATGCTCGATACGCTACATGTGGATCATGAAAATCTGACTTGAGCAGAATTTTGGCGTGTAGTGCGTTTAAAATGGGGCAGCGATGCGTCGCCAGATGACCTCGCGAAGAGCGTTTCCCTCGGCGCGAGGCCTGTTGGCGATATTATTTTTTCTTGTTCAGCATCGACTTTAAATCGGCAAAAGGATTATAGGTGGCTGCGGCAACATCTTTCTGCGCGTCTTCTCCCGCCACAACGCGCGTGCCGTACTGATCTGCTTCTGTGTACTTAGCGTGTTCGTGGTCATGACAATACAGACACAATAACTCCCAATTACTGCCGTCTTCGGGGTTATTGGTATGATCATGATCGATATGGTGAACGGTTAATTCGCGCAGGTTTGAATACACAAACTCGCGCGCGCAGCGTCCACATACCCATGGATAAATTTTTAATGCCTTCTCACGGTAGCCGCTTTCCAGCCGCGCGTAATTTTTTGGAATCAGAGCCATTGTCGATATTACCTGTTCGAAGAGAGGATTGAATTGCGAGGTAAACAGGGTACTGCAAACCGCTGATCAAGTCCGCTCTTCGCGCCACTGCATTCGCTTATTTTGCAGCGACGCACTCTGGCGATACCTTCAGAACTCGGACTCTTCGCCTGGCAGTGATTCTGAAAGCGCCTGCCCTTCCACTCCCGCGTAGAAAATGACTAACTCGGTTGCGTCGTCGGTGGTATAGCCACGGTGCGCGCTGTTGATGGTTTCATTCAGCGCGTCCCCCGCTTTAACGCAATGGGTCTTACCGGTTTCTTTGTCTTCAATCGTCAGCTGACCAGATAAAATGTAAGCGGTATTCGGCATCGGATGCGTGTGCCAGGGAAGTTCGCTATGCGGAGGTAATGACATACGCATTACCGATATTTCTGGCTTACCGGCCGGGTATTCCTTGTAGGTCTGCCCGTTCCACGCGGTTCCGCTTTGGGAGACCAGCTCATGTTTACTCTCTGCCATATTTCCTCCTGTCATAATCGTCTGGTTCGAGTGTAGATGACTGGAATAAATCTGCAGCGCAGGGTATTACGAGCCCGCCACCTATAAGCCTAAACTGGCGTTCATCCGCATGCCTGCCTACACTTTCATCCCTTTACTCGTACTCACGGAATCAGAGAGGCATTCATGTCCAAGGTATTTATTATTGGCGGTGCAGGAAACATTGGTCGTCGCCTTTCATCCCTGTTAGCGACCCAAGGCCATATTGCACGCCCGCTGTTTCGTAAAGCGGAGCAGGAACAACCCTTACGCGATCGGGGAGCCGAGCCAGTTAACGGTGATTTAACCCGTTTGGATAGCGCCGCTCTTGCCGCACTAATGGCAGGAAGTGATGTGGTGGTCTTTACCGCCGGCGCGGGCGGTAAAGGCGGAGAGGAGTTGACCAATGCCATTGACGGCGAAGGCCTGAAAACCGCTGTGGCTGCCGCACAGCAGGCTGGGATAAAACGCTTTTTGCTGGTTTCCGCTTTCCCTGAAGCGGGAAGAGGAAAAAACCTTTCCGCCACCTTCGAAAACTACATGCGCGTGAAAAAAATGGCGGACGTGGCGCTGGCACAAAGCCAGCTGGATTGGGTGATAGTGCGCCCTGGCACGCTAACGGATGAACAAGGCAGCGGAAAGGTCAATGCGGGCCTGGCTATCCCCTATGGCGATATCCCGCGTGAAGACGTTGCGGCTACGCTGGCAGAAATCATCGATCGGCCTGACCTCAATCGCATCATTATTGAGCTGACGAGCGGAGAAGTCGCGATTCGGGAAGCGGTGGGGCATTTAGCTAAAGACTAACTCGCCATCATTGTCACCATAGAATTTTGCCGCGCTAAAGGCAGCACTCTCCTCTGCCTTTAGCGTTGATTCTGCTTACTCATCCAGCGACCGCAAATGATCGGTTTTATTCAACGTCATCAGCGCCGGAATACTCACCGCAGCCGTCACGATAATATACCAGGCGGGAATATCCAGATTGCCTGTCTGCTTAATGAGTGAAGTGATAATCAGCCCAGCACATCCCGAGAAAATAGCGTTAGAGAGAGAATAAGCCAGGCCAAGTCCGGTGTAGCGTACGCGCGTGGGAAACATCTCCGCCAGCATTGCCGGTCCCGGTCCTGCCAGCAACCCGACAATTCCTCCTGCCAGTAATACCACCAATGCCTTGATTAACAGCGTTGCGGCATCGGCCTGCAGTAATTTAAGCAACGGCAAAGCCAGCACCAGCAATAGACAAGCAGCAATAACCATCACGCGGCGACGCCCTATTCTGTCGCTGAGGATCCCCGCCGGGAGGATGGTTGCCGCAAAGCCGACGTTAGATATCACCGCAATCAGCAGCGCCTGATTAAATCCGGTATGCAGTGATGATTGCAAATAGGTGGGCATAATCACCAAATAGGTATATCCCGCCGCCGACCAAACCATCACGCGGCTAATCGCCAGCAGGATGATCTTGAAAGTCGTGCCGAAGCTGGCCCGGACCGGTTGGGGCTGATGCGTTTTTTTCGCTTGCTGCTGGCGCACAAAGCTGGGTGTCTCTTCCATGCTGTACCGTAACCACAACGCCAGCGCCCCCATCGGTAATGCCAGGAAAAAAGGAATGCGCCAGCCCCAGCTGTGCATCTGTTCAGCACTTAACACGGCGGAAAGCAACGCCACAATGCCGGCTCCCGCCAGTAACCCCAATGCAACAGTGAATGATTGCCAGGCACCGTAACGTCCCCGCTGTCCTTTAGGGGCAAATTCAGTCATCAGTGAAACCGCGCCGCCATATTCCCCCCCGGCGAACAGGCCTTGCAGAATACGCAGCCCGGTGATGATCAGCGGCGCCGCCACACCAATGCTGGCATAGGTGGGAATCAAGCCGATCGCCGTCGTCGCTAACGTCATCATAATCAACACGAAAATCAGCGTGGGCTTGCGTCCCATCCTATCGCCCATGCGGCCAAAAAACACCGCGCCGAGAGGCCTAAAGAAAAAAGCGACCGCAAACGAGGCATAAGTGAGGATTAAACCCGTCAGCTCGGCTTCGCCCTGCAGGCGAAAGAAATTCTGCGCGATGACCGTGGCAAGAAAGCCATATACGGCAAATTCGTACCACTCAATAAAGTTGCCAACAGAACCCGCAATTAATGCGCGTTTCTGTGAATGCGTGGTCTTGTGTGGATTCTGCATGCTGCGTTCTCTGGTCGGATAGTGATTCAACAGGATGCGTCATGCGTCTGCGTGGTCAAGGACAACCGTTTATTTCTCCTGCTTCTGTGAATACGCTCAATGTGGCGAGCGGGCAAAGAAATGGCATGCCGTGCTGTTGAATTAATTTTAACCCGCATCCGCCGCTGCTACGCTTGTGCTTTTTGCTTCTCTCACGGCAACAAGCATACCGATCACCGCTGCGCCCGCCAGTCCCCACATCACCCATTGGAAACCTGCGATCTCGCCGCCGGTTTGAAAGATCTGTGTTGCTAAGGCTAACCCTAGCGCGCCGCCAAGATTATGTAGCGTCCACGAAATGCCAATTCCCTGCGCGTGATGGGCCTCGGGCAAAGCGGCGAGTGCTGCTGCGACAGAAGGGCCGAGGATGGCCCCCCAACCTGCCCCCATCAGTATGAAGGCGAGAAAGAGAGGTAAGAGCGCTGAGCTGACGAGGCTCTGTAGCAGTGCGGAAACCGCCAGCAGGGCAAAACCTACCGCCATCACCGGCCAGGGCGAAAATCGGTCAGCAACACGGCCTGCCAGTGGCGATACCAGCGCCATGATTAACGTCACCGGCAGCAGCATCAGGCCAAGTTGTGCATCACTCAAATGAAAGATTGCCATCAGGCGGAACGGCATCAGCATAAACGCCGAGCAGTAGAATATCGCCAGCAACACGGAGAGCAAACAGGCTGACACAAAGCCGCGAATACGCAATAGATGAAAGTCGATCATCGGTTGAATCGCGCGTTTTTCTAGCAGCACAAAAGCCAGCAACAGCAGCAGCGACGCCAGCAGCGTCACGAATGAAGTCCACGTTAACATCCCCCATTGCAGGACATGGCTGCACCACACTAGCAGTGGAGCTAACCCGGCAGTCATCAGCAGCCAGCCAGGTATATCCAGACGCGTTTCATTACGTCTGCGCGATGCCGCAATACAGCCGCTGCAAAAAAGAAAACTCAGCAGGATAAGCGGCACATTCAGCAGGAAAACCGCACGCCAGCCGAGCCAGCTTACCAGCACCCCGCCGGCTACCGGCCCCAACGCTAATCCAAGCCCGTTCGCGGCAAACAGCACGCCAAGGGCGCTGCCGCGTTTTGCCACGGGCATTGCCTCAACCAGAATAGTGGCACTGACGGTATACAGTACCGCGCAGCCCGCGCCCTGTAACAAGCGACAAAAGTGCAAGAACAGCAGGTTAGGGGCTAATCCCGCCCCTAGCGAAGCCGTGCCAAATAGCAGCATCCCGGCATAAAGCACCCGACGAGCCCCCATGCGTTCAGCCAGACGGGCTGACATCACCATGCAGCAACACAGTGCCATCACAAACAGCGTCATTGCCCACTGCACATCCTCAATATCAGTCTGAAAATGTCGCTGCAGTGCGGGTAAAGCGGTATTGACGATGGTGAAATCAATACAACCCAGAAAGCTGGCCAGACAAATGCCCGTTTGCATGCGGATCAATTTAGCGGGTGTAACAGAGTGAGAAGCTGACATGCGAAGGTCCTGAGGCGAAAACCTTATCCTGACACGATTTAAATTCGCCATTAACGCTATGTTTTCGTCATACTGGCGAACCTTTATCGTCAATTCCAGGTCGCAAAAAAATGGTCAACACCGATAGGCTGAACGGCATCCGTGCTTTTGTGCAGGCGGCCCAGGCGGGTGGATTCAGTCAGGCTGCAGAGCAACTCGGTTTATCGCGTTCCACCGTGGGAAAAGCAGTGGCCCGTCTGGAAGCACGCTTGCAGGTGAAATTATTTCAGCGCACCACTCGATCCCTGTCGCTGACCAGTGAAGGTGAACAATTTTATCAGGATTGCCTGCAGATTTTGGCGAGTCTGGATGCGGCAGAGAATCGACTTACGGCGCATGCCAGCGAACCGACCGGCCAATTGCGGGTAGCAGCGCCGCCCTTGCTGGGTGAGAAATGGGTGATGCCCGTCTTATTGCCGCTGACGCGCCGCTGGCAAGGACTGTCTCTCGATGTGCGGCTCTCAACCAAACGCATCGATCTGGCAGCCGAAGGGGTTGATCTCGCGATACGTATCGGGGCACCCGGCCATCACGCGGATCTGACTGCTCGCCTGATTGGCCAGCAACCGTTGCTGTTATGCGCCGCGCCTTCCCTGATAACGACTGTTAATCCTCTGGATAAACCAGACGGTCTTATTGATTTTCCGCATCTAACGTTACTTGAAAACGGTCGATCGCAGCCGTGGCTACTGAAAAACGCTGAGGAGATGGTTTACTGGCAGCCAGACGATCGATTGCGCTTCAGTAGCATGAGTGCCGTTTATGCTGCGACTCTTGAAGGCTACGGCATTGCACAATTACCGCGCTGGCTGGTAAATGAGGATATCCAGAGTAGAAAACTGATTGAGATCCTGCCGCAAACGCGCAGAAACAGCCTGCCCATTTACGCCGTGTGGTTGAAAACCGCCGCGATGCCGCTGCGGCTAAGGTGTGCGATTGATGCGCTGAAACAGGCCTTTGCGCAACAGCCTTTGTAAATCACGCTTTAAGCCTTAGGCGCCCTCTCGCATGCAAACCAGGCAGTACGCCGCTCTTTTTTCGGCATGATGCGTGCGGAAATATTGCCAGGCATGCGCGGGTGAATAAAAGGACCCCATAAACACGCGATTATTATAGGCCGGCGCCCAACGGCAGTGTTCACGGTGGAGATTACAGCAACCGTCGGCATCCTCCTGACTAAACACGTAAAAGTCGGTTACGGTTAATTTCATTTGCTACTCCACTTAAGGCATAAAAATATGAAAAATACCACGCTTAAAATCGCCTTTTGCGGAAACTCGCTTGCAAACGTTTTTAACACCGATTCAAAAAGATCCATCTATTAAAGATAGCCCGCGTAGCGTCTATTGTCTCTAATTAACGATAAACATAAATAAGCCGAACGGAATAACAATAAACCCAAGCCGTTAAATATATTAACTCATTTTGCCGACGCGCTTAATAGTACCACTATTTACTACGCCTGATCGCTGTAACCCCCTAAATTACCCTTTTATTTATGCGCAGGCAGCCACTAGGATATTTCTTAAAAGCAGAATATAAGTTCTGGCACAATTAAACTTAAGTAAACTTAAATTTTATTGCGCGGGAGGTTTTATCATGGCCAGTTACACTATTCGCATTGAGTTGAAAGAGCCCACTGCCAGTATGCAGATCGAATTACTCTATGCGATGCTCGAAAATGGGTTCTCACGCAGTTTGGTGTGTGAAAAGGGATATGCCTACGTATTACCGGTCAATGAATTTGTCTACGTAGGCACTGAAAACATAAGAAGTTTAACTGACAGGATAGTGAATTTAGTCAATGACTTTAGCGAAGATCCTGCGGTGCTGATTACGCAGTCCGCCGCGCGCTGCTGGTCAGGCCTGCGGGGGGTGAACCTTGCATAAACGACAGGATAAACGTCCTCTCACTGCGGTGATGACGTTTAACTTAAGAGTTAGCTTTACTTAACACGCTCAGCTTACGGCAGTAAATATGTTCGTCTCTCTTCATTAAAGCGAAGCGTAATATGCCAAAAATTGGCTGCTTGAATGTTATCTCATAAACGTTAATTCAGATATTTTAAAACCGGAAATGGTATCACTCCCGGTTTTTACCAATAGGCGTCTTAACCCGTTAAGTCAGCCAGGATAAATACCGCGGTCTTTACGTGCCAGTAAAATACGTTCGCAGGCAACAATATAAGCGGCGGTACGCAGTGAACAGCGTTTTTCTGCGGCTTTGTCCCAAACATGAACCATCGCTTCGGTCATGATGCGATCCATACGCTTATTAATCTCGTCTTCGCTCCAGAAGAAACTCGCCATATCCTGCACCCACTCGAAGTAACTCACCGTTACCCCACCGGCATTACAGATTACGTCCGGCACTACCTGTACGCCACGGTTAGCCAGCACATCATCGGCATCCGGGTAGGTTGGGCCGTTCGCCCCTTCAAGCACCAGTTTTGCACTGATAATTTCCGCACGTTCGCGGGTAATCTGCCCTTCAAGCGCGGCCGGGATCAGAATATCCATGGCCGTGGTCCAGAACTGCTCTTTCTCGATTTCACGTGCGCCTGGGAAACCGGCAATCTGTTTATGCTCGGCCTGCCATGCACTTAGCGCAGTTAAATCGATCCCGCCCTCATTAAACAAGGTGGCGGTGTGGTCCTGAATCACCACCACGCGCGCACCTGCTTCGGCAAACAGACGGGCCGCTTCGCTGCCCACGTTACCAAAGCCCTGCAGCGCCACGCGCGCGCCTTCAATGGTAATGTTGGAGCGCTGCGCCACTTCCCGACCGGTAATAAATACGCCACGGCCGGTCGCTTTCTCACGACCTAACGAGCCGCCAAGATGGATCGGTTTACCGGTCACCACACCCGTAATGGTGGTGCCATGGTTCATCGAGTACGTGTCCATCATCCAGGCCATGACTTTGCCGTTGGTACCGACATCCGGCGCGGGAATATCTTTCTGTGGACCAATAATCAGACCAATTTCACTGGTGTAACGACGCGTTAATCGTTCCAACTCACCTTCAGACAGCGCATGGGGATCAACGCGAATGCCGCCTTTGGCCCCGCCATAAGGCAGGTTGACCGCCGCACACTTGATGGTCATCCAGGCAGAGAGCGCCATCACTTCGTTCAGGTCAACCGCGGGATGGTAACGCACGCCGCCTTTGCCTGGCCCGCGCGATAAGTTGTGCTGCACGCGATAGCCTTCAAAATGGCGGATGGATCCGTCATCCATTTGCACCGGGATATCAACAATCAATGCTCTTTTGGGATGACGCAGCGTTTCTATCCAGCGAGATAATTCACCAAGATAAGGCGCAACGCGGTCAATTTGGCTTAGGTAGGTAGTCCAGGGAGATGTACTGCTTTCAGACGCGTAAGATAACTTTTCCATGAGAAGCCTGTTTAATCAGAGTTATTTATATTGAAAAGACGTGGAAAGGTAATGCATTGCACTAGGCAGGGTTTAATTTAGCATCTTTAAAAAAAGAGAATAATGGCGAAAAAGAAAACATTAACGTTCCCAATGCAAATTCGCGTTTTTGAATGAATAAATAAGCAATGAAATAGCTCTGCATGAAACGCATATCTATGCAATACATATGCAATTAAGTGCATAAATTGGGATTTTTTCCCTATTTTTCAGTTCTTTGATGGTCATCAAAAAGTGAATAAAGTGTTATTTTATCGCATTGACTTTGTTAACTCAGGCAACCACGATGAGTGAAACTCAGTGGGAAATCTCGATCATGAATTAGGCTTTTATCAGTTTTGTTGTTCTTTCAACTAGTTAAACGTGCCTTTTTACAGGGGCCAAACAGATACGTTTAATTATGTCTTTACGGAAAGAATAAAACCCTTATTTGCCATTGATGCTTGCGGGCAGGCATCGCCATGCGTCTCTTCGCCAGACTGAAGGAATCATTGTGTCTAACAAACCGACTCAAGAGCAGCTTCAGCCTGCTCCGTCTAACGACGCCCCGCAAAAACTGCAGCGCGGACTAAGCGAACGCCATATTCAGATGATCGCGCTAGGAGGCTCCATCGGCACAGGACTGTTTATGGGAGCAGGCCGCAATATTGCGGTGGCCGGAACCTCAATTTTAATTATCTACGTGTTGGTGGGCTTCTTTAGCTATATGGTGATGCGGGCGATGGGAGAGCTACTGCTGACGCGGCTGGATTATCGATCGTTTGCCGATTTTGTCAGTGACTATCTCGGGCCGAAAGCCAGCTTCTATTTGGGTTGGTCCTATTGGCTAAGCTGGGTTGTGACCTGCATTGCCGACGTGGTGGTGTGCGGTGCCTATATGCAGTATTGGTTTCCGGAAATGTCGGCGTGGATACCGGCATTATTCACCCTTAGCATACTGTGTTTGTTTAACATGCTGTCGGTGAAAGCCTTTGGTGAAGCGGAGTTCTGGTTCGCGTTGATCAAAGTGATTACCATCATTGCGCTGATTTTAACCGGGGGATGGATGGTGTTTACCGGCTGGACGTCGCCTGACGGCGTCACCGCATCGGTACATAATCTGACCGATCCCGCCGTGTTTATGCCGCATGGCATCACCGGCTTTCTCGCGGGGTTCCAAATCGCTATTTTCTCTTATACCGGGATTGAGCTGCTAGGCACCATGACCGCGGAAACGCGCGATCCCGAGAAAATTCTGCCACGCGCCATTAATGCCTTGCCGCTGCGTATTGTGGTTTTTTACCTGCTCTCGATGATGGTCATTATTGCGGTCACCTCCTGGCAGGGCGTTTCGCCAGACACCAGCCCCTTTGTCACGCTCTTCGCGAAGGCCGGATTGCCCGCCGCAGCGGCGATCATTAATTTCGTGGCGCTCACTTCGGCGATGTCTTCCGCAAATAGCGGCGTCTACTCCAGTACCCGCATGTTGTATGGCTTGTCGATTGAGAAGCACGCGCACTGGCAATTTCGCATTCTTTCGCGCAGCACGCGCATCCCGCTGCGCAGTCTGCTGTTCTCCTGCTTCTGTATGCTGAGCGGAACGTTGCTGCTGTTCCTTGTACCGAATGTCTCTACGCTCTTCACTATCGTTTCGACGCTGGCCGCCATTCTGGTGATCTATTGCTGGGGAATGATTCTGGTGTCCTATCTGGTATACCGCAGACAGCGCCCGGACCTGCATCAAAAATCAACATTCAAAATGCCCGGTGGCATTGTTATGGCCTGGGCCACGCTGATTTTCTTCCTGTTTTCGGTCGTAATCATGGTATTTGACCCCGACACACTCGCCGCCCTGGCGGTTTCGCCAACGTGGTTTATTGCGCTTTGGTTGATCTGGAAAATAAAAGAAAAGCGTGCCGGTGCGGAGAAGCGTGAATGGAATGCTAAATCTGCCTCTTCCTGAGGCAGATGTCTTAACCATAGCCAGATTTTGATGACGTTTCCCATTTCAACGCCTGGCTCATTTCCATCTCCAAACGAATAGCACCGCAGTTACTCAGCAGATTTTCCACTTTATTTTCAAAGTCGAGAAGCTGGTTACCCTCGATTTCGAGCATCATATAGGCAATCTCATGACGGCACTCTTCACCAAAGGTCTTTAACTTTTTTTCTTTCAGCAGCCACTGAACGAGCAACTCTTTTTTCTCGTCTTCTTTTTTTCCCCGCGCGCTGAATTTCAGGTAGCGAACCTGAAGCAGCAGCTGATGATAAAAATAAGCAATGCTATCGAGTTGTTTTAGGTTCATGGCGCATCCTCGTTTATCAGTGCATAAAATGAGGAATCAGCCTGCTTTCGCAGGCTGAGGGAGGAGATTTAAAGCGGTGCTGCCGGCGCGGCGGCCTGATCGTAACCGCCCCACACTGACTGATCGAACTCAATCATTGAGCCGGTCATCAAGCCAGACTCTTCGCTGGCGAGGAATGCCACCGCGCGCGCCACTTCTTCGGGTTGGATCAGACGACCAAACGGCTGAGACGCCGCGGCTTTCTCCAGCCAGTTATCTTCCGCGCTGTGATATTGCTTCATGATGCGATCTTCACCTTCCGATGCCATCCAGCCAATATTCAAACCATTGACCCGAATACGGTTACGTAACAGTGCATAAGCGGTATTGCGTGTCAGCGTGGCCAGCGCGCCCTTGGAAGAGCAATATGCGGCGATAAAAGGTTGCCCCGCCAGCGATGACATCGAACAGATATTCACGATGCTGCCAGCAATATTGTCACGGCGCATCAGCTTGATGGCCTCCTGCATCAGGAAGAACGGGCCACGGACGTTGGTGGCGAAGATACGGTCAAAAAGTTCTGGGTCGGTGTCCAGAATCGTCCCGCGATCGCTCATGCCACCCGCATTGACTAAGACATCGACGCGGCCATGCAGCTTATCGGCGGTAGCGATGACGTTACGACAATCCTCTACGTTAGATAAATCTGCGCGCACGAAATCCACTTTGGTCTCGCTTTCACCGTTTAAGCGCTCGGCAACTTTGGCCCCTTTCTCCTGATTGCGGCCACAAATCACCACCGCGCTGGCGCCCAGCTGCGTAAACTGGCGTGCAATCGCTGCGCCCACGCCCTGTGTTCCTCCGGTAACCACTGCCACTTTACCTGTTAACTGGCTCATCATAGTGCTCCTGAAATGACTGAATAACCGGCTGCGTCGAGCGCAGAACGAAGTGTTTTATAACCAATATGCGCGTATTCCAGCGGCGGTGCTTTCGCCGGATCTTGTTCCGCTTCCACCACAAACCAGCCCTGATAGCCGATTTGCGCCAGCTTGTTAACGATGGCGTTAAAATCGATCATGCCGTCGCCGGGTACGGTATAAATCCCCTTCAGCACCGCATCGAGGAAGGAGTCACGGTTTCTATCGATTGCATGCAGCACCGACTCGCGCACGTCTTTGGTGTGCACGTGGATGATGCGGCTGCCGTGCTTTTCCAGAATCCGCAGCGGATCAACGCCTGCAAAGACAAGATGACCGGCGTCAAACAGCAGCCCAACGTCCGGCGTGGTGACGGCCATCAAGCGGTCAATATCATGTTCATCCTCAATGGCGGTTCCCATGTGATGATGAAAAGCCAGCGGCACACCGTAATCCCGGCAAAAGGCAGCAAATTGAATCAGCTTTTCGCCGTATTCGCGCATCTGATCATCAGTGAGGCGACGACGCTGCACCAGCGGCACACTTTGCTGATTTTGAATGGTGCCGGCCGTTTCGCCATACACCAGGCACGCGGCGCCGCAATCGCGGAAAAGCGCCATTTGCGGCAGCGATTTTTTGATCTCCGCTTCCACGCTGTTGTCCAGCAAGGTCCCGGAATACCAGCCTGACACCAAATCCAGCTGAAACTCTTGCAGTAACGGTTTTAGCGCCTCGGAGGTTTTCGGAAATTTTCCGCCGGTTTCAACGCCCTGAAATCCCGCCTGATGACTCTCAGACAAGCAGGTGGTCAGCGGCGTATCCCCACCCAACTGCGGCAGGTCATCATTCGACCAGGCAATGGGCGCGATGCCCAGTTTTGCTTTTAACATCATGAACTCCCTGATTAAATGCCGACGCGCTGCGCCAGGCGGCCTTTGACGTGCTCTTCACGCGCTTTGTTGACGCTGTCACGCGCGCTGACTTCCGGCACCCCGACATCCCACCAGGCATCGCCCGGCGTCCAATCAAAAGGATGCGTCGCAATCGAGATGACCGTAGTGCGATCGTTGCCTTTGGCCCAGCTGATGGCTTCTTCAAGTTCATCCAGCGAAGAAACCTTGCGCGCCAGCGCCCCCATCGATTGCGCATGCGCGACGAAATCGACGTGAAACGGCTCTTGCACCCGGCAATCTTTCAGCAGGTTATTGAACGACGCGCCGCCCTTGGCATTCTGCAAGCGGTTGATCACCGCATAGCCGCCGTTATCACACACCAGCAGAATGAATTTGTGCCCGGAAAGTACGCTGGAGTAGATATCGGAATTCATCATCATGTAGGTGCCGTCGCCGATCATCACGAACACGTCGCGATCCTGCTCAGCCATCGCCACGCCCCATCCGGCGGAGAGCTCATAGCCCATACAGGAGAAGCCAAATTCACAGTCAAATGTGCCGGGGTTCTTCACCCGCCAGCCTTTCACCAGTTCGCCCGGCAAGCCGCCCGCCGCGCTGATGATGTAATCCTCAGCCGCGGCAGCCGCATTCACTACGCCGATGACCTGCGCATAGGTAGGATCGCCTTCCGCTACCGTGCGCTCCTGACGCGCAGCGATCAGCTCGTTCCATTTGGCAAATTCCCGGCGCCCTTTCTCCAGCCAGCTGTCGGTTGCTTTCCAGTCGCCGAGCGCCGTATCGAGTTCGGTAATGCCTTCGCGGGCATCACACTCAAGCGGGATGGCGAAATGCTTGTGTGCATCAAAGCGCGCGGCATTGAGGGCGATAAATTGCGCGTTACGATCAAACACCGTCCACGAACCGGTAACGAAATCCATCAAGCGCGTGCCCACCGCAATCACTACGTCCGCTTCGGCGGCCAGCGCATTGGCTGACGTTGAACCGAGAATGCCAATCGGCCCGCAATGAATTGGATGGTCGTGGGTAAACGCGCCCTTGCCGGCGATGGTTTCCACCACCGGGATGCCATGCGCCTGGGCAAACTGCGCCAGTTCTGCTTCAGCCTGCGAGTAGCGCACGCCGCCACCGGAAATAATCAGCGGGCGTTTGGCCTGTTTCAGGCATGCAACGGCGCGAGCCAGCAGCTGACGATCGGGACGTGGACGCGGCATCAGATGCAAACGCGGAGTAAAGAACTCTTCTGGGTAATCCCACGCCATCTCCTGCACGTCCTGGCATACGCCAATAAATGCTGGGCCACAGTCGCCGGGATCGAGCAGGGTTGCCACGGCCTGTGGCAGAGAGGAGAGGATTTGTTCAGGATAGGTAATCCGATCCCAGTAGCGCGACACCGCTTTAAAGGCATCATTCACCGTTTGGGTCGGATCGTTGAAATGCTCGACCTGCTGCATCACCGGATCGGGATGACGACGGGCAAAGCTGTCACCGCAGATCATCAGCAGCGGCAAGCGGCTCGTATGCGCCACGCCCGCTGCGGTAAGCAGATTGGTGGTGCCAGGACCAATCGAGGCGGTAACCACCATGATTTGACGTCGTACCATCGCCTTAGCAAAACCCACGGCCGCAAATGCCATCGATTGCTCATTCTGTCCGCGCCAGGTCGGCAATACATCCTGCGCCGCTTCCAGCGCCTCGCCCAGGCAAGTGACATTGCCGTGACCAAAAATGCCATACACGCCCGGGAACAGCGGTACGCGCTTGCCATCCACTTCGGTAAACTGATTGCTCAGATAGCGAACTATCGCCTGAGCTGTCGTGCAACGAATCGTAGCCATATCCTCACTCACTCTTCAGAGATGCTGCTCGGCAGCATCGCGGTTCATCTCACAATTTAAATTGCCATAACGAAATATTAGCAATATAAGTTGCAACTTCAGGCGACAAAACTCCCGCTTAAAAGCAGGCGGGAGCCCGTTAATTCACATTATGCGCGGTTGCGTTTGCGCGGTGATTCAGCGCGTTTTTCACGTTCAGTAATGGTTTCAATGCGCGGCTGCGCCACTTCAGGCTGTAAAACCGCCGCCAGCGCCATAGCAATGCTTTGCGCCAGACACACCGGCGCGGCCAGCGAGCGTGAAAAGCTGTACTCCTCTTCCGGAATGTTGAACAGCACGCTGGCGCCTTTGGCTAAAGGCGATAACGGACCATCGGTAATCGCGATCACCGGAATGGCGCGTGCGCTGGCGTGGTCGGCAATGGCAATCACCTCTTTGGCGTAATGACGGAAGGCGATGGCGATCAGCACATCATTTTCGCGCATATGGTTAGCCATTTCCGGCGCCAGTCCGCCGGCGGAATCCAGCAGGATGACCCGGCGATTCAGCATGGTCAGCAGGTAGCGTAGCAGTAACGCAATGGGCTCGGAGCGCAGCTGACCGGCGATGTAAATGGTTTCCGCCTTCTTCAGATACGTCGCGGTGGCATCAAGATCAGCCTCCGTTACGTTGCTCAGCAGCTCCTGCAATGTAGCGATATCCCGGATCACCAGACTTTGCAGAAAGCCAAGGCTGCCATTTTGCTCATTCTTGCGCAGATCGTTTTCCAGCGCGGTGATGCGCTCGTTGTACCCCGGCGCCGCAGTGGCAAGGCGGGTTTGAAACACGCTCTGCATCTGTTTAAAACCGCTATAGCCAAACACCTGCGCAAAACGCACCAGCACCGAGGGGTGCAGACCGCATTTAGCGGCAACAGCGTTAATCGACTCCAGTGCCACCGTGTTTGGGTTTTGTGTCACATAGCGGGCTGCCTGCTGGTGTCGCACCGACAACTGCGCATAGCGTTTGGTAATTTCATCCACAATTTGCTCGTAATTCTCATGAGGCAGCGTGGCCTGCATCTTCTCGATTTTACTCATCCATCATTCCTTTTTGGCGTAAAGCCCGTCTCGCCAGCACGCTACCGCAATAAAAATTGCAAGTAAAACTCTAATGCAATTAGTTCTAACCTATTCGTTTCCAACTGGGAAAAACTCAGCGTGATATTTGTGATTTGCTTCGAAAAATTCACTTTTAGTCTTAATGAAACACCTCAACCACCTGAAAAAGAAGATTCTTACCACATGATATTCAACAACAATTTACGCTAAACCCTCAATTTCACCTCACACCAGTCATATCATTGCAATTTTTATTGCTCCGATCCTAACATTGCAACTATCAATGCTGATGAGGGATTTTCACTCCCTTCTTTTCCCTCTCAGCCGACCGTTTCAGGTCAATTGTCTTTAGCCTGAAACCGCTACCGGAGGAACGGATCAACATGTATCAAAACTTTGGACAGTTTATTAATGGCGAATGGCTTAAAGGCAGCGGTAAAGAGCCGGTGATCGTTACCGATCCCGGTAATGGAAAAACGCTGGGTGAAATAGCCGCCGCCTCTACCGCTGACACCCAATCTGCGCTGGCAAGTGCAGCAGCGGCACTGGTCGAGTGGCGAACAACCCTGGGCTGGGCGCGGGCAGATTTACTGCAGGCGGTGGCAAAAGAGATGACGCTATTAGCGGCAGAAGCCGCGCAGATGATCTCGCAAGAGAGCGGTAAACCGTTAGCACAGGCCAAACGTGAGTGGGAATTATCGACCGATCAATTTATCTGGTACGCCGAGGAGGCACGTCGCATCTATGGTCGCATTGTAGAAAGCCGGGTGCCGGGCGGGCGCTGCGAAGTGTCACACGAACCGGTCGGTGTGGTGGCGGCTTTTACCGCGTGGAATTTTCCGGTGGTGCTAGTGGCACGCAAGCTCGCACCTGCGCTCGCCGCCGGCTGCACGGTGGTGTTGCGTCCCTCCAGTGAAGTCCCTGGCTCCGCCATGATGATCTTTGAGTGTCTGCGCAAAGCGGGACTGCCGGCTGGCGTGGCCAATCTGGTTGTTGGGCCGACTGCCGCAACCTATGAACCGTTGATTGCTTCGCCCGTGGTGAAGAAAGTCTCACTAACCGGCTCAACGCAACTCGGCCAGCAGATGATTCGCGATTCAGCGGCCACCATCAAGCGCCTGAGCATGGAGTTAGGCGGCAACGCGCCGGTCATCGTCTTTGAAGATGCCGACCTGGAAAAAGCGCTCGACCTTTCCGTAGCCACCAAATTTGCCAACTGCGGCCAGGTTTGTGTCACCTGCGATCGCTTTTATATACACCAAAGCCGCTACCACGACTTTGTGCAAGGTTTTGCCGAGCGCGCGAAAAAACTCAAGGTGGGTTACGGGCTGGATGAGGGAACGCAAATGGGCCCGCTGATCAACCCTCGACGTCTTAAAGCTATCGAAGCGATTGTGGCGGATGCACGCGATAAAGGGGCGCGCATCGTGACCGGCGGCGAGCGTATCGAATTAAACGGCGGTTATTTTTACGCCCCTACCGTGATAGCGGATGTTCCCGATGATGCGCTGGCGATCGCCGAAGAGAACTTTGGCCCTATCGCCGCCATCACCGCATTTAGCGACAGCGACGATCTGTGGCGGCGCGTTAATAACTCTGACTTTGCCCTCTCCGCATACGCCTTTACCCACGATCCGGCCCGCATCCGTGAAACCGTTGCGCGCCTCGAAGCCGGTATGGTCGGTATCAACAGTTATGCGCTGGCCGCTGCCGAAGTACCGTTCGGCGGCGTGAAAGCCAGCGGCATGGGCCGTGAAGGCGGAAGTGAAGGTATTCACGACTATATGAACGTCAAACTCGCGCAAATCGTGCTGTAAGGAATGCATTGATGAAGCTGAATAATATCAAAGCACGCTGGAATGAAGGACAAACCGTACTTAATGGCTGGCTTAGCATCGCCAACGCCTTCACCGCTGAGATCATGGCTGAGCAGGGTTACGACGCGCTGACTATCGATTTGCAGCACGGTTTTGTCGGCTATGAGCAGGCAACGCATATGCTACAGGCGATGCGCGCCAGCGGCGTTGCCCCCATGGTGCGCGTGCCCTGGCTAGAGCCGGGCATCATCATGAAGTCACTCGATGCCGGTGCATGGGGCATTATTTGTCCCATGATCAGTACCGCTGAGCAAGCGCAGGCGCTGGTCTCCTGCGTACGCTATCCGCCCCATGGCAGCCGCAGCTTTGGTCCAACGCGCGTGACGTTCTCTGCCGGTCAGGATTACGGCCAGCATGCCGACGATCACGTGGTGTGTTTCGCAATGATTGAAACCGCAGAAGCCTTTGAAAATATCGAAGCGATTGTCGCCACGCCCGGTCTCGATGGCGTCTATATCGGCCCGGCCGACCTGACGCTGGGCCTCACCGGGAGAAAATATCGCACTGGCTTTGATCGCACTGAAGCGGAAATTGTCGATGCAATTAAACATATTCTCGCCACCGCCCATCGCGCCGGGAAGAAAGCGGGTTTGCACAATGGTTCTGCCGCTTATGCGGCCAACGCGGCGCAATGGGGCTTCGATTTAGTCACCCTTTCCAATGATGTCCAGCTGTTGCGTGGTGCAGCAGCCAGCAGCGTGCAGCAGTTCCGCGAACTTAACGGTAACGGCGTAACAGCACCATCAACCCAGGCGGGGGGTTACTAACATGCCAAACATTCTGGTTGCCGGAAAAATTCATCAGGCTGGGATCGATATTCTCAATAGCGCGCCAGGTTTCACGGTGCAGTTGGTGCACGACGTTAGCGTGGAAAGTTATGCCCCTTTTATGGCTGAGGCGGATGCGCTGTTAATCCGCACGCAACCGCTCACGGCAAAAGAGATCGTTGCCGCGAAAAATCTGCGCGTGGTGTCACGTCACGGTGTGGGTTATGACTCGGTTGATGTTGCCGCCCTCACCGAACGCAACATTCCGCTGACCATTGTCGGCAATGTGAATTCGCTTTCCGTGGCGGAGCACACCCTGTCCATGCTGCTGGCTTTGGCAAAACGCCTTTGCTATTTCGATAACAGTATTCGTGATGGGGAATGGAATCGTCGCAACAGTTTTTCTGCGGTTGAGGTGGCTGGCAGAACCTTATTCATCCTCGGTTTTGGTCGTATCGGCCGCGAAGTGGCGCGCCTGGCGAAAAGCTTCCGCATGAAAGTCATCGCTTACGATCCCTTCCTGCCCGATAACGCTTTTGAAGAAAGCGGCGTAGCCCGCATAACTGCCATCAATGACGGTTTGCAGCTGGCAGATGCGATCACCATTCATCTGCCGTTGAGCGGCGAAAAACCGTTGATTGGCGCAGAAGAACTGGCACTGATGAAACGTCACGCCATTTTGATCAATACCGCACGCGGCGGCATTGTCGATGAAGAGGCGCTGGCAACCGCCCTGCAAAACGATGCGCTGGGCGGCGCGGGTCTGGATGTGTTACAGCAGGAGCCACCCGCCCTGCACACTGCGCTGCTAGCCCAGCGCGATAAATTAATCCTCAGCCCCCATTCGGCGGGGCTCACCGAAGAAGCGGCGATGCGCATGTCGGTCTCCGCCGCCACTAATATCGTTGACTATTTCACTGGTCAGCTCGATACGGATCTGGTGGTCAATAAGCAGGTTCTGGCGCTTAACGACCTGATGAGCCAATTACCCTGATAACAATAAAACTCGACCCGGAGAACATCATGCTCAAAATCGCCATCCTCGGCGCTGGCCGTATTGGCCAGGTCCATGCCGCCAACGTGGCACGCCACAAAGACGCGCAGCTGGTTATGGTTGCCGATCCATTTATCGAAAATGCTAATGCATTGACAGCCCTGTGGGGCGGTCGCGCGGTGCAAGATCCGCTTGAGGCGATTCACGATCCTGCTGTTGACGCCGTGGTGATTGGTACACCTACCGATACCCACGTCGAACTGATGCTCGCCGCAGCCAATGCAGGCAAAGCCGTGCTGTGCGAAAAGCCGGTGGATCTTGATATCCACAAAGCGCTGGCGGCCGAAAAAGCGCTGGGCGAGAAGGCCAGCAGAGTAATGCTGGGTTTCAACCGTCGCTTCGATCCCGGCTTTAACGAAATTCATCAGCGTATCGCTCAGGGAGATATTGGCGACCTGCATCAGGTGGTGATCACCAGCCGCGATCCGGGTCTGGCACCGCTGAATTATCTCAAGCATTCCGGCGGTATCTTCCGCGATATGGTGATCCATGATTTTGACCTCGCGCGCTGGATTTTGGGCGAGGAACCGGTAGAGGTGTTTGCCACCGGCAGCCGCCTGTTTGAGCCTTCGCTGGAGGCGTTAGGGGATTACGACACCGTGATGGTGCAGCTGCGTACGGCTTCCGGTAAACAGTGCCAGATTAACTGCAGCCGTCAGGCGGTATATGGCTACGATCAGCGCCTGGAGGCATTTGGTTCTGGCGGCATGATGATCAATGACAACCACCGTGAGACCACGGTGCGCCATTTTGGCGCGCAGCACACCGAAGTGCGCGGTCCGCTGCTGGACTTCTTCATGCAGCGTTATACCGATGCGTATCGGCTGGAAATCGACGCCTTTATTCAGGCCATCAGCAAGGGTACCGCGCTGCCTGTCACTATTCATGATGGCTGCCAGGCGCTACGCCTTGCCGATGCTGCACAGCTCTCCGCCGATACTCAGGCCGTGGTGAAACTGAATTAAGGACATTGTGATGCGCAAATTAGGTATTGGCCTTATTGGCACCGGCTTCATGGGCAAATCTCACGCTATGGCCTGGCGCGCGGCAGCCAACTTTTCAGGCGAGGTGCAGCCGGTGTTGGTGTGCGTTGCGGACATTGACGGTGAAGCTGCCCGCCGTACCCAACAGCAGTATGGCTTTCAACGTTCAACCAATAACTGGCAGGAGTTGATTGACGATCCTGAAATCGATGTCATTTCAATCACCTCACCCAATCGCTTTCACGCCGAGCAGTCGCTAGCGGCAATTGCGGCGGGCAAACATGTGCACTGCGAAAAACCGCTGGCACCGGATAGCCAAACCGCAGAACGCATGGTGCTGGCCGCCAAAGCAGCAGGCGTGGTCACCCAGGTTGGCTTTAATTACGTTAAAAATCCGCTACTGAAGCTGGCGCAAAAGATGATAGCGGAAGGCGATCTGGGCGATATCACCGGTTTTCGCGGTATTCATGCCGAAGACTTTATGGCCAATCCAGAGATCCCCTGGTCATGGCGACTGGATCCCTCAGGCGGCGCCGGTGCCGTGGCCGACCTGGGCAGCCATATTCTTGGCATGGCGCGCTTTCTGCTTGGTCCCATTTCGTCACTGTTTGCCGATTTGGAAACCGTGATTAAAACACGCCCGGAAAGTGCCGGTGCCGCAAATACCAAAGCCGTTGAAGTGGATGATATCGCTCGTCTTACGGTGAAGTTTGCGCGCGGTTGCAGCGGGCATGTTGAAGCTAACTGGGTGGCTTCAGGCCATAAAATGCAGCTGGGCTTTGAAATTACCGGTTCTAAAGGCGCGCTGATTTTTAATCAGGAGCGTTTCAACGAACTGCAATATTTCCAGTTCAATCAACATGAAGCGACCAACGGTTTTAAAACGCTGGTGGCCGGACCCGAACATTATCCTTATGCCCTATTCTGCCCGGCTCCGGGACACCAGCTTGGATTTAATGATTTAAAAACTATCGAAATGCTGGAGTTTATTCAATCAATCAATGAGGGGAAATCTATTGGCCCCGATTTTACTGAAGCATATCAAATTCAGAAGTTGGTCGATGCTGCCGTCGCCTCTTCACGTGAAAAAAGTTGGATAACGATCTAAAACATCAGGTCGTAAGGCAGGGATGCCGCTCTGTAATTTCTATTATCAGCCGTTCCAGATCGTGCACGACATAAAAGTGCTGTAAATAAACCCTACACAAGTGAAGTTAATAATAAAAAACCCGACATCAGACTGGTTCTGAGATTAATCATAAATGTGGAATGCTATTATGAAAAAAATCATCTTACTCTGCCTTACCTTACTTTCGCTAAGCCCTGCTGTTAATGCCGTACAGGTTGGCGTAAGTATCGCCCAAATGGATGACGTATTTCTCTCACGCCTGAGAGGATATATTATCGAGCAGGCGAAAACGCATCCTGATATGAAAATTCAATTTGAGGACGCTCAGGGCGCCGTAGATAAACAACTTAGCCAGGTGCAAAGTTTTATTAACGGTAAAGTCGACGTCATCATTGTTAATCCGGTTGATACCCAGGGAACCAAGAATATGGCTGACGCGGCACGCGCCGCCAAAGTCCCCCTGATATTTCTTAACCGTATGCCTTCAGACGCCAAAATGGGCGATGGCGTGAGCTATATCGGCAGCGATGAAATTGAAGCGGGACGTTTGCAGATGCAGTATCTGGCAGATTTGGTTAAAGATCGCAAAAGCGTTAATGTCGCCATCATGAAAGGTTTATTAAGTAATGATGCCACCCGTTTCAGAACGCAAGGCGCGAAAGAGATTATTGCCAAACATCCTAATATGCATGTAATTGTTGAAGACACAGCGAAATGGATGCGTGAAGACGGCATGAATCTCATGAATAACTGGATTCTGTCGGGCGACAAAATTGATATTCTTTCCGCTAACGCGGACGAAATGGCTATTGGTGCCGCCATGGCCATTAAAAGTAACGGCATTAAAATTGGCAAAGATATTTTAGTTGGCGGCACCGACGGCGGTCCGAATGGTTTACAGGCGATAAAAACCGGTTTACTCACTGTCACCGTATTCCAGGATGCGAAATCACAAGCCTATGGCGCCGTGGATATGGCAGAAAAAGCCGCCAAAGGTGAAAAAATCCAGGATGTTAATTTTATTCCTTTCCAGTTGGTCACACCGCAAAACTACCAGAAGTTTATGACTAATTAACTTTCGCTTTCTTCTGTGTCTGTTGTTTGCACCTGTGAAGGCAGCAGGTGCCTTTTTTTTAATTCGGAGAAGTTATGAAAACGATTAAAGGCCCCGCGGTATTTCTGGCGCAGTTCGCTGGCGACGATGCGCCTTTTAATTCTTTAGCTGGCATGGCGGGTTGGGCGGCGGAAAAAGGATTTAAGGGCGTAGAAATCCCCAGTTGGGACTCTCGTCTGATTGACCTGCGCAAAGCCGCTGAAAGCCAGACCTATGCTGATGAAATTCTTGGCGTACTGGCTGAGCACGAGCTGGCGCTGACCGATTTAGCCAGCCACTTGCAGGGCCAGCTGGTCGCACTGCATCCGGCTTTCGATTTACCCGCCGATAGCTTCGCCCCTGAAAGCGTGCGTAATGATCCGCACGTGCGCCAGCAGTGGGCCACTGAGCAGCTTTACCTGGCAGCACGCGCATCACGCCGCTTAGGCCTGACGAAGCATGTCACTTTCTCTGGCACGCTGCTGTGGCCCTATCTCTATCCCTATCCGCAGTGGCCAGAAGGCCTGATTGATGAGGGCTTCAGCGAGCTGGCGCGGCGCTGGATACCGATTCTCAATGCTTTCGATGAACAGGGAATCGATCTCTGCTATGAGATCCATCCTACGGAAGATCTGCATGACGGCGTGACCTTCGAGCGTTTCCTGGAAAAAACCCACAACCATCCACGCTGCAACATCATGTATGACCCCAGCCATCTGGTATTACAGGGCATTGATTACCTGAGCTATATCGATCACTACCACCAGCACATCAAGGCTTTCCATGTCAAAGATGCCGAGTTCAGGCCGAATGGCAAAACCGGTGCGTACGGCGGCTATCAACCCTGGACCAGCCGGGCAGGACGCTTCCGCTCACCTGGTGACGGCCAAACTGATTTTGGCGGGATTTTCTCGAAGTTAACCGGTTATGGCTTTGAGGGTTGGGCGGTGCTGGAGTGGGAGTGCTGCTTTAAGAATC
Source organism: Pantoea sp. GW821-FHT03E06 (assembly GCF_059420725.1). NCBI lineage: Bacteria > Pseudomonadati > Pseudomonadota > Gammaproteobacteria > Enterobacterales > Erwiniaceae > Pantoea > Pantoea sp. GW821-FHT03E06. The sequence continues at coordinate 633,942 of NZ_JBWKUG010000002.1, forward strand.
CGGAAGATGGCGCACGTGAAGGCGCGCAGTTCATCAGCGACCACATTATTCGCGTCACCGATAAATCGTTTGATGATTTTTGTAAGTCCTACGCCGATCGGTCACTTAACCGCAAAATTTTGGGTATTACAGGAGCGAAAGATGAATAGATCACCTTTGAATGGACGTCGTATCCGATTAGGCATGGTCGGCGGTGGCGAGGGTGCCTACATTGGCGGTATTCACCGTTTTGCAGCGCGTCTTGACGATCAATATGAACTGGTAGCGGGCGCGTTTGACGTTGACGCCGAGCGCGGGCACCGCTTTGCCACGCAAAACTATATCGCCCCTGAGCGTTCTTATAGCGATTACGCCACCATGGCGCAGTTTGAGGCGGCGCGCGCAGACGGTATTGATGTTGTCGCCATTTGTACGCCTAACTTCACCCACTTCCCCATCGCCAAGGCCTTTCTTGAAGCCGGCATCGATGTGATCTGTGAAAAACCGCTCACTACCACGTTGCAGGATGCCGAAGCGCTGGCCGAAGTGGTGAGCCAGACCGGCCGTTTTCTTGGCGTGACCTACACCTATTCCGGCTATCCGCTGATCGTGGAAGCCCGCGCGCGCGTCCAGGCTGGACTGATTGGCAAGGTGCGGACCGTGCAAGTGGAGTATCCGCTGGAGTGGATGGCGACCGGCGTCGAGCTGAAAAATAACCAGCAGGCAGCATGGCGCGTCGATCCACAAAAGAATGGACGCGGCGGCTCGATTGGCGATATTGGCACCCATGCCTATCATCTCGCCGGTTATGTAACCGGATTGAAAGCGGAGAGCGTGGCCGCTGACTTAGCCACCTTTGTGGAAGGGCGAGCGCTGGACGATAACGCCCATGTGCTGATTCGCTATGAGGGCGGCGCGCGCGGCATGTTGTGGTCATCGCAGGTTGCCATAGGCTGTTCAAATGCGCTGCGGCTGCGAGTTTACGGCGAAACCGGTAGCCTGACCTGGGCGCAAGAGCAGCCGAACGAACTGATTTACACCTCATTGGAAGGCTATACCCAGATTATTAAACGGGGGCGTGACGATCTGGATGCGATAACCCGGGCGCGCACTCGCACACCGCCAGGCCACCCTGAAGGCTATATCGAAGCCTTTACCAATCTGTACAGCGGCTTTGCTGCGGCACTGCGCGCGCGTGACGAACAGCGCGCGGTTTCTGGCATTGGCGCACTTATCCCGCAAATCCATGATGGCCTAAAGGGGGTAGCCTTTGTCGATGCAGTGGTCGATAGCCATCAACAGGGTACGGTATGGAAGCAGCCAAAATATCGCTGATGCCAACAGAAGCCTGACGCCGTCAGGCTTCGTTAGGTATACATGTTGTAGCGCATGATGATATTGATGCGTGAATAGGTTGCGTTGCTACGCGTTTCAGGTAAAAACCCGTGGAATTCCAGCAGTGTTTTAAATGAGTGCTGCGCATCCAGTTGCAGATTATGCTCAATCAGCGCGTCGATTTTACCCGCCTGCATCAACGCGCGATTTTCCCGATCCAGGTCGTGCCCAACAAACACCTTAGGCTGAATGTTGCGTTCTTCTAATGCGCGCAAAATGCCGGCATTTCCGCCACCCACGGTGTAAACCGCATCAATCTGGGGATTATCCTGCAGGAAGGTTTGCAGGGTTTGGTACATCAGATGATCTATGCCCGATCCACCGGCGACGATTTTTATCTGATGTTGGGGGGAAAAGGATTTCATTCCCTCCTGAAAACCGCGGATGCGATCCTGTTCCCCAACAAACGCTTTATTGCCGGTGATGGCGGCAATCGTGCCCGGTTCGTTACCCAACCATTTTGCCATCAGGAAGGCTGCCGACTGTCCCGCGCTGACGTTATCCATGCCAATGTAACGCAGCCGATGGCTACCCGTGATATCCGTAACCACCGTAACAACCGGAATGCGCTGCTTAATCAGATTGTTAATAACCGGCACCAGCTGGCTTGAATTCATCGCCTTCAGGATAATGCCATGGGTGCTCAGCGAGCACTTTTTCAACAATCGTTCCACTTCCTCCACCGTCATCTCTTCACTGCAATGGAATCTAAGCTGGATGCGGAAAGAGGCGAAACTGGATATCTGGCTACTAAAGGCTTCTTTTACCAACTCACTGAAACGCTCTGGCGTGTGCATGATGACATCGAAGTAAATTGTCCGCCCTTGCGCCAGGCTGCTTTTTTGCTGCAACTCCAAATCGGCTAATGCTTGCTGAATTCGATGCTGCGTTTGCGGATGTACCCGGCCGCGGTTATGCAACGCACGATCGATGGTGGCGAGGCTTAATCCGGACTGGGCTGAAATCTGTTTTTGCGTAAATTTTGGCATAGGTCACATGATGTAGGAGTGAGGTGTTTTTGATGTGCTGTTAAAGAAATGTAACTGCTATTTTAACTCTCATCAACCCTATCACGACGCCAGGTAATGTTGCACTGGCGGCTGATAACGCTCTGTCACTCCATCTCTAAAATGAGGTCGTTATGATGTCACCCTATTTTGCCCGTGAAGATCAGGTCTCTGTTGAAGACTTCAAAACATTTTGTACTCAGCAGCTCGATACCAGTGATTATCCGCTGGCGAGCGAAGCGGTTGCCAACGTGCTGGTTTACGATCGAGAGACGCTGGACACCGCGGCGAAAACGGATAAAAAAGCGCTGCTCAGCGAACTGCACAAAGCCCTTTCTTATGGTCCCGGCGTTTTTGTGGTACGTGGTTTATACAGCGATCTCGACGTCATTGATCGCACCTCGCAGGCTTTCGAAACCATCATGAGTCATGAGGCCAAATCTAAAATTCAGGCCGATCACTTCTCACGCGCGGGCAACAATGGACGTATCTGGAACGCGCTGCAAAAACTGGCGGAAACCAGCCCGCAAACGTTTGTTGATTACTACGCGAATCCGACGCTGGAGTTGATTTGTCAGGCGTGGCTGGGCCCAGCGTGGAGCATGACCTCGCAAGTGAATCAGGTGCGCCCCGGCGGCGAAGCCCAGCAGCCGCACCGGGATTACCATTTGGGCTTCCAGCAGAGTGCGTTCGCATCTGAATTCCCGGTGCCGGTACAGATCCTTTCGCAATATCTGACGTTGCAAGGTGCCGTGGCACACACGGATATGCCGCTGGCATCCGGCCCGACCCGTTTACTGCCGTGGTCACATCAGTATGAGCTGGGTTATATCGCCTATCGTGACCCAGAGTTCGTTGAATTCTTTAATCACAATTACGTCCAGCTGCCGCTGGAAAAAGGTGATGGCCTGTTCTTCAATCCGGCGCTGTTCCATGCCGCAGGTAACAATACCACCAGCGATCATGTTAGAACCGCCAACCTGCTGCAGGTTTCCTCCGCATTTGGCGTTCCGATGGAGAAAGTAAACCACGAACAGTTGCTCAAGCTGATTTACCCGCTGCTGCAAAACAGCCAGCTTACCCAGCAGGAGCTCAATACGGTCGTCAACGTGGCGGCGCGCGGTTACTCCTTCCCCACTAATCTCGATACCGATCCACCGTTAGGCGGCATGGTTCCGCAGACGCAGCAGGCTTTGGTGCACGAGGCCTTGCAGCAAGAGTGGAGCCCGAGCCAGTTCAATCAGAAACTGGATGAGCAAAGTACTCGAAGAGAAGCGTAGCAGCGACAGACCGGGCGATTACCCGGTCTGATCACTTCATCAGCACCTGAAACTGCGGATTAAATTCGTCAAAAATCGGCAGCGCTGCAGCACCCAGCGCGGCGGTATCGCTGCCGGTCATACCGATTTTTAAGCGGGTGCCGGTAAGGTAGCGGCCGCGTACTGATTGATACAGCGGTGGCAGGCGGCGAATGATTTTGTCCAGCAGCGCAGCCGGTATCATGCCGCCGATAATCACACTTTCAGCATCGAAAATGCACTCCAGCAGATTAATCGCCTGGCGCAGCGGCGTGAGCACGGTATCAATCCAGCGATCAAACAGCGCCGGATCGACCTCCAGTAAATCTTCCGGCAGCGCCGTCATCGGATCGAGACCGCAAAACTCATATGCCGCCTGCAGCGATACATAGCGCTCAAGACAGCCATGATTGCCGCAATAACATTCGCGTCCACCAGGCTCAACCACCACATGCCCCACTTCACCGGCGTTATGCGCATGGCCGCTGTAAACGTGGCCATCCATAATGATGCCAGCACCCAAACCGGTGCCGATATAGAGATAGATAAACGAGTTGAGCTGGCGCGCCACGCCATAAAAACGTTCACCAATCGCCGCCACCGTGGCATCGTTCTCCAGCGTCACCGGCACGCCGCTCATCGCTGCCAGTTTGGCTTCAATATCCACCTGCTCCCAGCCGTGCAGCGTGGTGGGTCCTACCGAGGAGATGCCTTCGACACCAAACGGACCCGGCATCACCACACCAATGCCCAGCACTTTGCGCCAGCGCTCGCCGAGTTGCGTTTTGATTTCAGCCAGCACCGCTTCGATGCGCGCTAAAGTGGCATCTGGCTCGGGCTTTTGCACCAGAATAAGACGGCGGAAGTGAATTTCACCGGTGAGATCCACCAGCACAATCAGCAGCGTTTGGTGATCCAGATGGATGCCAATTGAGAAGGCGCTGGCAGGATTGAGCGTCACCGGAATGGCCGGTTGCCCACGTCCTTGCTTGCGCGGCTCACGGCTGGTGAGCAGTTCCGCCTGCTCCAGTTCGGCAACGATATTTGAAACGGTTTGCGGCGTGAGCGCGGTCAGGCGAGCCAGTTCGGCGCGGGTGAGTTCGCCGTGCAGGCGAATGGCTTCAATGATCACGCGACGATTATGCGCCCGTGCATGTTCCAGATTGGTTCCCGACGTTTTCACCTTGCTTTCTTCCCTCATTCAACCGCGCTGTGAATAGCCGCATCAATATCTATGATCGGCCACAGTAATTACAACCCTTTCGGGACGTTGAATGGGGGTTGGCTAAGCGCAACAGCAAATTGGTCATGCCGGTACGGACGCAAAATTAACGTCATAGCTAACGAACACGGATGAGTTAACTTCGCGTTGCTTATGAAGGATGGCGCCTATCTTGATGGTTATTCATTGGAAAGCGGGTCAGTGAGTTTCTCGCTGATCGCAGACTTTTCATAATTAGATGTCCGCAATGTGCCAGAAGCGGACATTACTTTCCTATGGTTCAAACATGTAAAATAGTCCGAATCATGCAAAACCTTCTGGTGTTTGTCAGAGCCTGTTATTCACAACCAGCCATAATGGTTAATTATCTTTCTTCAACGCGGAGGTGGCTTTCCATTCAGCGTATATACTTTCCAGCCCCTGCCTGTAACTTGTTATACGAAAGTCCGGGAAGCGCATCTTAAATTTTGATGAGTCAAAAAGATTATCAGCTTCATAGCGGGGAAGGAGTTCCCGCAGTTCACGAGGCCCTTTAGAAAATATACCCGCAATATATAAGGAGTATTTCCTCAGAACTGACCATGACGGTTCTTTTCCAAATACACTGCACGCCAGAGAAACAAACTGCGCATAGGTGATTCGTTCTTCACAACAGGGCAGATGCCATGTCTGACCGTAGGCATCTGGCGTGTTACCCAGCAGCGCTAAAGCCCGGCTTGCATCAGGGGTCCAGATGAGCGTACGTAATGAGTCATCACGCAATGGGACGAGTGGTTTTTTTCCAGCTTTAAGTCTGTCTAAAACCAGGGCATTGGTAAAACTCTGGGTTTTCCCGGGCCCATAAAATTCAGGGGCGCGACCAATGAGTACAGGAATATCACCCCGCAGCATCTCCTCCAGAACCATATTCGCCATCTTAGCCCGGACTCGCCCTTTTCGCCCTGATGGCTGGAACGGCATATCTTCCATCTGCAGTCTGCCGTCCTGAGGGTACATATACGTATTGTCAAAATAGACAAAATGAGCCCCTGCTTGCCGGGTGGCATTCAGTGCATTCTGAAGCATTACAGGAAACTGCTCCTCCCAGAGGGAGGAATCCGGTGGCAGTCCTGCCGCAAAATACACAATGCGGCTTCCTTTTACCGCATCCAGAGTCTGACTGCCATCAAGCAAATCAGCCGACATAAGGGTGTCGCTTTTAGTGACTTTATGCGGATTGCGGCTGACAAGCCTCAGCTCAGCACTGAAGGAATGTGTTAACTCGCGGGCAAGTTCCCGGGCAATCTGTCCGCTTGCTCCCAGAATCGTTTGCATTTATTTCCTCTTCATACAATTTTTGATGGAAGTCCCGGGACTTTGACTTTTTTAAAAGTATAAGATTAAAGTTAACTTTAATGTCAAGGGCGGTCACTGGAGATGAAATGAAGATAGGAGATCTTGCAAAAGCGACGGGGCTTACACCTTCCCGCATCCGTTATTACGAGGCGGAAGGCCTGATAAGTGCCCCTCCCCGACAGGATAATGGCTATCGCCATTATCCGCCTGAGACCGCCCTGATCCTCATGCTTATTGACCGGGCACAGGGATTTGGATTCACGCTTGAGCAAATCCGTCAGGTATTACCTCAGGGGAAAGAAAGCTGGAACCATGAAGGATTAATTGCTTCTCTTGAATCCAGGGTTGAGGAGATCCGACTCCTGCAGCAGCAACTCAGGGAAAATCAGACCATGATACTGCATTTAATCAGCGGCATCGAAAACAGGCCGGAGGGTATTTCATGCCAGGAAAATATGTTGCGGGTTATGAGGCTAATGCAGGTTGATACGCCGGTTCTTCATTCTATTAAGTAATCTGGCAAACATTGCGCCAGGTCTGTTTCAGAATGAAGAGTGAATTAACGAAGTCTGATTTGTAAGACACGGTTCCCTTGTTCACAAGCATGAAGACTCCGTTACCGGTATTTTGTACCGGTAACGGAGTCTTCAACTTATATATTTTATCAGCTGGATTAACTGTTTATAAATGCAAGTAGATCTGCGTTCACCTGATCCGCGTGTGTAGTGGGTATGCCGTGGGGAGCTCCTTTATAAGTATTGAGTTTCCCATTTTGGACCAGTTCAGCCGACAACTTACCGGAATCATCATAAGGGACAACCTGATCGTCATCGCCATGAATCACCAGTACGGGGATGGATATTCCTTTGAGGTCTTCAGTAAAGTCGGTTTGCGAAAAAGCAACGATCCCATCGTAATGCGCTTTGGCGCTACCCATCATGCCCTGTCGCCACCAGTTATAAATGACAGCTTCGGAAGGAGCCGAACCGGAGCGGTTAAATCCATAAAATGGTCCAGCAGGAACGTCATAATAGAACTGAGCGCGATTAGCAGCCAGTTGCGCCTGCATGTCATCAAATACTGTTTTCGGCGTTCCCTGTGGATTATTGTCGGTTTTCACCATCAATGGCGGTACGGCACTGATTAACACGGCTTTTGAAACTTTATCTTCACCATGCCTGGCTATATAACGTACAACTTCGCCACCGCCGGTTGAATGGCCAACATGCATCGCGCCTTGTACATTAAGGTGTTCCACAACGGCTGCAACATCATCTGCGTAATGATCCATGTCGTGGCCATCCCACACCTGTCCTGAGCGACCATGCCCGCGCCGGTCATGTGCCACAACGCGGAAGCCTTTATTTACGAAGAATAACATCTGGGCATCCCAGTCATCACTGCTCAGAGGCCAGCCATGATGGAAAAAAATAACTTTACCATCCCCTGGACCCCAGTCCTTGTAGAAGATTTCAACGCCATCGCGAGTTGTTACATAACCCATGTCACTTCTCCACTCAGATAAACTGTCAATGGACTGTGCTTATCCTGCTCAACTCTTCGTAAAGGGCAGAACGAACTGATAAGTACCGATCCTTTCACCGGCTCTGAATCAACCGTGACTGTAGTATAGGTTTAAAGTCAACTTGAAGGTCAATGAGGGTTGTGAGATTGTTTGAGGGCTTTGAGTGTAGGTTACAAAAAACCTCTCCGGGAGAGCAGGGGATTTCTGACTCAGGTATCGCAGGAAGGAGAGCTCATGGTTTGCTAGAGTCATGATTTTGACTTCAAAAAGCAGGACTTGCTATATCACGCAGTCTGCTTTTCGCTCATAGCGGACCTTAGCCTACCGTCAGTCCGCTTTGTGCCAAAAGCGGACTCAGAGTCATGCTATTCATCAAATCCTTATTCGATGCGTTCCACATTTGGATGACGCTCGGTTGCGGCTTCATGAAATATATCACTCAGCCAGCCAGCAATCTCGCCTTCTGTCATATCGTCTGGAATCGCGACGTCATAGAGCCGAGAAAACTTTCTCTCTGTCAGGTCAACACGAAATACCAACCACCGATCATTCTCACGCTGAACGCCAATATGCCGCCCAAAAACGTTATATACCAACATATGCAACCTCCGGGCATGCTAATGATTCTCTGAATTAATGCTATACGTCTGGGCAGGTCAATAAAAAAATCGTAGATAGATGAATGGCCAGCGTCGGCTTATCGCTCAAATGAGACAACCATAATCACATCTCCTTACCCAATGGAGATTGAACATGACAATATCCCCCTGGAACAAAAGCCGCATTATTGGCCAGAAACGACCTCTTCAGATCTCTCATATCTGGGGAATTCGTATCCGTCTTGAGCTGGAAGGAAAAGTCCGAGATTTGGCTCTGTTTAACATGGCTCTGGACAGTAAACTTCGGGGCTGTGATCTGGTTAAGTTGAAAGTTTCTGATGTGGCCTATGGACACACTGTTTCGGGCAGAGCGACTGTGCTTCAGCAAAAAACGGGCAGCCCTGTCCAGTTTGAACTGACGAAGGGAACCAGAGAAGCAGTAGCCGCATGGATCAAAATGGCTCATCTACGTAGTAGCGACTATCTTTTTCAGTCCCGCATTGGTTCTTCAAGACACATTTCAACCAGACAATATAATCGTATTTTTCATGGATGGATTGAGAAGTTGGATCTCGATGAAACGCTTTACAGTACGCATTCCATGCGCAGAACCTAGCCATATCTGATCTATAAAAAAACGAAAAATCTTCGTGTGATCCAGTTACTTTTGGGTCACAAAAAACTCGAAAGCACAGTACGTTACCTAGGCATCGAAGTAGATGATGCCCTGGAAATATCAGAGTCGATTGAAGTCTAACTTGTCAGGGCTGCAACAGCAGCCCTGTGCTAAAAGCGGACGTTATTATTTTGGACTTATCAATGCAGCTAGTAACGTTCGACTGTGTTAAAAAGTTGTTTCAAGACAGCTGTGTCTGAAATCTGATGGAGCAGAAATGAGAACGCAAAAAAGATGTATGGGTTATGTGGCCATCGTGGTCGACGACTATGACCGCGCGATTGAGTACTACACCGACAAGTTGGGCTTTACGCTGGTAGAAGACACGCCGCAGCCGGGTAAGCGCTGGGTCGTTGTGACGCCGAATACGGAAAGCGACTGTAATCTTCTCCTGGCCCGTGCTTCAAACGAGCGGCAGGAATGCTTTATCGGCAACCAATGCGGCGGACGGGTATTCCTGTTCCTGCAGACTGACGACTTCTGGCGCGACTATAACGCTATGAAGGCGAAAGGCGTCCACTTCTGCCAGGAGCCGCGAGAGGAGGAGTACGGGATGGTCGTTGTGTTTGAAGACATCTACGGCAACCGCTGGGATCTTTACCAGAACAAGCAAAGTTAACTCTTAGAGGGTCCGGTTACTAATGCGTAATCGGCCTCAATCCCAGTTCCGCTTTTCGCTCATAGCTGACTTTCTTCTGCGTCCGCTTCGCGCCAGAAGCGGAACTCAGTCACCACTTAGCGCACTGATTTTTAAGGATGCCATTATATGTGTATAAGGACTTTACCGATCACTTTTGCATGTTCCACTGTATAATGAGCGTCGGCTATTTTCTCAAGCGGCAGATTTAAGCCTATTAAAGGTGCATAACTTCCAGTTTCAAGGCAGGAATTAATATCTTCTGCGCTGGCTTTTTTAACGTCCATGGGAACTTTGTATATATAGACAAAGCGGAGTACACAGCCGTGCATCATGGCTTTGAGAAGTGGAACAGAAATTGTTTCTGTTGCGCTACTCGTAGCATAAGAGCTAATAACTCCTCCTTGAGACAAACAAGCCAGGTTGATATCAAGGTTCTCTTTCAAAGCCACATCGACAATATGATGAACCCCCTGATTATCTGTATTCGCCATGATGATATTTGCCACATCGCCAGCTGTATGGTCGAGTACTAAATCAGCACCATTAATTTTTGCTATCGCCGCTTGTTGAGCATTTCTCACCGTGGTAACAACCCATGCACCGGCCCATTTAGCTAATAAAATTGCTGCAGTTCCCACCACTCCAGCTCCGCCATGAATGAGTACCCGGCGGTCTTTAAGGTCACCGTCTGAAAAAAGGCAGCGGTGAGCGGTAAGGGCTGGAATTCCAAGTGAAGCGCCTGTTTCAAACGAAACATTATCGGGGAGTCTTACAGCCTGACTTGTTGGTACGACAACGAACTCTGCTGCCGTTCCTGACGCCCGTCCATATTGTGCTTCATAAAGCCAGACACGCTCATTAAGTCGTTCTGACGATACGTTCTCACCAACTGCTTCAATCACACCTGCGCCATCCTGATGGGGAATGATGCGGGCATATGGCATGCTCGCAGAGAAAGCTGTTCTTGCCTTGATGTCTGATGGATTGATTCCTGAAACGTAAATACGCACGAGTACTTCATTCGGACCGGGGCTGGGTTTAGAAACTTCACCAATTTTCAGTACATCATATGCATTACCTTGAGTGTCATAATATGCGGCTTTCATTAGTTGTAACCCTATGTATGAATTGAAAATAAATCATTATACGTTTTAGTCTTGTTCCTTGGTGTACTTTAAGCTCTATGGATAGTATTTAAAAGTAGGCACTCTTATGATACATAGGGATAATAAGTATACTAATGGAGTGTCTAAATTGATGAAAATCGAGGAAGAACAGAATTACCAATGCACCGTAGAAGCAACCATTACAGTAGCCGGGGGTAAATGGAAACCGTTGATCATTTATTATCTGCTCAGTGGGACCAAGCGATTTGGAGAACTTCGTAAACTCATAGGTAGTGTGACGCAGCGTTCATTGACGCTACAACTTAGAGAACTTGAGGCTCATGGCATTATTTCCCGGAAAATATTTGCAGAGGTCCCCCCACGAGTTGAATATTCACTCACTGAATTAGGTTTTACTCTCGCTCCTGTACTCGAGACGATGAAAGCTTGGGGAGATGCCTATGTATCCAGGCAACGAAAAAAGGATCATTAATTATGTACCCGTTTTTGGTGTTGAGTAACCAGCTCACCATTGCGCAGGACATTCCGATGTAAATATCCATTCTTAGCTTCCGCTTTTCGCTCACAGCGGACCTTCAGCGTCCAATAACCATTAGTTTTGCATTCCGACGAGTTACCGTTTGGCTGATACGCTGGGTCGTTAAAACCTGATCAGAGACGAGTAAAATGGTGAACTTCCGCTTCTCGCTCATACCGCACAGGGCTCTCATATCTGTCCGCTCTGTGCCAGAAGCGGACATCTGCGTTCTGGGTCAACACAAACGGGTGAGCGAAAGTAGTCTTATGTAAAAGCGACTGAATTGCTCTCTTACTCTGACTTTTTATCCCATTCGGCGTGAGTCAGTGTAAACAGCATGCTGGCGGGCGCATTTGTCACATCCTGAATGTCCCGTACATACCTGAGTCCGGAATTAGTCAGGACTTTTTGCGATGCAAGGTGGTTTGCTCTTACTACTGCAGAGATATCCGGCAGTTTTAGCTCACCAAATCCATAACTGACCGCATGGTTAGCAAACTCTGTCGCCAGCCCTCTTCCCCATGACTCAGCAGAGAACCGATATCCTAGGTTATTGATAGTGGTATTGGCATAACTGCGGATATTCAGCCCGCCAAAACCGATGAGCCTTTTAGGATCATCGTTCAGCGAGATAGCCCAGTTTCCGAAACCGTAATCTTCCCAGTGTTTAAGCCAGCGAGCCAAAACATCACGGGCATAATCAATATCAGGATATGGGCCTGCGGGATTAAATGTATTCGTGGCAGGATCGCCATAAATTCTGAAAAGGTCATCTGCGTCTGAGGTGATTACAAGCCGAAGATGCAGTCGGGAGGTGGTTAGCCGCAAAATTTCTCCTGAGTTTTTGATTCATTCAATGAGTTATCTTACTGTTTTTATAGCCAGAAAATTTCGGCTTCACAACAGCACTGTTATGTTAATTTGGCAAAATTTGCATGTCGCCATCATTTTGACGTCTGCTCCTCGCTCATACCGCACAGGGCTCTCATATCTGGCCGCTCTGTGCCAGAAGCGGGTCTTGCTAATTTTTAGGTGCATTATTCAAAAGCGGGAAATTTTAAATACCCCATGAGATAGTATGGTCTTCCCTAAAACATATTCCTTTTATTGAATATGTTTTTGTTCTATCCTCTTGCCAATACCTTCAGGCTTTCCTTAATCGGGTTTCAACATGTTATCTCTGACACCACTACAACTTTTTAAAAACCTTTCGGACGAAACACGTCTCACACTGGTGCTGCTGCTGAAAGAAAAGGGAGAGCTCTGTGTGTGTGAACTCACTGGGGCACTGAACCTTCCTCAGCCTAAAATTTCCCGCCACCTTGCATTGCTGCGATCCAGCGGGTTACTCAGTGACCGGCGCGACGGCAAGTGGATCCACTATCGCCTGTCTCCACACATGCCAGTGTGGGCGGCTTCTGTCATTGATCAGGCGTGGCTGAGCCAGCGTGATGAAATTCGTGACCTGGCCGATCATTCACAGCTGGATCATGCCACAACTAACGGCAGGGCTGTCTGCCTGTAAAAAAATTTAGCCAAACACATCCGAATTATCGAATGTGTTTTTAGACTTCTAAGACTTATCAACGGAGGAAGCATGCTGCTGGCAGGCGCAATTTTTATTCTTACACTGATATTTGTTATCTGGCAGCCACGCGGGCTTAGTATCGGATGGAGCGCTGTTGCCGGAGCCGCGCTGGCGCTGGCAACCGGCGTGGTTCATATCGGTGATATTCCCGTGGTATGGCAGATAGTCTGGAACGCAACGGCCACGTTTATTGCGGTGATCATTATCAGCCTGCTGCTGGATGAATCAGGGTTTTTTGAGTGGTCGGCGCTGCACGTGGCACGCTGGGGCGGCGGCAGCGGAAAGCTGCTTTTCACCTATATTGTATTGCTAGGAGCGGCGATAGCAGTGCTGTTTGCTAATGATGGCGCGGCGTTGATCCTGACGCCCATCGTGATTGCCATGCTGCTGGCACTCGGATTCAGCCAGGGTGCCACGCTGGCGTTCGTGATGGCGGCTGGATTTATCGCTGATACGTCAAGCCTGCCACTCATCGTATCTAACCTGGTGAATATCGTCTCAGCTGACTTTTTCCATATGGGATTCAGGGATTACGCTTCGGTCATGGTGCCGGTCAATATCGCTTCGGTGCTGGCAACACTCGCCATGCTGCACCTCTTTTTCCGCAAGGAGATTCCCGCGCAGTATGATGAAGCCAGGCTCAGGATGCCGCGTGAGGCCATTCGCGATATCAGCACCTTCCGCGCCGGATGGGTTGTCCTCGTTCTACTGCTGGCGGGCTTCTTTGCGCTGGAACCGCTCGGCGTACCGGTCAGCCTGGTTGCAGCCATCGGCGCGCTAATCCTCTGGCTGGTCGCACGGCGCGGCCATGTGATTGATACCCGCAGAGTGCTGCGCAACGCCCCCTGGCAGATTGTGGTGTTTTCACTTGGCATGTATCTGGTGGTCTATGGACTGCGCAATGCCGGACTGACAGAATATCTGGCCGCGCTGCTTAACGATTTTTCCGATGCCGGTGTATGGGGCGCGGCGATGGGAATCGGATATATCACCGCACTCCTCTCATCAGTAATGAACAACATGCCTACGGTGCTGATTGGCGCACTTTCCATTGATGCCAGCACTGCGCAGGGTGTCGTGCGTGAAGCAATGATTTACGCCAACATTATCGGCTGCGATCTTGGACCGAAAATCACGCCTATCGGCAGCCTGGCTACGCTGCTGTGGCTGCATGTGCTGTCCAAGAAAAACATCCGCATCAGCTGGGGATACTACTTCCGGGTCGGTATCGTTATGACGCTGCCGGTAATGACCGTTACGCTTGCTGCGCTCGCGCTGCGCCTCTCTGTCTGATGATAATCCGGGGCGGCGTATGCAGCCCCATCACACGAGGTTTTACCATGTCTGACATTACCATTTATCACAATCCCGCCTGCGGCACCTCGCGTAATACACTGGCGCTAATCCTGAACAGCGGCGCGGAACCTACCGTTATTCACTACCTTGAAACTCCGCCGACGCGTGAAACGCTTCAGGGGCTGATTGAAGCGACGGGAATCGGAGTGCGGGCGCTGCTGCGTAAAAACACTGATCCCTATGAACAGCTGGGCCTCGCCAGCGACAGCTTTACTGATGAACAGTTGCTGGATGCCATGCTAGCTCACCCGATTCTGATCAACCGTCCGATAGTGGTGACTCCGCTGGGAACGAAGCTTTGCCGCCCTTCCGAAGTCGTGCTGGACATTCTGCCTGATCAGCAAAAAGGTTCGTTCACCAAGGAAGATGGCGAAGTGGTGATTGGCGCGGACGGTAAACGCGTCAGCCAGTAATCAGGCAGGATGAAAAAAACCGGCGTTTCGCCGGTTTTTTTCAGATGCTGCGCTGGTTAACTCTGGCAGAGAGCTGCTCCGCGCTCTCTTTTCTCTCGCTGTAGCGGTCGGTCAGATATTTGCTGCGTCCACGGGTCAGCACGGTGAACTTCATCAGTTCCTCCATCACGTCCACGATGCGCTCGTAATATGCCGATGGCTTCATCCGCCCCGCTTCATCGAACTCCGCCCAGGCTTTTGCCACCGATGACTGATTAGGAATGGTGATCATGCGCATCCAACGTCCCAGAATGCGCATCTGGTTAACTGCGTTAAACGACTGGGAGCCGCCGCTGACCTGCATCACCGCCAGCGTTTTGCCCTGTGACGGCCGCACCGCGCCGGTTGAGAGCGGGATCCAGTCAATCTGCGCTTTCATCACGCCGGTCATTGCGCCGTGGCGCTCTGGCGAACACCACACCATGCCTTCAGACCACAACACCAGTTCACGCAGTTCAGCTACTTTAGTGTGCGTTTCGGGGGCGTCATCGGGAAGTGGCAGCCCGGATGGATTAAAAATTCTGACTTCTGCGCCCATCGCAATCAGCAGGCGGGCCGCCTCTTCCGTGGCGAACCGGCTGAAAGAGCGTTCACGTACTGAACCGTACAGCATCAGTATGCGCGGTGCATGTGCAGGCTCGTCAGCTGCCAGTTTTGCTGTGGTAATCGGTGCATCAACCAGGCCAGTATCGATATTGGGTAGCGACATATCCGTTAGATTCATTCTGTTCTCTCTGTTAACTGTGTTGGCAGGCTCAGTCCACATCCACCTTCTCCGCTGCAGCACTCCTCGACGAGAAAGGCCAGCAGCTGCTCCAGACGTTCATACTGTGGCAGGCAAAACAGCGTGCGCCCCTGACGATCCTGACGGATGAGCCCGACAGACATCAGCGCGGAAAGGTGATGGCTTAGCGTGGATGCGGGTATATCCAGCTGCTTCTGTAAATCGCCAACCGGCAGCCCACCGTGCCCGGCCTTAACCAGCGTTTTGTAAACGGCCAGCCTTGTCGGATGGCCGAGCTCTTTTAACGCGCTGGCCGCTGTATTCAGATCCATAAAACCTCCTTAAATCCATATTTCCAGAATAATCGAAATATAAATTAAGTCAATCTACCCACTTCTGTTGTTAAACAATCATTCTGGAAAGCATCCATCGGTTGAACTCACAGCTCATTGCTGGCCTCCGACATCTGAGTACCAGGAGCGAACGTTGCCAATTCCGCTTAGTATTTATTACAGAATAGCGGATCACAATTTAACCAGGTAGCATTGTAGTTAAATCAGATGTTAATATATCTTTTGTTATCGCATGAATTTATTGAGCTTTTAGGTGAGATGGGTGAACACTACTTTAACATTAGATGACCTTGGCCCACGCATATGTATTATGGGGCCATCAAATAGTGGTAAATCCACACTGGCAAAAGCAATCGCTTCTAAGACGTCATTACCTCTAATTCATCTTGATCAATTGCATCACTTACCTGATACAAAATGGGTTCCCCGTGAACCAGAAGATTTTTATCGGTTACATGAAGAAGCTGTTCGTGGAGAAAAATGGGTAATAGAGGGCAATTACACCAAGTGTATTTATTCCCGACTTGAACGTGCTACAGGGCTGATATTGCTTGATGTGCCAATGGCGATAGCGCTGCAGCGCTATATACGCCGATGTTACTCGTCAAAGCCCAGGATCGGTGGTCTCAATATCCGAAGAGAGCATGTGACGTGGGAAATGCTTAAATACATTGTGCATATTGCGCCTAAAAACCACCATCTTCACAAGAAGATTTTCGAGCAGGTAACCATTCCAAAAGTGATGTTGACATTACCTCGTGATATTAAGACCTGCTATCAAAGCTGGGATATTTCATAATGGTTTAAGATGATTAATATGCTTCCGAAAATAGTCAATCATTCATCGAAGGCTATACCTCGCATAATTTAATTACCGAGCACGTCCAATGTGCTGGGAAGGTCCTCAAACCTGTCTGCTGTTTGCTCACTGCTGCCCTTTTGGCTTTGCCTACGACACTTGAGCGCCAAGAATGGATTAGGCAAAGTTTTTTAATGCCCATGAACTGTTAGCCCCACCATCCTGACCACGATCGGGCGTACAAATAGTATGCAGACAAAGGCGGCGGGCATGGCGACCTTGTAAGCATTGATAACATTTAACATATAATGAGGCCCGAAACCGAATTCCGAAAAGGTAATAACTAAACTCATCAGAAAGGCCATGATGGTCGCCATATAAAGCGCAAAGATGTAAGGTGAAGTGTGTTTTGGAAAGCGTATTCTGGCGATCTTGTTCGTTGTTGCATCCGTCATAGTGTTACCCTGTTTAACCGAGAGTTAGCGAAACAGTCGCAAAGCTACCAAGTAAGTCAACGTGTTAGTAGAACGGTCCAGCTTTAATCACCATTAAGTAAAAGTAACGAATTTTGCATTGAGGTCTTATGGACTTGTTGGGGTTAATCAGTACCTATATCCGTGTAGTGGAGAACGGCAGTATCGCAGCGGCTGCACGCGCTAAAGGAATGAGCCCTGCAGCAGTCAGTCAGAGCCTTTCTCGTCTGGAATCGTATCTGGGGGTACGCCTGCTATCACGCACAACCCGAAGTATGACCCTTACCGAAAGTGGTAAACGCTATTTCGATAAAGTTCGCCACATTCCGTATGATGTTGATCTCGCGTCGCAGGCTGCTGCATTCGAAACAAAACCGCAGGGGCAACTTTGCATCGCTACGACTGCGGCGTTTGGCCGGTACGTTCTTGCACCACTGATGCCAGAATTCAAATCAGTTTATCCCGATATTGATATTGAGCTGATCAGTACCGATCGTAACGTTGATCATCGACTAGAGGGAGTCGACGTCAGCATCCGCATCGAGGCACAACTGAACGAACAGCTGATTGCCCTGAAAATTTCATCATTACCTTTTATCTTCTGCGCAGCCCCGGCATATCTGGAGCGTGCGGGCATACCAGAAAGTCCCGAAGAATTGAGTCAGCATGCCTGCCTGGTATTTCGCTATCCAACTGATGGACGCTTTTTGCCCTGGACATTTATGGTTGACGGTCAAAAGGTGGCGGCGAAACTCAATCCCGAATTTATCAGTGACGATATTGATATCATTGCTAATATCGCAATCAATGGTGGTGGTATTGCTCGCCTTGCGAGTTTTATTGCACAACCGCTTATCGACAATGGACAACTCATCGCGTTATTTCAATCCAGCCAAAGCGATGAAACCCATATCGCATCTTCCCCTATGAACATTTACGCGTGCGTCAACGATCGTTCAGCGCTCAACTCAAAGGTCAGAGCCTTTATTGCTTTTTTGGAACAGGCGATGCAGTCAGCGTGATCCCAATCGTGAAAAAGTGAATGGTCTTTGGCCTGAGATGAATACGTGTTGATGGAGGAACAATAGCGTCGGTACATCATCTGCTGTCAGCAACGGATACTCATGACGTTAATTTGCCATTGTGGAATGCGCGTTTATGTAGCAACTCACAACGCATTTGCACCAGAACCATGCATCCTGAAAAGAGTTGTAATCAGCTCTTAGGCTTGCCCTCATTTATACCTACCTGAATATCTATGATCGGCCACACAATTTACAACCTGTTTACCTGACAGCCACAAAATTCTGTGCCAAAAAGTGTGCAGCGGCATTCGAGATTTATGCCCTGGCACGTCAATTGCTTTAGCTAACCGATGTCAGCCGCAGCAATCTGACA
Organism: Pantoea sp. GW821-FHT03E06; assembly: GCF_059420725.1. NCBI lineage: Bacteria > Pseudomonadati > Pseudomonadota > Gammaproteobacteria > Enterobacterales > Erwiniaceae > Pantoea > Pantoea sp. GW821-FHT03E06. The sequence continues at coordinate 652,405 of NZ_JBWKUG010000002.1, forward strand.
ACCTGTGCGCGTTATTAAATCAATCAAATTGATTTAATTAAACACCCTCTTTTTGCATCAAGGCGAAAACACCATGAAAATCCGATTCAATCCAGTCATAAAAGGTTGTTTTGCAGCGGTTCTGTTAGCCAGCGTTGGCAGCGCGGCGGCGGCAACCACGTTAAATGCGCTGTTTATGACGCAGGCGGCGTACAGCGAAAATGATATTCGCGCCATGACGCAGGAGTTTCAGAAAGCGCACCCGGACGTGCAGGTTAATCTTGAGTTTGTACCTTACGAAGCGCTGCATGACAAAATTGTCGCTGCGCGTGGCGCGGGCGGCAATGGCTACGATGTGGTGCTGTTTGATGCCATCTGGCCCGCTGAATTTACCAAATTTGATCTGTTGCAGGACGTGAGCAGCCGTATCAGCGCCGATGAAAAAGCGCAGATTTTCCCCGGTGCGATGAACACCGTGGTATTCAAAGGCAAAACCCTCGGCATGCCGTGGATCCTTGATACCAAATATCTCTATTACAACAAAGCGATGCTGGAAAAAGCCGGCATCAGCACACCGCCACAAACCTGGCAGCAGGTGATAGATGATGCGCGCATTATCAAGCAGAAGAATATCGTCAAATATCCGCTGGTCTGGAGTTGGTCGCAGGCGGAAGCGCTGGTGTGCGATTACACCACGCTGGTATCCGGCTTCGGCGGCAAATTCTATAACAACGACAAACTTGATTTCTCCTCCCCTGCCTCGCTGCAAGCCGTCAAGCTGATGAAAAGCTCGCTGGATGAAGGCTTAAGCAATCCGGCCTCACGCGAGTATCTGGAAGAGGACGTACGTAAAGCCTTCTCCAATGGCGATGCCGCCTTCGCGCTTAATTGGACCTACATGTACAACATGGCCAACGATCCGAAGCAGAGTAAAGTCGCCGGGCAGGTCGGTATTGTTCCGGCACCGGGCGACGCGCCGGGCAAATTTGGTGCGGTTAACGGTTCGATGGGCCTTGGCATCACCAAAGGCAGTGCTCATGCGGATCAGGCATGGCAATACATCAGCTATATGACCTCTCAGCCGGTGCAGAACAACTACGCCACGCTGAGTCTGCCGATCTGGAAAAGCTCATATCAGGATCCAGCAGTGCTGAAAAATCAGGAGAGCCTGATCGCTGCGGCGGATAAATCGCTCAACGTAATGCTATCGCGCCCGGAAACCGCGGATTATTCGCGCCTCTCCAATACCTTGCAGCAGCAGTTGCAGCAGGTGCTGGTGGGTAGCGCCACGCCTGATGTCGCGCTGCAAGCGGTAGATAAGAGTGCGGCGCGTCTGCGCTAAGGGGCAACAATGCTGAGTTTGCGTCAACGCGAACAACGGCAGGCATGGGTGCTGCTGGCACCCATGCTGTTGGTGATGCTGTTGCTCACCGCATGGCCGCTGTTACGCACTATCTGGCTGAGCTTCACTGATGCTGCCTTAATAGGCAGCGGTGAAGCGCCGGGCTGGATTGGTTTTGAAAACTACCTGTTCGCCATCACCGATGCCGATTTTCGCAGTTCACTGTGGCGCACGCTCTACTTCACCGTCGTCTCGGTGGCGATTGAGGGCGTGATCGGCGTGCTGGTGGCGCTGTTGCTGAATCAGAAATTCACTGGCCGTAACGTGCTGCGCGTGCTGGTGATTTTGCCGTGGGCGCTGCCAACCATCGTTAATGCCATGATGTGGCGCCTGAACTTTAACCCCGATTACGGCAGCATCAACGCCCTGCTGACACAGCTAGGCATCATCGATGGCTATCGCAGTTGGCTGGGCTCGCCCGGTTCGGCGCTTAATGCGGTGATGTTCGCCGATATCTGGAAAAACTATCCGCTGGTCACTCTGCTGGTGCTGGCGGCGTTGCAATCCATTCCTGACGATCTGTTTGAAGCGGCGCGACTCGACGGTGCGTCAGCATGGCGCCGTTTTCGCGCCATCACCTTCCCGGCGATTGTCGGTCCGCTCAGCGTGGCGCTGGTGCTGCGTACCATCGACGCCTTCAAAATCTTCGACATCATCTACGTGATGACGCGCGGCGGCCCGGTCGACAGTACCAAAACACTCAGTTTTTACGTCTATCAGGAATCGTTTAGCTATCTGCGTGCTGGCAGCGGCGCGGCCTATGCGATGTTGATGACATTGCTGTGCGCGGTGCTGATCACGCTTTACATGTTGTTATTGTGGCGGCAGCGCCGCAAAGGAAGCGCGTATGAAGGCTAACTTACGCCATGTTGGCAAATACGCCGCCGCGCTGCTGGTGGCGATTTCCGTGCTGGCACCGATGGGCTGGCTGTTTTTGATGAGCGTCAGCGCCACCAGCGATCTGACCCGCGTGCCGCTGGAGTGGTTGCCGCGCCAGTGGGATTTCACCCGCTACGGCAAGCTGCTGTCGCTGGAGCCCGGCCAGCCGGGCGTGCTGTTCCTGCATGCGCTCGGCAACAGTCTTTTGGTGGCAACCGGCGCAACGATAATTTGTTTGTTGCTGGCGATTCCGGCAGCGTTCAGCTTCTCACGCTATCGTGGTCGCGATGGCTGGCTGTTCGCTTCGCTCGCCATCTACATGGTCCCGCCGGTGGCATTCGTTTTGCCGCTCTACTTCCTGCTACAGCAGTTCGATCTGCTCAACACCCGGCCTGGGCTTACCATCGTTTACTGCTCGCTGATTCTGCCGTTCCTCACCTGGATGTTGAAAAACCAGTTCGATACGTTGCCGCAGGATATTGAACAGGCAGCGCGGCTCGATGGTTTACGCGTCTGGCAGGTTCTGCTGCGCATTACGCTGCCGCTGGCAAAACCCGTTCTAGGCGCTGCGGCGCTGTTTGGCTGGCTGCTGGCGTGGGATGAGTTCTTCTATGCGCTGTTGTTCACCAGCAATATCGCGGCACAAACCCTGCCGGTCACCATTGCCGGGTTCACCGCCGGTCGGGCGACCGATGATGGCTTGATCGCCGCCGTCGGCATTCTGGCATCGGTGCCACCGCTATTTATTGCCATCTGGCTGCAAAAGACGCTGGTCAGCGGCCTTGCCAGTGGCGGGAGTAAAGGATGATGGAACATAAACTCACCGCCACGCTGTACGTGGTGGGCAATATTAATGTCGATTTGATTATGGGCACGCTGGATAGCTGGCCGCAGCGCGGTACCGAAGTGATGCTCAATCACAGCGAACTACGTCCTGGCGGATCGGCTGGCAACTGTGCGCTGGCGCTGGAAGCGATGCAGGTGCGCCATCGCGCCGTGGCGAATCAGGGTGACGATGGCCTGAGCGCCTGGCTGGCGAGCCATTTTCCGCACAGCGCCGCGCACTGGACGCGCTACAGCTGCGAAACCTCGCTCACCGTTGGCGTCACGCATTCAGATCACGAACGCTCGTTTCTGAGCAATCTTGGACATATCGTGAAACTCAGCGCGCAGGATGTGCTGGCGCAGCTACCCGCTGAAGCGGCTGACGGCGATATCGTTTTGCTGTGCGGCACTTTCTTATGCCTGCGCTTGTATGACGAATATCCCGCGCTGCTTAGCGAGCTGCGGCAGCGCGGCTTTATCACCGCCGTTGATACCGGCTGGCCGCCGCAGGGATGGAGTGACGAGGTGCGCAAGCAGGTGATGCAATGGCTACCGCTTTGCGACTGGCTGCTACTAAATGAAGTGGAAACGCTGGGTCTGGGCGCCGCAAACAATCTGCCCGCCAGCGCACAAACCCTGGTTCAGCAGCTCAGCGGACGCGGTGGCTGCGTGGTGAAATGCGGCCCGCAGGGCGCACACTGCTGGCAGGCCGAACGCTCGATTAGCCAGCCTGCACGTCCGGTGACGGTGGTGGATACCATTGGTGCGGGCGACAGCTTTAATGCCGGTTTCCTTACCGCGCTCGTGCATCAGCAAGATCTCGCCACGGCTTTGCAATGGGGGATCGCGGTGGCGTCGCTGGCCATCAGCACCCTGCCGCGTCGCTATCCCGACTGGCATCAACTGCAACTTTCTCAGGAGTGTTAATTTATGGCCAGTGTTGAACTCGTAAAAGTGGCCAAACGCTACGCAAAACAGTCGGTGCTGCATCCGCTCGATCTCACCATTCCTGATGGCAGCTTTACCGTGCTGGTTGGCCCCTCCGGCTGCGGCAAATCCATGTTGCTACGCCTGCTGGCCGGTCTGGAAAGCCTGTCGGATGGCGCAATCTTGATGGATAACGTGCAGATCAACGATCGCGATCCGGCAGACCGCGATATTGCCATGGTATTTCAGAGCTACGCGCTTTATCCGCACTTAACGGTGGCGGAGAATCTGGCGTTCCATATGCAGGTGAAGAGGGTTAAGCGCGAAGAGCAGCAGAGTAAAATTGCGCGTATCGCCGGGATCCTCGGCATCGACAAGCTGCTGCAGCGCTACCCGCGCGCGCTTTCAGGCGGCCAGCGTCAGCGCGTGGCGATGGGGCGCGCGATGGTGCGTAATCCCAAAGTGTTCCTGTTTGATGAACCGCTGTCGAATCTGGATGCCCAGCTGCGCATGGAGCTGCGCGCTGAGATTAAATCGCTGCATCAGCGCTTCAAAACCACCATGGTTTACGTAACGCACGATCAGGTGGAAGCCATGACGCTCGCCGATCAGATTGTGGTAATGAAAGATGGCCGTATTGTGCAACAGGGCGCGCCGCTGGCGATTTACGATCGTCCGGCGGATACGTTTGTGGCGCGCTTTATCGGCTCGCCGCCAATGAATCTGTTACCGGCGCAGCTCAGCACGCGTGATGGCGTGCCCGGCGTGCAGTGCCAGGATCTGTGGCAGCCGCTGCCCGCACGCTGGCAGGCGGCGGCGCGTGAGCGTGAGGGTTCCGCCGTAACGCTTGGCGTACGTCCGCATGATTTGCTGGAGGCCAGCAGCAACGCAGCAGCACAGGTGAACGTGGTAGAGATCACCGGCGAATCAACCCTGCTGCACCTCGACTGGCACGGCCATGCGTTGCATATGCAGGTTGCCGGTCGTCACCCGGCGGTGAGCGGCGTCAGCATTATGTTGGGCTTTAACGCCGAGAAGATTCATCTGTTTGATGCGGAAACCGGACTTAGGTTAGGTGAATCTTAATTTTTATCTTTCTCTGGCGCACATTTATGCGCACCAGAGTGTTGTAGGGTCGCCATTTATGGCGACCGCTTTACCCAATAAAAAAAGCCACCCGATACTGGGTGGCGAAATAATATTCATCTGATGCATAACAACGATATTCGCGAACGCTCGTTCCTTAAGCATTGCACATTGGATATTTTACGCTACCGGCTGTTTTATTCTGTCTTAGTCGTTTAAAGATCCTGTAAAACTGATCTCGTCTTTTAACGAATTAAATACATCTACCAGGTTTTTCCGATATTAAACTGGAACTGCTCCGACTTATCGCCCTCATACTTTTTAATCGGCAACGCATAGGAAAACACCAGCGGACCCAGCGGGGATTGCCATTGCAATGCCACGCCACTCGACACGCGAATCTGGCTTGGATCGCCATAATCCGGAATGCCTGCCGCTTTGGTCGCTGCCGTATTCTGCCAGTCGGTGTCCCATACTGTACCCGCATCGACAAAGAGTGAGGTGCGCAGAGAATCGGCATAGCGTTCGCTAATAAATGGCGTGGGGACAATCAACTCTGCACTGACAACCGCCATCGCATTGCCCCCTACCGCATCATCCGACTTTTCCACCGGACAGCCACCGTAGCTGCTTTCGCTGCCGCTACAGCGGTAATAAGCCGCTTTCGGACCGATGGTGTTGGAGGAAAAACCGCGTACTGAACTCGAACCGCCCGCGTAGAAGTTGTCATAAAACGGCACTTCATTGCCACCTAAGCCATCGGCATAACCGGCCTTGCTACGTCCCATCAGTACCCAGCGATGATCGCGGCTCAGCGGCAGGTAACCGTTGGCGGTCAGCGTGCTCTTGTAATAACTGTTGGTGGAACCGGGGATAGTCACTTTAGTGTTAAAACCGGCACTCACGCCCGATGTGGGGAAGAAGCCGCGATCCAGAGAGTTGTAGCTCCAGCCAATATTCCAGAAGAAATCATTGGCAGTGAATTTATCCGCAACCGTGGCATCATCGTCGTCGTCGTCACTGGTAATCACTTTCGGGTGAATGCCCTGAGAACCCAAGTAGCGCCACATTGCAACCTGCGGCGCCATATTGCTCACGCGGTTATAAACGTAATCTAGCCCGCTGCTCACCGTGCTGTTTTCGCTGATAGGGAAGCTTAAGGTGCTGCCCGCGCCGAAGCTCTTCAACGTGTACTCAGAGAGATCGTTATCTTCCGCGCTGTAATCGTTATAGAACAGCTTGCCGCCCAGACTCACGCCATCAACGGTGAAATAGGGATCGGTAGCGGCGATTTCAACATAGGTTTGATAGCTGTTTTTCGTACCGCTAAAGCTTACGGTATTACCGGTGCCCATCCAGTTATCCTGACTGACGCCAAGCTGATAGCTGATGCCGCTGTCGGTGCCGTAACCCAGTCCGACGTTGAAGGTGCCGGTATTGCGCTCCTTCACTTTGTACACCACGTCTACCTGATCCGGGCTGCCCGGCACACGTTGCGTCTCTACATCAACGCTTTCAAAGTAACCGGTACGATTGAGTCGCGCTTTACCCTGTTCCACTTGGTTACTTGCCAGCCAGGCACCCTCCATCTGGCGCATTTCACGACGTAACACAGCATCTTTCGAGGTGTCGTTACCGGAGAAGCGCACCTGACGCACCGAGAAACGTCGCCCCGCATCCACATTGATGTGCAGCTGCACGGTTTTATCGTTATCGTTAATCTCCGAGTGCGTCGTCACCTGCGGAAACGCATAGCCGTAACGGCCTAATACTTTTTTAATCGCTTCCTCATTTTGGGTGATTTTTGCTCCGCTGTATAATGTGCCCGCAGGGAAGCGCACCAGCTTTTCAATTTCCGCAGGGTATCCGGCCATATTGCCCGTCAAGGTCACGCCGCTAACACGATAAACATCGCCTTCATGAATATTTATTGTGAGGTAAATATGCTTTTTATCCGGCGTTAAACTGACTTGGGTAGAATCGAGATTAAATCGCGCGTAACCGCGGTCAAGATAATAACTGCGTAGCGTCTCTAAATCGCCTGAGAGTTTCTGTTTCTGATATTTCTGGTCAGCGACTACATTCCACCACGGCACATCATCGCGCAATTGGAAATGCGAGATCAGCTCGTCAGATGTGAAAGCATGATTGCCTACGATATTGATTTGCTGAATTTTCGCCGACACGCCTTCGGTGAAAATGAATTTCAGATCAACGCGGTTGCGCGGCAACGGCGTAACGACCGCTTTAACGCTAGCCGTGTATTTCCCAGCGCTATAGTAGAAATCTTCCAGCCCTTTTTCGATATCCGCAAGCGTGGTGCGGTCTAGCGCTTCACCTACGCGTACACCCGAAGCATCGAGGTTCTGCTTGAGTTGATCCTCTTTAATCGCTTTGTTGCCGGAGAACGAAATACTGGCAATGGCCGGGCGCTCTTTGACTTTGATCAGTAACATATCGCCGTCACGCAACACCTGCACATCTTCAAAGTTGCCGGTGGCGAACAGCGAGCGAATGGTATTGCGAATATCATCATCGTTGATGCGGTCGCCAACGCGCAACGGCATATGCAGCAGCGCCGCGCCGGGCGCAACGCGCTGGAGACCATCAAAGTGAATATCCTTGAGGGTGAAATCATCTGCACCAAAGGCAGTGGTGGTTACCATGAAAAGTAACCCGGTTAACATCTTCTTCATCTGCTATGAGCCTGCCGTTTTTCCTGTGCCTGATTCAAGCGCCTTGCTTCCACACCCCATAAAAACGGGCTGAACACGTGGTCCAGCCCGTTAACTGCGGCGATATGTTCCGGAAAAAAGACCGCTCAGCCAAAGGTAAATTCAGCGTAACTCACGGATTTTCGGTTGTTTTACACTATGGTGAAACGCTCCTGTCGAAATACCCTCACAAGAATTACCCTTCTGCCGCTACTGACTGAAACGTACGGCGATTAAGGCTGGTGAAAATCACCAGCAGCGCCATCATCCCCAGCTCAACGCCAAGCGTACCGGTAATCGCCGTTAGATGATTTCCGTGTGCATAGATCTGCGTAAATACGCCGCCAAGCAGCATCGGGCCTAAACCCAGCGCCGATTGCTGAACGGTTGATAACACTGCACTGCCCGCCCCCGCCTGATGATGCGGCACGCTACTCATACCGATGCGGTAGAAGGTGCTGACAATAAACGACTGACCAAAACCAATCAGCACCGTGGCGGGAATTAGCGTGAAAATGCCTACCTGTGGCCAGGCGAGTTGCAGCGTAGCGATTAACGCTACCAGGCCAACCATTTGAATACCGCAGCCCATCAGCAGAGCGCCGCGTTTTCCTAAACGCTCGACGATGCGGGTGGATTGCATCGCACCAATAAAATAAGCGGCGCCGAGCGCAATAAAAGCATTACCCGACTGGAACGCCGTCATGCCTAAGCCGGCTTGCAGCGTCAGCGCGACTGAGAACATAAACCCGCTCCAGCACGAGAAAAACAGCACCGCCAGCGTCAGGCCAAAGCGCACGCTGGGAAGACGCAGCAGCGAGGGTGGCAGCAGCGGTGCGCCGTTTGCCGCTTCCAGCCGCAGCGAACTCTGGCGTAAACGGTGTAAAAATAGCGGGAACAGCACCAGCAGCAAGATGCATGGCCACGACCAGTGCAGCAGCGGCCCAAGCGCCAACGCCAGCATCAGGCAACCGATCGCACCTGCCAGCAGCAACGTGCCGCTAACATCGACCGGTACGCGCTGCGTGTTTTGCGTTTCTGGCACGAAACGGCGCGCGGTGATCAGCACAAACAGACAGATCGGCAGGTTAATCAGGAACACGCTGCGCCAGCCGTAACCGCCGATATCGGCTTTGATGAGAAAACCGCCCAGCACCTGGCCGACGATAAATGCCAGCCCACCAATGCCGCCGTACAAGCCGATGGCGCGTGCATGCGCTCGACCTTTCAAGGTGATGTGCAATGTTGCCAGGATCTGCGGCACGATAAAGGCCGCGCCAACGCCCTGCAGTGCGCGAGCAAACATCAGCAAACCAACGCTGTTGGCAATGCCGCATAATAAAGATGCAATACCAAAGATCCATACTCCCGCAAGGAACACGCGACGGCGCCCATAGTTATCGCCCAGCCGTCCGCCCATCGCCAGGCAGATGGCGAAGGCGATGCCATATACCGCGACAATCAGCGCCAGCTCAATCGCCGTGGCCTGCAGCGTGTGAGCCATCGCGTCTAAGGCCACGTTAACGATAGAAAAGTCGATCATGGGCAGCAGTTGCCCGGCAAGCAGGACCATCAATCCTGTGCGTTGAAGTTGCGATGTCTGCATCGGTTTTACCCTTGTTTTTCGTTTCAGTACGGCATAGCATCACCTAACCATTAAACGGGTACCAGTTCTTAATTATCATGGTATAAACACTACCCGTCTTGCTGAAGGATCTGTGTATGAGCCTGGCATCCGCGCCTGTTAACACTGAACTAAACAATCGTAAGCTACTCGGTACGTTCCTACGCACGCGCCGCGAAAACCTCGATCCCAATCGCCTGGGTTTACCGCGCATGCGCCATCGCCGCACGCCGGGTTTACGTCGGGAAGAAGTTGCGCAGTTGGCGGATGTTGGCGTGACCTGGTATACGTGGCTAGAACAGGGGCGTGATATTAAAGCCTCGCCGAAAACCCTCACCGCCATCGCCGCCGCGCTGCAGTGCAACGATGTGGAAACTCAGCATCTGTTTTCCCTGGCCGGACATACATTACCGTCGGTGCGCGTGGTGGCAGCGTGCTGTAAAATTGCCGCACACAATCAGCAAATGCTCGATGCCATCCAGTTACCGGCCATTATTGAGACGCCGCGCTTCGATATCCTTGGCTACAACGCCGCGTGGTGTGCATTAATGGGCGTCGATTTAGCAGAGATTGCGCCAGAAGATCGCAACTGCATCTGGTTGGCGTTCAATCATCCCGCCTGGCGCCAGGCCATCAATGACTGGGATGAAGTGATGCCGCAAATGGTGGCGATGTTTCGGGGTCAGATGGGTGAACATCTTGGCGATCCGCATTGGGAAAGCTTTCTTGCGCGCCTGTTGCACAGTTCAGATGAGTTTGCGCACACCTGGCAGCGCTATGAGTTGGGCCAGGTGGAGAACCGCGTGAAACGTTTTTACCATGCGCAAGTGGGTGAACTCACGCTGCGGCAAAATAACTGGTGGTCCGCTTCGCGCAACGGTGACCGCCTGTTGGTGTATGTGCCGGACGATGAAATTAGCGCCTCGGCACTGCAGCAGTTGACCAAGCCGTGATCGGTTACGCCTTGCCCGTCAGCGCCGGGAGCGGGGTTTGCGGGCGGGCGCCCTTCTGGCTGGTTAAGAGAATCTGACCCAGTAAGCTATCTTGGTTCACCACACCATATTTCAGATTGGTGTCGAGATATTTGCGGTCAAATCCCGTCAGCTTAGTCAGCGGCGGTAAGACGGCAGGAAGGCGATCCACCATCAGCATGCGGCTCAGTTTTACCGGGCGCCACTTCACTAAACTCTGATAGAGCAACGCGCTGGCTTCGCATTTGCGCAGATAGAAATTGTACTGGTTATTTTCACGTAAAGCCTGCTGCTGCGCGATGTACACCACCAGATAATCCGGTGGCGTTATGCCCTGCACCAGGGTTGCGTAGTCAGGCAACGCCTGCAGGCGGCGGAAAAATTCATCAGCGCCGATCTCAACTATTGGCCGGAAATAGTGCAGCCAGCGTGCGATAAAAGGGTTATTTTTTGGCGCGGCCAAAAACCAGGATTCAACCACCGGATAGGCTTTATCTAGTGTCGATCCATCGCGATAAAAAGCGATGAGGTCATAACTGTCATCAATATTTACCGCCAGCAGCTCATCCATCGTACGATTGAGAATAATGGTGGCATCCATCCAGATACCGCCATATCGGTGCAACAGTTCCAGCCTGATGACATCACTTTTGTGTGACGCACGCATATCCTGATGCACAAAATGCAGGTCTGGCAGGTAATTTTTAATATTCAGGTTATTGATAACCGTGACCAAATAACCTGGATTCTCACGGACGATTTTATCAACAAAAATCTGCACTTCTGCTGGCAGTTGTTCACTTTCCCAGTACATCCAGATTTGACGCGGAATGGCAGCAGGTGCCGTCTGACGCGGCTGCAAATTGATATCCTGCTCTGCGGCCGGGTTGTAGTCGGGTAACGTTTTGCGTTTGGTTAGCTTTTTTTCCGCCAGTAGCCCGAGTGAAACCAGGTGTGTTTTTAGTTTATTTTTTTTCATTTCTTCTCCAGCAGGGTTGCTGCCAGTGATGTGATCATTGCTGTTAAAAAGGTCTACATCGGCGCTGCGCCAAACGGTCGCAGAAAGCCAATAAAAACCCGGAAAATTGGCTCAAAATTAGCAAACGGCATCCATAACGACAATTTAATAAACCTGAAACGCACCACTTTAAGAGAATACGCAGAGTGGAATAACGTGAACTGGCATTGATTTGTGCAACGCCACGCAAAGCAGAACATCTTACGAAAACGGTTAAAATAAATACTGGATATAAAACCAGTATGCAGTATACTTATTCGACAGCCACACGGCTAAGTAAGTCTGCAAGAGGTGCGAATAATGATGATCTCAACGGAAAGTCTGTCTGCTCTGAATTCATCAATGATGATGAGCAGCCGCGAAATAGCCAGCGTTACGGGTATTACTCACGGTGAAGTGAAGCGTCTGATCAAAAGCCTGGAAACTGCCCAGCGTCTTTCTCAGCCCATCGCGGTAAATCTTTATGAGCATCAGGGTGAAATGCGTCAGGAGTTTCATCTCAACAAGCGCGATTCATTATTAGCCGTTGCGCGGCTCTCTCCAGGGTTCACCGCAGAGTTACTCGATCTTTGGCAAAAACGGGAACAGTTTACGCATTTGCCTGATTTCACTAATCCAGCTGAAGCAGCCCGTGCGTGGGCCGAACAATTTGAGCAGCGACGAGCGGCTGAGCAGCAACTCGCACTGTCTGCGCCCAAAGCTGAGTTTTTTGACCGCTTTGTTGAAATCGAAGATTCGCTCGGCTTTCGCCAGTTGTGCAAGATGTTGAAAGTCAAGGAAACGGAATTTCGTGAGTTCTTGCTGGAGCGCAATATCATGTACCGCGAGAAAGGTTCACTGGCACCGCAGCAGCATCACCTCCAGGCGGGTTACTTTACGCTGCGTTCTGGACATGGTGAGAATCAGCACGCGTTTTCTCAAGCGCGTTTTACCGCTAAAGGGGTGAAATGGGTCGCCAGTTTATGGGCGGGGCATCTGTCGTCGCTACCGAAAGGCGTTGCTGCGTGAGATAAGATTTGGGTCGCCATAATTCGGCGACCTGACACATTATAGTGTCATCAGCATCTCATGCCACGCCATGCCGCCATGATCGGACTCGGACGGTTTAATGTACTGATAACCCATTTTCTTATACAGTTCGACATGATGGGTTTTGCACATTAAGTGAATGGTTTGCTTGTCCATTTGCTTCATTAGCTGGACAAAATGGCGCATCAGCAGCGTAGCGTAACCTTTGCCTTGATATGCTGGATCGAGCACTACCGACATGATCACCGCGTTAGGCGCAGCCGGATCGTGGCCGACTAGCGCTTTGAATTCCTCATCCGACATCACTACATCCCACGCGCAGCCGCCATTGATAAAACCGATGACCTTGCCGTCTGCTTCCAGGCACAGGAAACCTTGCGGATACTGCGCAATGCGAGTCGCTATTTTCGCGCGGGTTGCCGCTTCGTCTCCTTCGTAAGCTTCTGTTTCAATGGCATAACACCGATCCACATCCGTAAGATTCGCTTCTCTAAATACTAACGCCGACACAACTTACCTCACTGCTTTCACCACTAAATGACGGCCATTCTAGCAGGCTGAAATGCGTGGTGCGCGTAAATGCGCACCTTACTACCTAGGGTCGCCGTGCCTGGCGACCGATACAAATCATCGAGATGCGTTACGCGATCGTCACCACGCGATTCTCGCGCGCGCTGATAAACGCCGCATCCAGCACCGCCAACACTTCAATCGCTTGATCGGTCGTCACCGGCGGTTCGGTGCCGTTACGCACTGCATCAGCAAAAGCTTCATAATAAGCGTGATAGGCGCCCTGTTCAGATGGCACTGCTTCGTTGCCTTCGGCACGTTGCAAAACGCCCCAACGTTCGCGCTGCTCGTAACCCCATCCCGCCAAATCATCAGCGGGACGTTTACCCGCAAAAATCGCCTGCGCCTGCACATCACTGCCCTGCGACAAATAACTGCCCTTCTCGCCGTACAGCCGCAGTTCGCGGCATACCATGCGGTTGAGTTTGGTGGCGGAAACATAGGAATGCGTGCCGTTATGGTGGGTCAGCGTCAGCACGAAACTGGCATCCGTTGGTCCTTCTGGTAATTCAACAATATCCAATTGTGCATAGACCGATTTCACCGGCCCCATCAGCCAGATGGCTTGATCAACAATGTGGCTGCCCAAATCGCGCAGCAGGCCTCCGGTTTCACCGCCTTCCAGCGTCAGGGCATCATCGAAATCCATGCGATTATGCAAGCGCCACAGTTTGCCAACGCGCTGTTCTTCAATCACTTTTTTCAGCGTCAGGATGTCAGCATCATAACGGCGGTTATGATAAACGCTCAGCACCACGCCTTTCGCACGCGCTGCAGCCGCCAGCTCGCGACCGGTTTTGGCATCCGGCGCGAAGGGTTTATCGGCGATCACCGCAACTCCCGCATCGATCGCTTCCAATACCAGCTCACGACGCGTCTGCGGTGGTGTAGTGATGGTGACGATATCCACACCCGCTGCCAGCATCTCTGTCAGGCTAGCGAAAATGGGCACATCGGGGAAATCCGCTTTCACTTTTGCAATAGTCGCAGGCGCACGAGCGACTATTCCTGCCAGCTCCAATCCCTGTGCTGCAACAATAAAGGGGGCGTGGAAATGTTTACCGCCGGTACCGTAACCCACAATGCCTATTTTCATGCTGCCTCCGTGTGAGATAAAAGAATCGTTAACCGCCTTACCAATAACATATTAGTAACAAGTTAACGCGTTCATCCACGCAAAATTGGCATAAAAATATCATTTTTATAAAAAATGGCTTTACTGTGCCGCCGGTTTGCTCGGCAATCAAAGGTAAAATTTAGAGTGCGGTAATCATTTTCCCCTCGGAAAAATAATTGCGTAAATTTTCCAGTACATTACTCGTCATTTGCGCGCGGGTTTCATGCGTTGCGCTGGCAATGTGCGGTGTTAAAAGGACATTATCCAATTCACGCAGAGCGGGGTTAATCATCGGTTCATGTGGATAAACATCAAGTGCCGCACCTTTTATGGTTCCCTGTTGCAATGCGGTGATGAGATCGGCTTCATGGATGACTGTCCCGCGCGCAATGTTAATCAGCACACCTTCTTTGCCAAGCGCTGTCAGCACTTTTGCATCAACTAATTGCAGATTTTCCGCGCTGCCTGGCAATGCCAGCACCAGAAAATCACTAAAGGCGGCGAGCTGCTCAATGTTGTCGCAGCGCTTGTAGCTTACGTCTTTAGCCGTGCGCGCGGTGTACGCAACCTGCATACCAAAAGCTTCGGCACGGCGCGCGATGGCTAAGCCAATCGCGCCCAGCCCAGCTATTCCGATGCGCTTTCCACTGGCACGAGTGGAAAGTTCAACGCTGCTATTTTCCCATGCGCCAGCTTTCGCAAACTGATGATAGGCCACTAGATTACGAGAAAATGCCAGCATCAGCGTCAGCGCCAAATCCGCCACATCTTCAGTGAGAATATCGCGGGTGATACTCACCTGAATCCCGTGTTTTGCAGTGTAGTCAAGGTCAATACGATCGGTGCCAACGCCAAATACCGCAATCGCTTTACAGGCGGGCAGTTGTTCCAGAATTGCGGTTTCTACACCAATATCACCGCGCGTAACAATAGCCTTAATCGCGATGCCATGCTGTTGAATAAATCCTACGGGATCTTGCTGCACATATAAGCGATGACAGTGAAAGTGCTGAGTGAGTTTTTCATCCAGCTGCGGCATTAGCGGCTGAATAATCAGGATGGCAGGTTGCGAATTCGTCATTATATTTTCCATCAGGTGCATTTATTTATCACCAGCCTAACGGAGTTATTTATGTTACGACGCAGTTGTTACTTTTTTCGCTAATAAGATCACGCAGTAAATGGCATTAAATTCTCATATTCATTGCGGTTAATTTCAGCCCTAATGCGCGGCACGCGCTGGCGAACTCCCCTTACGCAGTCTACGGTTAATCAAAAAAGTATAAAAATTTCACCAACCATGGATAGCCACTATGACCGCCCATGTCGACACCACAGCACACCAGGATAGCGAACTTCTTCAGCTGCAACAGATTTTACAGGCGCACCTTGAACATTTGTTGCCTGCTGGACAGCAAGCCGATCGCGTGCGAGCCGCTATGCGTGCCGGTACGCTGGCACAAGGTAAGCGCATTCGTCCTTTATTACTCATGCTGGCGGCGCGCGACATGGGTTGCGAGCTCACTCAACATGGCATTCTCGATCTCGCCTGTGCGGTGGAGATGGTACACGCGGCGTCTTTGATACTTGATGATATTCCCTCCATGGATAACGCGCAGATGCGACGTGGCCGCCCGACGGTGCATCGCGAGTTTGGTGAGAACGTGGCGATTTTGGCGGCAATCGCGCTGCTCAGTCGCGCCTTTGAAGTCATTGCGATTGCACCGGGTTTATCCGCGCTGCATAAATCTGAGGCGATTGCCGAACTCTCTTCCGCCGTTGGCTTGCAGGGCCTGGTACAAGGACAATTCCAGGATTTGCACAATGGTGCGCAAAGCCGAAGTCCGGAAGCCATTGCCCTCACCAATGAACTGAAAACCAGCGTGCTGTTTCGCGCCACGCTGCAAATGGCAGCGATTGCTGCGGACGCATCACCACAGATACGTCAGCGACTTAGCTTTTTCGCTCAGGATTTAGGTCAGGCATTTCAGCTGCTCGACGATCTCGCAGATGGCTGCAATCTCACCGGCAAAGATATGCATCAAGACGAAGGTAAATCAACGCTGGTGCAGATGCTGGGTGCTGATGGTGCTGAACGGCGTCTGCGCGATCACCTCCGCAGCGCCGATGCGCATCTTGCCTGTGCCTGCGATCGTGGTATCGCTACCCGCCAATATATGCACGCCCTGTTTAACCAACAGCTGGCGATGTTCAACTGAGCGCGGATCCGCTGATGGGCCACTTTGCGGTGATTGCGCCTCCGCTTTATAGCCACTTTCATGCGTTGCAGGCGCTGGCACAAACGCTGCTGGCACGCGGGCATCGCATCACGTTTATTCAACAAGCCGATGCACGCACTTTACTGAACGATGAACGCATCGAATTTATTACCGTCGGGCAGCAAACGCATCCGGCCGGCTCTCTGGCGCCGGTATTACATCGACTGGCATCGCCGGGTGGCTTGTCGCTGTTTCGGGTAATAAAGGATTTGGCAGACTGTACCGATATGCTGTGTCGCGAATTACCAGAGCTGCTAAAGGCACTGAAAGTTGACGGCGTGATCGCCGATGAGATGGAAGCTGCGGGCGGGCTGGTTGCGGAAGCGCTGCATCTGCCTTTTGTCTCTGTGGCCTGCGCCTTACCGGTGAATCGCGAAGCGGGCATTCCCCTCGCGGTGATGCCTTTCCGTTTTGCGCAGAATGAGAAAGCCTTAAAGCGTTTTCAGGCTAGCAGCGATATCTACGATCGCATCATGCATCGCCATGGCGAGGTCATTCTCAAACATGCCCGAGCGTTTGGCTTAACGGAACGGCGCGGTTTGCATCAATGTCTTTCGCCGCTGGCGCAAATCAGCCAGATGGTGCCTGCCTTTGATTTTCCACGTCAGCAGTTGCCGGACTGCTATCACGCCGTTGGGCCCTTACGCGAGCCGGTGTCAGTTGCACCGCTCAACGCGCCCTGGCCAGCGCTGCGTCAGCCGGTGGTATTCGCCTCGCTCGGAACGCTACAAGGTCATCGCTTTCGCCTGTTTTTGCATCTGGCGCAGGCGTGCCGAAATCTGCGATTGTCATTAGTCATCGCACATTGCGGTGGTTTAAACATGCAGCAAACGCATCAACTTGAACTGGCCGGTGCTGCCTGGGTGACGGATTTTGTCGATCAACGCGCAGCGTTGCAGCACGCGCAGCTGTTTATTACTCATGCTGGATTAAACAGCGCGCTGGAAGCGCTGGCGTGCGGCACTCCGATGCTGGCACTGCCGATTGCTTTTGATCAGCCCGGCGTAGCGGCGCGGATTGAGTGGCACGGCGTTGGGTGCCGCGCATCGCGTTTCAGCGGAATACATCGACTGGAACGGCATCTGCAAAAAGTGCTGGCAGACGGCAGTTATACGTTACGTATGTCAGCGATTCAGGCGCAGTTGCAGCGCGCAGGCGGCTGCCAGCGTGCAGCAGAGATCGTTGAACAAGCGCTGTGCCAGCAGCACGTTGTGCTCGCGGAGGCAACCTGATGCAGATGCAATACGATGTGATTTTGGTGGGAGCCGGATTGGCGAACGGCCTGATCGCGCTACGCCTGCGTCAGCTGCAACCCGAACTAAAATGCTTGCTGCTGGAGAGTCACGCACATCCGGCGGGGAATCATACCTGGTCCTTTCATCACAGCGATCTCACCGCTGAACAGTTGAGTTGGCTCGAACCTCTGATTTCGGTACGTTGGTCGGGTTATCAAGTGCGCTTCCCTGCGCTGCGTCGCACATTGAATGGGGCTTATGGTTCGATCTTCTCAGACGATTTTGCCCACAAGCTCGCTAGTGTAATGGGCGACGATCTATGGTGTAACGTGCCCGTCAGCCAGATGAGCCCTACGCAGGTGACGCTGGAAGATGGCCGCGAACTTCATGCGCAAGTTGTTATCGATGGCCGGGGATTGCAGCCTACACCGCACTTACAGCTCGGTTATCAGGTCTTTCTTGGCCAGGAGTGGCAGCTGGCGCAGCCGCACAGTTTACGACAACCGATACTGATGGATGCAACCGTCGATCAGCACGAAGGCTATCGTTTTGTTTACACGCTGCCGCTCAGCGCCGATCGCCTGCTCATTGAAGACACCTACTACGTCAATCAACCTACGCTGGCTGAAAACGCGACACGCCAACATATCGGCGACTATGCGCAGCAGCAAGGCTGGATGCTCAGCAGGCTGCTGCGTGAAGAGCATGGCGTATTACCCATCACATTAAGCGGCGATGTCGATCGATTCTGGCAGCAGCAGCGCGGCCAGCCCAGCAGCGGCCTGCGCGCCGGACTGTTTCACGCCACTACCGGCTATTCGTTGCCCTCCGCCGTAGCGCTGGCGGAGTTAATCGCAACCTTGTTGCCCACCGCGGCCGGCACTCTCAATCAGCACATTGAACGCTTCGCCCGTAAGCAGTGGCGCGAGCAGCGCTTTTTTCGCCTGCTCAATCGCATGCTGTTTCTCGCCGGACCTCCTGAACAGCGCTGGCGTGTAATGCAGCGCTTTTATCGGCTCGATGCCGGATTAATTAGTCGCTTTTACGCCGGGCAACTGCGCCTGAGCGATAAAGCCCGAATTTTGTGCGGCAAGCCGCCGGTGCCACTCGGTGAAGCGCTGCGCGCGCTAATGATGACCTCAGCAACGCCAGGGAAGAAATAATGGAACGTACTTATGTGATTGGCGCAGGTTTTGGTGGGTTGGCGTTGGCAATTCGCCTGCAAGCAGCCGGCATCCCAACCACCCTACTGGAGCAGCGCGATAAACCAGGCGGACGCGCCTATGTCTACGAGGATAAAGGTTTTATCTTCGATGCGGGGCCGACGGTAATCACCGATCCTAGCGCCATTGAAGAGTTGTTCACGCTGGCGGGAAAATCACTCAGCGATTACGTCGAGCTGATGCCCGTAACGCCCTTTTACCGCCTGTGTTGGGAAGACGGTAAACAGCTTGATTATGATAACAACCAGCCGCTGCTCGAGCAGCAGATCGCCACGTTCAACCCAAAGGATGTCGCTGGCTATCGCCAGTTTCTCGCCTATTCTCGCGAGGTGTTTCAAGAGGGCTATCTGAAACTTGGCACGGTGCCGTTTCTGCACTTCCGCGATATGCTGCGCGTCGCGCCGCAGCTGGGACGTTTACAGGCATGGCGCAGCGTTTACAGCATGGTGGCAAAATTTATTCAGGACGATCACCTGCGGCAGGCATTCTCCTTTCACTCATTACTGGTGGGCGGTAATCCTTTTGCAACATCATCGATTTATACCTTGATTCATGCGCTGGAGCGCGAATGGGGCGTGTGGTTTCCGCGTGGCGGCACCGGCGCGCTGGTTAGCGGTATGGCGCGGCTATTTGAAGATCTGGGCGGCGAGTTGCTGCTGAATGCCGAAGTGAGTCAGCTGGAAACCCACGACGATCGCATTAGCGGTATTCAACTGAAGGACGGACGACGTTTTGCTGCGGCGGCGGTGGCCTCGAATGCAGATGTGGTTCACACCTACGACAGGCTATTGCATCATCATCCGCAGGCCCGCAAGCGCGCCGCATCGCTAAAACGTAAGCGTATGAGTAACTCGCTGTTTGTTCTCTATTTTGGCCTGAATCATCCTCATGAACAGCTCGCGCATCATACAGTCTGTTTTGGTCCGCGCTATCGCGAGTTAATAGATGAAATTTTCAACAGCCGTGAGCTGGCAGATGACTTTTCGCTTTATCTTCACGCACCTTGCAGCAGCGATCCCTCGCTTGCACCGCCGGGCTGCGGCAGTTTTTATGTGTTAGCGCCGGTGCCGCATCTCGGTACCGCTGATATCGACTGGCAACAGGAAGGACCGCGCTTGCGCGATCGAATTTTTGCTTATCTGGAGCAGCACTATATGCCGGGACTACGTCAGCAATTGGTGACACACAGGATGTTTACGCCGTTTGATTTTCGCGACACGCTGCATGCTCATCATGGCTCGGCGTTTTCGCTGGAGCCGATTTTGACGCAAAGTGCCTGGTTCCGTCCGCATAATCGTGATGCTGATATCAGCAATCTCTATTTAGTCGGCGCGGGCACCCATCCCGGTGCGGGCGTGCCGGGAGTCATCGGATCCGCCAAAGCCACCGCCCAGCTGATGCTGGAGGATAGCGCTAAATGAATCGACAGCCGCTGCTTGAGCAAGTCACGCAAACCATGGCCGTGGGATCGAAGAGTTTTGCTACCGCCGCAAAGTTATTTGATGCGCCAACGCGCCGCAGCACGCTGATGCTCTACGCCTGGTGTCGCCACTGCGACGATGTGATTGATGGGCAAACGCTTGGCGAAGCGGGCACGCAACACGCGGTGGAGGATGCGCAGGCGCGCATGCTTCATCTGCAGATCGAAACGCGCCGCGCCTACAGCGGTGCGCACATGGATGAGCCGGCGTTTAAGGCGTTTCAGGAAGTGGCGATCATTCACCAGTTACCTCAGCAGCTGGCCTTTGATCATCTGGAAGGCTTCGCCATGGATGCGCGCGATGAACACTACGCAACCTTCGCGGACACGCTGCGTTACTGCTATCACGTTGCGGGTGTCGTCGGCTTAATGATGGCGCGCGTGATGGGCGTTCGCGATGAAGCGGTGCTGGATCATGCCTGCGATTTAGGTTTGGCCTTTCAGCTTACGAATATTGCGCGCGATATTGTCGAGGATGCTGAAAATGGTCGCTGTTATCTGCCGCAATCCTGGCTTGATGAAGCAGGATTAAATGGCGCTACGTTGAGCGCTCCACAGCACCGAACAGCCCTGGCAACGCTGGCTGCGCGTTTAGTGGCGGAAGCGGAACCTTATTATCAATCTGCGCGATCTGGCTTACCTGGATTGCCGCTGCGTTCGGCGTGGGCCATCGCTACCGCGCGCGGCGTTTATCGCGAAATCGGGGTGAAGGTCCAGCACGCTGGCGCGCATGCCTGGGATACACGCCAACGCACCAGCAAAGGAGAGAAGCTGGCTCTGCTGTTGAAAGGCGCAGGTATGGCGCTCACTTCGCGCGTGGCGCATCCTGAGCCGCGTCCGGCTGGTCTGTGGCAGCGTCCTCGTTGAGTTTGCGTCCATGGCGCTGGCGGCTATGCTCATTACCGAATTCATGCAGGTAAGGCTATTTGCTTTGCGAAGATGACAAATTCCTTAAACGAAATTCAGAAATTTGTATTCTTTAAATAAGCGATAGCCTTGCCGTATAATTAAGCCAACGCACTGATGAATTTTTTCACTCGTATAAAGACATTTTTTTGCAAGGTTTCAATTTTTAATAAACCATAGATAGGGATCTAATAAAATGAGCAGGATGCTACAATGTTTTTTCAGATTTTCCATTTGGCTATTCCTTTCCTCCAGCATACCTCTCATTCTGATTATAACAGTTGGCTCTCTTTCCTATGATCGCTGGCCTGACCATGCATGGAATATCACTGCCGTATGTGCAGTCGTTATTTTCATAATTGACTTTATTATTGTGAAAAAATACTGGAAATGAAAATCTAACCTTGCCTTGAATGAACGATAGCAATGTTAGATTTTCTTTGTGAAGAAGGTAAAAGATCGGAACCTAAAGTGAAGATGACGAGTATTTGCTGCTGAAAAAGGCGAGCACCGGCCCATCACTTTACGTGTGAATTTTTACGTGCCGCGTCCGGCTGGTCTGTGGCAACGTCCTCGTTGATTTTGCGTCCATGGCGTTCGCGCAACGCGGCTTGCAGCTTGCTGAGTGGCGGTGCGTAAAGGAAGCCGAAGGAAACACAGCCTTCACGTCCACGCACCGCATGATGCATACGATGCGCCATGTATAAGCGCTTGAGATAGCCTTTGCGCGGAATGTAGCGGAAAGGCCAGCGTTGATGCACGAGTCCATCGTGCACCATAAAATAAAGCGCGCCGTAGGCCGTCATGCCCGCACCAATCCACTGCAGCGGCCACAAGCCCTGCACGCCGACATAAATCAGTACAATCGCCAGCGCGGCAAACACCACCGCATACAGATCGTTAAGTTCAAACTTGCCACTGTGCGGTTCATGATGCGACAAATGCCAGCCCCATCCCCAACCATGCATGATGTATTTATGCGAAAGCGCCGCGACGATTTCCATCACCACCACGGTTGCCAGCAAGATAAGCACGTTCCATAACCAGAGCATTGTTCGTCCATTTGTGGGAAAAGGGGGAAATACTAAAGGTGGACGCGGATAGCGGATGGCGCAAGGTAAGATGATTGAGTTTTTCAGGTTTATGGGAGGCGCGCATTGAATTATCAGCAAACATCACACATACTCACCACACATGTTTATACACGTGTACTGTACACGGGGAAATTATGCCATCTACATCTGTAAGACAAAAAAAAACAGTCAGTGTGACACTTGAACCCACATTGCTTGAACAAGCGAGAGAAGCTGGCCTTAATCTATCAGCAATCCTCTCCCGAGCTTTGCAACATGAAATCCGAGCAATAGAAGCAGAAAGATGGAAGCGTGAAAATAGCGAAGGTTTACAAGAGTTGAACCGCATCATCGAAGAACGTGGATTATTGTCGGATGAATACAGGACGTTTTAGCAATGCAATATTTCATTTACCGCAACACCAACAA
This sequence comes from Pantoea sp. GW821-FHT03E06, assembly GCF_059420725.1. Taxonomy (NCBI): domain Bacteria; kingdom Pseudomonadati; phylum Pseudomonadota; class Gammaproteobacteria; order Enterobacterales; family Erwiniaceae; genus Pantoea; species Pantoea sp. GW821-FHT03E06. The sequence goes on from NZ_JBWKUG010000002.1 coordinate 675,171, forward strand.
GAATAGCGAATACCCTTTTTTGATGGATGCCCAAAGCGAGATTATCGGCGAGCTGGCTTCGCGAATCGTTATTCCACTTTATCCCGTTAATCTATTCAAAAAAAACCAAGTGAAGCGGCTCAATCCGGTGATTAATGTTGAAGGTGAGGAATACTTAGTCATGACCCACGAAATGGCTAGCGTACGCGCATCACTTCTCGGCGATCAAGTTATGGATGCGCATGTTGATCGACAGCGCATTAAAGATTCGATTGATTTTATCTTCGATGGGTTCTGAGAACTTTACATCAGCACATCCCCTCGTTAGTATTGCCCTCCTTTCAGCGGCCTGCGCCGCTGCGTAAGCGTTAACGTCAACCAACGCACCATATGCAGACTTGGTCTGCCTCATTGCTATGGTGCGAAAAGATGACCCATACCGTTTTATCTGCGAATCCTGCCCTGCGTCGTTCTGGTTTTTTCCTGTTCTTGCTGCTGCTGACGGCGGCCAATTTGCGCACGCCGATTACGGCGGTGGGTCCGGTGCTGGAAAACATTCGTCTGACGTTTGGACTGAGCGCCAGCGCGGCAGGCGTGATTAACTTCTTACCGCTGCTGATGTTTGCCACCTTAGCGCCACCGGCTGCGTGGTTCGGCAATCGCTTTGGTCTGGAGCGCAGTTTGTGGGGCGCACTGCTGCTGATTACGCTGGGATCGGTGCTGCGCATTAGCGGCAGTGAAAATGCCTTATGGGCTGGCACCGTGATTCTCAGTTCCGGTATCGCTGCCGCCAATGTGCTTCTGCCGCCGCTGATCAAGCGTGATTTCACCGAGCATACCGCGCGTTATATTGGACTGTATGCGATGACAATGGCGATTACTGCCAGCATCGCTTCTGGCGTGGTGGTGCCGCTGGCAGAACTCAGTAGCGCAGGTTGGCGTCTATCGCTGGCGGTATGGCTGATTCCGGCCGTAATTGCGCTGCTCGCCTGGCTGCCGTATCTGAAAAAATCCGCCACTCAGAAAAAAGGCACAGCCAATGCCGTACCCACGCGATCGCCGTGGCGCGCCGCATTAGGTTGGCAGGTTTCCCTGTTTATGGCTTGTCAGTCGCTGGTGTTTTACACCTTAATTGGTTGGTTCACCCCTTTCGCACAGGACAGCGGCATTAGCCAACTGGAAGCTGGCGGCATGCTGTTCGTTTATCAGGTAGTGGCGATCGTTTCGAATCTCGCCTGTATGAGCGCCCTGAAGAAAATGCGCGATCAGCGCGCCATTAGTTTCCTCGCGTCACTTGCCATCTTGCTGGCCGTGGCAGGATTGCTGGCTGCGCCAAATTACGCGCTGCTGTGGCTGATTCTGGCCGGGCTAGGCGCGGGAGCATCAATGGTGATTTGCCTGTCGCTGTTTAATCTGCGCACCGCGGATCATCTGCAGGCCGCGAAGTTATCGGGCATGGCGCAGTGCGTTGGCTATGGAGTGGCGGCACTCGGACCGTTGTGCTTTGGTCTGTTGCATGACATCAGCGGCAGCTGGCAGTGGCCACTGACGATGCTATTAGTGATTGCGGCTGTGCAGATAGTGGTGGCCACGCTGGCGGGCCGCGCGCGGGTTATTTAGGGTGGAACGCATTTAGCGTGGCGGTGGTGAGCGCATCTTGCTCAGTCGCACTCAACAACGAATCCAGCAATCCGGGAAAACGCGCATCCAGATCGTCGCGTCGCAGTGATAATAAATTTTCACGGCCAGAGGGTTTCTGCCAGATAATGCCGCCCTCGCGCAGTACGCGCCAGTGGTGAGTTAAGGTGGATTTCGATACGCCTTTCAGCAGCGATCCGCAGGTATGTTCACCGCCATCCGCCAGAATGCTGACCACGGTCATGCGCATTGGATTGCCCAATGCCGCCAGCACATTTTCCAGCCGAATCTCCTCGCGTGATGGATGATTCTCTCGCATTACCTGCCCCATTCATTCGTGTAAACACGAATTATCAGGGCATCGCCTCGCGATGTACAGAACACGGCGAGCGGTTACCCGCCGCGAACTGCACCTTACTGGCTAAGGGTTTGCTTGAGTGCTGCAATCGATGACGTAATTCCCGCATCCACCGACATGGTAAGATCTTCCATCTCCAGCGATACCCAATCGTTGTAGCCCACCATGCGCACCACCGAGAAGAACTCCTTCCACCACTGCAAATCCTGGCCGCAACCCACCGCAACATAGTTCCAGGCGCGGTTGGCAACGTCTTCCACCGGTTTGGTTTCCAGTAAGCCGTTAATGTTCACCAACCCACGTTCCAGCCGCACGTCCTTGCCGTGGCAGTGATGAATCGCCGGGCCGAGCGCACGCGCCGCAGCAATCGGATCTGCGCCCATCCACAAGAGATGGCTGGGATCGAGATTCAGCCCAACCATATCGCCCACCGCATTACGCAGACGGAACAACGTTTCCGGATTCCACACCAGCATCGAGCTGAAGTTTTCCAGCGCAAACTTCTCCACGCCGCTCTCTTTAGCGCGCGCCACCAGCCCTTGCCAATAGGGAATCGCCACTTCATTCCACTGATAATCGAGGCAGTTTTTCAGCGTGGGCGGCCAACTCACGGTGTAAGTGATCCAGTTGGGAATGGTGTCATGGGGGCTGGCTGGCGGGAGACCACTCATCATGACGATTTTTTTCACGCCCAGTTCACCGGCCAAGGCCAACGCGTTTTCCGTATCGCGCTTGTGCTTATTGCCCAGTTCGCCCGGGTCGAGCGGATTTCCCGACACATTCAGCGCCGCAATCGACATGCCGCGACTCTCCAGCGCCCTGAGTAGCTGTTGACGTTGCGTGGCGCTGCCCAGTAGCGTTTCAGTGCGCAGATGCGGTGCCGATGACCAGCCGCCGGTGGTCATCTCAACGCCATAAACGCCAAGCTCCAACAGTTTATCCAGCATTTGTTCAAACGGCAGATGACCCAGGCTATCGGTACAGAAAGAGAGTTTCATGGCATTCCTTATTCGTAATTAACCCAGCTCGCGCCGTTATCCGCAGACCGTACGCAGTTTTCGATCCAGCGCACCCCTTCGATCCCGGCGTTAATATCCGGGTAGATCAGGTTGTTGAGTGTCTGCTGATCACCGCGCTGCGTGGCGCTGATGGCGATAGCAAATTTGAGATAGATGTTGGCCCAGGATTCCGCCAGCCCTTCGGTGTGCAGCGCCCCGAGACGTTCATCTGCCAGGGCGCTTTCATGCAGATATGGCATGCCGTGATGCATGATCTGATTCGGCTGGCCCTGCACTTCATACTTCAGCTCGCCGGGGTTGTAATCGCTCCACTCCAGGCTAGCGCGTGATCCGATCACGCGAATGCTTTGGCTATCCATCGAACCGGCATTAATGGATGACGCCCACATGCGCCCGACTGCGCCGTTGTCGTAGTGCATCAACACCATGGCGTTATCTTCCAGCGGTGCTCGGGAAGGAATAAAGCTTTGGCGATCGCACAACAGCGATTTCACTTTCAGCTGCGGCAGCACCAGCTGCGAAATGTAGAAGGTGTGTGTAGAGATGTCGCCGAGCACGAATGAAGGCCCGGCGATTTTGGGATCGACGCGCCACTTTTGCGCTTCGCTGAACTTGTCGGCGCTATCATTAGCGCTAAAACCGTGGGTGTATTGCAGCTCAACCATGCGTACATCGCCGATTTCGCCATTGGCGATCATTGCGCGCATCTGCATCAGCAGCGGATGTCCGGAAAAACCGTAGGTGACACCGACGATCAACCCTTTCGCCGCCGCCAGCGCTTTGATTTCCTGCGCTTCGGCACGGGTGAAAAACAGCGGCTTCTCGCAAATCACGTGAATACCGGCATTCAGTGCCGCTTTAGCGATCTCAAAATGGGTGCCGTTTGGCGTGGCAACGGACACTACTTCCACGCCATCCTCCCGCTTCGCCTCTTCGACCAGCAGCTGCTGATAAGTGTCATAGCAGCGTTCTGCCGCCAGGCCGAGATTGATGCCGAAATCGCGTCCGCGCTCGGCATCAATATCAAACGCGCTGGCCACCATTTGATAAGCGGTATTATCTCGCAGCGCACCGGAACGGTGTTTATAGCCAACCTGACTCAAACGACCGCCGCCGATCATGGCCCAGCGCAGTGGACGTGGGATACTCTTTTCACCGTTGAGCATAGCAACTCCTTTTTGCACCCGGGTGCAATTTGAAATAAAGTAAGATGGAAGGATATCTATTCTCGCCAATGCCAGATTTGATACCGGGTGCAAAAAAGCCTGCACTCACGCGTATAAATGGCTATTTCGCGCTTTCTACTGTGCAAAATGTCAGCGATATCGGGCTGGCAGTCAATCCGGCAAAGTGAAAATGAGCGAAATGGATCACATAAAGTTAATGTAATGCACCCGATTGCAAAAAATGTTGCAATCGGGTGCACTGATCAAACATAATCGCAACATCATAAAAACAGGGTTATTTGTCGCGCTTTCCGCCAAATGCCGCGCTTGGGTGTTTATTTTCGGTTGGGTTTCACGTTCAATGCTGGGGGTCTTCCGCTAATACCCCTACGCAGGTGCTATGAGTAAACCAACCGACAAACCACACAAAGCCACAGCCAGCGACGTGGCACGACTGGCAGGCGTCTCAAAATGGACGGTATCGCGTGCCTTTACGCCAGGCGCGTCGATCTCAGAGAAAGCGCGTGAACGCGTGATGGCCATCGCCAGCGAGCTGGGATATCGCCCTAACCTGCTGGCGCGCAGCCTGTCGCAAAAGAAGACGCACATTATCGGCGTGGTGATCGACGAGCTGAAAAATCCGCACACCATGCTGATGCTTGATACCGTTACCCGCCAGCTTCAGCAGCGCGGTTACATGGCGCTGCTGCTGAATATCGGCAGCGGCGAAAATTATCGCGCGGTGCTTTCGCTGGCCGACCAGCTGCAGGTCGATGGCATGCTGTTTCTCGGCACGGTGCTGAGCGATGAGCTCATCGCCGTTGCGCGCGAAATGCACCACATTCCGCTGGTTCAGGTGTGTCGTAATAATGACGAACCGGGTATTGAGGTGGTGAGCGTCGATGGCTTGCGGGCAGGCAAACAGTTGGGTGAACTGCTGCTGGCACAAGGTTATACGCGTATCGGTTACATGATGGGGCCCGCCACCAGAAGCCATCACACGCTCCGCCTGGAAGGCCTGCAGCAGGCGTTAAATGAGGCGGGATTACCGCTTGATGTGCTGCTCACGGCTGGCGCATATGCCCGTGAGTGCAGCTACGCAGCGTTAACCGACTACCTGAACGCGCAGGCCCCCGACAAGCGTGTTGAAGCGTTGTTTTGCGAGAATGATGTGCTGGCGCTTGGCGCACTGGCGGCTTTACGTGAAGGTGCAGGCAATAAATTTATGGCGGTGGTGGGTTTCGATGATATTGACGAAGCCAGCTTGCCCAGCTGGCAGCTCACTTCGTTCAGCCAGCGCATTGATTTGATCATCACAGAAGCCTTAAACCGGCTGATTGATGGACGTGCCACTCCAGGTGGCGTTTGGTCTCAGGGAGAATTGCGTATTCGTCGCTCTCACCTGAAGCCGTGAGGTAACAAGGAGGAGAGATGAAGTTGTCGTTGCATGGCGTGTCTGTTTGGTACAGCAATGCCGTCACTCAGTTACGCATCGCCCATGAAACGGGCTTTAGCGGATTAGAAATCCTGCCAGAACATCTGTATCGCTATCTGGATAACGGTGGCAGCTATGCCGCCTACCGCGATTTGATGGCGAAATACAGCATCGAGATTACCTGCATCAATGCACTGAAACGCATTGGTCGCCATCAACCTGAAGCGCGTGCTGAATTGTTGCGCGAAGCGGAAAAAATCTGTCAGGCCGCGGTTGAACTGCGTTGTCCAGTGGTGCAAATCATGGCGCTGACCGAACTTGATCACCTGACTGATGCCGAGCGCGATGCCATCCTGCTGGACAACATCTCCACCATCGCGGATATCGGCAAATCACACGGCATCAAATTCCAGATAGAAGTCGTCGCCTTTACCGCCTTCAATTCGTTGCAACACGCGCTCCACTTAATCAAACAAAGCGGCAAAGAGAACCTTGGCGTCGTGGTGGATTTCTGGCATCTGCATGCGGGCGGCGCTACCACGCCAGCGGAAGTGGCGCGCATGGATAAAGATTTGATTTATGGCGTGCACTTCTGCGATGGCCGCGCAGCCAAACCAGGCGAAGCCTGGGACGAGTGGGTACAGCGTAATTACGCGCCGGGGGAAGGAGAGGTTGATATTTCCGCCTGGGTCGAAGCGGTAAAAGCCACCGGTTACGATGGTGTATGGTCGCCGGAATTATTAAGCCCGCGCAACTGGGAACAGGATCTCTGGGATATTTCCCGTCACTGCTATGAAGACATGAACAAATATATTAATAAAGGTAAATTCAATTAACGGATTTTCCGTGAATAATAATGGCCCTGGCGGCCTGATAAATGACGTGCCGTATTTAAATACTTTCTGCCAAAAATAATAACGAACGTGGATTCGTCGTTGATGCCTGTGCGCTATTTGCATAGTGCATCACCGTGTTTGACAGTTCAGAACGTCGTGCTCTGTAAATAATAATCAGTGGTGTCCATCTTAGATGGAATGATTAAGGGATAAGAAGTATGAACCGAAGAGAAGCGCTCTTTTCGCTCAGTGGCATTGTGGCATCACTCGCCGTTGCGCCGCAGCTGCGCGCTAAAGAGCTACACAATGTTCCACTGGAAACCCAACTCAGCTCCGATCACCTGCCGCAACCGGCATGGCAAAATGGTTATCGGGTGCTCACTAACCCGCTGGATCGGCAGAATTTGGCCGCCATTTTTGATCGCCTCATCCCCGCCGATGATCTCGGCCCATCGGCCAGTGAAGCGGGTGGGATTGAATTCCTCGATAACCAATTAGCGGGTGATTATGGCTCCGGCGCAGCGCTCTATTTGCAGGCGCCGCTACACCCGGAAAATGAAGAAGCCTTAATGGGCAGTCCGCAATTCCTCACGCCACCGAAAGAGCGTTATTTAACCGGCTTAGCTGCATTAGAAAAGTGGGCACAGCAACATCATCAAACCTCTTTCCACACCTTATCAGTTCAGCAGATCGATGACTTCCTGACGAAGATGGAAGACGGAAAAATCGATTTAGGAAAAGACGTTAATAGCCAGGCGCTGTTTGAATTAATGCTGCAAAACGCGCGCGAAAGTTATTTGGCCGATCCGATTTATGGCGGAAATAAAAATATGGCGGGCTGGAAGATGATCGGTTTTCCCGGCGCACGCTATGACTATCGCCCTTATATCGAACGCCGTAACGAAAATCTGGCGCTTATTCCCGTCAGTCTGATTCCTAACGATTAAATAGCCGGAGCTGAGTCAATGTCATTAGTACGAAATAAAGCTGACGTCGTGATCGTCGGCCTGGGTTGGGCCGGTTCGGTGATGGCGGAAGAGCTCACCCGCGCGGGACTGAACGTGGTTGCCATCGAACGCGGTGCCTGGCGCGATACTTCTACCGATTTCCCGGTCGCCATTGATGCCGACGAACTGCGTTTTCATACGCGCCGTAAAATCCTGCAGCCCATGAGCGTGGAAACCACCACCTTCCGCAACCGTAGCGATCAGGTGGCCGCCCCGGTGCGTAACTGGTCAGCGTTTCAGTTTGGCTGGAACGTCGGCGGCGCAGGCACGCACTGGGCGGGGATGTCATGGCGTTTCTCGCCGTGGGATTTTGAAGTGGCAAAGCAAACCCGCGAACGCTATGGCGCAAAAAAGATGCAGGGTTTGCAGCTACAGGACTGGGGCGTAACCTACGACGACATGGCGCCGTTTTACGATCGCTTTGAGCGTATTGCCGGAACATCCGGTATCGCCGGCAATCTCAACGGTCAGCTGCAGAAAGGCGGCAACGTGTTTGAAGGGCCGCGCTCGCGCGACTATCCCACGCCTCCGCTGAAAGATACGCACTGGATGAGCAAATATCGCAAAACTACCGAAAGCATGGGTTATCACCCCTTCACGATCCCTGCCGGTAATCTCTCTCAGGCTTACGTGAATCCACTCGGCATCAGCATGGGCCCGTGCACGTACTGCGGCTTCTGCGACTTCCACGGCTGCGGCAACTTCTCCAAATCCTCACCGCAAGCGTGCATTTTGCCGGTGCTGATGCGTCGTCCAAACTTCACGCTGCTGACCGAAACTGAAGTACTGCACGCCGTGAAGCATGACGATGGCAAAACGGTGAAAGGCGTTAAATTCATCACGCAGGATGGCGTAGAAGGTTTCCAGCCTGCCGATATCGTCTGCATCACCGCCTATCAGATGGATAACGTTCGTCTGATGCTGCTCTCCGGCGTGGGCGAGCAATACGATCCGCTCACTGGCCGCGGCACCATTGGCCGAAACTACAATTACCAAACCTGCTCCACGGTCACCGGATACTTCGATAACGAATATATGAACCCGTTCATCGGTGGCGGTGCGTTAGCAGTGCAGATTGATGACTTTAACGGCGATAACTTCGATCACAGCGAACTCGATTTCATCGGCGGCGCGGGCATCATGGGCTTCTCCACAAACGGCCGTCCGATTCAAAACATGAATAGCTTGCGTCCCGGTACCAAACGTTGGGGCAGCGAGTGGAAAGCGGGCTATAAGCGCGATTACCAAAGTGCTGGCACCATCTTCTGTCAGGGCACCTCAATGCCGATGCGCGAAGCCTATCTCGATCTTGATCCGAACTATAAAGATCGTCACGGCCAACCGCTGATCCGCACCACCTTCGACTGGAACCAGAACGATGTGCGCATGGCGAGATATGTTACCGACCGCGCCATCAACATCATGAAAGAGATGGGCGGGCAGCATTGGGTGGTCGATAACCAGGCAGAGAAGCGCTGGAACCCCTACCAACAGCAAAGCTCACACACCATCGGTGGCGCGGTGATGGGCGCCGATCCTCGCACCTCGGCCCTTAATCCCTATCTACAAAGCTGGGATGCACACAACCTGTTTGTGGTGGGCGCGTCAGCCTTCCCTAACAACGGTGGTTACAACCCAACTATCACCGTGGGTGCGCTGGCGGTTCGCGCCGCGCAGGCAATTCACCAGAAGTACATCAATAACCCGGCACCGCTGGTGGGGGCGTAATCATGGCGAAAGCAAAGAAGATAACCTACACGCTCGCCGCGCTGGCGGTGCTGACTGGCATTGGGGCAACAGGCAGATTATGGGTGGTGTTGGACAGTGCCCGCTCCAATGTGGCCGACGATAAGGTGCAGTTGGCCGATTTTCACAGCAATGATTCTGCTGCCATCAAGCGCGGTGAATATGTGATGCGACTCGCGGACTGCGCCGCCTGCCACAATGCCAACTTCTCCGGCGGCTACAAGATTGACACGCCGTTTGGCGCGCTGAAAACCTCGAACATTTCGCCGGATCGCGCAACAGGAATCGGCAAAATGACCGAGCGCGACTTCTTCAACGCGGTGCGTCAGGGGCGCGGCGAACATGGCTTCCTCTATCCGGCGATGCCATACACCGCTTACACCCAGATGAGCGATGGCGATATGCACGATCTTTGGGCCTATTTTTCGGTGCAAAAACCGGTGAACAACGCCGTAGATGAAAATGCGGGCATGAACTTCCCGTATAACATTCGCCTGGCGATGGCAGGCTGGAACCTGTTGTTTTTTGATAACAACGCGTTTAAACCGCAAACCACGCAGAACGACGAATGGAATCGCGGCAAATACATTGTGGATGGTCCCGCGCACTGCAGCGTTTGCCACACCGCGCGTAACGCGCTGGGCGGCGAGATTGCGAGCCAATATCTACAAGGCGGCAATCTGGGCAGCTGGTACGCACCGGATATCACGCCAAATCCACATGCAGGCATTGGCAAATGGAGCGATGCGCAAATCGCCAACTACCTGAAAACCGGCTCTAACGGCGAGAGCGTGGCGGCAGGCCCAATGGCGGAAGCAGTTGAGCACTCAACGCAGTATTTTAACGATCGCGATCTGCAATCCATCGCCACCTATCTGCGCAGTTTACCGGCGTCTTCCACGCTGCAAGCCGCTGGATTTGTCATGGATAAAAGCCGTTACGATCAAGCCGCTCGGCGTTATGAAGTGGATTGCTCTGCCTGCCACGGTTTGGCCGGTGAGGGTATCACCGGCATGGTACCTGCCTTTGCTGGCAATGGTGCGATGCAAAACGATCCCACCAACATGATTCATGCGCTGCTGGATGGCGCGCGGGCGCCGCACACCGAAGGCCGCCCAACGTCCGCAGGCATGCCGTCATTTTCCTGGAAGCTTAACGATCAGGAGATGGCCGACGTGCTCAACTACGTAAGGAATTCGTGGGGCAATCAGGGCGCAGAAGTGAAAGCCAGCCAGGTTGCGGAAGTGCGTAAAGTCACCGGCGCGGGCGATAAGTTGAAGGTGCCGGCGATGAAATAAATGTCATTATTTTCATCACATGCTGAAGCGGCGCGATTTATCGCATAATGCTCGCCAGTTAAGTCATGAAAAACCCTCATTACCGAGAGCACTATCGTAGCGGCGCAATTCATTGCGCGATAAATCGCGCCGCTACGAAAAGTGCAGTAATTTGATACGGTGCTTAACCGATCGGCATTACGCCATTCATGGTGCCGCTTCACACGGGATCATTAGCGCAGCAGCTGGGTGATTCCCCACAGCGCTAACGCATGATCCTCTTCTGACGGTAACCCACTAATAGTGACGGCGCCGATGATCGCGCCCTGCGACGTCAGCAGCGGGAAAGAACCGCCGTGATCGGTATAATCTTGCTGACGGATATGACGCTGCTCTGCCATACGTTCGCCCTTCTGCTCATTCACAAGCCCCACATACATCGACGAGTGGCCGGTCAACAGCACGGTGTTACGCTTGCGCCGCATCCATACCAGGTTTTCCGGCGTTGATCCCGGCAGCGCAGCCAGAAACAGCACCTGACCAAAGGCGTAGACTTCGATAGCAACAGGCGCGTTATCCTCACGAGCGCGCTGCTGAATGCTTTGCCCAATTTGCCACGCCAAATCAAAATCAAACTGCGGTAAACGGTGCTCAGCTTCCTGCTGTAATAGGATTTCCAGAGACGGGAGCGATGACATGATAGATTCCTCTCAATTTGAAATAAAAATTCCATATTTTATACCATGGAAAATATCTTTCGCACATGGTGAAGTTCTCAGTTCATTCGCCGTTTACGGGAAGCGCTGCCCTCTCTCAACCCCGAGAGAGGGCATTGGCTGTTCAACCATTACCCAGAAGCCTCACAGAATTTTGCGCCGCTGATTGACGCGCTGCGCACAAATCACCATTATCCTGGCCACGATTTACTGCACGGAGCGTCAAGGTGTCGGAACTCAGTAATGCATTGCTTGAAGAGATTGTGAGCGAAGTTCGTCCATTAACGCAGCAGGGTAAAGTGGCGGATTATATTCCGGCATTGGCAGAGGTCGATGCTGACCACCTCGGCATTGCCATTTGCACGCCCGATGGACGCTGTTTCCAGGCGGGTGATGCAACGACACGCTTTTCAATTCAGTCGATCTCTAAAGTGCTATCACTCAGCGTGGCGCTCACCTTGTATGAAGATGGCGAGATCTGGCAACGCGTGGGAAAAGAGCCCTCCGGGCAGGCGTTTAATTCACTGGTGCAGCTGGAGCTGGAACAGGGTAAACCGCGCAATCCGTTTATTAATGCCGGTGCGCTGGTGATGTGCGACCTGCTGGAAAGCCGCCTCACCGCACCGCGTCAGCGCATGCTGGAAATTGTGCGCCGTCTGGCGCAGCAAAATGACATCAATTACGATCGCGCTGTAGCGCGTTCCGAATACGAACACTCAGCGCGCAACGCGGCGATTGCCTGGCTGATGAAATCGTTCGGCAATTTTCATAACGATGTCAGCAAAGTGATGGAAACCTACTTCCACTACTGCTCGCTGGCGATGAACTGCGAAGAGTTAGCGCGCACCTTCCTCTATCTTGCCAACCATGGCCGCACCCAGGATGGAGAATCGGCGGTGATTTCGCCGCGTCAGGCGCGGCAGGTGAATGCATTGATGATGACCAGCGGCATGTATGATGGCGCCGGAGAATTTGCCTGGCGCGTCGGAATGCCGGCCAAATCTGGCGTCGGTGGCGGCATTGTGGCCGTGATTCCCGGCGATATGAGTATCGCCGTCTGGTCGCCCGCGCTGGATCATTCGGGCAATTCATTAGCCGGTACCGCGCTGCTGGAGAAACTCACCGAGCGGCTGGGAAGATCGATTTTTTAATTGTTCTGATTAATGCGACCCAAAGAATGAGCGCAACTGGTTTACCTGCAATGCTATTTTTATGGCCCCGCCCATAATGTTTCCGCGTTGTTCTTATCAGGTTGCACTAAAGTTAAAAGCTCCGCTTCATTAAGTGACTTTTTTCAAAAGGTGCGAATTTTTTCTAAAATAGGCTGAGTTTTTTTAACCCATCAACGGCAATCGCGTTACACTTCCGCCTCATTTACGGAATTATCCACTCGCTACCATGACGTTTTCACATCACTTCCGCCAACGTTTGACTGCCTGCGTCGCCATTGTGGCGGTGCTGCTGCTGTTCGTCGCGCCGATTGTGTCGAAAACCCTGATGGAACGTCACAGTCAGATGATGGCGATGCCGCAGCACAGCATGATGGATAGCTCAATGAGCCACCACGAGATGATGGCGGACATGCCGATGCCGGGCATGAGCCATCACATGATGGATGACGGCGAGTTTGCCTGTGGCTATTGTGACCTGCTGGTGCACGTGCCGCTGTTGATGTGGGTATTCATTCCGTTTATCTGGTTAATTCTGGTGATTTCGCGCGCGCCGCCGCTGCCTCACGTGGTTGCGCCGATCGTGCGTCGCTTCAGCACTATTCATCGCCCGCGCGCACCTCCCGCACTTCTTCCCTGCTGATCTTATTCACTACGGTGCACGCTCTGCTTGTGCGTTGCGCTAACACCATTTCTTTTTGGAAGGAAGACGGCTTTGTCTGCTGCTCACTCTGCAGCACCGCGCGGCGCGGTGCTAAATTTGCTACGTCGCTTACATTTTTATATTGGCCTGTTTGTCGCCCCATTTATCTTTGTGGCGGCACTCAGCGGGACACTTTATGTACTCACGCCTCAGCTGGAAAACCTGATTTATGCCGATGCGCTTACCGCTGAACCTCAGGGCAATGCACAGCCGCTGTCAGCTCAAATCAGCGCGGCACGCGCCTATGCGGGTGAAAACCAGCATATTTATGCGGTGCGCCCGGCTCCGGATGCCACGGATACCACCCGCGTGCAATTCAGCGATCCCGCGCTCGGTGCCTCACAATCTCGCGCAATTTTTATCGATCCCTACAGCCTCAAGGTAAAGGGCGATATGCCGGTATACGGCACCAGCGGTGTATTACCGCTGCGCACTACGCTTGACCTGCTGCACAGCAGCTTGCTGCTTGGCGATTTTGGTCGCAACTACAGCGAACTGGCGGCGTCCTGGTTATGGATAGCCTCACTTGGTGGCGTGGTGCTATGGCTGGGAACACGTCCGAAACGTAAGCTGAAGCAGCCGCGCAAGGGCTTCGCGTTCAGTCGCCACTGGCACGTCACGCTCGGTTTGACGTTGGTGGTGGGTTTGGTGTTTTTCTCGATCACCGGCCTGACGTGGTCGCAATGGGCGGGCGGTAATATCGACCGCATGCGTACCGAACTGAACTGGTTAACGCCGCAGGTGAACACCTCACTCAACAGCGAGGCACCAGCAGCTCCCGCCAATCCCCATGCCGACCACATGCCGGATATGGATATGTCGGACATGAGTATGCCGATGTCAGCGATGACCAAACCTGCGGCCGCAGCAGCAAAACCGATGCCGAATAATGCCGCCGACAGCGATTGGGATCGCGTGCTGAATGCAGCACGGCAGGATGGGCTGAGCGCATCGAAACTCGAACTGCGCCAGCCGAAAAGCGTGGATAAAGCCTGGGCGGTGACGGAAATAGATCGCAGCTGGCCAACGCGGGTGGATGCTGTTTCAGTCAATCCACAGGATTTCAGCGTGGTGGATCACGTCTATTTTGACCGTTTCCCGCTGGTAGCAAAGTTAACGCGCTGGGGCGTGGATGCGCACATGGGCGTATTGTTCGGTTTGCCGAATCAGCTACTGCTGGCCTTCTTTGGCCTTGGTTTATGCAGCATGATTGGTTTCGGTTATCGCATGTGGTGGATCCGTCGACCCAGGGATGTCGATGCCAGTCCGGCACAAACACTGACCGAAACCTGGGTGGCATTACCGCACTACGCCAAAGGAGCGTGGCTGATGCTGGCATTGGCGCTGGGCTATGCTCTGCCGCTGATGGGCGCGAGTTTGCTGGCATTTTTAGGGGTGGATATCCTGCGCTGGCGTAAGCAACAGCGAGCGCCATTGGATGAGGCGGCGCTACTGGCGTCGCAGCAATCGCCACTCGGCATTATTCGCGCGCGTTTTGCGGTGAAACGGAAAGAGATGCGTTACTTCCTGCGCGGTTTGTTTATCCTCGCGCTGATTGTCGGCACGGTAATGAGCAACGCGATTATCGGCGGCGTGATCGATCAATACGGCATCCCATTCAGCCACTGGTCGCTAACCATGTATATCACGCAGGGCTTTATGATCGCGTTGTATACCACGGTGTTTACCGCATTAACCTCCATTCCGCTATGGTACTTCTTCCTCGGCGAAAAGGATGATTCGCGGGGATAACTGCAGTCTATGAAACGGTGCGCATACATGCGCACCTAATATCACAGGGTCGGCATTGCTGCCGACCTGGTCATCCGAGTTTAGAAATCAGCTTTCAACACTACGCGGTAATTGGCTTTACCGGCGCGTACGTGCTCCAGCGCGTCGTTGATTTTCGACATTGGGAACTCTTCAACATGCGGGGCGATATCCGCACGTGATGCCAGTTTCATCAGCGAGCGAAGCTGCCCAGGTGAACCGGTGGAGGAACCTGTCACCGCGCGATCGCCCATAATCAGGCTGAAAGCGGGTACTTCAAACGGTTTCATCACCGCTCCCACAGTATGGAATTTGCCGTGCGGTGCCAGCGCCTGGAAGTATGGCTGCCAATCAAGATCTACCGCTACGGTGCTGATAATCAGATCAAACTGTCCAGCTAGCGCGTTCAGCGCCTGGGGATCGCGGCTGTTTACCACGCGGTCGGCGCCCATCGCCTTAATCGACTCGGTTTTGCTGGCGTTGGAGCTAAAGGCCGTCACTTCGGCGCCCATTGCACGCAGCAGCTTAATCGCCATGTGGCCTAAACCACCGATACCAATGACACCCACGCGGCTGGTAGCAGTAACGTGATGCATCAGCAGAGGTTTAAACACCGTGATGCCGCCGCAGAGCAGCGGGCCCGCAGAGGTGAAATCCAACGCTTCCGGCAGCGGGATCACCCATTGCCAGTCAGCACGCAGATGGCTGGCGAAACCGCCTTTATTCATGATGGTTGGCACAGAACCGTTTTCGCAGTTAACGTGCTCGCCATTAATGCAGGCATTACAGTGCTGACAGCTTTTTGCCGTCCAGCCAATCCCCACACGCTGGCCCACTTTCAAACCTTTGTTTTGTGCCGCGTCGCCTAAGGCGCTAATGCGACCAATCACTTCATGGCCTGCAATCACAGGAAACGAAGAAATACCCCATTCATTATCGATCATCGAAAGATCTGAGTGGCAAACGCCACAGTAATCGACCTCAACCTGCACTTCTTCCGCAGCCAGTGGACCGGCCTCATACTCGTAAGGCACCAGCGCCTCGCCGGCGTTTAAGGCGGCATAACTTTTGATTTTCATTACTGTCCTCTGTATCAGCGTTTTTGACAGAGCAAGTCTAGCAGAGCGCTATTCACCGCTATGGCCATAATTCCGCCACTTAACCGCTTTACCGCGATGTCCGAGATGAAAAGCATTCAGGGTTAAAGCCGATCGTGATTAAGCGGCGTGCGGTACGCAACGCGCGCCTCTTCAATTAACTGGCTAGCGGTGACCGTGGGCGGCAATCGCATCAACACTTTGCTGGCTTGCCAGTAACACAGCACCATGGCTTCATCTGATTCGCTTTCCGCCATCTCCATGAGGCGACTGCGCAGGGTGGGCACGTCTATCGTTTGCTGCTCATCCATCATTTCAGTAATGGTTTCGATAAGTACCTGATGAATAATTTTCCAGGAGATATTGGCAAACACATTGAACCTCGATGCTTAACGTTCGGCTCCAGGCAAATGAATCAAAATGCCGCGGATGCGGCAGGCTTATAAGCGTGAAACAGGATTAACTATAGCCGCTTATTTTCTGAGCAACCCCGCTGGAGCCTCTACTTTCTTGTAGCTTGCGGATCTATAAAACGATTTTTTTGCTTCGTTCGAATGGCCTTGTAACAAAAAAGCACAAGCTGGCGCTGGCTGTCCGCGCAGTGCTTTGCCAAAGTAAGGCCACGTCTAGTCACATAACAGGGAATTACGATGAGCCAATCCACTGCATTACATGCCGATCCGTTGGTTTGGGGCCACGGTCCAAAGGTGTTTGAAGCGTTTCTGGAACCCACCTGCCCGTTTTCCGTGCGCGCGTTTAATAAGTTTGATGCGCTGCTGCGGCTGGTGGGTGAAGATAAAATGACGTTAAAGATCCGTTTGCAGTCGCAGCCGTGGCATATGTATTCCGGTGTAATAGTGCGTTATATCCTGGCTGCCTCGACCTTACCGGAAGGTAAAGCAGCTGCAAAAAAAGTGCTGCAGGCAGTCGCCGATCATCGTGAAGAGTTTGAGTTTACCGATCACAGCCATGGCCCAAATATGGACGCCACGCCAAACCAGATTCTCGATCGCCTGGAGCAGTACAGCGGTGTGAATGCACGCGAACCTTTCCTGCGTGCCGAGCTGCAAAACGAGATCAAATGGCACAGTAAATATTCGCGTCAGAACGGCATTCACGTATCGCCTACCTTTATCACCAACGGTTTAGTTCAGTTGGATATCGGCAGCGGTGATGACATCGAATCCTGGGCCAAACGTATCCTCGCCTGACTCCTGTGGCCTGCGACGGCAGGCCTTTAGTATGATTTCGCAATAGATTTTCCCTTGCACTACGAAGGCGATTTCCGATAATCGCTATCTACCTAATTATATAGCGAGAAAGGGAATGCGATTCACACACCTCACCGTGCTGCTGCTCACCGCTGGCGCGGGCTTGAGTTTGCATGCTCAAGCCAATACCGATATTCGCGTCACTTATGCCGGCTCCATGGGCAAAGTCATGGATCAAGCTTTAGGTCCAGCCTTTGCTAAAGAGAGCGGTGGCAAGTACGAAGGCCAGGGACAGGGCGCATATGGTATGGCGCGCTTGCTGGCGAGCAAAAAAATTACCGCCGATGTATTCGTATCCATCACGCCCGGCCCAATGCAGATCCTGAAAGATGCCGGCTTAATTGACGATGCGGTTCCCGTCGCGAGCACCAGCATGGTGGTGGCGTACAGCCCGAAAGGTCAATATGCGCAGCAGTTTGCTCAGGCAAAAGGTAGCGATGCCAGCTGGCTGAAAGTGCTGGCAACACCGGGTATCAAGTTTGGTCGCACCGATCCGATCAACGATCCTAAAGGTCAGAACATTATCTTCACCCTGCTGCTGGCGGAGAAGTATTACCAGCAGCCGGGCATCGCCGATAAAATTATGGGCGGCTATCAAAACCCGGCGCAAACCCATCTCGAAGGCGGCCTGTTGACGCGTTTGGAAAGCGGTCAGGTTGATGCCGCAGCCGGTTATGAGAGCGAAGTGATCTCCGCGCATCTGCCTTATGTGGCGTTGCCCGACGAGATAAATCTGAGTAATCCCGCGATGGCGAAACAGTGGTATGACACGGTGAGCTTTAGCGTGAAAGACAGCGAGGGCAAAGACAAAGTGTTGCATACGCAGCCGCTGGTCTACTATGCGGCCGTGTTGAAAAATGCCCCACACGGCAGTGCGGCCGGCAAAGCCTTTGTTGATTTCATGCTCAGCCCGTCAGGCCAGGCGTTATTTAAACAGAATGGATACGCCGTACCAAAAGGCGGTTCAATTTACCCGTAATGAAAATCCGTCACGCTACCGCGCTGTGGCTGTCACTGCCGGCACTGCTGTTGCTGGCGGTGCCGTTTCTCACGCTGATTGGCGTCACCCACTGGCAGCACCTGCAACTCGCGTGGGGTGATGGCAGTGCGATTGTGACCTCGCTAGGTTTAGGAGCCATCGCGCTGCTGCTGATTTTTATCAGTGGCTTGCCGGTGGCATGGTGGCTGTCGCAGGCCCGGGGACAGGCACGGTTGATGGTTGAACTGCTGGTGATGATTCCGCTTCTGACGCCGCCGCTGGCGATGGGGATTTTATTGGTCAGCGCCTACGGGCCTTACAGCGTGCCAGGCGAGTTGCTGAGCAAGTTTGGCTGGACGCTGGTCAACAATCCTGCCGCCTTTGTTCTCGCGCAGTGGTATGGCGCACTCCCCTATTTCATTACCAGCGCTCGCTCGGCATTTGCCGGCGTGCCGATGGATATTCTGGAGGCGGGCCGCACGCTAGGTGCTTCACCGTGGCAACGTTTCTGGCGCTTGTCGATACCGCTCGCCGCGCCGGGATTGGCCTCAGCCAGCGCGCTGGCGTGGGCACGCGCCATGGGTGAGTTTGGCATTGTGATGATCTTTGCCTATTTCCCTCAGGGGATGCCGGTGCAGCTCTATAATAATCTGCAAAACAACGGGATTGATGCGGTGTATGTGCTGCTGTGGCTGTTGCTGCTGTTTACCTTGCCAGTGCCGCTAATCAGCTTTGCGCTGTCACGCCGCGTATAAGGTGGTCACTGATGACGTAATGCCGATCGGTTAAGCCACGGTTTGTGCTTCTGCTCGGTGCGCATTAATGCGCACCCTACTGTATTCCAGTGTGTAGATTGTAGGGTCGCCATTGATGGCGTAACGCCGATCGGTTAAGCCACGGTTTGTGCTTCTGCTCGGTGCGCATTAATGCGCACCCTACTGTATTCCAGTGCGTAGATTGTAGGGTCGCCATTGATGGCGTAACGCCGATCGGTTAAGCCACGGTTTGTGCTTCTGCTCGGTGCGCATTAATGCGCACCCTACTGTATTCCAGTGCGTAGATTGTAGGGTCGCCATTGATGGCGTAACGCCGATCGGTTAAGCCACGGTTTGTGCTTCTGCTCGGTGCGCATTAATGCGCACCCTACTGTATTCCAGTGCGTAGGTTGTAGGGTCGCCACTGATGGCGTAATGCAGATCGGTTAAGCCACGGTTTGTGCTTCTGCTCGGTGCGCATTAATGCGCACCCTACTGAATTCCAATGCGTAGGTTGTAGGGTCGCCACTGATGGCGTAACGCCGATCGGTTAAGCCACGGTTGTGCTTCTGCTCGGTGCGCATTAATGCGCACCCTACTGTATTCCAGTGCGTAGGTTGTAGGGTCGCCACTGATGGCGTAACGCCGATCGGTTAAGTCACGGTTTGTGCTTTTGTTCGGTGTGCATTAATGCGCACCCTACTGTATTCCAGTGCGTAGATTGTAGGGTCGCCATTGATGGCGACCTGGTGCCGATTACTGAATCGCTTTCAACGCATCCATCGCACAGGCTTCATCCAGATTTCCGCCCGGCGCGCCGCCGATGCCAATCGCACCAATCACCTGTTCACCGCTTTTCACCGGCACGCCGCCTGCCAATAGCAGGAAGCCAGGAACGTCACGCATATTCTGCGCGCCCGCATTGCTCTGCGCGGTTTCCATCACTTTCCCGCTGAGGTTTTTGGTGCTCAGCGCGGTATACGCTTTCATCTGGCTGGCTTCGACGGTGTGCGGACCGGCGTTATCCATGCGCTGTACGGCTTTAACCAGCCCGGCGCGATCCACCACGGTGACGGTAACGTTATAGTGTTTCGCCGCACACGACTGAATTGCTGCGCTAGCGATCTTCTGCGCATCCGCCAGTGAAAGGTTGGATTCGGTTAATGCAGCGTGACTGCCGAAAGAAACAACGGCCGCCACAGCGGCGATGAGAGAAAGGCGCATGTTCATGTGTCACTCCTGTTTAATAGTGAGTGACACTGTAATCCGCAGGCAGGAAAAGAAATATTCGGGCGATTACGCGTTCGGCCAGGTAGTTATACCTGGTTCAACTGCTGCCAGGCGTGAATCAGTTGCGCGAGATTATTGAGCTCCAGCTTAGCAAACACTGCGGCACGGTGCGCCTCAACGGTACGCGGCGACAGCGATAAATCGCGCGCGATCGCTTTGCTGGTGTGACCGGCAATCATCAGCTGCATGACTTCACTTTCACGTGCGGAAAGCAAGGCAAAGCGCGCCTGCAGCCCCTGCTGCGACTGCCAGCGATCGGCACGCTGCTGGCTTTCATTCATCGCCTGATGAAGCGTTTCCAGTAACGGTTCGATGTCCAGCGGTTTGGTATAAAACTCAAACGCTCCCTGGCGAAACGCGCGGCGACAGGCATCGATTGTCCCGTGGCCTGTCATAATAATCACAGGCAACAGCGGGTGGCGATAGCCCTGCTCCGCCAGCCAACTCAGTCCGCTAATCCCCGGCATCCGCACGTCCAACAGCAAACAACCGCGCAGCGGTTCACGCGATTGTGTGGCTGCTTCAAACGCGGCTAGGTCGGCAAAATCTTCCACCTCATAATCCAGCGCTTTCAGCAGAAAACCGAGCGATTCACGCACGGATAAATCATCATCCACTAACCAAACCTTCGCGCTCATTCCGTTACTCCGCCAGTTGGAAAATTAAGGTTATTTCCGCGCCGCCCTCAGCGCGATTCGCCAGCCTGAGCTGACCATTCATGCGTAACATCAGGCTCTCTACCAGCGTCATGCCTAATCCCATGCTATTGGCGCGTGAGCTGTAAAACGGCATGCAGGCCTGCGCCAATCCTTCCGCAGAAAAACCTGGGCCGTTATCGCTGATGGTGATCTTGATGCCGTGCGGAGCATGCTCCGAAACAATTTTTACCCCTGCTTCAGCGCGGCCTTGCTGCATATATATCGCGTTCTGAAGCACATTGTGGAATACCTGTTCCAGCCATTGAGGATCGCTCATTACCTGCACCTGATGGTGCTGGAATTGCTGATGCAGCGCGACATTGCCCTCTTCCAGTTCTTGTTGCAGCAATAGCGTCACCCGGCGCCATACCGCTTCCGGGTTGACGGCACTCATCGTCACCGGACGTTCACTGACAATATCGCGAAAGCGCTGTAGCAAGCCGGCGAGACGCTCGGTTTGCAGGCTCATGGCGTTAAGCGCTTGCGGAAGATTCTCGTATTTGCCCTGCTTTAACAGCAGCTGACTGCTGTGCAGCCAGGTGTTAATCGCGGTCAGCGGCTGGTTGATTTCATGAATAATGCCCGCGGTAAATTCTCCCAGCGCTTCGCGACGTGAACGTTGAAAATATTCAGCGCGCAGGCGCATTGCCACATGCTGGCGCCAGTGTCGCAGCAGCCATCCGCCAAGTGCACCGATCGCCAGCCACACCAGCAGCGCCAGCACAAAAGGCAGCAGGTGCAAAGCTCGCCAGTCAGGATTCGCACTCCCTTTCAGTAAGAAAGGTTGATAGTGATTGATAAACGGCCGCTGCCACTGCCAGCGGGCAATCTCAGAATAGGCCGCCGCCTGAATGGCGGGCTGCGCATGGATATGGAACGCAAGCGCGAGCGCGACATCCGGCGTTTGCAAGGCAAAATGCAAATCCACCAGCATGCGGATCTGCCGATAAGGATTGTAAAGCCAGTAGCGTCCGCCGCTCACCTCTTCAAAGCGCGGCGCGGTAAGCGGACGATTAACGGTATGCTCCAGCAGAACAATCTGCGGGAATTTTGTTTGCAGATCGGCAAGCTTTTCATCGCCAGTGAGCAGCGGCAACAGCGTTTCGTTCTGCGTTTGATAGGCAGCCAGGCGATTAAACTGCTGATGAAAATGCGCTTCCGCCGCACGCTGCTGCTGCAAAATTTGATCGGCAAACAGCGCTATCAAGGTGATCAGCACAAGCAGGAGCCAGGCCAGCCAATACCTTTTCATCCATGGGCGGTAAGTGTGAGGCATAATTTTCCGTCGCTCGACAATGAAAAAACCCTCCGTTGAGAGGAGGGCGATTTTTCCACACTTTGCTTGGGAAAACCATTAGCACTATTCTGGTTAGCTGTTGCGCTGCAAGTGACTCGTGACAAAGGCGCGACAGCGTGCAGACAGGGGATCGCTAAACACCTGCTGCGGCGAACCGGCTTCCTCAATCTTGCCCTGATGCAGGAACACCGCTTTATTCGACACATCGCGCGCGAAACCCATTTCATGGGTCACGATAATCATGGTGCGCCCCTCCTCCGCCAGGCTGCGAATGACGCGCAGCACTTCGCCCACCAGCTCCGGATCCAGCGCCGACGTTGGCTCATCAAACAGAATCGCTTTCGGCTGCTGCGCCAGCGCACGCGCAATGGCTACACGCTGTTGCTGACCGCCAGAAAGCTGCGACGGCCAGGCGTTGCGTTTTTCATACAGACCCACTTTGTGCAGCAGCGCTTCAGCCTCTTCTATCGCCTCTTTGCTGCTGCGCTTTTGCACATGCACGGGCGCTTCGATGATGTTCTGCAACACCGTTTTATGCGGCCACAGGTTAAAGCTCTGGAAGACAAAACCCAGCTGCATACGCATCAGTTTAATGCGGCGTTGCTGCTCGCGGCTCAGTTTCTCATCGGCGTTGTCGATGGTGACCACTTCGTCACCCACCGCTATTTCTCCGCCCTGCGGCACCTCCAGAAACGGGATGCAACGCAGCAAGGTACTTTTGCCCGAACCACTGGCTCCAATCAGTGATATCACATCGCCATCCTGCGCCGTCAGGCTGATGTCATGCAGCACTTCATGCCCGCTATAACTTTTTCTGAGATGGCTCAGGGCGATAGTGGGTTTGCTCATGGACGTGCTCCAACGTGATAAGGGGACAAACGGCGCTCCAGCAGCGCCACGGCTTTACTCACCAGCACGGTCAGCAGCAGATAGATAATTGCCGCGCTGATAAAGACCTCCAGCGCGCGAAACGTCTCAGAGACGATCGAATCGGCAATGCCGGTCATCTCCATCAGGCTAATGGTACTCACCAGCGACGTGGATTTGATCATCGAGATAATTTCGTTGCTGTAAGCCGGGAGTGCCTGACGCACCGCCAGCGGCAGCGTGATACGGCGCAGTGTGGTAAAGCGCGACATGCCGCTCACCTTCGCGGCTTCCAGCGACTGCACGCTTACCGCATTCAGGCCACCGCGCAGAATCTCTGAGGTGTAGGCTGCATCATTAAGCACCAGCGCAATCAAGCCGCACCAGTAAGGATCGCGCAGCAGTGGCCACAGTACGCTTTCACGCACCGCCGGCAAACTGCCAAGGCCATAATAAATCATGAAAATCTGAATCAGCAGCGGCGTACCGCGAAATACCCAGACGTAGAAACGCGTCACGTAGCTGCCAAGCCGATGTTGTCGCAGCAGGTTAAGCAGCAGCGCCAGTATGCCGCCGCCGAGCAGGGATAGCAGCGCCAGGTTGAGCGTCAGCGGCAGGCCACGCAGCAATGCCGCTAGCGTGTTTTGCAGAAAAGTAATGTCCATTGTGGCTCCTTACAACCGCGCGCGTTGTTGGCCGCGCATGGCCACTTTTTCCACATAGCGGAAAACAAAGTCAGAACAGGTGGTGATAATCAGGTAGATCACCGCTCCCACGCTGTAGAAGAAAAACGGCATCTGGGTGGAGTTCGACGCGGTGGAAATCTGATTCATGGTTTCCACCAGACCGGTCACCGACACCAGCGCCGACTCTTTGATCACCGACTGCCACTGATTGCCCATGCCCGGCAGCGCGGTTTTCAGCGCCTGCGGCACAATCATGCGGCGGAACAGCATCAGGCGGCCCATCCCCGTCACCGTAGCGGCTTCCAGCGTACCTTTCGGTATGGCATAAAATGCCCCGCGGAATACGCTACTTTGATAAGCGCCGGAAATCAGACCGATGGCGATGGCGCCGGCGACAAAACCGTTCACATCGAACGGACCTTGCAGCCCGAGGCTTTCCCCTACGAACGACACCACCTGACGTCCACCAAAGTAAAACAGGTAGATCACCAGCAGTTCCGGTACGCCGCGAAACAGCGTGATGTAGCCACTAGCGAGGCGCTGTTGCCAACGCGCGCCACCAATCTGCATCCAGCACAGCAGGCTGCCAAGGATCGCCCCCAGAACCCATGCACACAATGAAACGGTGACGGTCACCGTGGCGGCGTTAAGCAACACGCCGCCCCAACCTTCGTCACCAAACCCTAAGAGTTGCCAATCAATAGCCATAAGCGCCTGAAATTACTCCGCTGGTGCGACGTTTTCGCCGAACCATTTTTCAGACAGCTGCTTCAGCGTGCCATCTTTGATCATTGAATTTAATGCGCTATCCAGTGCGGCTTTTAGCTCAGGATTGTTTTTCTGAATCGCAATCGCCGACCCCTGGCCCAACACGCCGCCTGAGAAGCCATAACCGGTGCTGTTCACGGTATCTGCATGTTTTTTCACATAGGCATTCAGGTTGGTGCGTGATGCCATCACCGCATCAACGCGGCCGTTAAGCAGATCGGCGAAGGTTTCCGGGCCGGCCTGATAGGTACGAATCGTCGCCACATCGGCCAGATATTTGTTAAGGAAGTCAGCCTGGATGGTGGCAACCTGCACCGCGATGGTTTTGCCTTTGAATTTCGCTTTCAGCGCGTCAATGGATTTGGTCATGCCCGCTTCGTCATTCGCCAATACCACTTCGCCATTGCCCGGCAGCGTATCAACCGCACTGCCCTTCAGGGTAACGAAACCCGAAATACTCACGGTGTATTGGCGGGAGAAATCCACCACTTCTTCACGCTTTGGCGTGACGGTCACGGCATCGATTACCGCGTCATATTTACCGTCGACCAAACCTGGAATCATACCGGACCATTTCTGCGCCACGATTTCGTATTTAAAACCGGCGCGCTTAGCGATTTCCGCCACCATATCCGGTTCATAACCAACGATTTTGCCGCCTGGCGTAGATTGGTTAAACGGCGGATAAGCGGCTTCGGTAGCAAATTTCACCGTGCCAAAATCTTTGGCTTGCACCAGCGCGGAAGAGGCAAGCAGCAACATGCCCACAGAGGCGGTAAACAGTCCTTTACGCATCATCATAAAACCTCAGAGTTCGTTATTTTAAGAGAGTAAATCAATGGCTAAACGGGCTAGCGCCTGCGTGCCGGCATGGATGCTGCGCTCGTCGGGTTGATAATCCGAATTGTGCAGATGATCGTCGCGCCCTGGCGCGCCGGAGCCAATGTGGATCTGACAGCCGGGCACGCGCTCGGTAAACAGTGAAAAATCTTCGGCACCAAAGCTGGCGCTCGGTTTAGCAACGATCGCTTTACCAAACTGATGCGACAAAATCAGTTCCAACGCGTCGATTAACCCATCGTCGTTCATTAACGGCGGTACGCCGCGCTGATAATTGACCTCAACGCGCACATTCAACGACAGCGCCACACCGGCGCAGATGCGCTTAAACGCTTCTTCGATATGCGCCCGCGCGGCTGGCGATTTGGCGCGTACCGTGCCCTGCAGTAGGCAGCTATCAGAAATAATATTGTGGGTGGTGCCGCCATGAATGTGGCCAATGGTCAGCACCGCCGAATTGGCCGGATCGAGTTCGCGTGAAATGATGGTTTGCAACTGGCTGACCAGGTTCACCGCCGCAATGATCGGATCGGTGCCCATATGCGGACGGGCGGCATGAGTCGATTTACCGTGCACCACCACATCAAATTCGTCGCTGGATGCGGTGCTGGCACCACGCGTCAGGCCAATTTCGCCCGCGGCCAGCTCCGGTTTGTTGTGCAGGGTGATGGCGAGATCGACGCCGTCCGCCGCGCCATCGGCGATCATCGCTTCGGCACCGCTTTCTGGCGTCTCTTCCGCTGGCTGGAAAATTAACCGCAGGGTGCCATGCAGTTGTGCACGGTAGTACGGCACAATCGCCGCCACACCCAGCAGGGTCGCGGTATGAATATCATGCCCGCAGGCGTGCATTTTGCCCGGATACTGGCTGCTGAACGACAGGCCGGTTTGTTCGTGGATCGGCAAGGCATCCATATCAGCGCGTAACAGTACGGTTTTACCGGGATGCGCGCCCACGATATCCACCATGACACCGGTTCTGCCGACGCCCGTCTTTGGCACCAGTCCAAGGCGCAGCAGTTCCTGCTCAACGAGCGTGGCGGTACGCTGGGTATCAAAACCCAGCTCCGGATGCGCATGGATATCACGACGAATGGCGATGAGATGCGCCTGCATGCTTTCGCTTTTGGCGCTGATGTCCCTGGCTAAAACATCTTTATGATCGGTCATGTTTGCGGAGATCTTTCTCAGGCGTAAACCTGGCCTTTATGGCATTTTTATTAAAATTGATTCCGTATTTATTCACAGCACCCGGCAGAATGCAACGCACAATGCTTATTGTTACTTACTGAATTTGCGCACTATTTTTCTAATCCACTGCTCTGGCAGGATAAAAACTCACTTCTGCATCATTAAGCAGTTATAACATTCATGATCCAGCGCGGATCATCAGTTTTACTGATTTCGTTATTGAACAAAAATCAACCGTGAACCTGCGTTAAAAGCCAGTCACGCACCGCTTGCACCGTCGCAGGCTCACGTGGGCGTTTTGGCCACACCAAATACCAACCCGCATCTATCGTCATTTGCGTGCCAAACGCTACGACCAATCGCCCGCTCGCTATATCGTTCTGCACAAAATGTGGGCTGGTGAGCGCGATACCTTGCCCGCCGATCGCCGCTTCGAGCGCCAGTGCCGTTTGATTGAAGCGCAGATGATGCTGATGATGCAGCGACTCATGGGGGAAGATGAATGAGAGAAATGCGGGCCAAAGGTGATGACCATCATGCAATAACGCATAGCGCAGGCAATGATTGATCTCGGCAGGATCACCCAACTCGGCAAGCAGCGTGGGGCTTACGACCGCCAGCACCGTTTGGCTGAAAAGCATACGGGCATCAAGACCGGCGCCGAACGGTGGCCGGCCATAGCGCACTGCTAAATCGACACCTTCATGATGAAACTGTACCAAACGTTCGGAAGCCAGCACGCGTAGATCGATATCCGGCCAGGCAGCGGTAAAATCCGGTAAGCGCGGCAGCATCCAGCGGCTGGCAAAGGTTGGCGTTACGCTGAGAGTTAAACGGTTCGGTTCAGGGCGCAGCGTGCGCGTAGCTTCATCAATTAATTCAAATGCCTGGCGGATACTCACGGCATAACCCGCCCCCGCGCTGGTCAAGGCCAGCGTGCGTGGTAATCGATCAAACAGTTTCAATTCGAGGCTGGCTTCCAACCCGCGAATTTGTTGTGCCACCGCGCCTTGCGTCACGCCTAATTCTTCCGCCGCCAAACGAAAATTGAGATGGCGCGTTACCGCTTCAAAGACCTTCAACGCATTCAGCGGAGGTAGCGCGCTAAATCCCTGGTTCATCCTGTAGTTTTCCTATCGTCAACTGGCAAAAAGAGTGGCTCTCTGCGGTCGAAATTAGCACTTATACTGGGTTTAAGCGATGTTGACTTATAAGGAAGAGATACTATGACAGTAGAAAAAGTTGCAGTTATCGTTGCTGGCGGCAGCGGCATGGGCGCAGCAGCGGCTGAGAAGCTGGCGAGCGAAGGCTACAAAGTGGCAATCCTCTCCTCTTCCGGAAAAGGTGAAGCGCTAGCAAAGCAATTAGGTGGTTTGGGCGTGACGGGTTCTAACCAGTCGGTAGATGATTTGCAAAAGCTGGTGGATCAAACGCTGGCGCGCTGGGGCCGTATCGATGTGCTGGTGAACAGTGCGGGTCATGGTCCTCGTGCGCCGATTCTGCAATTAAGCGATGAGGATTGGCAGCGCGGCATGGAGACCTATTTCCTCAATGTGGTACGGGCCGCGCGGCTGGTGACGCCGATCATGCAGAAACAAGGCGGCGGCAGCATCATCAATATCTCTTCGGCGTGGACGTTTGAGCCTACCGATATGTTCCCCACGTCGGCCGTTTTCCGCGCGGGTTTAGCCTCGTTCACTAAAATTTTCGCAGATACCTACGCGGCAGATAATATTCGCATCAACAATGTGCTTCCGGGATGGATTGATAGCCTGCCGAAAACCGATGAGCGCCGTAACAGCGTACCTTTACAACGCTATGGCACTTCTGAAGAGGTGGCTGCGACCATCGCCTTCCTCGCTTCGCCGGGTGCCGCCTACATTACGGCGCAAAATATTCGCGTTGATGGCGGCGTGACGCGCAACGTCTGATCAGCAGCATGTCTCGTAAAGCCGCCAGAGATCCTCACCTTATGGCGGCTTTGCCGTTTTACCCTCAAAAAGCAAGACGGGTCTCGTCGCTCTTACGCCTTACAAACGGTCAGAATGTTCACGTTCGCGGACGCTATTACCCTAATTTCGCCCGCCAATCTCTCTATTGATATTCTGAAGTGAGGCCACTATGCATCCTATTTTACGTTCACAATTATCCAGACTTTTTGCCGCTGAGCGCCGCCGGGTGTGGCAATGGATGCTGACGGGTTGTGGCCTGTTTTGGATTCTCGTGGTGGTTGCGGTGATGAGCATTCGTTAAGTCAGTGTGCCTGTAGCCTGCCGGACAAATGCTCCGGCGGTAACAGCTCAAAAGCCCGCTTCATTTCCCGCGCCTCCTCCGCCGGACTACGTCCAAACATCCGTTTAAACTCCCGATTAAACTGCGAATCACTTTCATATCCTACCCGCGCCGCAGCGCCAGCGGCCGTCAGATTGTCGCGAATCATCATCAGACGCGCCTGATGCAAACGCAGCGATTTAACATATTGAATCGGCGATGTTTGTGTCACAGTTTTGAAATGCAGATGGAAACGCGGCACGCTCATGCCAGCTTCCTTTGCCAGAGAAGGCACATCCAGCGGCTGACGCCAGTCGGCATGAATCCGCTGCAAAGCACGGGCAACCCGGCCAAAATGGCCCTGATAGGTTAATGCCGCGCGCACCGCGCCGCCCTGTTCGCCCATCAACACGCGAAAACAGATCTCTTCCACCCGTGCGGGTCCTAACACCTTGGCCTCAAGCGGATCGCTCAATGCTTCGAGCAAGCGCAGCGTGCTTTGGGCTAACGCCCGATCGATAGGCGTAGAAATGATGCTCGCTGGTGCAGCAGTAATGGCTGTTTGCCCGTGAGCTAATTGCGCCACCAACCGCGCCACCATCGCAACATCCAAACGAATAGCAATGCCCAGCAATGGTTCTTCGGAAGTGGCTTCCGTCTCCGCAGAAAACGGCAGAGGTACCGACAGCACCAGATAATGTTGCGCATCGTAGCGATACATTTTATCGGCGAGAAAGGCGCGTTTCGATCCCTGGCAAATGATGATGATACTCGGTTCATACAGCACCGGCGTGCGCGCCCATTGCCGATCGGTACGCATAAAGCGCACGCTGTCCAGCAGTGATTCGGTATAGCCTTCCTGACGTGCCAGCTGACTAAGTAATGCGCAGGTTTGCTGTTGAACGGTACGCGACATGATCACTATTCCTGTGAGAGATTCAGGCAAAGGATAGCGTTTAAAATCAGCGATGCGCAACGACGGCGAGATAATCAGGCAAACATGCGCCACAATCCGGTCTGTTGTGCCTGGCGTGATGCATCGACAATAACCTCGTCAACTCAACGAGGAATACGTCATGACCCAACGCAATCCAAAAGTTATTATTTTAACCGGCGCCAGCAGCGGTATTGGCGAAGGCATTGCGCGCCATCTGGCACAGCTTGGTCATCAGCTCGTGCTCGGCGCGCGCCGCACCGACCGTCTTTCTACGCTGTGCGAAGAGCTCCGCTTTTCTGGCGCCAGCGTGGATTATTTAGCCACCGATGTCACGCAGCGCGCTGATACACAACAGCTGGCCGATTTTGCCCTGGCGAAATATGGCCGCATTGATGTGATGATCAACAACGCGGGCGTGATGCCGCTGTCGCCGATGAGTTCAATGAAGGTTGAGGAGTGGGACTTGATGCTGGACGTCAATATTCGCGGCGTGCTTTATGGTATCGCGGCGGTGCTGCCCACCCTACAGGCGCAGCAGTATGGCCACATTATTAATATCGCTTCCGTCGGTGCGCTAACCGTTTCGCCGACCGCTGCAGTCTACTGCGCCACCAAGTTCGCGGTGCGCGCCATTTCCGATGGCTTACGCCAGGAATCACCACAGCTGCGCGTGACGGTGATTAATCCCGGCGTGGTGGAATCTGAACTGGCTGACACCATCACCGATAGCGTGGCGCAGGAAGCCATGAAGCGTTATCGCCAGATTGCACTCAAACCCGAAGCGATTGCCAAAGCGGTGAGCTGGGCCATCGATCAACCTGGCGACGTTGATACCAGTGAAATCACCGTACGCCCCAAAGCCAGCGCCCATTAACCTGCAAAGCCGTGGCGATTTCAGGCTGAAATCCGTAAAAATCGCTGCGGCGTCTCCCCCATCAAACGGCGAAACATGGAGATAAATGCGCTGGGGCTTTGGTAGCCCAGCTGATTGGCGATACGAACGACCGTTTGCCCCTGCGCCAATTGCACCAGTGCCTCGGATAATCGTAACTGCTGCCGCCACTGCGTAAAGGTGATGCCGGTTTGATCGCGGAACAAACGTGCCAACGTGCGTGAACTCGCGCCGACGCGCTGTCCCCATGCTTCCAGCGTATCGCTGCTGGCCGGCGCTTGCAGTAGCTGCTGGCAAATACTCAGCAAACGGCGATCGCTGGGCAGTGGCAAATTACACACCGGGCCTGCCGGTGCGCGACGAATCTCATCCAGTAATAGCGGCATGATTAACTCTACGCGCGCCGCCTCGGGCTGCGCCTGCTGCTCATTCTCCAGCAGCGTTTGCATCAGCGCCTGCAGCAGCGGCGAAATCATCATGCTATGTGTCTGCGGCCAAAAGGCGCGCGCCAGTTTGGGATCAAGGTACAAACTCAGGCTGCGAATATCACTTAATGCCATTAAGGCGTGCGGAATAGTCCCCGGTAGCCACAGCGCACGGCCCGGCGTTAACGTCCATGATGCGGTCTGCGTTTGTACTCGCATCACTCCTTGAAAACAGAGTATCAGCTGCGCGACTTCATGCGCGTGCCAGCGCTCCTCACGTCCAGCGTGGTAATGCATCTCGCGCGTGGCGACTAAAGGCTGCGGCGGGAGCGCTTCCGCCTGCGTTAATTTCTGCAACACCATCTCATCCAATCCCGTTAGATTGCCGATTGATGTCCGTTGTGCGCGATTCGTCGGTGATACCGCGTAAAGCCGCCAGCAGGACGCTATTAAATAAAATAGTAATGATTATCATTTGTATCACTAAATGAGGCCATTGGACTATATCGGGGAAAATAAATGCCGGGTCACTGCACCTTCAAACGCACGCCCTTAAGCGCACTCTTACTGATGATCATCAGCAGCGCATCGGGCTGGGCGGCGGAGAAAAACAATGCTGATAACAGCACACTTACCGTTACCGCCAGCAGCATTGAGAGCGATAGCGGCGATGCTGACAGCTGGAATCAGGTGGCGAAAAAAGCCGATAGCGTCACTAAAAGTACGCGTCCATTAATTGAAACGCCGCAGAGTATTTCGGTGATAACGCAGGCGCAGATGGCCTCGCAGGCGGCGCTGAATGTCTCGCAGGCTTTGCGTTATAACAGCGGGATTGGCGCGGAGGGTGGCGGCGCAGATTATCGCTTTGATGACATCTCAATTCGCGGTTTTTCTGCCGATGAGTATCTGGATGGCCTGCGCTTACCCACCGTTACCTATTGGTCACGTCCGAATTACGATACTTATCTATTAGATCGCCTTGAAATAGTGAAAGGCCCAAGTTCGGTTACGTTCGGCCAGGCAAGTCCCGGCGGCGTGGTAAACCTAATCAGCAAGCGCCCAACCGCTGAGCCGGTCCACCAGATTTTTGTCAGTACCGGCAGCAATAACCTGTTTGAAACCGGCCTCGATCTCTCCGGCGCGCTGGATAACGAAGAACATTGGCTGGGACGCCTGACCGGAACCTGGTCACGCAATGACACCCAGGTCGATTACACCAAATACAAACATTATGACATCGCCCCTGCCCTCACCTGGCAGCCGAATGACGACACGCGTCTGACGCTGCTCGGGCAGTTCCGCAAAGATCCCTACACCGGATTTTATAATCAGCTACCGCTGGAAGGCAGCCTGATCAAACTGGCGCAGGGCAATTACTCCGATAAGTTTTACGGCGGCCAGCCGGGCTTTGATTACTATCGCCGTGAACAAGCCAGTATCGGCTATGACTTTATGCATAAATTTGATGATATCTGGAGCGTGCACCAGAATCTGCGCTATCTGCACACCAGCAGCGATTATCAAATGGTCTATCCAAACGCCACCGTGAATGACGGTTCGGCCACGGTGAGCCGTGACAGCATGCGGGTGATTGAGTCGTTTAACGCCTTTGACGTGGATACCAATCTGCAGGGCAATCTGGATACGGGGCCAGTCAACCACGCGCTGACGCTTGGTGTTGATTACGTGCACGACGATCTGCGGCAAAACAGCGGCTATGGTACGGCGTCAGATATCAGCTATCTCAATCCTGATTACAGTACGCCGGTCGATCCGTTGTTGATCGATAACCATAATCGCTCGTTTATGACTCAGCTCGGCTTCTACCTGCAGGACAGCATGAAGTGGAACCAGTGGATCCTGAATCTAGGCGGGCGCTACGATCGGTCACAAACTCGCAGCCAGAACTGGGTTGCCGGTTCGCGTACTGAACTGAATGATTACGCCACCACTGGTCGAGCAGGCCTGATGTACCACTTTGATAACGGCATCGCGCCCTATATTAGCTACGGTACCTCCTTCCAGCCGCAGGCCGGCACCTCGTTTGACGGAAACGCTTTTACCCCCACCAAAGGCAAGCAGTCTGAAGTTGGCGTGAAGTATCAGCCGAATGGCCTTAACGCGCTGTTCAGCGCCGCTCTTTACGATCTGCGCCAAACTAACGTGCTGACCGCCGATCCCGAGCATGCTAACTATTCAGTACAAACCGGCGAAATCCGTTCGCAGGGATTTGAGCTGGATGCCAAAGCTAACCTTACTTCGCGCTGGCTGGTGAACGCCTCTTATGCGCTGACCAACCCGAAAGTGTTGTCTGCCAATGATGACACTGAAGGTAAGCAGCCCGTCGCCATTGCTCGCCAAAGCGCCACGTTGTGGACAGAATACGCCTTGCCTGGCATGCTAGAGGGCATAACGATTGGCGGTGGCGGACGCTACGTCGGAACCAGCTATGCCACCACTGACAACAGCTTGAAAGTGCCGGCAGCACTGGTTTACGACGCGATGATGCGCTATCGCTGGCAGGATTGGCAACTGGGGCTCAACCTACAGAACCTTACCGATAAACAGTACATCAGCAACTGTAACGATCTCGGTTGCCACTTTGGTTTACGTCGCCAACTGATCGCCACGGTGAGCTATCAGTGGTAATCAGTCGTCGACAACTTTTACTGGGCGCGCTGACAGGCGCTGCCCTGTATTCATTTCCCACATGGGCGGATACCGCGCCGCGCTGGGTGATCCTCGATTGGGGATTGACCGAAATGGCGCTGCTGCTCAACGTCACGCCAGTGGGGGTGGCCGCGCCGGACTGGTATCGCCGCCTGTTCAGCCAACCTGCGCTGCCGCAGCAGGTTGCAGATGTGGGTTTGCTGTTTCAACCCAATTACGAAACGCTGTATGAGTTACAGCCGACGCAGCTGTTGGTGACGCCCGCGCATCGCCTGGCTGAAGCGCAACTTTCGCGTATCGCACCGCTGCACTACTTTCCCGTGAGTGGCCCACAGCCCTGGCAACGCGCGCAGCAAAATCTGCATACGCTAGCGCAGCTGGCCGGTGCGAATCAGCGCGCCGAGAGTGTAATGCGCAGTCTGCTAGCACGGCTGGCTGTCGCACGGCAACGCGCCGCACGCTTTCAGGACAAACCGATCTATTTATTACATCCTCTTGATACGCTGCATGTGATGCTGCTCGGCACGGGAAGCTTATTTAATGACGTGCTGGCTTTACTCGATTTGCCGTACAGCACGCCATTTGCGGTCGGTGCGCAGGGTTACGCCACGCTAGAGCTGGAACAGCTCACCTCCTTGCCGCCGGGTTGGCTCGTGCTGTTGCCGTCATGGCCGGAAATCGATCTCAATCCGATACTCCAATCACCGCTATGGCACATCTTAACGCGCCCGAGTGGGCACAGATTACTGACGCTGCCGGACGGTTTATCGGCCGAAGGTGGCGTTCTGACCGCCGTGCGCTTCGCCGAGGCATTAGTAGCCGCATTAGAGGCGCACACATGAATCGTCACTGCGCCGGGTTAACATTGTTGCTGTTCGCGATGGCACTCATGTTGTGTCTTGAACAACTTGCCCATCAATTGTCGTGGTGCGCGATTTGGCAAGCGCTACGTGGCACCGCCATGCCGAGCCTGCAACAGCAGATGTTCACGCTGATGTGGTTACCGCGTCAAGGCATGGCACTGCTGTGCGGCCTGGCGCTCGGTTTTACCGGCGTTGTCATGCAGCAAGCCCTGCGTAACCCGCTAGCAGAGCCGATGACGCTTGGCATAGCGTCCGGGGCGACATTGGCACTGTCATTGGCGACACTGATTGGCCCAACCTGGCTGCTGGCCAGTCGTGAATGGATCGCTTTAAGCGGCGCCATTACCGCTTTTGCGGTGGTATTTTTGCTGAGCCTGCGCCAGGGTTTTACGCCGCTAGCGTTAACGCTGGCGGGGATGCTCGTCAATCTCTACTGCGGTGCCGTCAATCTGCTGTTATCCATCCTCTACGATCGTTCATTGTCTGCCGTATTTATCTGGGGCGGAGGCGCATTGACGCAGGAGAACAGCCATGCGCTGTGGTGGTTACTGCCGCGACTGGTAATGGCCGCCCTGCCGGTGTTATTCATTCTGCGCCCTCTGCGCCTGCTGGCGCTGGATGAGCGCGTCACCCGCTCAGTGGGTTTACCGGCAGGATGGGTGCGTGCTATTTCGCTGCTCTCAGCGTTAACCATCAGCAGTCTTGTTATCAGCGTGGTCGGCGTGATTGGCTTTATCGGCCTTGCCGCACCTCATCTCGCTGCGTTAAGCGGTGCGAAAAATTTCTATCAGAAACTCATCTGGTCGCCGCTGCTGGCTGCT
Source organism: Pantoea sp. GW821-FHT03E06 (assembly GCF_059420725.1). NCBI lineage: Bacteria > Pseudomonadati > Pseudomonadota > Gammaproteobacteria > Enterobacterales > Erwiniaceae > Pantoea > Pantoea sp. GW821-FHT03E06. Next base: position 710,608 of record NZ_JBWKUG010000002.1, read on the forward strand.
GGCTTATTGTGGTTAACCGATCAAGGCGTGAGTCGCCTGAATGGCATCAACGGTTTGCTGTTACCGACCGGCATGATGACTGCGTTGGCTGGCGGACCGCTACTGCTGTGGTTTTTGCCGCGCCTGCGCCACATTTTCCAACCGGATGTCAATGAACCGTCGTCCGCTCCTTTTCCCACCCATCAGATAGCAATGCTGCCGGTGATCATGATGTTTCTGCTGATGTTGGCTATCGCGCTTGATTTTGCGCGAGGTCTGCACGGCTGGCACTGGAATTCACTGGCAGAAATGCGCCAGATGCTGCCATTCCGCGTGCCGCGACTGCTCGCCGCGCTCGCGTCGGGTGTGCTGCTGGCCGCCGCCGGCGTGATTTTGCAGCGCGTTAGCCGTAACCCGATGGCCAGTCCGGAACTGCTCGGTATTGGGGCAGGCGCATCGCTGGGTATTACTGCACAGCTGCTGCTGTGGCCACTGGCGGGAATGGCGGTGATGATAGCCAGTAGCGCGCTAGGGGCTCTCTTCACACTTGGATTAACGCTGTGGCAGGCACGCCGCTATGCGCTCAATCCTCAGCGCATGCTGCTTAGCGGGTTGGCCATTACCGCGCTGTTTCAATCCGTCGCGGCGATCGTCATCAGTAATAACGGTGTTGCCGCCGCCATGCTGCGCCAGCTGATGACCGGTTCCACCTATTATGTCAGCACGCCCATTGCGACTCTCGCTTTCGTGCTGGCCTTGCTGCTGCTGGCATTGACACCGTTGTTGCGGCGCGCCTTGCTGCTGTTGCCGCTCCATAACATTTCACCGTCGCTGGGACTCAATGTTGCCCATGCACGCCTGCTGTTGATGCTTCTGGCCGCCGCCATGACGGGCGTCGCTACGCTCATTGTCGGACCATTATCCTTCATCGGTTTACTTGCGCCGCAGCTGGCACGCCAGCTTGGCGCGCGCAAACCGATGGCGCACCTGCTGCTGGCGGTGTTGATCGCCGCAATAGTGATAATGCTGGCCGATTGGGCGGGCAACAATCTGCTCTACCCGCGACAAATTCCGGCTGGACTCATGGCCACATTAATTGGCGGGCCATGGTTGGCACTGCTGCTGTGGCGACCACTCAATAGCGCCAACGCATAGGAGATGATGTGGCAATATATCGGCGGTTACTGCGCACCAGCGGCGCGCTATTTTTTATTGCGCTGGGTTGCAGCGTGATGGGTGGATTAAGTAATGCCGCGCTACTGGCGTTAATTAACCAGGGATTGAACGCCAGCGATGCACAACGTTTGCAGCTGGCATGGCAGTTTGCTCTGCTGGCGCTGTTGATGCTCGGCACGCGAACGCTGAGTCAGTCGCTATTTATGGCGATGGGCCAGCGCAGCAAGGCCGAATTGCGGCGCCAGCTGGTACAGCAGGTGGCCGACGCCGGCTTTGCCAATCTGGAAAAGCACGGCATGCCGCGTGCGCTCAGTATTCTGACGCAGGATCTCGATCAGGTTGTGGTGTTTTTTATCTCGCTGCCCAGCTTTGTGATGTCACTGGCGGTGATTACCGGCTGCATAGCCTATCTCGGTTACTTATCGCTCACTGTGATGGTGATTGCGCTCATCACCATCTTGATTGGCTCACTTGGTTACAGCAGCGTCCATCGGCGCGCGCTGCAGCTGATGCGTCAGTCGCGCCAGCGCGAGGAGGCGTTAACGGGCGAAGTCAGTGCGCTTTTCAGTGGCGCGAAAGAGCTACGCTTGCACGCTCCGCGCAAACACGCCTTCATGCATAATAAATTATTCCACACCATTGAACAGGTGCGTGTTGAACGCACGCGTGGCTACGTGCTCTATGCGCTGGCGAATATCTGGGCCAGCGTATTTTTCTTTGCGTTTATCGGGGCTGTGATGTTTTTGCTTGCGCGTGTACTGGATCTGCAGGGCAGCGTGATGTCCGGCTTTGCCATGGTGTTTCTATACATGATCGTGCCGATTGAAAACGCGCTTTCCGCCCTGCCCGGCCTCACCCTGACGCAGGTGGCGCTTAAACGTATCGCCGCAATGCAGCAGCAACTGCCGCCGGAGCACACCGCCTTCGATAAGCCCCCACAATCATTTCAGCGGCTGGAACTGCGTGCGCTGACTTATCAGCATGACGTTTTCCAGCTCGGTCCGATCAGTCTACAGTTTCAGCCCGGCGAACTGGTCTATCTCACCGGAGGCAATGGCAGCGGCAAAACAACGTTAGCACGCTTGATCACCGGTTTGTATCAGGCCGAAAGCGGTACCTTGTTGCTGGACGACGTCGCGATCGATGAGAAGAACCGCGCAGGGTATCGCCAGCTATTTTCAACGGTATTCAATGATTTTCACCTGTTCGACGATTTACAAGGCATAGATAGCGCGCACTTAGATAACGATGTGCAGAGATTGCTGCGATCGCTACAGCTGGAGAAGAAAGTGACGCTTGAAAATGGAACGTTCTCCACGTTAGCGCTCTCCACGGGACAGCGTAAACGACTGGCGCTGCTGGTGGCATGGCTGGAAGATCGCCCTTTCTATCTATTTGATGAATGGGCAGCCGATCAGGATCCGGCGTTCCGCGAGGTGTTTTACCATCAGCTGTTACCGGCGCTGAAAGCGCGAGGAAAAACCGTCTTGGTTATCACACATGACGACCGCTACTTCCATCTTGCCGACCGCTGCCTGAAGCTGGAATGGGGACAGTTAGTCAGCGCTTAAGACGCGCTGCGGCCTGCTCGGTTGCCACGCGACGGCGGGCAATAAATTCTGCTATCTGCGCTTTCGCCTCTGCCAGGCGCGCCGGTGAGGCACTGCGTGGAGAACCAGAATGGAAGGGCGGTGCCGGATCGTACTCCATTTGCAGTTGGATATTTTCCGCAATCTCACGTCCAAACAGCTCTTCCGCTACCGTTAAGGCGAAATCGATGCCCGATGTAACGCCTGCGCCCGTGATACGGTTGCGGTCACGTACCACGCGCTCTGACACCGGCGTGGCGCCCAGCAGGCTAAGCTGATCGAGCGAACCCCAATGCGAGGTTGCGCGATATCCCTGCAATAAGCCTGCAGCACCCAAAATCAGCGAACCGGTACACACCGACGTTACCCACTGTGCGTTCTCCGCCATGCGGCGCACGAACTCCAGCGTGTCGTCATCGTCCATCAGCGCAATCTGCCCGGGACCGCCGGGGATGCAGATCAGATCGAGTTTGGGGCAGTCAGCAAACGTGGCGGTGGGCACGATGGCCAGGCCACGATCGGACATCACCGGCTGCCGATCTTTCCAAATCAGATAATTAGTGACGTTCGGCATGCGGGCGAAGACTTCCCACGGACCGGTCAGATCGAGTTGCGTTACGTTGGGATACAGCAGCAAACCAATAGTCATAGACGAAGAAGCGGCCATGATAATCTCCATGAGCAATCAGAGCGTTATCATGGCCTTGCTTTTCAAAGGAACGCAATGGATTAATTCAGCAGGGGTTTGGCCTGCGGCTGTTTCACACCGTCTGCCAGTGCAAACAGTGCTGCCACCCGCTCTTTCTCTTTAGCATCAACCGGGATCAGCAGGCCGCAGATCACAAACACCGCGACGTTACCCGCCAGACCGACAATGCCGCTGGTCAGTGAACCCAGAGCCGGTATGTCATCCGGATAGAATACCGTCAGCACAATGGCGATAATGATGCCGCTCATCATGCCGAGCAGCGCGCCTTGCTTGTTGCCAAAACGACTAAAGATGCCGAAGAACAGCGGTACCGCCAGCTGAATAATGCCCTGATACGAGATCTGCGCCAGCAGCTGCAACCGCGAATAGTTAAAGGTGAAATAAGCCAGCAACGCGGCGGCGACAATAAACACCACCATGCCTGATTTCGCCAGCACCGTTAACTGACGATCGCTTCGCGGTTTATTCCAGGTGGCGAGGTCATTGGCGAACTGCGTGCCACATACCTGCACACACCCATCCACGTGACCAATGCTTGCCGCCAGCACAATCACCAGGGCGATTGCCAGCAGCCACGGGCCGCCTTGATCGAACAACGCGGTAAAGAAGCCGTTTTGTGGATTGGCCTGCACGTTAGCGTCCTGGCTCACCGCGGTCGCAAACAGCATCAGGATGGCGTAGAAACCGCCCACCAGCAGAATAGTCAGCAGCGTACCTTTCTTCACTGCGCGAATACCGCTGGCGGTATAGATGCGCTGGAAGCTCATCGGCCAGCACATCGATCCGATAACGCCGGTGAAGATCAGGCTGAACATGTACCACGGACCGTAATGCGAGCCTTCCGCACCTGGAATTTGCAGCATTGCCGGTGGCAGCGAGGCGAGTTGACCAAAACCGTGATCGCCGCTAAATAGCAGGATGACACACACCAACGCGCCCAGCCCGTAAGCGATAATGCCCTGATACATATCGGTCATGATCAGCCCACGCATGCCCATGCTCACCGTCCAGTACTGCCGCACCAGAATCAACAATACGCCTGCGATTAGGCAAGTGGTGACGCCCCAGCGGCCAAAACTGGCGAATTCAACCAGTAGCGCGAGAGCCTGAATCCCCATGACCACCCACGGGAATACGCAGATAATGCCGATGATTGACGCCACGCGTTTCACTGCCGGACTGTTGAAGCGCATGCCCAGCAGATCGGGTTGCGTGGTCAGGTTAAAGTGTTGCCCCCATTTCCACGCGCGACGCGCCATCAAATACATCGCCGTTACGCCTAACGTGGAGTAAACCGCACCGTAAAAACCGATCACGCCACTGACCGACAGGGCAAAGAACGCGGTAAAGGTTGCGCCCGGCCACCATGAGTTGGTATAGCTCATGGCGATATACCACGGCCCGTACGAGCGCCCGCCGACGGCATAATCGGAAAATGACGTGCTTTTACGATTGGTGGCATAAAGCACCGCGATCATGATGGCCAGAAATAGGCCAATCATGCCGAAAGTAATGACGTAGTGGGGTTCTGCCGCACTGATTTTCATGATACTTCCTCATCGGCCGGAATTTCACCAAATGCGCATTCCGCGAGATACATTACCCATAAACCAATACCTAAAAATACGGCTATCGCCAGCCAGTAAATAATCGGTAGCGGAATCCCAAGAAACAGAGCGCTGCTGCCACTTACACTTAAATAAAGTGGTGGGCAAAGCGCTAACAGTAATAATGCAAGCAGATATATGGAAAAGACTTTATTTTTAATACTTATGCGGGCGCGCAGTTGTTGCCCGATGACCATCGAACTCATAGCGATCTCCTCAACGTTTATTGACGGTTTGCGCACTCCCTTACCTGCTGAAAACAGCATCTTCCTGGTGAACTTAAAACACTTCAAGCTAAAACAGATTGAATAGCAGGTGCCTATGAATGTACACCCAGTGTGGCGACCGGCGTTTTATACCGCTCGCAGCCAATTCTCCCAGTCGGGATGATGTAATACACTGCGAGCGCGTAAATTCTTCCAGGCACCATATTTTGAAAAATCAAAATCAATATCTGCCACATGATGCTGAATAATAGCCCAGGTAGACCACTTCATATCGGCAAGATATTTATGGATCTGCACGCGCGCAAATAAAGCGCTATCCACTTTGCCAAAATAATCTTCCAGTAATTCGTGTTCAATTTGCGGTGTGAAAAACATTTCGCCAAACCACAATGCTAATTCATAGCAACGATCGTTATTTGACGCATATTCGAAATCCACCAGCCGAATATCCTGCTGCGCATTGAGCATGAAATTGCCGGCAAGCGTATCGTTCATGCAGGGTACTAAATCCAAACCGGCGGCCTCTAACGCCTGTTGTGCTCGCTCGGCTTGTTTGTGCAGCCATATCGCCTCTGCTGTAAAGACCACATTGAGCGCTTTGACTTGTTCAATGTGTTCGTTGAGCATGTCGAACACCGTTTTGTTCTGCTTGAGCAAAGGCTGATCGTTAAAGCTTTTCAGCCCATGCAGCGCGCGATGGCGAATGGCCGGCTGCTGAAAATCGAGATTAGACGAAGCGCGCCAGCCATCAATAAATTCGAAGACTTCAACACCTAACTCGCGTAGAAAGGCCACCACCGGCACGCCGTAACCGGTTTGTGCGGCTTTCAGGCTCGCTTCATGTGCGGTTTCGCGGTTAATAAAGCGTTCGGTGCCTTCGCCGGGAATTTTGACAAAGTAGGCGCACGGCGCACCGTCGACTGAGACATGCCAGTTTGCGTTGGAAATCCCGCCGCTGACCGGACGATAATGTACCGCTCTGCCCTGCCATTCTGGCATGGCTGCAATTGCCTGCTCTACGCGCTGTTCCTGCCAGTTTTGTGCTTCTCCGGGACGTTTGCTCATCATGCTGCCTCCGCCGTTAGGGTTAACCATCGTTCAAAACGAGGATCGCTGGCGCTTTGTCGACAGCGCAGCAGCATCCATTGCCCTAGCTTGGCAAACTCAAGACCACGAGAACTGATGCTGCCGTTCAACATGCCCCACAGCGTCCAGTGATAATCATCAACCAGCGCGTATAGGCGGCAGCGCGCGACATCCGCTTCGCTACAGGCGCCACGCCAGGCACGAATCGCATCGCGCCAGCGATCGTCAGTGGGCAACTGTTCGTGGATCAAAGTAGCAATATCGTGCCAGGCATCGCCCTGCGCAGCATAATCAAAATCCAGCATTTGCCAGTTGCCTTTGCTGTTGATCATCCAGTTGCTGGCAATATTGTCGCCGTGAATCAGCACGGGCTGATACGGCACAGCATTCAGTGCCTGCCAGGCCAAATCAACACACTCGCCGAGCCAAAGGAGTTCGTCCGGTAACACCACATTTTGCCGGGCAATGTGCTGACGCAGCTGCAACATATCCTGCTGACGCTGCTGGCTTGGCAGTGGTAAACCGGCGTGATGCAGTTTATCCAGGGTACGAGTGAGCGAGCTAAAGTGACGCGGATCGCGGAAGGTCTCCAGCTTCGCCCAGCGATAATCGGCATCCAGCGCCGCAAAAATCAACACACCTAAATCGGCGTCAACGTGACAGAGTGCTGGCGCAATGCCCAGTTCTCCCGCCTGGCGGCTAATTTCCGTGGTGCGCTGCAGGTCGATCAGCGATTTTTGATCATCAAACAGGACTTTGGCGTAATAGCGTGTCTCCGACGCTGTAACATAAAATCCCGCCCACTCCGTTGCTAAGCGATGCGGCGAAGCCACACCTGCGGTACCCGGCGCTATCACCACGCGTTGCGAAGGCTGCCAGCGCGCCAGCGCCTGCTCTAAACGTCTCATCATTCTGCGGCCTCCGGCGCTAAGCTGAGTTCACTGAGCATCGCCATCAGCACATCTAATCCGCGATGCAGATCTTGCTCGGCGGTAAATTCCCGTTCGTTATGCGAAAGCCCATTCACGCTCGGAACAAACAGCAACGCGCTGGGGCAGTGATAGCTCAGGCTGATGGCATCATGCCCCGCGACACTGCGCATTGGCATGGCGCTGAATCCCAGTTTTTCCGCCTGCGCCAGCGCCAGCTGACTGAGGCTGTTATCCAACTGCTGACGCGGACGAAATTGTGCGCGGTCGAGGCTGACATCCGTCGCGGTTTGCTGGGCAATGGATTGCATCTGCTGACTGAAGCTGTCACGTAGTTGCTGCAGCAGTGCTTCGTCAGCAGAACGAAATTCGATAAACAGCGTTGCTTCACGGGTCACCACATTAGGTGAATTGGGCGCCGTTTCCAGACGGCCAACCGAAGTATGTAGCACCTCGCCGTGGCGATCGGCTTCAGCGCGCACCGCTACAATGGTCAGTGCCGCAGCTAACAGCGCATCGCGTCGGCGCGACATCAATGCCGGACCGGTGTGATTTTGTTCGCCGCAAAAGGTCACCTGCCACTTCAGTGCTGCCCAGGTTTCCGTTACTACCCCAATCTGTTTTTGCTGTTGCTCAAGATGTGGACCTTGTTCAACATGCAACTCGAGGTAGGCCGCTAACGGCAGCGGGGGCAATGCGTTACCGTCATAGCCAATGCTGCGCAGTGCGGCTTGCAATGTCACACCTTCAGCATCTTCACAGGCCAGCGCGTGTTTAAGCGACAGTGCGCCAGTAAAGACAGCACTCCCGGTTAAGCTGGGTTGAAATCGCGCGCCCTCTTCGTTGGTCCAGTTTACTACCGCCAGATTACGCGCTGGTTTTTCGCTTAACTGACGCACCAGCGCCGCGATAGTGGCTGCTGCGCCGGTTACGCCGTATGCGCCATCGAATCGTCCGCCCTGCGGTTGACTGTCAAGATGTGAGCCGCACAGGATCCACGGCGCTCCTTCGACCAGCGTCATTAAGCCAAAAATATTGCCAATTTCGTCGACATGAACCGAAAATCCCTGCTGCTTCAGCCAGAGGCAAAAGGCATCGCGCATCTGTTTATCCGCAGCCGAAGCAGTAAGACGATGCAGACCACCCGCGTCAGTGGAACCAATGCTGCTGCTCAGCGCGAAAAGCGCGTCAAACGCCTGATAGTCTTGTGATGTCATCCGCGGCCGTGCCGGGATGGAGGATGTTGACATGTGCATTCTCCAGACTCGCTACAAAAGCTGCCGCAGGAGGCGCATTGGTCACTAAGGTGTCGACCGCGCTAAACGGCAGCGTATTCACAAAGGTTCGCAGTCCAAATTTGCCTTCATCCGCCAGAATCACACTCTGACGGCAGTGCGTGCTCAGCACGCGCCGTAACAACGCCTCAGGCTCTTCGTAGTCCATAAAGCCGTTTTCCCGATCCACTGCGCCAATGCCCATGAAAGCGATGTCGTAGTGAAACTGCCGGGCAAACTCCAGCGTATGGGGGCCAATCAGTGCGTTATCATTTCGCCGAACGCGCCCTGGTGTTAGCGTCACAGCGTTCTCGCTTTGTTGCGTTAGCAACGCGGCGATATCCATCGAATTAGTAATAATTTTCAGACGCGAAAAGCGCGTTAACTGCTGTGCCAGCGCCAGGGTTGAGGTGCCCGTATCAAGAAATAGCGCCATCCCCTCCTCCACCAGATCGCTGGCTAACTGTCCAATCCGCACTTTCGCCCGCGGTTTGATACGGCTGCGAATTTGCAGCGGCTGCTCCTCGCTGGAGACCGGCAAAATGGCCCCACCGTGCACTCGCCGTAATACGCCCTGCTCTTCAAGAAACTTCAAATCACGTCGAATAGTCTCTTCCGAGACCACAAACTTTTGCGCCAGCTCGGTCACGCGCACCCGTTTTTCGTGGCTTAAAATCCGTTTAATTTCATCGAGTCGCGGCTGATTGATCATGCTTACCCTTATGTTTTGCGGAGAAAAAACCAAGTATACCTGTAAGTTGATCTCCGCTTTGCCAACACGCGATTAATCCGCTCGCGACGGTTAGAGCGCAGGGCAATGCTGGTCCCACGGCATCAACGCTTCCAGCGCCGCGCAGAACTGCAGGACATCCGCTTCGGCGTAACGCCGGCCAACAACCTGCAATCCCACCGGTAGACCTTCAGGGGTAAATCCGCAGGGTAGGGTGGCGGCGGGATTACCACTCAAATTGAACGGCCAGGTAAAGGGCGTCCAGCGCGCCCACTCCACGCCGCTCTCACCCGCAGGTTGCGTTTCCGGCACGTGGCGATCGGCAGCAAAAGGCAGAATCGGCAACGTAGGCGTAATCAGCAAATCCACCTCATCGAACAGCGCATGTACCTGATTGGCGAAGGCCGCGCGCTGTTTTTGTGCCGCAAGATAATCAGCCAGATCGAGATGCTGCGCGCGTTCTATTAATGCAGCAAAGCCGGGATCGAGTTTGTCTAGCTGCTGTTTTAAGGCTGAACCGTAAGCAACACCCCGGCCGCCGCTCCACAACGTATCAAAGGTATCGAATGGCGTTGACCACGCCAGCGAACGGGCGGTCAGCGTGACCGGTAAGGCATGCGCAATATGTTCAACGGCCTGCTCAACACAGGCAGCAATATGATCGTCCACCGGCGTATTAAACAGCGTTGGGCTGTAGCGCACCCGCAGTGGGGCTAACGGCGCATCACAGCGCTCCAGCCAGGATTCGGTTTTAGCGGGCAGCGCCTGATGGTCGCGTGCATCCGGACCGGAGAGCAGATCAAACAGCAGTGCGCTATCGCGTACCGTACGCGTCATCGGCCCGGCATGGCTGAGCATTTCAGTGGCGGACCATGGCCAGGTGGGAATGCGCCCCAGCGACGCTTTAAGTGCAAAGATGCCGCAAAAGGCCCCGGGAATTCGGACCGATCCCCCGCCATCCGAACCGAGTGCCGCAGGCACCATGCGTGCCGCCACGCTGATTGCCGAACCCGAGCTGGAGCCGCCGCTGGTAAGCCGGGGATCCCAGGGATTACGACCGTGGCCAAAAACCCGTGAATAGCTCGACCCCGTCCAGCCAAATTCGGTGGTCGCGGTTTTGCCAATAAGGATGGCTCCCGCTTGCTTGAGACGCGCAATGATTGGCGCGTCACTGTCGGGAACATTATCAAGTGAGGTCAGCGAGCCCTTGGTCGTGCGCAGGCCAGCTGTTGAGAACAGATCTTTGATGCCAAAAGGGATGCCATGTAAAGGACCACGCAGCACGCCCTGCTGACGCTCCAGGTCACATTGATGCGCGTCTTCAAGCGCTTGCTCAGCGTAAACATCGCCAAACGCATTCAATGTGGGATTGTGGGTTTTTATGTTTTCCAGACAGCGCGCAACCAATGCCTCACTGCTCAGCTCACCCGCGTGCATTTGCTGCGATGCGCCAAGAACATCGGGCACACTCTGCGATAAATTACGTTCAACCGCCATTTTAACGCCCTGCCTTTCGCCTCAATAATGAGACGATAGTGGCAAGTGTTGATGTGCGAATCAAGCCCATACAGTGTGACTAATGTGGGATATGTTGTTTTTGTCAGGATGCAGTAATAGGAAAAGCCGATGGCTAAAAACCGGTAAAAATGACAGCAAGGTGACGAAAAAATGAAGAGTCATTTTTTAAAGCCGTATCCGCCCTCAGTTTTTCGCTTTGCGCAGCGGTGACGTTATTTTGCGTGGCAAGCAGCGGAACACATCCTGAGCGGTCCATTGCAGACCGCTGTGATAATAAAAAAGTCTGAATAAAAAAGCGTCTGATGCGTTACAGCCAACTCGCTTTTTTCAGCCGCCACCACATCACACAACAAATCACTACCGTTACGCCCACCACCGCCGGATAGCCAAAGTGGGTATGCAATTCGGGCATATCGGGGAAGTTCATGCCATACATGCTGAAGATAATTGTCGGTACGATCAGAATTGCACCCCAGCCGGCAAGTTTTTTATTCACTTCACTTTGCTGCACAGATACCAGCGCCAGATTCACCTGCATGGCGCTGGTGAGCATCTCACGCATGTCTTCGGCATCGATCATTACGTGATGCGCATGATCCTGCACATCACGTAGATAGGCGCGCAGATTTTTCGGAATGATATCTTCATGGAAGCGCACCAGCTGCTGGCAGATTTCTGTCACCGGCAGCGCCGCGTTACGCAGCGCCAGCAGTTCACGCCGCAGATGATATACATTTTGTAGCGCATCGCTGTCGAAGCGGGTAGTAAACATCCCCTCTTCAAGTCCACCAATGCGCTCATTCAGTGATGCGGTGATTTTGCTGTAATTATCGACAATGAAATCAAGAATACAGTAGAGCGCATAGCCCGGTCCGCCACACAACATCGCGTGATTTTTCTCTGCTTTGCTGCGAATTTCCGCATAGCCCTCTGATGAACCATGACGCACGGTGATCAGGAAGTTTTTACCTAAGAAGAAGTGGGTTTCGCCAAAGCTGATGCGTTGTAGATCGTCCATATGTGCAGTTTTCACCACGATGAACACGGAATCGCCATACTGTTCAATCTTGGGTCGCTGATGTGCCACCAGCGCATCTTCGATCGCCAATTCATGCAGGCTGAATTCCTGTTGCAGCGTCTGCATAAAGGCCGGGTCGGGCTGATATAACCCCATCCAGACGAAGGAGTTCTCCTCTTTGAGCACTTCGCTAATGTCGGCGACATCGACATGCTCTTCGCGCTTGCCGTGACGATAGGCGACGCAGTTGATTACCATATTTGGCCGGTCCTTGTTGTTTGCACCTTGAATCATAATAGCCTTAAAGATCGCGAACCATTTCAACGCAGGCGAGGTCAGCCTGGGCCAGCGCCGAGGGATAAAGCGCTTGGCGCACCACGCTAAAACCGTGGCGCTGATAGAAACTACTGGCATTAGGGGTGGCGGCCAGCGTCAGTTGGGAGAAGCCGCGCTTTTTCGCTTCATCGATAATCGCCTGCATGATAGCGCTAGCGTAACCTTTGCCGTTGCAGGCGGGCAGCGTAAATATGGCTTCAACGCTGCCGCTGTGGAGATCGAGAAAACCGGTCGCAGCCACGCCGTGTTCCGGATCATCGATAACGTAAAACGGATTGCTTTTCACCGCCTCGAAATAGCCGAGGGGTAACGTATCGGGCGTCCATGCCGCGATAACGTCAGCCGGATAAACCGTTTGGCAACCGTGGCGAATGGCGAGATTACGAATGCGCCACAGCGCGGCGGTTTCATCGCAGCGGGCTAAACGCGGTTTCATTGCTCCTCCTGATGGCTATTAATCTGTGATGCTTCACAGTAGCAAAATTATCAGGGGACGCCTAAATAACGCAGCAAGGCGGTCATCAACGCCGCGCCAATGATCACCAGAATCAATGGTGTGCGGCGCCAGGCGAGAAATACCGCAAACAATACGCCTGAGATGCGCGCCACGCCGGCGAAGTGGGTACCTTCAAATAGCGCCGTCGTCACCGCCACCGCCAGCAGCAAAATCGTGGCCGCGTCCGAAAGCATATTGCGCGCGCGATCGGACATCTGCATGCGGCTTCCCAGGCGATAACCGGCAAAGCGGATGGCATACGTTCCTACCGCCAGCAGCGCTATGCCAGCAACGATCAGATTATTTTGCATTTTTACGCTCCCGCCAGCTGAGTAAGCCCAGCAGTGAAAACAGCACCGGCATGCCAGCTGGAACAAACGGCGTTGCCAATACGGATAATGCGGTGCCAAGGGTTGCTGGGATCAGCGTGCGACGCTGACGCAACGCCGGGAAAATCAGGGCGATCAAAATCGCTGGAAATACCGCATCAAGACCAATCGCCGAGACATCAGGAATAAAGCGCCCGATCACTGCACCGCCGATGACCGTCAACGGCCAGATAGTGAAGATCCCTAATCCACAAATCCAGTACGCCGCACAACGCTGAGCCAGCTTTGGTTGGGAGATCCCAAACACGACGCTTTCATCATTCATGATGTGGCAGCCCAGCAGGCTGCGACTGCCCTTGCCGACTAAATCCTTTACCGCGATACCGAATGGCAGATGACGGGCGTTGACCAGTAAACCCGCTGCGGCTGCCGTCAGTGGACTACCACCGCCCGCGACAATACCGATAAACAGAAATTCCGACGCGCCCGCTAGCACTAAGGTTGAGAGTGCAATGGGTACCCATAGCGGAAAGCCTTCAGCGGCCGCCAGTGAACCATAAGAGAGCCCGACAATGCCATCGGCCAGACAAACCAGAATAATTGCTTTGATTACACCGCGATCAAGCGGCACTGCACCCAGACGCATCACAATTTCATCTCATATCGAACAAGAAAGACGTTATAATGAACGCACCACGAGTGTTTTACAAGATGAACAAATTGTTCGATATAAAGAACAGGAGCAGGTTTGACCACGCCAATTGACATTATTGCTGTTGGATTATTACGCGAACGCCAGCGCGCGGGGCTATCGATAACCGAAGTAGCACGCCGAGCGGGGATCGCTAAGTCAACGCTTTCACAGCTTGAGGCGGGCAATGGGAATCCCAGTCTCGAAACGCTATGGGCACTGTGCGTGGCGTTGAACATACCTTTTGCACGGCTAATGGAGCCTGAAGTTAAGCGCTTGCAGGTGATTCGCCGGGGCGAAGGGATGGTGGTATCAGCAGAGATGGCGGATTATCAGGCTGCATTGCTGGCAAGCTGTCCGCCCGGCGGACGGCGCGATCTTTATCTGATTACCAGCCAGCCTGGCGCACCGCGCGCCTCAAAACCTCATCCTCCGGGATCGGTAGAACATATCATTATTGCGCGCGGCCGGGCGCTGGTGGGCCCCAGCGATGAACCTGTCGAACTGCATCCCGGCGACTACATCTGCTACCCCGCTGACGAACCGCATGTATTCGAAGCATTAGAAGCGGACACAATGGCTGTACAATTGTCGGAGCAGAATTAAGGGCGGCCCTCTATCGTAAGGTGCGCATTGATGCGCACCCGGAAATATCAATCCATCACAATTTCCTATTGTTAAATCCGGTGATTAGCGTGCGGCCTGATGGCATGCTGTGATTTTCTACGCTGAGAATCAGGAACATATGGACATCATTCCCGCTCGACCTCATCACGCTGCTGCCATTCAGAAAATCTACGCCTGGCACGTAATACACGGTACTGCGACCTTTGAAACCGAGCCGCCCTCTGAAAGCGAAATGCAAAATCGCGTGCTGGATGTGCAGCAGCGCGGCGGGTTTTGGCTGGTGGCGCAGGAAAATGATCGCGTGCTGGGTTACTGCTATCTGGCACCGTATCGCCCGCGCTATGCCTATCGATTTACGCTGGAGGATTCGATTTATCTCGATACGGAGCAAACCGGTAAAGGCATTGGACGTGCGCTGCTGCAAAAAGCCATCGCACTGGCTGAAGCGGCGGGGTTTCGTCAGATCATCGCGATTATTGGCGATAGCGCCAATGAGGGCTCGCTGGGATTACATCGCGCTCTCGGGTTTGAGCACACTGGCATAATGAAGTCGGTCGGTTTCAAGCATGGCCGCTGGCTCGACACCGTGGTGATGCAGCGTTCACTTGGTCTCGGAGACAGCCAACCGCCTGAACGTTAATCGCGATGCCCCTGCACGACAGGCCTGCGCTGAGGTATGCTGAACCTCCACCATTAAGGAGATGCAGATATGCCCGAAATCGTTGTGTATGCGGCGGAAGGTCGTACGGTTGAGCAGAAGAAGAAATTATTGCGAGCGGTCACCGCGGCGGTGGCGGATTCGTTTGAGATCGATGCCAATTCGGTGACGGTTTCCATCATCGAAACGCCAAAACACCATAAATCAAAAGGCGGCGTGCCATTTGACGAGCGGTGAAAGTAGTTAAAGTGTGAAAAGCCCCGCTGGGGCTTTTATTGTTTTTAAAGCATTTATTAGTGATATCCATGCTAATCGAGTGCTTCGCACGCGCCGAAAAGTCAGTATCATAGCGTTCTGCCGCTTACTGGAATGAGTGATCTATTTTGCTATGACCAATCAAACTGCACTATTTTCGCGGCTGACTTCAATCCTTGCCGATGAAAGCCGTACCCCGCTGTACAAACGCTTCGCCACCGCAATTAAAGATGCGGTGCGTGAGGGAATGTTAGTGCATGAGGAGATCCTGCCAAGCGAACGCGAATTTAGCCAACTGCTGAACATCTCACGTATCACCGTGCGTAAAGCCATGGATTCCCTGGAAAAAGAGGGCGTGGTGCTGCGCTCACGCGGCTATGGTACGCAGATTTCCAGCCAATTCGAATATTCGCTGAAAGAGCCAAAGGGTTTGTCACAGCAGGCGGTTTTGCGCGGCAAAAAACCTGATACGGTGTGGATCAACAAAAGCAAAATTCACTGTAGCGCTGAGATTGCTGAGAAGCTGGGACTGAGTATTGGTAGCGATGTCTATCTGCTCAAGCGTATTCGTTATGTCGACGCACAAGCGGTATCGGTTGAGGAATCCTGGGTACCGGCGCGCTATATAGCCGACGCGGATGCGATTGGTATTTCGCTTTATGATTACTTCCACCAGCAGCAAATTCTGCCGGTGAAATCGCAAAGTCGAGTAAGCGCTCGCATGCCGGACGAGGCGCTCCAGCAGCAAATAGCCCTGCCCGCCAATGTGCCTGTTCTGGTGATTAAGCAACTGGCAATGGACGCACAGGGCAATCCGCTGGAGTACAGCATCAGCTACTGCCGCAGCGATATGTACGTGTTTATTGCTGAGTAAAACGCTGTTGCCAATAGGCGCTTAAGGTGGCGCGATCGGGCGCACAATCGCCGCCACGCTGCGATACCACGTAAGACGCCACCACGTTGCCCAGCGCAACGCTTTCCGCCAGTGACCAACCTGATGCCAGTCCCGCCAATAAGCCACCAGCGTGGCTGTCGCCTGCGCCGATGGTATCCACAACGTTGGTAGCCAGCGCCGGGATCCAACCTTGCGTATCTGCGTTAACGAAACCGGCACCTTCGCTGTCCAATCGCACCACCATTGCACCAGCAAAACGTTGCTGCCAGCACGTCATCAACTGCCGAGCATCAAAAGGTTCAGGCTGACCGAGACGCTCATACCACAGCAGTTCCGCCTCCTGTCTGTTCACTGTAATCAGTGGATGGCATGCCATAATCTGCTCGAACTGTGTATCGCCGATATCCGCCAGACGTGGGCCGAAATCCACCAGCAGCTGATAAGGTCGGCTTTGCTGCTGCAGCCAATCAATCAATACATCACCGCTTTTGCTGGTCAGCTGGTAGCCGGAGAGATAGATCCAGCGATTGATCGGCTGCGGGAGTGTGCTAAGCAACGTTGCATCCCACAGATTTTCCACGCCGCTCACCGACAGAAAGGTGCGTTCACCATCGGGTTCAACCAGCGCCAGGCACCAACCGTTATCGCCTTTCGCCGTTTCCAGCACGCTGTGAATACCGTATTCCGCTAGTTTCTGACGAATAATGCTGGCCCAAGTGCCAGTGCCCAGCGGCAGCGCGTTGATCGATGGAATCCCCAGGCGATGCAGCGTAATCGCCACATTCAGCGCGCATCCGCCTACATTGACGCCCTGCTGCTGAAGTTCAATATCGCTGCCTCGATGGGGCAATGAGTAAGCATCTGCAATCACATCAACCACCGCTGCACCTACCACGCATACCGGCAGACGGCCTTCGAGTCGCGCCAGATCGTCAGGCGTTAGCATAGGCGGCCTCCCGCTGCTGACGGAAACGGGTGAAAGCGGCGCTATAGCGGGTGAAATCCAGTGCGTTGGCAGCGTCCAACTCGGCTTTCAATTCGCTATCAATGCTATCGATGCCATTCAGCGCACCACAAATGGCGACCGCCATCGCGCCGATGGTGTCGGTATCACCACCGAGATTGGCACACAGGATCGCGCAACGATTAGGATCGGTCTCAGCCAGTTCCACCATGGCAATGGCTGCTGGCACTGATTCAATGGTGCTGGTTCCAGTGCCAACCAGATCGTAAATTTGCTGCATGGTCGATTCCACACCCCTGCCCTGCTTCACCACATCCAATGCCAGCTCCAAACGTGCCGCCATGGAAGCGCTAAAGGTGGTCACCCGCTTTTCCTGCGCTGCACGTGCGATAGCGGGAAGCTCATCACGAATGGATGTCCAGCCCGCACCGTCAATGGCACGGGACACCGCCCAGGCAATGACTGTTGCACCGGAAATGGCTACGTCAGATTTATGCGTTGGACTCGACGCCAGCGCGACGGCATCAATAAAGGCTGAAAGATCATGTGCAGGTAGCAGACAACCGAGCGGAGAAACGCGCATCGCTGCACCGTTTGTCATACCGTTGTTTTCAAGCTGGGATACTGGAGTGCCAGCTTTCATCGCGTTAAGCGCCATTTTGGAGGTGGGCCCCAGTACGTTCTTATTGAACGCATCAAACGCCTCCGCCCACTGCAAAATATTCGCTCCAATGGTTTCCGCATTGATCTCGCCCTCGTGAGTTACGATGGCATCGGCCAATGCCAGCGCCATCGACGTATCATCAGTAAAAGAGGCACGGCCAAAATAGCAGGCGGCATTATTTTCAGCCGGCCCGGGCAGAAACCGGTCGATCCAGCCGAAGTGTTGCTTTACGCGTGATCGCGGCCACAACTCTGATGGCATGCCCATTGCGTCCCCCAGTGCCTGGCCGTAAAACGCGCCTAAAATCCTTTTTTCTTGCAGTGTCATCGTCATGGTGAAATCTCTTATTTATGGCTTTCAGCCGTTGCTGAGTTATTAAATGCGGTAAGTTCATCGCTGCGCTTTTTGCCGTCGCGGAACAGAACAATAAAGGCGATGGTGATGATTACGATCATCACGCTACCGAACATCCACATGCCGGCCCAGTTAAAGGTTTGCCCGTTGCGCGGTGTGTCATAGGCAAACATTTCCTGCATTAGATACCCGCCAAGACGGTAACCCAACAGGCTGCCGATGCCCTGACAGGCAAGCGTGATAAGACCCTGCGCGGCATTACGCATCGCAACCGGTGCTTTCTTATCCACATAGATGTAGGCGGTGATGAAGTAGAAATCGTAGCTAACACCGTGCAGCAGAATGCCCATAAAGAGCAGACCGTAAGTCAGCATGTTTTGATCGCCGCCGAACACGAAGAACACATAGCGCAACGCGGCGGTGGTTAACCCCAGGAGCAGCACTTTGCCGATACCAAAGCGCTTGATGAAGAATGGCAACGCCAGCAGGAAGAAAATTTCTGATATTTGACCCAGCGTCATCCAGCCGGTTGCATGCGGCAAACCGACCTCCGTTAAATAACCTTCAGCAAAGATGTAATAGAACGCTAAGGGCATACTGAACAGGAACGAACAGACAAAGAAGACGAGGAAACTCCGATCTTTTAATAAATGCAGTGCATCGAGACCGAGCGCAACGCGAACACTGAATTTGCCGGTGCTTTTGGGTTCAGTTGCCGGCAATGTTAATGCAAATATGCCCAATATCAGCGAGCTTGCAGCGGTGATCAGTAACGGCACGTTACTTGCCGAGATGTCGCCATATCCCAGCAGTGGCGGCAGAAAGCCGCAGACAATACCCGATGCGATCCAGCCAAGGGTTCCCATTACGCGAATGCGTGGATAATCTCGTTCCACATCCGCAACGTGTGAAAATGCGATGCTGTTGGTCAACGCAATGGTTGGCATATAAGTCAGTGAATAGAGCAATAGCAGCGGGAAGAAGCCGCTAAAATGCGTTTGCTGGGCAGCAAAGAACATCAGAATTGCGCCAACGATGGTGAGAAGCGACAACACTTTTTGTGCCTGGAAAAAACGATCGGCCAGCGATCCCACCAGGATCGGAGACAATATGGCCGCTATTGAGGTACAGGCGTAGCACCAGGCAATCTCAATCGGCGAAAAGCCGTTTTTACTGAGAAATGCCCAGAGCGGTACAAACCATGCGCCCCAGATAAACCACTCTAAGAACATCATGAACGACAGTTTTGGGATTGTTGTTTTCATAAATAGGACTCCCCGGTGTAGGTGAGGCCAATCTAGCACCACAAATAATACCTTTATAATACCATTGGTGGATTTTTTGAACTCGCCCACAAGATTTTTAACCAGTGGGCAACCGCGTTGAGCAGGAAATAAGCGTTGAGGAGAAGGTGGTAAATGAGAAAGTCAGGGCGCGATAGCCGCGCCCTTGAAGGCTTAGCGGCGATTTTTCCACACTGTCTGAATGTTACAGAACTCGTGTACGCCAAAACTGGAGAGTTCACGGCCGTAACCACTTTTCTTCACTCCACCAATAGCCACTCGTGGATCGGATGCGCCGTTACCGTTGATGAATACGGCCCCGGTTTCCAGCTTTTCTGCCAGCTCATTAGCAACGGTTTCATTGCTACTCCACACGGTAGCGCTCAGACCAAATTCGCTGTTATTGGCGAGCTCCAGAGCGTGTTGTGCATCGCGAGCCACCGTTATGGCTGCAACCGGTCCAAAAATTTCTTGCTGAAACGCGGTCATTGCAGGAGTGACATCCGCGAGGATCGTCGGCGCATAATAGTTACCTGCGCCTTCAATTTTATGACCGCCTAAGACCAAACGAGCACCTTCCTGAAGGGTTTGCTGAACCTGATGATCCAATTCATCACGCAGATCGTAACGCGCCATCGGGCCGATGTAGGTTTCTTCGTCTAAAGGATCGCCGATCTTGAGTGCCTGCACCGCAGCGCTAAAACGCGCCTCAAACGCTTCTGCAACGCTCTCTTCAATAATGAAGCGCTTGGCCGCCATGCACACCTGTCCGGTGTTCTGGTAGCGTCCTGTGACCGCTGAGGCCACTGCTGCGTCCAAGTCGGCATCCGCAAGCACGATAAATGGATCTGCCCCACCGAGTTCTAATACGGTTTTCTTCAGTACCGCACCGGCTTGTGCCGCAATAGCTCCGCCAGCACGCACGCTGCCTGTAACCGCGACGGCAGCGATACGTGGATCTTTAATGGCCGCGGATACGCCTTCGTTATCGACGTTAATCACGGTAAAACCGCCTTTAGGCAGGTCGGTGGCATCAAACAATGATGACATTAAGTTGGCAGAGCCCATCACACTTGGAGCATGTTTCAATACATAGGTGTTACCTGCCAGCAGCATGCTGACTGCACCGCGCAGAACCTGCCAGTATGGGAAATTCCATGGCATAACCGCGAGGATCGCGCCGAGAGGCCGAAACGATTGCCATGCCTGCTGGTTTTCTACCAGTGTGGGTTTATCTGCAAGGATCGCTGGGCCGTGTTCGGCGTACCAGTCACAAAGGTTGGCACATTTCAGTACTTCTGCCCGCGCCTGAGCAATGGGTTTACCCATCTCTAACGTGGCCATTTTCGCCAGCTCATCCTGGCGCTGGCGGATCTGTTCAGCGAGCTGACGCAACACTTTCACACGCTGCGGCATGGCGGTATAACGCCATTCAGCAAATGCATCTGCGCTTTGTTGCAGTGAAGCCTCAAGTTCAGCAGGGCTTTGCAGTGTATAGGTTGCGAGGATTTCGCCGTTAGTGGGATTGCGTGAGATAACGTTGTCAGTCATGAAAGATGTCCTCGTCATAGTGAAGTGATGTTCAATGCCGTCCACCTTA
Organism: Pantoea sp. GW821-FHT03E06; assembly: GCF_059420725.1. Taxonomy (NCBI): domain Bacteria; kingdom Pseudomonadati; phylum Pseudomonadota; class Gammaproteobacteria; order Enterobacterales; family Erwiniaceae; genus Pantoea; species Pantoea sp. GW821-FHT03E06. The sequence goes on from NZ_JBWKUG010000002.1 coordinate 731,602, forward strand.
CGCCGGGCACAGGTTTCTTAAAAATGAATAATAATGAGGAAGTTGTTCATTTAATGAGAAGCTTCAGGATCTTTATCGCACACAACTGATGTTTTTAAGGGATCGGATGAGATGTTATAGCGATGACGCTGTTTTACCGTTATTGCCGCGCCAAAGCCGCTGCAGACTTGAACTTATTCAGTTATACAGTGAATAGATCTTAAAGAAAGATCATATAGAGATCTAAAAGAGATCCTAAGAGATCCCCAATCGTCGCAGCCCGCACCAGACAAGGCCTCAGAAGGTGATCGCGTTCACTATAATGAGTAAAGCATCCACTGTAGTCAGTAGTTTATTCACTATAGAGAGTAGAATGTTCACTATAAACAGTGTTAATGTTCACTGTAATCAGAAAACGACCCTTTTCATCCACAGAATGAAGATCTCAGGCT
>NZ_JBWKUG010000003.1:0-183351 GCF_059420725.1 Pantoea sp. GW821-FHT03E06
ATGCCGAAAAAAGAACAAGAAATCAACCTGATAGCTGAAGCATTCAGTGAAACGGACAAACGAACAGGTGAAGTTATTCACCTAACGCCCAACAGTAACAATACTGTTCAGCCAGTGGCGTTAATGAGGCTTGGTCTATTTGTCCCAACACTGAAATCCACTGCTAATGGTCGTAAGAATCAGATGTCCTCCATGGACGTAACTGATGAGCTTAAACAGCTTTCGATCGTAAAGGCTGAAGGTTATGAAAATATCAAGATAACTGGCGCACGCCTTGATATGGATAACGACTTTAAAGCATGGGTCGGGATCATTCATGCCTTTGCGAAATACAAAGTGCTGGGAGACAGCGTAACGCTTCCCTTTGTTGATTTCGCCAAACTCTGTGGCATTCCCTCATTGCGCTCGTCTGCGAAGCTTAGAACGCGTCTGGAGGCCTCTCTGACGCGTATTGCGACTAATACCATCCACTTTGCTAACAAAGAGGGTGAGTATTACGTCACGCATCTGGTTCAGTCAGCTAAATACAGTGTAAAAAATGACACCGTGACATTGCAGGCTGATCCTAAGATCTTCGAACTCTATCAGTTTGATCGCAAGGTCTTGCTTCAGTTACGCGCCATCAACGAATTAGCTCGTAAAGAGTCTGCTCAGGCGCTTTACACCTTCATTGAGAGTTTACCTCCGGATCCTGCTCCGGTGTCCATGCAGCGTCTTCAGGCGCGCTTAAATTTGACCTCACGACCTAATACCCAATATGCCACGGTCAGAAGGGCGATGGAGCAGTTGAAAGAGATTGGGTATCTCGATTACACAGAGTTCAAACGAGGTTCGACGATCTACTTCTCGATCCACTATCGGCAACCTAAGCTAAGGCCTGCAAACATCCCGATCAGTCTTCCGGAACTAGAAGACGATGAACTAGAGAGTGACGTTGAAATTGCTCCGGCTATGAAGCCAGTGAAGCAGAGAGCTACTCCTAAAGCCAAGAAGGAAGCTGCCGGCAAGATGGTCATGTTGTCAGAAGAAGAGCTTGCTATACTGGAAACCATCAGGAAGAGCAAGAAGAACTGACGTCGAAAACTGACAGAAGAGGGCACTGAACTACGAGTGCCTTTTTTTATATTCTAAATAACTTTGACTGCTGTAGTGAGAAGTCTACTCGCTATAGTGGTCTCTACTTCCCGCATAATTGTGACTGTCATCACTCTCACCACAGCGGTCATTTAATCGAATTGTCGTGGATTAAAAACTAAATTCATCTCTCTAGAGCAGTCTTTTATCTCTCATCCACACTAACCGCTGTAGAGAGAAAACGCCGATAAATGTCTGGTTAAGAATGACTGCTGCAGCGAGTAGTCATAACGGCATAAGGTTAACATTTTACAGAGCGCCCTGGTGACCACTAACCTTATAGCCCTTGCTACAAGGCATGTTAGTAAGCGCTAACCGTGTGCGTTCCCGTTAGGCTTTAACCGCTTACGCACAGCCATATATTTGGCCGCCAGTATTTATACTCTACTGATACTCTTTACAACGGTCACCACCTCTACTCGCTAAAGCAGTCATCATAGACCTGAGATCCAACTACTCACTACAGCGGTTAAGGCTCATTAGTCCTCACAGAGGGAACATGTTCACATGACCATTAAAAGCGCGGTCCATTCAACATTAACTATCAACAGCGATTTTGATGAGCAGCTAGTGAATTTGTATAGAGGGTAACAGTGTCACTTTGCTTGAACCTCGTTCAGGCTTTCTCTCACAAAGATCCTTATCAAACACTGTCTATGTGGAAACCAGGAGGAGGCAATGTGTTTGAGTTAACACCTCGTCACCAGAACGGCAAAAGAACAATGAGAACAGATTGAACAAAAAATGAGAATTGGCTCAATAAGTCATTTGAGCGTCGCCCTCAACGGTTATCTTTATTCAGCACCATCGTGCTCATTCAGCGTAACAATGCTCAGCAGCAGGAAACGTTTTGGTTTTAACCGCAGCAACATAGCTCTGAATAGCATGCTGAATGCTGTCATGGCCGGCGGCGCAAATCGTGGGCCATATTTCCTGCGCTGACCACGAAGAGAACGTCATACTTTTAACTGAGCCAGTCCAGCATCCGGGTCCTTGGGTAATACGTTGGTCAGTTCGGTGGGGACAAGTCAAGAAGATTAAATCTTTCCTCTGAGGATCCGTTCCGGATCGGTTTTCCGGCTTTTTTCCCGTACAGGGAGAATAACCTGGATAGTGCGAGTTAAACAGCGGGGCGCCCGGGCGCGTTTCGGGCCCCGATCGCGGCGTAACCCGCTGATGCAGAAGGAAAGAGCGCTGAAAGGGCGGGGCAGGGGGCGTACCAGGCACTCCAGGCTGAATGCCTGGTAAGAAATGTATAAAGGTCGAAACTGAACTTTGTGGTCATACAGGTTAGCAAAACGGGAAAGTTTGATGGACAGTAGAATGTCCGGATGACGTACCAGGTAAGTTCTCAAAGTCACTTAGCCGCCGCCGTGAGGGAGGATCGCATAGCCTTGATTAAATGAGGCGAGACGAACGGAAAATTTTTTCCGGACAGCCCATGCAAGTAAGCTGCTGGGTAAAAGAAAGTATTCCTCATCAGATCCAAGGACTTTTAGTCAGTTTCATTCAGCGCAGAATATTTCTTAGAAACGCTTTAATCTCTGCCTGAAATGCCGTTAACGGCACGAAAAAAATTGTGGTGGTGATTACTACCCAAAGAACACAATATATAGTTTGCACGGGAAGGTGAATTTTTCACCAGTCTGACATGCGAAAATGGTGAACTTGACATGAGCAAGTCAACGGAAAATACTGTTAAGGAAGGAAAATTACCGGAAACATTTAGCCGTCATGTTTTCGATACGCCGGACCGTACAGGACTAACTGAAATCAGGTCATTATTCAGAATAAACCATCATCATTTAACATATCTTTTTACATACAAAAAACATATCAAATGGAGTATGGTAACTAATCACCTTCATGTAAAGGCATTATGTATGTTGAGAAGCTGTAATGTACTCACAGCAATTACCGCAACCATGAAGAAACTAAGACGATATCATTAAATTATTACGCCCCATTTTTCAAAAAAAACACCATGTTATGAGTTATGATGAACGGGATATTAAATAATAAGGAATACAGTCAGAATGAAGTTTTATGGCATTGAATATCTGCAGGCGCAGTCAAACCTGAACGATTTTTTTAAATATATTGTAATTTTCAGTGCATTGACTGTATTAATTGTTGTTTTTAGTCTGTATATGCGACATCGGCTACAGACAAAGTATCGGGACTTAACCATTATTACTTTCCTGTTTCTTCTGTTCATTTCAGGATTGCAGTACTCCGATTACACAAACAGCCAGAACAAACATTCGCAATCATCGCAAATGGTGAACTTTGTAAAAACTTTATCGAAAGACAAGAACGTAAGCATAAACTCTGTTTTTTCAAACTCAGTGCAGCTGTCAGATGGTATAATTATTAAAGTTCACAATAATTATTTTCGCGTAAGTTTAAGCGCCGATCAAAGTAGTTACTATTTAGTACAGGTCTGGTTAACCACTGCAGACGTCAACATTTTAGAGAGATAAGTAAGACAATGATATTATATATGCCTATTATTATAAAACTTGGACTTGGTATTTTGTGCTTGATTGTCCAGATAAATCTTATGGGAAAAGGCAATCTTGCTCCATCGTCAGCCATGGACCAGGTTCAGAATTACGTGTTAGGCGGCATTATCGGTGGTGTAATTTATAATGAAACGATATCAGTCCTTCAGTTTGTACTGGTATTAATAATATGGACATTACTTGTATTTGTTCTCAAGTTTTCAAAAGAGAACAATAGGTTAGTAAAAAAAATAATTGATGGCAAGCCTATTACGCTGGTGCATAACGGGACGGTAAATGTCAGAGAATGTTTACGAAATGGAGTTTCTGCTAATGAGTTAATGTTTAAGTTAAGATCTAACGGGGTTTATGAAGTCGAACAACTCAAACGTGTAGTTCTCGAACAGAATGGGCAGCTGACTATTATCCAGAGCGGAGATGAAAACATCCGTTATCCTATTATAGTGGACGGTTTAGCAAACGACGACTTGCTTGAAATTATCAATAAGGACAGGGCATGGCTGGAAGAAAAAATCGCCGAGCAGGGTTTTAACAAAATCAGTGAGATCTATTTAGGTGAATATCTTTCCGGAAGGATTAACTTATATGGCTATGCATGAATGCATCGGTATTAATTATACGTTGATATACTAAATGCAAAAGCTAAGAGCGCAGATGAAATAAAGTTTACGGATCTACAGCGGGTCGTTACCATCCCGGTTAACAAATGTATAACTTACTCATCTGCATAAACAGCCTGCGATAAATGTGCCAAAAAGCCCCCAGAATCAGCTATCTTACTATCTATCTAGCGTTCTTACCGAGCATTCAATTGCCCTGACCATTAGCTCCGTGCGGTCAACATTTTTGTAAGCCAGGACTGTTCTCAGGGCGTCCGCAATAACCATTTGTTTTGACTCAATGCCTGAATCATGAAGCGTAAAAACCATATCACCTACCACACGGCACATTTCATTGTAGAGTTCATTCGCGTTCATCACATCCACCTTTATATCATTCATAAAATGCCGCTAAAATAGTATTCTTATAAGCCATAACAAAAACGATTTAGCAACTGCAAAGAAATCATCCAGGCCATTTCAGCACCGCTATTTTTCTATTCGGAACCGCTTCCGGGAGAAAGTGGCTGTCCTTTTGCGCGTTTTAATTCTGTTTCTGGCGTGAGAAATTATAGTTTCCCATCTGGGGTCGGCTCTGCTGTTGTTATACAGCTCAAGTTCGTCAAGTAGTTGTGACCACTTTTTTGCCTGGTAAGCTTTATCAGGCCCCATGATGTCACGCATGGACTGAATGAGCTGGTCAACCTCCTTTTTCGCTACAGCACAGGTTTTGCCAGCCTGATGCTCTGCTGCTAGCTTCCTGATGCCGACTGCAAAAAAATGTATGCTGATTTCATTCACATATATCTCCTGTGTTAGGGTGTTTTTTCAGGTTATGCCACTCAACAATAAAACCGCATATGATAATTCCTAAGTAGCTATAGTTTCCTTACAGTTTCATTATATCGGCCCAGCTATATTAGTGCCAATTTTTAGTGAAAAAATGTTTAAAGCATAAGGTTTTTTGAATTAGATTTTCGTTTGCGAAAGAAAACTGCATCGTTTACATATCTATTCATGGCGAGTCAGGGCAAACAGAGCTAAGCGGGCTTGGTATTAACAGTCCGGCACTTAAAATTTATTTAGCGCGCAAATGAATCTCTCGGGAATAATATATTCAAATGGTGGAATTATTCTGCGTAGAGATTTTTTATTTCTTTGACCTAATGCGTTAGTGTTAATATGATAATATCATTCCTGGTCAGAACTAATATTCTGTTATCTGACTTTTTCAGACTAAAAATATGGCCGCTGGGCCCACTATGTGAATGGCATGACCGATCACTACCAGTTTTAAAACCGTTCCCGGGCGAAAACCTGGCGGTTACCTGCTGAAATTATATGACTGCTCGGCATGGATTGTAACAACCCATTAACTCTCGATAAACATGATTTTTTCATTTACTAAAAGAATGTTATCAGTGCCATTTTTATATACAGAAAAGGCACAAATGATAACCAAAAGAAATAATCACATGTTACCCTTAATGCCTGAATCACATCAGGATAATGTAATGAACTTTAAGATTTCAAGCAAACTGATACATGAAGCCGAAACCCCTAAAGGTTTACTTTACAGGTCAATTATTGTTTATGTTTTCATTATGGTCGGCCTGCTTTTTTCCCTTTATCTGGTCTATGGGAATACCGGGCGTTTAAACTTTTATTTTTTTATTAATACCTGCACCGTCTCAATAATGACATGGGTTATCAGGAAATCATTTAATATTAAATCTGAGGAAGAACATCTGGCCGTTTTCAGAATCGGACTATTCCTGTTACTTAACTCATCACTTGCATCTATGGCCGGTGGGTTAGCGTTACTGGAAAGAGATGTGGCTTCATTGATTGCAGCCGTTCTGTATATGCCAGCCATCCTTCTGATCGTTTTTTCTTTCAACAAATTTATTAAATATGTTAACTATAGCTATGAGTCTGTTGTAAGTATGTCCTTTACTGATGAATTAACAGGACTTCCTAACCGACGACACCTTAATTCTAAGCTCAGAGAGATGGAAGGCAGGGAAGGGATTATCTGCATTGCGGATATTGACCATTTTAAAAAAATAAACGACACGTATGGTCATGAAATGGGAGATAACGTTTTGAGAAAAACCGGCATAATTCTAGGTGGTTTCACGAGTGAGGAGGTCTTTATTTCACGTTCCGGAGGTGAAGAGTTTGTCATTGTGGTATTCGATACGTTGTCTGCTGAAGATACGATAAAAAAAATAAAAACCTCTCTTACGGATGTTTGTAACGGCAGTATACAGGTTACACTCAGTATTGGTGTTGCCTCCAAACGGTCAGCTGAGCCTCCTACTTCTGCCATCAAAGCTGCTGATGAAGCCCTTTACAGGGCTAAGAGAGCAGGCAGGAACTGCATAATTTATGCGCCAGAAAACAGAAACCTCTGATCGTTTTTTCACCGGTCATTATAAGGCGTTTACAGTTCTGATTATCTCATCATCTTCTACGATAAATTTGTCGGTTGTCTTCTGCTTTTGCGTGAAAACCAACGATGACCCTCCCGACTTCTTAACGCGCCCTGCTACTTAACGTAAACGTTACTGCTGGTAGCAAGGCGAACTTTATCAGCGCACTTAATTGTTTTGGCTGGTTTCACTGACATACTTTTAACAGATAAATACTGATTCAGAACTCTTTATGAGATGAAAATGCCTGGCAAATCGTTATTCACGCAACCTGTTCGTTAAATGCGTAACCCACGGGTTTGTGAGGCTGTGAAAGTAATTCGTTTGACAAAACGATTGGCAGAAGATTGTCAGACGTAATTGCGTCTCATTTGAGCCCGGAATAGTTTTGGTCACAGGCATTTTACATCCGTGTGGTATAAAAGTACTTACTTTCCAGTCACCAGATGTGTGCATGCAAAGCAGATTTGTTTATTAATTCAACAGTGTCAGGTTAACTCATTTTTAAAAGCATTTCTGACAAGATATTGATTTTTAACCATTGTTCTAAAAAAATGCCCGTAAGCTATAACGGGCTAATCGTTGATTTGTACCGTGGTGAGACGATACCACTCTTTGATAATCTTTTTTCTGCATTAAATCTACAAAAATCTCATAACAGCAGCGAGTTATAATGCAAAATTGAGTTAAGGGAGAAAAGGTACGCTAAAGTGGTAGTGCGAGGTCTGACCCAATCGCCCAGCGTGATGTATTTATTGCGCGCTGCTCTTCCCTTCGGCTGCCTCTCATGAAGGTAAGATCCGATGACACCTTTACCCGGGCCCTTAACGCCATGCTTCTGAAAAAACTCCGCCTCCGCACGCTTCTGATGTCACTTTCCATCGGGGGCGTCGTCCTTACCTCAGGCCTGCTTCTGGGTACGCTGCTATTTTTTCAGAAGGCTAACATTGAGGACAGCCTGCTGGAAGGCAATATTGCCTATGCGCGCAAGCTCGCGGACACTACCGACCGTTACCTCGCTACGGCGCAGCGTGAGCTGGCCTGGAGCGCCACGCAGATAAAGGGGCTGACCGACCCGGCACTGCTGCGGGATGAGACAGACCGTCTGCGGCTGCAGTCCGGTTTTTTTAATACGGTCGTGGTGGTGAACCGGGATGCGGTTATTGCTGCCACCTCGCCGGAAAGCCTGAGTCTGGTCGGCCTGAAACTGCACTCCGACGCGAGTCAGCAGGCTATTGCCACGCAGAAACCTTTCATTTCTTCACCATTTACTTCGGCGTCGGGCAACTACGTGGTGTTTTTGTCACAGCCTCTTTTTGCGGCGGACGGCAGTTATCTTGGATACATAGGTGGCACCATTTACCTTAAAAAGCAGAGCATGCTGAGCGACATACTCAGCCAGCACTTTTATGCCAGAGGGGCGGCGGTGAGCATTGTCAGCAATGACGGCCTGATTGTCTTCAGCCATGATGCTTCCCGCGTAGGTGAGCAAATGGTGCTAAGCCCGGCGCTTCTTAAGCGGCTTGCCGCTACCGACAGTGGGCGATTCAGCACCGAAAGCGGCGGCCAGCAGTTCCTCACTGGCTACGCGAGCTTGCACCGCACCGACTGGAACATCTTTATCACCGGTACATCGGAAACGGTCCGGCACATCCTGCTGCACACGGTAGAAAATGCACTGTGGTTTTTGCTGGGAATCATTACCATTACGGCCGCCGCAATGGCCCTCCTGGCAGGACGCATCGCTTCTCCGCTGGAGAGGCTCGCCGACATGGTACGTAATGGAGGCAGCGACGTAGAGCCCGTACCGCTTACCTTGGTGCAGGCCTGGTATTATGAAGCAGACCGACTGAAAGAAGCCGTTCAGGAATACCGGCAGGGTGTAGCAGGGCGCATGGCCGCCCTCAGCGATGAGGCCATGACCGATCCGTTGACAGGGCTTTGTAACCGCCGCGGTTTTAATGTGCTGGCCGACCAGATAAATGACGTTCAGGATCAGTGCATGATTGCCATTGATATCGATTACTTCAAGAAAATCAATGACTGGTACGGGCATGACGCCGGAGACGCGGTGCTGGTAAGCCTCGCTGCCTTGCTGCGTCAGGCATGCCGTGCAGGGGACGTGGTCAGCCGGTTTGGCGGCGAGGAATTCATCCTGCTTTTACCGGCGACGGAACTGAACGATGCGGCGCGGACGGCGGAGCGGATCCGCGAGACCGTAAGCACCACTGTATTTCCGTTCGTGGGCACCATGACGGTGTCCACGGGCGTGGCGGCACTGAGGGACTGTGAGGGTAGCCGGGATGAGCTGCTGCGCCGCGCGGATGAGGCGCTTTACGAGGCTAAAGGAGCAGGACGCAACGTTGTCATTATCGCTGGCCCGGACGGTTTCAGCCGGTACGCCAGCCCTGAATTATCATAATGTGTCCTGAGCCACTTCGGATTGCCCCGCGTGAGGCCGGTCCTCTGCTGTCGCACGTGCGTTGCGCCCGGTGCCATCCGGCTTCCGTTCGCGTCTTTTTACCCATCCGGAAGAGCATTATGCAGCAAAATACCGAAGAAGAAATCCCTCATATCCTCCGAGAGAGAAGTGAGCTGTTTGCACCTGAGGCCGAAATTATCAGCGCAGTGTTCGCGTGTCTCTGGTCAGACCGGGATCGCGTACTGCGTAAAGACATTATCCTCAGCCTGATAGCTGAGCTGGAAAGCACTTCAGACGTGGTGCGATAGGATGTGCCTCGCGGGGCTGGGAGATACTCCGGAGCTGAAAGATAATCGGACACCCGGATTGACTCTCCCCTGCAGGCATTACCGCACGGGGCGACCTGACGTCTCCTGACTGGAAAATATTAAGCAAAATGGTACTCTCAGAAGGCCGCTGGGTTCTCCTCCTTTGCGGCTCTTACCTCATGATGTCAATTAAGGCCTTTCTTGCGGTTGCCTGCGCCTGGCACTCCCCGTGCCAGGTTTTTTTACGGTAAGGCAGAGCCGGACCTGACAATGGGGCTGCTCTGACCTGAGCAGGCCGTGCGTTTTCAGCACTGCCCCCGCAGCTTCCATTCGAGCCATTCGTCGAGTTCTGTTTCCGGTAACGCCTTAGAATAGAAAAAGCCCTGAGCCTGGTCGCAGCCGTACTCGGTCAGCGCCGTAACGGTCCGTTCATCCTCTACACCTTCAGCAAGTACCGTGTAGTCGAGGTCTTTGAGCATAGCAATAATGCTGCGCGCAATTATGCGTGAGGCGGTATCAGACGATAATTCACTGATAAGCGAGCGGTCAAGCTTGATTACATCAAGCGGCATACGGCGAAGATAGCTGATGTTGCTGTAGCCGGTGCCGAAATCATCCAGCGAAATGCCAAAGCCCCTGAGCTTGAGCATCTCCAGTCCCCGCATTGCTGCAGGGCTTTCAAGAATGCGTTCCGTCTCAAGACACTCGATGCCCAGTAGCGAAGTTGGAAGCCTGGCCCTGATCATTTTCGTCTCAAGCGCATCGGCAAACCCCTCACGGGCAAAGTCGTGGCTGCTGACGTTGATGGTCACCGGGAGCTGGACGCAGTTGTTACGCAGCCGGGCAAGCCGTTTAATAACGCGATCTGTCACCCAGGTCGTCAGCTCGCTGAGCAGTTCGGTCTGTTCAGCCAGAGGCACAAAGTGTGCCGGGGAGAGTTCACCACGTTGCGGGTGCCGCCAGCGGATTAACGCTTCCAGTCCCACGGGACGGCCGCTTTGCAGACAGATTTTGGGCTGGTAAGCAAGCCAGAGCCCGTGATCCCCCCTCATAGCGGAGGCCAGCTCGTGCACCAAGGTAAAATCCTGCGTATGACGCGCGTCGGTGCCCTGACTGAAGCGCATTGAGGGAAGCCCGCGTCCGATGGCCTCATGCAGCGCGCTCACCGCGCGGCGTAGCGCCTCCTGAGCGGGAATTTCTCCAAGGGTGAAGGTGACTTCGCCAGTGTGCGTTGTGAGTGCAACGGCGATGCCTTCGCCAAGATCCGCGCTGATGCCCTCCAGCCTCCCCGCCACCCAGTCCGCGGTAAGGTGGCTATCATCCCGCGTCAGAAGCGCAAAGCGACCGGTGGCGACAGTGTAAAGCATTTCGCCCGAAGCCGGGCGCAGGCGCAGCGGCAGCAGCGTGGCAACGTCGTTAAGCAGACTCTCCACCGGACCCATGCCCATAGAGCGGGCAAGTTCGTAAGCACGCGGCATATCGATGCAGTCTATCAGTACCAGTCGTCGGGGGGTACTATCCCCCGACGCCGCCAGGAACTGCAGGTCGCGGATAAGGCGCTGGCGGTTGGGCAGGCCAGTGACCGGGTCAGCAAAGCCGGCCGAGTGCCAGGCCTCCAGAAACGCCATCACCAGCGCAGCCAGTAGCTTAAGCGTGGTGACCTGTTCGGCACTGAACGAATGAGGTTCGGTATCGGTGACGCACAGCGTACCCAGCACGATACCCTCCCGGTTTTTCAGCGGGGCGCCGGCGTAAAAGCGAATGTAGGGCGCACCCGTGATGAGGGGGTGCGTAACGAACCGGGCGTCCAGCCACGTATCAGGGACTACCACCGCGCAGTCGCTGTCCACCGCGTGCCTGCAGAGCGACTCTTCCCGTGAAGACTGGCGGAGCGCAAAGTTATGCGCGGCCTGCACGTGCTGTTGCTCATCGTCGAGCACGGAGATGAAGCTTCCCGGTATGCCCAGCGCCTGGCTGGCCAGCCGGACAAATTTTCGCAGCACGTCGTCGCGGCTTTCGTCGGTACTGCGCAGCGCTTTCAGCGCCTGCGCGCGGCGATCATGGTCGCCGGATAGGTTCATCAGCATGGGTTCCTCCGCCCCGGCCTGGTTCCGGAACGAAATTAAAAAGAGAAAATGTACAGTAGCGGACCGTAAAATGCGCGATTTCTGCGAAAGGATAAAACAATTGAAGCTTTATTATGTGGCTTATAATAGGCGTATAGTGGTCTGATGTCATTTTTATTTTCTTTAACGAAATCCTTACGCGACGACGATTCTTTAATTTAATCGAGCGAAAGTTTTATCTTTTTAATTAACATGTCAGACTATTTAGTCACAAAGCATCGCACGCAGATTAATTACGCTCGAATTCGAAAGAAGAAAATAATAATTATTATTAACTAATAACCGCCCCGGGGAAAACCTTATGCAGTTACTCAGACACTTTACCATCCGCCGCGTCGTACTATGGATGATGATCTTTTCACTGGCGATAGTGGCGCTCGCCGGCGGATACGGGACGGTGACCCTGCGGGATATGAACCGGCACGCGGACCGCGCTGACGCGCTGACGCAGCAGCTGACTTTTCTGACGCGCAGCGGCATCGTGATGCAGAGCGGCACGGCGGCTGAAAAAAATGCGCTGATGGCCGCCATACCCGACGGTGCCGACTGGGGTCGCTTTCGCTTTGCGCTGACGGCCGGGCCGGCTGAGTATGGACCCGCCGCGGGTGAACGCCTTGCCGCGCTGACGCAGCAACTGGCGGCCGATGACGCGCCCGTCATGGCAGACCGCCACCGCCTCGAAATTATCCTCATCGCGGCGTTGCTGGCCGCCGGCGGCCTGCTGGTTTTCTGCGACCGCTACCTGGTAGCCCATCTCGTGCGTCCGGTGGCTATGATCCGCGCGCACCTTAAGACCATCGCGGACGGCGACCTCACGCGAGAGCCTGAAGACCTGGGCCGTAACTGCGTGGGTCAGCTGGTGCCGCTGGTAAAGGAGATGCAGCACAGCCTGCTCGATGCGGTGCAGGCCATCCGCGATAACGCAAGCGTTCTTCACCGTGAGGCAGGCGACATTGGGGCCGGTAATGCGGATTTGGCGGACCGCACCTCTACGCAGGCCGCGGCGCTCGAGCAGACTGCGGCCAGCATGGAAGAAATTACCGCCACCGTCAGCCATAACGCTGAAAACGCACGTGAAGCACGGGAGCTGGCCGTCAGGACAGCGGTTACTACTCAGGAAGGGGCGGAGCTGGTGCGCTCGGTTATGACGGCCATGGGCAGTATTGCCGAAGGCTCCGAAAAAATCCGTCAGTTCACGGCCACCATTAACGGTATTGCTTTCCAGACTAACATTCTGGCGCTGAACGCCGCCGTTGAGGCCGCCCGCGCCGGCGAGCAGGGGCGCGGTTTTGCGGTGGTGGCCGCAGAGGTGCGCTCGCTGGCGCAGCGCAGCGCAGCCGCCTCGAAGGAGATTGAGGCGCTGATTGCGGATACCGTGGCCCGTGTCAGCGACGGTCGCAGAGCCGCGAACAGTGCTGGCACCACCATGGATGAGGTGCTCCACGGTGTCGGCGGGGTGAACGAGCTGATTGGGCAGATTGCGATGGCCTCTGAAGAGCAGAGTAAAGGCATCGCGCAGGTCACGCTGGCCGTAGCAGAGCTTGACCGCGTGACGCAGCAGAATGCAGCGCTGGTTCAGCAGGTTTCTGCGACGACTAATAGCCTCAGTGGGCAGACTGCGGCCCTCGGCGATGTAATTACCCGCTTCACGCTGCCGCAGGCTGCACAGGCCGAGGGAGTGGCGGCTGTAAACCCGGCGGCGCAGCCTCCCCGTAATATGCGTGCCGCACCCGCGAAACAGGGCGGCTGGGTTGCCTTCGGCCGTCATTAGCGGGATGCACGCGGAGGAGGGTTCTTCTCCAGCCATTCGCGAACGCGGTCAGCTTCCGGGCCAGCCTCCCGCACGGCACGGACAAGACGCTCCTGCGTGGTGCATAGCTCCTGCGTCCAGAATGTTATCTGCCACTGCTCGCGAATGTCCACGCGGCTGAGATCGCCAGGCACGCGACGCTGAATATAATCGCGGTGTTTCATCAGGTTATCCTTTATATTTTTCAGGGTAGGGCGATGATTAAATGTCGCCCCATAATCCCCACCATTCCCCCATAAATGAGCGGCCGGTATATACCGGAATAATCTTTGTGTTGCGGAATCACTTAAAAAGGAGATAAATCCTGGATGCGGTATTGCCCCCCTGTTTGCCTATTCCAAACATGATTTAGAAAGAGGGAGCCAGATTAATTTCGTTTAATTCTCTCACACCGCCATTTTCTGAACACCGTCGTCTTGACTGGGCCGGTTTACAGTTAAGATAATGTAATGATTAAAGGCGATACAAAGGCCACTTCGGCATTGGCCCTCACTGAGGGGGGCAACAGGAGGTTATTTCTGGGAAATCAGCGATTACAGCAGTCCGTCAGCGTACAGTCCAACGTCCGTGAACTCCGGCTCGCCGCCGGCCTGTCCCAGGAACGCGCCGCTGAACGATTTGGCCTCAGCCTGCGCGTCTGGCAGACGAAGGAGGCGGCAAAGAATCCGGCCCCTCTCAGCCAGGCCGAATATGAGCTGCTGTTGCTGCTCGCCGGTCAGCATCCGTACTTTGCACTTATCCCGCAGAAAAAAAAATAAGAAGCGCCGTTTACGCCGGAGCTGAAGTTCAGGTGAGATATGCCGATACAGGGATTTAATGCCATGAGAGGAAGTGTTGTTTCACCGATCGGTCGGCCCGGGGCGCGCAATATTTCGGTTGCGTCCCTAACGCGGGGTGTAACATCCCTGCAGCAATGAATGCCGGCCAGGAATGCTCCGGAAAATCCACTTCATGGTCACTTCACTGGTCATGAGCTTATGTTTTTCAGACCGGCCTTTTCCAACGGGCAGATGCCGGGCTTCAGGGCTCTGAGCGTGCGGGCCCACGGATGGGCCTTTCTTCCGGCTGCGGGGCGGCAGCAAAGTTTGTGCGGCTCCGTCTGATTGAACGTGTCCCCTTTATGCTGTGTCATGCCGGCCACAGTAAACCAAACATGAGGGGACAGCCCCTGAAACGCCTGACTGATATCCGCGAGGCGGCCCGCCTCGACGCGCTGGCACAGTACCAGCATACACGCGCCCTGCCAGCAGATGCGCTTGACCGACTTACCACGCTCGCCGCCCGCCTTTTTCGCGTGCCGGTAGCCTTTGTCTCGCTGATTGACGATCAGCGCCAGTTCTTCACGTCACGGTACGGGTTAAACATTTCCGGCACGGCCAGAGAGGTCGCTTTCTGCGATCATACGCTGGCGCAGGGTGATATTCTCTGCGTGCCCGATACCCTTATCGACCCGCGCTTTCGCGATAATCCTCTGGTGCTGGGCTATCCGCACATCCGCTTTTATGCGGGCGTCCCGCTCTCCACCCCGGACGGGCACCACATCGGCACTGTCTGCCTGACCGACACACAGCCACGCCCTCCGCTGACGGATGCAGACAGGCAACACCTGGCCGATATCGCCGCGCTGGTAATGGACCGTATGGAGGTGCACCGGCTTGAGCTGCTGCGACATGCCAGCCAGCAGCGACTGCAGGCAATATCGGCCACTTCACCGGACGCCATCATCTGTACCGACCTGCGCCGCGGCATCACCTTCTGGAACCCGGCCGCCAGCGCCCTCTTTGGATATGACGCGAATGAGATGTCAGGGCAGTACGTGGCCGGACTCATTCCTGAAAGATGTCAGACTGATTACCGTAATGAGCTTGAGCGGTTGAGCGCGGACGAGGCCGCCATTTCCCGTCCGCGCACGCTGCAGACTTGGGGGCTCAGGCGTGATGGACGTGAATTTCCCGCCGAAGTGTCATTTTCGGGCTGGCGGGAAAACGATGAGCGACTGGTCGGCATGATTATCCGCGACGTCACCGCCCGTCACGAAAGCGAGGCCCGGCTCTGCGAGCTTGCCTCTCTTGATATGCTGACCCGTCTTGCCAGTCGGAGTGCGTTTATGCAGCAGCTCGGCCAGCTGACTGAGGCTGGCGTACCATATACGCTGTTAATGACCGATCTCGACGGATTTAAGGAGGTGAACGATACACTCGGTCACGCCGCCGGCGATGCGTTACTGTGCCACGTCGCCGATCAGATACGCGAGGTGTGCGCCAGCGCGGTCACCGCTGCACGGCTAGGTGGGGATGAGTTTATTATTCTGCTGCCAGGTGGCAGTACCGAGGCATCCCTCACCGCTGAGCGCCTGATTGCTGCTGTACAAACGCCGTTCCGTTACCATGACTCCCCGGTTATTATCGGTGCCAGTACGGGCATCGCTTCCTATCCCGATCACGGGGAAGATCAGTCGGCAATGATGTCCGCCGCCGACCTTGCCCTCTACCGTGCCAAGGCATCAGGGAAAGGCTGCAGTGTGCTTTTCCTGCCGGCGTTTCGCGAAGCGGAGCAGCAGCGCCGGCGCTTTGAGCGAGAGCTGGAGGCCGCAGTCCGCCAGCAGCAGTTTGTTCTGCACTATCAGCCACGCTACGACGTGCAGAATGCACGCCTGATTGGCTGTGAAGCCCTTATACGCTGGCAGCACCCTGCACGCGGGCTGTTGCTGCCGGCCGAATTTATCAGCATGCTGGTGAAAAATCCCTTGTCCCTGACGCTCGGTGAGTGGATTATTCGCAGCGCACTGGCTCAGGTCAGGCAGTGGCACGTGCGCTGCCCCGGGCTCCGGGTCAGCATCAATCTCTTCCCCCGCCAGCTGGCAGGGCCAGGGCTTGAAAGCGTGCTCCGGGAATGTGCTGGTTGCGAAGCGGGTTTTGTAGATCTGGAGGTTGATGAACCTCTGCTGACTGTTCTGATCCAGGACGCGCCGGCGCGGTTTGAAGCCGTTAGAAAAACGGGTGCGTCATTCGTCATTGACCATTACGGAAAAACGCTTGGCGCGGTCAACCTTCTTCGGCACGGCTTTGTAAGCGGTTTTAAAATCGATAAGTCGCTGACACACGAAATCGAAACGAGTATAAATGTGCGCATGATGTTCAGGGCAATTGCAGCGCTGGGTAAAAGCCTGGGTATTAGCGTGGCGGCGGAAGGCGTGGAGGATATGAAGCAGCAAGCGTTTATTACTGCGGCCCAGTGCGACATCATGCAGGGAAATGGATTATGCCCGCCGTTAAGCGCGGCCGAATTTGAATCACTGCTAGCGGCGGATGCTAACAGCCCGCCCCAATTGATCCCTTAAGTCACCTGGCAGCGAACACTACCAGGATAAAAAATGCAGGGGCTGAGGATGTGACCCTTCCCCTGTCTGTATCACTCATGAACTATTGTCTGGCGGTTGCTGGACTTATTCTTAAGTAAAACAACCGATAAATGCTGGAGCGTTAATCCACTCTTTAGGGTCGATTCTGACTGTTATTCTTTCTTTAAAAAGTGACTGATTAATAACTGTCAGAATAAGAGGAACGAAAGTTTCCGCAAGCAATAATTACGATAGATAAACAACGGGATATCTTCTGTATTCATATATCCACGCTATTTTTAGCGTAAAATAAAAGATCAAAACCGCTTAGGAATATTTTTCAATATGGAATTATATAAAGTATCGGTGGCAGGAAGCGCCTTAATGAATTACTGACACAGCTTCCCAGGTTACCCGATGAACTACCGGCCTTTTTAAAGATTCTTTTTCATTATGCACAAAATCATGAGATAAGTCGCTCTGGTGACGCTTTTGCAAATCGCAATCCCCATGCATGGCCAGTAACACTGCTGTATCGAACTAAACTTTTAGCGCGTGACCCATTGGTGGTTTTGCACATATGTGTTCCGTCATTAGACAGACTGGAAAACGCGGAAGTCCAGATAGGTCGTGTGCTGGAGAGCACTGGCGTCAGCGAATGGCTGCCCATGAATGGTTCGCTCTGCGCTTGTTGGGTTATGCGGTCTTAACCTTCGCCTGCTTCAGGCTCACGCGTCACTGATCTCGCACAAGCCGATATGGATGCTGATTACCGGCTTGAGTAAGCGCATCAGAAAAAAACCACGCTATTGCGAAAGTATACATTACAAAATAACAGGGTAACGATTGGCATTCCGCGTCTCACACACATGGGCAGGATGCGCACGGGGGCGGAATTAAGCCATCAGAAAATATGGCCCCCTGTTTTGCTACGGTAATGCCGGGGTAATCATCCTCAATGCAGTTCCCGCGGATTATATGTGTCCGAGAGTGCAAAGCATATCCTGTGAGTACTGCGTGAGGTGCTTAAAGTAGATATTCTGGCAAACGAGCTCAGAACCGGGTTTGCGAGTTCGATCTCGAATGTGAGTTCATCTGGAAGCATTCGTCTTTTGCGGCGGTCCGTTCGGCGGTACTCTGGCGCAGAGTAAGGGGGGCGGAGCCTGCCCGTGCGGGGCAGAAGATATAACTTAGCCCTTCACGAACCGCGACTTATGGGCGTGACGAGCGAGGTAAAGGAGAACGCTGTGCAGAACTTAGTGGCTCGGTTAGCGTCGCAGTCAGACTAGCTGAAGGAGATAAGATGATGAGAAAAGGCGCCACGCCTTATCGTGAATCCTTAATTCGCCTGGTGGCGCTGCGGCTGCGCTACCGGCGCGCATGCCGTAATCCATCGGCTGGCGTAACAGATCTTGCCGCGCTATTGTCGGAGGTGGAGGATGCGGAACGCGATGTTGAACGCTATGAACAGAAATACGCGCCCGGATGAATCCGCCGCCGCCGATGTGCGGGTAAGGTTCTATTGCTTAGAATAACTTAAGGCGCCGGGCTGTAAGCATCTGAGCGCCAAATGAACGCGATCCTGCGGGGCCTGAACGGGCTATTGCTTGACAGTTAAGCGCGGATCGGTCGCCATAAATAGTGCACCTGTATACATAGGCAATTTATTGCTTAAGTGGGCAGCATTTGGGCCTGTACAGGCCCTTTTTTTGGAGCCCTTTAAACTGCACAAGTCAGGATGCTTGCAAAAGGCTGTCACGCATTCTGCCGGAGGTGGGACATACGTGTGAAGCAGGGAATGAGCACAACAGTGTTGAAGTGTGGCTTATATAACAAAATTACAGACGGGAGCAGGATTTTTCAGGGTTGTAGATCAAATTGAGCGTGAAGATGATGGGTGCAACATTGTAGTTGACAATAGTCACTTTTGTGGCGGTAACGGTCCCTGATATTTGCCCCTGTAAGGCTTCATAAAGCAATTGCTTCTTCGCCTGCCGTGTATCTTAACGAGAGCAATCGTCCGATGGGCTATAGCTTCACCTTGCCCTGAGGCGATAGATTGCCGTTACCCCGAAAGCCACTCGGCTTGGCGTCGTTTTTTTTCTAAGAATGCCCTTAATGTTTTCATCACCGCGCGCGCCGTGATGATGATCGTGAGCCATGTCGTAATTCTATTCGGCGGTATTACCCTGCGGTTACGCTCACGGCATAGTCCGCATCCACGCATCATTATGTGAAGAACCACGCATTTTTCCATTTTGCGCGGCGGTGTTCAGGGGACCTTGGTTCATATTAAGAATGGACCGAAATTGAATACTTTGCCCTTAGTCTGATTGAAGTCGTTGTGCGCTCGCTCGACTATGAAGTAAATGTGAGCAGGGAGGAAGTGATGAAACTGGCCCCGAAACATTTTCGGCTGCTGTCTATTTTAAAGGAAAGAGGCTCCGTCCCGGCATGGGTCAAGCCCATCGTACGCGAGGAACTTGTATCATCTGGGCTCGCTGAATACTTTCACTCTGAAGACTGGCTCAGGGAGAAAAATCGTTACCGCCTGACTGAGCAGGGCCATTTTTTAATTGAGGGGTATGATGAAAATGTGCGACAGGATAAATTGAGAGCGTCCTGTCAGGCCACGTTACGTAGGCCTCGGAAGAAGAAACTCAATGGGACTTGACCATGACCGATAGCATACTAAAATGTGCAGAATTCTAATGATTATAATCTTAAAAAACTCCTCATTGCTCCGCCGCGCCAGTCTGCGCGGCTTTTTTTTAGCTTACAAAAATAATTTTAATGAATGCTTTTTTCTATTCAGTTAAAGTAAGCAGGCTGTTTGAAAGTTAAATGGGTTTATTTTATGGTTTAATTGACGAACCTGATAGTACTACCTCTGGTCACTATTCAAAATACCCAGGGAGTTAATCCTGTCACGTGGTTATAATGCCCCCCTGAAGACCATATACCCTCCGTCATTATCGAAAAATAACGTTTTAAAATAATCTAAAAAACAATCGTGTATTTAGCACACAATGTGCCGGAGTCAGCATGAACCGAAATGCCATTGGCCTGAAAGGAAAGCGTCATAGCGCAAGGTCGCCACAAGTTGTTCACGGGAACAATGATACCCGCGGGGGAACCATAAATATACGCAGCAGCAAACGCAATGTCGGTTTATGGCCAGGGAAGACTCATTAATTTTTTGGCCAGTTCTTTATCAACATAAACGCAGCCGGGATAAATTTTGTAATACCTGCAAGGCTCCCGCTTTTATTATAAAGGTTTGACTTCAAACCGCACTCTACCAGACTAAATCATATTCGTTTGTAACTTTTATGCCTGCCGGCCTCACTGCTCCATGAGGCGTTTATACCGGATTACCAATTTTTTGAAATCGGCAACCAGAAAAATTCCTTAGTGGGAACTGACGTTTGGAGAGGTTACATTCTTAGCGTTAGAACCTATGCAATGCAACTTAAGGAACAGAACGTGCCGAATGCAAAGTGTGCACTTACCCATTTTCATGATATCCGTAAAGAAGCGATGAACGTTGAACATGCGCTCGGGCCGGGTGCTGCTCTTTTTGTTAATAACAAGCCTGCTAATATTGGCAGGCTGATTTTATTGCTTGTAACAACGTTACACCTGCTCTTAAGCGATGAACACTCTTCGCGGGTAATACTGGCTGAGTAAAAATGAAGTAATCAGAAAAGGTAATCATGACTGCTCTCCCTGTGTTATTGATTATTTGCATTTTCCCGCATGCCATCTTGCCCACTGCCTGACCCGCGTAGTGGGGAATTTAATCAACTCACCATCAACCCTGAGGCCCTGTAAGCTGAGCACCCCATGTCTGTCATAGAAGAGCTCAAGCATTAAAGTTGGTGTGTGCGCATAAAGTATATTTATATGCCCGCTAAGGGCGTCTCCTGATCGAATCCAGCCTCCTGAACTCTCGTATGCACCATTTCTCACATCCTGGAGCTCTCCTGATGGCGCTTCGAGCGATACAATCAGCGCGGCATCATTGTCACAGGTTGCCCTTAACCAGTAATTATCCTCCATCGCCTTGACACTACAGACTGCTTCATTGAAATGGCATCGGTCTTCTGCTGAAGCATTAAATAACAGCAACTGAACCAGGACTAAAACCGTGAACCACACTGGCAGCAGGCGGAGCACTTTACCAGCAACCTGATGCTGCATATAAGGGTGTCCACCGTTCAAGTCGTTAATAAGCATTCAGCGTCCATCGAGCCGCGATATTAACCATTCTGTGAAGTGGCTAAGCGCAAGAAACGGCAGTGAAACAACAAGTGTGATCAGGTGCAAAAAACTTCGCCCGATTATCATCCCCTGTATTAGATTGAAAAGATGAGGTTCCTCAGATTCTGGTTCTGGACTGAAGTTTTCCGTGCACGGGAGCGTTAAGAGCGCATAGTGCGGAACGCTTACAATAACTTTTTTTACCCATCGATAATTTTGAATCAGTGAGGTGACTGTCATACTCTCTGATACACGGGTACCATTCTCAAGTGCTTTGCCAAAACGGAATCCCGCACCTTCGAACAAAAGATCCTGCCTTATGAGATTGGACGGGTCATTCTCGATAAATACAGTCCGGATATGTTCTATCTGCGTGCGATCAGGCAGTGACGTGGCCCAGCATACCAGCTTCATCATGATCCAGGTGCCCATGCCTTGCCCTCGCAGGTGTGGTGTTAGTGACAGGCCTTCAGGAGCAATTTCCAGCTTGCCGGGGCGAAAGAAAGTTCCCGGGCGGTAAACTGCCGAGACCATGCCAGGCTTAAGCAGGTTATATCCCGGTACCATTATGTGCCAACGGATATTAAACGTGACTGCGGAAGGGGTCCATAAGTTCGAATGTCCATGTTCTAGCCATGACTCTACGAGGATGCGGGTTAGATTGGGTTGATCTTTGCCAGGCTCAGTTGAAGTCAACGTGAGTATTTGAGTTTTTATTCGGGAGCACTTAATCATTGTCAGAATCAGTTTCCTGGTAAAGGTTGGCAAAAGGTAGCACTGATTTTTTTATTATTTATTCCTTAACAAATAGCTTCTTTGGGAACCAACTGCCTCAATATTTTCTGAAAATTAACAAAAAATATGTGTCCCTGCAGTTATCCGGTACACATCAGTGTTTCTGTTTCCGCAGATGATCAAGTCAGAATCCTGAATAGCGGGCTTCTGCATTCAACGGCAGGCGTCCCCGATGATGGCAGAAGGGGCAGGGACAGGCTGATCCGGAACTGTTCGCCCTGCACCTCGGCGGGCGTGGGATGACCGGGACCTGCAGTTCCTCAGAACCTTTATGCAAGCCCGCGAGAAAGAAAACTTTTTAGAATTGACGCCCGCCAGCTACTGTGACTTTGTACCTTACCAGGTCGTAACGCCGGTGCGTAAAGCGGCCAATTATTCCATCCGCCCGGGCGCGAGGTCTCGGCCATAAGGCCATACCCGATTTACAACCAGGCAGAGAGCGTTACCTTCATGACCTCCGTAGCGTCAGGCAGTTTCTGAAGCAGGATGGTCCTTGCCTGACGGAGTAGCGCGTTATGTCAGCGCTCTGCCCCGACGCTCGATGTCATTCCTGACGCCATAAGCCAGCTCTTCCCCCGCAATTAAGGCCGCCGGTACCTGACCATGTAATGCAGGGCGGCAGTAGAACGGAGTTCATTTTACATATGGACGCTTTCGTAACAGGCATCAGGCGCCTGTCAGCCTTTCTATCGATAATTTTGATGATGGCACCGCGTGGCTTTCGCTTCTTGCGGAGAGAAACGTCGGGTTTTCACCGGTGCGCGTGCCGGTTTATCAGTGAAGAGGAATCATTTTTTCATTCGATTTTTTCAGAGTAAATGCTTTGTCACTGATGCGATATGATCTTGATTTCTAGCTTTTTCATCTGAAATTGTCATCTTCCTGAACTATCCTTTATTGGGATTTGTCCTACTTCTGCCTATTTTACTGAAGGAGACATGGAGTGTGAGGGTCACGAGAAGAATGGCATGGATTACGGTTTTTTTATTTTGTCTTATTATTTGGGGGCTTATAGCTACAGGGGTCACCTATGCTACTAACAGCCTTACAGGAAAACCCAGAATCGAACCGGTTGAGAAACCTAAGGTTGTTGATATTGAAAAAATAAAAAAACTCGATCTTAATGACAAGCAGAAAAGGTTCATAGATTCACTTACCGAGCAACCGCAAAAGAAGTCTGATTAAGAAAAAGCTGCTTAGCGGCTTTTTTCCTCTAAAATCTAACTTGCCAACAGTAATCAGAAATTTAAAGCAAGGAAAACAGAAAGGTATAACTAACCAACAAACGGACGAGTCTGATTCTGGCAGGGAAAAAATTTGTGCTATAAACATTTTGTGAGTCCCTTACCAAGGGGAAGGGCTCCAGCCAATCTGCATAAGAAATATAACTATCATTATCACGATTGTCATAAAGGCTGGCAGCAATAGATAACGCATGGCAATTTCCCTTACGATATTCACTGAACGAATGATAATTATGAGCTTAGCTTTTAATAATTAGCAGTCAATCTGTAACGAATCGTCACCATTAAAGCGCAGAATATAAGAGGAGTTTGGGAGGGGAATTCTTCATCCTTTACGGATAAATGAGTATTTAAAGGATTATTTCTGTGGTCAGGTCCGCTAAGTTTTAATCAAATTGTGAATAAACTATTAATGTACTTTTTTAGTTAAATGAATAGTGATCGGGAGGTGGATTTTGAATTCAACGCAATTAGATGAGCTGTATAATGAGATGTGCCGTGTGGTTGGAGATCTTGTTTTCATACTCCATGATCATGGAGAAGAGTCAAAACAAATCGTTATCGCGGATGCATTAAGAGCCGCGTTAGCACAGAAACACCCCGAGCGGCCGGAGATACTCATCAAAGCAATGAAAGCTGCACTGGGTGTGTTGGATAAGTAAAATAATTATCGTCGTTGGCGCAAACGTATAGTTTCTTGGCGTTATGACGGATTGGTGACGGCTTCTTAGGCTTTAAATTTTGATAATTTTTTACTATTTAAAGCTTCAGTGAGCGTAACAAAAGAGCCTGCTAAAAGCAGGCTCAAAGTCTTTCAAATGGTAAAATCATCTCGTTAGCAACACGTTTGCTGTGTGTTCCGTCACTATAATAGCAATCTTAGTTAGTCTGGTAATAAATTTTTTGATGATAATCATTTGCTAAGATGATTTGGATTTTTGATGCAAAAAAAGCCCCGGCGACGGGGCAGCTGATTACCGCGTCCATCTATGCAGGCTACGGGGTAGATGATTTAATCTTAGTCACACAACACTTTCATGCACTATTAAAGTAGCTCTTACCTGGATACGTTTATAGAGTAAGTTCTGCGATTACCTGAATCATTTTTGCATCACATGGGCCGCTGGTCGGCGTTAGATTGCGAGTTCAGGTCAGGCATCTTAATTATTTTAAACAGGATCATGAATCATCTACGATGCATAACACCCCAAAAAGATGATTTTTATCAGAGAGATATTTGTGATGGGCATTGTTAGTAATGAAATAATACCGGTAAAAATTGACGGTGGTTTATTAAAACATGCCAATCCATGGCGAAAAAAATCCTAAGGCACCTTACTCAGACTTTTTTGGAGGACGTCGGCTTATTTGGCCACCTTTCCGACCCGCTTCAACGGCTCTTTCAGGATTATTTTTGAAATTACCACCACTGGCTTTGCCTCCTGCGCTTCCAGCTTCTTTAGCTCGTTCCGGATTGTTAGCAAAATTCCCTGCGCCGCCTCTGTAGCTCTGTTTGTTCATAGGAAGACCTCTTATCAATGTTCCATTAGATTTAAGGACTAGCTAGTCACATCACTAACTGTAGTAGGCCGTTACGGTTATGTCATTCAGGCAAAGACAGGTAAAGCTGTAAAAAAAAACAGCTATCAGCAAGCATTAAGAGAAGAAAGCAGAAAATGGTTCGGAGCAATAAATATTCACAAATACCGGGAAAAATCCCGGAACAATTTCTGGGACATCATCAATACATAACTTAAAATCTTTCTGTTTCAATGTCTTCTTATCCTTTTTTTCTGCAGTTATCAGGATAGCAATCGTTTGCTTTAGTGCTGCAGCGGTTCAACCGATCACCATTACTGCTCTACAATGTTGAATAAAGCACGGTTAAATCATGCCGGTTCGGCATCAACAGGAAGAGCATGGATAAAGTTAACTTTAACGTCAGTCATTTTGCCTGGTGTGGACTGATAGCCCTTCATATTGCGCGCCGCGACGGCCTAGTCAACACGCCGGCGCAGGAAAACCTTTTTATATCGCGTTGGCTTGCTACCGCTGAAAAGCAGTGCCGCTTTCCGAAAGAACATGCGAACGACATCCGCTGGCTTCTGAAGGAGAGTCGTGAGAAGGGCCAGCAGGCGGACCTGGCAGGTAAGCTCGATTATCTCTGGCGCTCCGGCAGTGGCGAGCTTCGTGCACAGAATGACTTATTCCGATTGCAGCACGCACTTCAGGCGATGAAGCTCAATGGCTGGCTGTATATGCTGCTGAGCGAGTCTGAGTGGAACGGACGGCGACAGCTGCAACTAAGTACGTCCGTGCCCGGTATTTATGTTAATCGCAGGGTGCTGGATAACGGCTTCAGTGAATGGGGACAGCAGATACGCCCTCTGCCTGTACGCATAACAGGAGAGTTGAGTGTGATTGATACGCTGCTCCTGCGCTCAGGCTGGCGGCGAGAACCGGTAGTTGGGCCGGACCCGCTACTGTACCAGCTTATTTCGGAAAATCTTAACGCCGCGTAACAAAAATCTGAACGCATAATCCAGGAGCAGCATCCAGGTTTTCCTCTCCAAGGGAAGCATTATCGGTAGGTAGTTATGCTTTTTAAGATGGAATACATATACCAATAACCCATCTCAATAGATGCCTGCGTCGCTTACGCCATCGCGACAAAGCTCAGCGACGTCGCCAGGGAGTCACTAATATCGTGTTTTGTTCCTAAAGCAACCGACAGTTGGCAGATGCGGGAGATTCTCAATTCTGAGAAAAAAAGAGGGCCAGGACGGCCCTTAAGAAATTCGGCATTGCAAACGTTCATCTAAATGGTGGCAGACTGTGGAGCAGTCGCTTTTTTGTTATCGGACTCAGATAGATAAACCTTTAGCTTTTTCTTATGTATAAATATTATGTGAATAATAAAAATTAAGATTCAGGATTTTCAGGTGCTAACAGCACGTAGTTCTGCGTGGTTTTTTTCACTCACCTTGCATCAAATCCCATCATGCTCCTAATAGCTGAAAGGTCAGTTACTCATTTCTTGCCCACATAACAAGTGTATATCTGTCCCGTAACCCTGTGGATAAATGTGGTTCTTCCTTACTACGGCAGGGGTTCAGGGGGGGTTGTATGTTTTTTAATCAATCGTAGCCCGGACCGTGTTTAATTTGGATGCGCGGTTTTACAGCTCAACCAGAGAGTTAACGTGCGTTTCAATTAGCGGGCTTGTCATCCTGATTGTCATCAAACACAACTGCTTGTATGTTGACGAGAAAAAGCGAGGCGTAGGAGCAGGAAAGTCGCTTATAGAAGCTATCCGGGACGAAGCTACGGAAAAATCATGGGCGAAAGTTTACTGGATCACTCGTGAATCCAATCCAACTCGAGCGCTCTACGATCGGTTGGCTGTTCTGGAGGATTTTGTCCGCTACACCATCAAGGTATGAAGTGGGCGTAAGCGATTCGCAACAGCGCTTTTATGTTAAAAACGTGACGCATGTCAGGTACCAGGAAAAAAGATACCGGCTGCGCTTATGTGCCCGCTGAGAAAGCCGATAACGGTAGTGTGCCTCACCAGGGGTATACACTGATACTGCTGCTGTATGTGCTGAAGGCTCCCGCTGCGGGGAGCCTTTTTTTCGCCGGAGGTAATGTCATTGCAGAATCTTGAGATCGTGCCACGTCTGCTGCCGGACGTTCGCGCAGGCAGGAAACTTCATACCATCCGCTGGCGGGAGCGCGAAATTGTGCCGGGCCCGATGCTTTACGTAAACGTGCGGGATGCCTCCGACACGGTCATGGTGTGGGTCACGCGCGTTGAAAGGATGCCGCTTTCTGACGTCGCTGCCAAACTTGGGAAAAGCACGGATTGGCCGGATGCCGAACTGCTGGAAAAGATGCGTGAGCACTACCCGCGCATAGAGATGGATTCCGAGGTCGTGGTCATCCACCATTTACCGCCTGAGGCGTAAGTTGGTGGCAGGGTTGTTAGTTTATTGTGGCAGAACCTACCTGTCGCCATAATTTGACGTCCGCCTATCGCGGTGAGCTCAAAGCGGACGTTGCCACGCGCGCATGTCGGCTCTGGGCCAGAAGCAGACGTTTGTAAGTCTGCATTCCATTAACTATGAGGCAGCTGTTCAAAGTCAGCAATTTGGATGCTGAAACTAAAAATGCGCGCCTTTAATGAACCGTGTGGTTCTGTTAATATTGGCTTGTTTACAGGGAGAAACCACATGCGAACACTGACTGAAAAGAAACGAACTGACATCCTGAATGCTGCAACGAAAGTCTTTCTCGAGCAGGGGTACGAACGAGCCTCAATGGAAGGAGTGGCCAGAACGGCAGAGTGCTCCAAGGCCACGCTCTATAACTACTTCAGTTCCAAGGAAAGCCTTCTTGACGCCGTCGTCAGGGCCTACGGCACCAACTTTCTGACGCGTGCTGCGGACGATCTTTACAGTCAGGACAGCCGTCATCTCCCCCTGCCTGAGAGGCTGCAGCGATTTGGTGAAGGCATGCTGGGCGCCATGACGTCGGACTGGAAGGGACTTCAGCTCTACCGCATGGTCATCGGCGAGGCGGGGCATTCCGGCATTGGTGATATTTTCTACGAGTCCGGCGTCCGGGAAAGCATGAACGCCCTGTCGGCGCTGATGGAGCAGCATATTGAAGCTGGTGACCTGCAGCCTGCACGCCCCGACCTGCGTGCGAAACAGTTTTCTGCGCTGGTGAAGGCCGAAGCGGACGAGCTCTTTCTCCGGCACGATATGCCGGTTTACACCCGTGGGGATATCGTCGCTATGGTGCAAAGTGCCGTAGAGGTTTTCATGGCTGGCGCGTCACCGCGTTGACAGAGCGACCTCCGCCCTTAAGATTCAGCATATTCGCTTGACTGTTTTTAATTCATATATAAACTGATACGTACAGTTTATATATGAGCGAGGTGCGTTAATGCTTAATCGTTTTTTAGTGGTGGCCGCTGTTGCCGTGGGGTCGTTTGTGCTGAGCGGCTGCGTTTCTTTATTCTGAGGATCTGACATGCGTTTTGTTTACAGTCTCGTGACCGGTATGGCCGTGCTGATGCTTTCCGGGTGTCTTACCATCGGCAGCCACATCTGAATCTCTCCAGCCCGCCCTCCGGCGGGCCTTTCACCCACTCCGCCTGAGCGAAGTCAGAATGACGCCCCTGTCAGCACGAGGACAATAAGGGCGCTGATGGCCAGAGCCACCAGGGTCTCAGCAATAAGCAGCGTCATCAGCGAGTTCTGGCGAACACCCCAGGCACCTTCGGCATATTTCCGTTCGCGGCGGGCCTTAACGCGCCGGATGTGGACGACTTGAGCAATGTTACTGATGACGCGCCACCACATAATCATGACGGTTATGACCAGGGTGCCAAATAAAATCAGGATGCTTATCATGCTCCAGTCCATCCAGGAGACATTCCCGTTAATCTCTGACAGTTTCTCAATCACGTTGAGGCCCTCTTTTAAATTCCCGTTTTAGCGCTATGGCTTACGCTTCCGTATAAACTTATCCCGCCAAAGCTGTTCTCACCAGAGAGTGACGTTGTGGAGCGCCCGCAGAAGCAGCGCACACAGCGCGTCAGTGACAAGGCATTCCGCCACGAGGACTACCTGCAGCGGTTCTGATGAGGTCCCCCACACCCTGACGGCATAGTACCTGGCCCGTCGCTTCCCGAGCCGGCGCAGGCGGTACATCTCCCTGAGGTTGCCGGCGGTTCTCAGCAGGGCGTACGTCAGGGCGGTCAGCATGAAGCCATACACAATCCACTGACGCGGCGGCGTATTTCCCAGCGACTCCGCTACCAGCCAGCCTTCCATCAGGCAAATCCGGCATCAGACGCGCTCAGAATCCAGCCGGCAATAAAGACAAGCGCCAGAATGGCCTGAGCAGTAATACCTTCATACCCGTGCCTCCGTCCCATACTGGCTCAGAAAATCAGCTGTTCTTCGCCGGACCTCTTTGCGCAGCAGCACTTTATCCTGCTGAACACCGGCCATAACGCTCCGTAACTCCCAGGTCAGCATCAGGTAGGCGTGTGCCATTTCGCCGGAGGGCCGACAGCGCAACTCTCCGCGGAGCATTGCCGTATCAATGACGCTCCGGACATAGTCAGCCGCCGGCGTAAAAGCCTCCCAGCGGCGCTGGCTTCCGGCTTCACCGCATTTCTGCAGCGTCAGCATCATTCTTATCAGCCTCCGCCGGACCGGAAAGCCGGAATAGCGGAGCGGCAGACTCCAGGTAAAAACAGCACTTTCTGTTTTCCCCTGATTTACGAATGCGGGCGCGTCTTCCCTCTGTGCCCGGGAAATCACCTGCTGAGGACAGGTCTCGTTTGTGAAGCCTGTCGCTGGAAATCCCGGGTAAATGGAAAACATGCCACGCTCCTGAGCTGAAATTTACGGACACGAACTGAAACATTTTCTTGACAGGGTCATGATAATCCATAATAACTACACCGTACAGTTCATTATATAAAAAGTAACCGGAGAAATATTCATGCCCCGTCTTTTCAGAAACCTGTCCCGCGCGCTGATCCTGACCGCCGTCGTTGCCACCGCGGGATGTTCATCCACCTCCCCGGTAAAATATTCCGGCATTGAAACCACATCCCGGATGACCCCCAATACGACTGATGACAGCGACCGCATCCCTTTCCGCTACACCACTCCGGTTGACTGGAGTAAATACCGGAGCATTATCATCGACCCCGTCGAAATCTACGGCGGCAGCGACGCGCAGTTTAACGACCTGCCTCAGGAGGACAGGCGCAATCTGGCAGACTACATGCAGAAGAAGTTTACCGAAGTGCTGGCGAAGAAGTTTACTGTTAATACCCATGCCGGAAGAGCCCCTTGCCTCCGTCTTAAGCTGACGCTCACCGGAGCGGACACCACGCCTCAGGTTGTGGGCACCTTCACAAAATTCGACCTCGCCGGCGGACCTTATAACATCGTTCAGTCAGTGCGCGGCGGCCGCGGCCTGATGAGCGGGTACGTTAACTATGCCGTGGAGGTAAAAGATGCCGCGACCGGCGAGCTGCTGCTGGCCTACGTGGCGGAGCAGTATCCTAACGCCATGAACGTGGGTGCAACGTTTGGCTCAATGAGCGCGGCAGAGACCGGAGTGGACAAAGGCGCAGAGCAGCTGCTGGAAAAACTGCGTTAAGGCGATGATAAGAACATCACGGCCTGTGAGCAGAGGGCCCTGCCAGTGTTTCTATCGCTGCACTGGCAGGATATGGATTAAGCCATTATTCACAACAGCTATCCTCTCGCCAAAAGGGGTGTGGTGAATTATCAATGTCCGCTCCTCGCTCATAGCGGACCTTTGTAATAGTCAAACTGCCCGCTTTGTGCCAGTAGCGGACATTGAGTATCACTTTCATGTAATCGATCGGGAGTGTTGTTATTCCATAAACGAATAATTTGACGTTACATTGCTATTGGCGCTATTAGTATGGTCCTTTCTGTCTGTATGACTTCCTCAATAAGGATTAAAAGATGGTCTCGTTTCGCTCAATGACAGAAGAAGAGTACTCTGCTTATCTTGAATATTTCATTCCTGATTATGCCATTGAGATAGCGTCAAATTATAGAATGTCTAGAAGTGATTCTCTAACGATGGCCAGGCAGGAAATATCAAAATTGCTCGCGGAAGGAGTGAATACGCACGGACAAATTTTACTGTCCATTTTCGCGAAATTAGCTGTATTTGAGAGGCACGTAGGCTATCTCTGGTACAAACCAGATGCGGCAATGCGCACAGTATTTATCTATGATTTTCATATTTTTAATTCACTTCAGGGAGAGGGATTGGGTAAACAGGCTCTTCGCGCTTTTGAAGAGGATCTTCAGGATAAGGGTTTTAAAGAGATTAGACTTCGCGTAGCTGGAGATAATGCCCGTGCTTTCCATGTATACGAGAGCAGCGGTTTTGGAGTAACGGGTATCAATATGAGCAAGGCAATCGTGCGTTAGGATATTAAATAACAGAATCAGTAATTGAAAACTACGCCTGCTTTCGCTCGCAGCGGACCTTCAGTTCAGTCCGATGGTCCGCTACGTGCCAAGAGCTGAAGTAGCTAACAACAATCTGTGTTGATCACAGGGGAGCGGCTCATCATGCGAAAATTTTATACTCGTCAATAACCAATATTTCCCTGACCGGAAACAGCGAGTTTCTTCTTAGAAAAACCACTAAGGTGATGCTGATACCACTGGAGGCATCATGAAATATAGAATTTCTGGCCTTAGAGCCGAGCAGTTTACTCATCTTTTTGGGCGTAGCGATGGCTATCTGGGAAGATACGGAGCAGTAAGACAAACTGTCACTAGTTACCCCGGTTATCCTGACAGAATCTCATTATGCGATATACCTGTTGGCGAAACCGCTCTGCTTATCAACCACATTTATCAGCCAGCTGATACACCCTATCGCGGCTCTAATGCAATATATATAAGGGAGGGATGTACCGAGCAAGGAATTTATATCAACGAATTACCTGAAGTTATAAATGGCAGAGTCCTTTCATTACGGGCATATAACGAAAAACACTTTCTAAGAAAGGCAGATATTTGCGAGGGCCAATCTGTAGAAAATCTCATAGAGATTTTCTTTGCCGACCCGCAGATTAGCTATATCCATATACACAATGCGAAACAGGGATGCTACGCATGTTTGGCTGAGCGTTTTGAATAAGCTCATGAAATAAGATAGATGATCTGCTCCCAAATGATTAACAAATATTCATACTACTAAATCACCAAGCTGCCAATCACGAAGGTCCGCTTTTCGCTCATAGCGGACCGTTACCTCGTCCGCTTCGTGCCAGGAGCGGACATAATTGTCTTGAGAAACAGACATAGACGTCTTTCATCAAAGGTGAATACAATCTGGCCTAATAACTTATGCTTTTTAGATTGTGCCAGCGATTGCAACAACCGCTAATAAAACACTTGTAAAAATATTATGCAGAAAAAGAAAAAAGGCCCCTCTTAAGGAGTGTAAGGCCTTTTATGTAAAGCGTTTTGTTAACCTTAAATTCTCATCTTTTCTTCTGACTGAATAACCATTCTCTTGCGGTCTGGATGTAAAAGAATTTACGCGCAGAAGCCATGTGATCAATACCTTTAAAGGTCAGAAACGTAATATTCGCCTTTTCATCTAAGTACTTTTTGACCTGATTATTTAAACTTTGCTGACGGTTTATCGGGAAGATAAGAGCAGGATCCAACTGCTCACCAGGACGAGTGACTTTTGCTCCCGCCTTTTCCCAGAAAGGCACACATTTTTCATTCCATGGTGTTGCTTTATTGTCTTCCGAGCCCGTAATGATCAGCAGGTTTTGATCGGCTAGCGTGAGGACATCTTTAGGACGCTGCTGGCCAGCGATGATCAGTCCGGCCGCAAAGGTTTCTGGATGTCTGGCCATCAGCCACAGAGAGGTCATTGCGCCCATGGACCATCCGGTGCAGTAGACTCTGGAAGCATCGATTTTCAGCACCTTATCCCGGCGATCCTCAAGATTGGGATTACCATAATCCCAGGTATTGCTCAGCAGTGACTGAACCAGTCGCCAGGTGTTTTCAACATCACTGGTGTGCTCCCAGTAATCATTCATGGTGGTGCGTTCATAGCGTGGCGTGATGATCACACATTCACGCTTTTCCTGTTCTTCAGGCTGACTCCAGATTGAAGCGATGCACTGTTCGGTCAGCGTCTGAGCACAAGTCCCGTCGTAACTGGTGCCGGAGTGCGTGATCGCCAGCAGCAGAGGGTAAGACTTGTTTTCGCCGCCGGGCTGCAGGAAAGATTTAGGTAAGTAAATGCTGTATTCGAGCCATGCCGAGCGCGCATCATCCCACCACCAGTGACTCTGCTCCCAGTCATCCACCCCGCGTATAACAGTATTGGTTCTCTGCCCGTCACTGTTTGACCAGACAGTGTTGCTGGCTGCATAGCTTTGTCCCCCCAGAGTTTTGACGTTTTTCACCTGAATAAGTGAAACTTTGTCGCTGTCGGTGGTAGGCAGGCTGAGATCTGCGTCATGGCTGAATTCAATAATCACAAATTGGCCGGTCACGCTGGATTGGCTGGCTAAAAGAGCCGGTTGCGTATTGGTATAAATGGCGTTGACCGCCCGCATCACGGGGGCAGCTTGTGTATCATTTTTATCTGGTTCATTCGGCATACCGGCAAAGAACCCCTCTGCGGCAGGAACCACCCCGGCTTTATAGGTATCCTTCCGTAAACTTTGAGGATCAATGTCCGCATCATACTCAGCTGCAATACCGTAAACTTTCTCGCCGCCACCCGTGACTTCACACAGCGCATAAACACGCTGCAGGCCAGGTCCTTTCGGCGTTCTGTCTTTGTCATCGCTGACTGCCGCCGCCATAAAGCCGTTTTTGTTTGCTGCATCGGCAGCCCTTGGGAGCACCGTGGCAGAAAGCGCGCCAGCCAGTGCGGTGCCGGCAACCATAAATGTTCTTCGTGACATATCTGACATATCGAATTCCTTAAAAATGTTACGCCGACAATGCCTGCAAATGGTTCAACAAACTGACGATGGCTTGCACGGCATGTTCACCTTCACCAGGCGCAAAGGGCGATGAGCGTGCTTCGTAAGTCAATCTTTGATAACCGGAGATATCTGGCAAGTATTTTGCTGCTCCATCAACCATCGTTATGACAAACGTCTGAGCAAAGGGAGAAGCGGCACGGATACGTTCACCGAGAATAGCGGAGAGTTCAGGCTGGACACCGACCATGACAATGCTCCCCCACTGCAGGAGTACAACAGGCAAGGTAACCGGCGTGCTGGGCACATAATCAAAAGTGGTAACCGGACCTGTCGCTGCATTGTGTGGGCTAAATTTCACTCCTTTTAACGCAATCAGATGGCGTTCAATTCGATATACATTGGCAGGTTCAGGTTTGATGCTCTGAGCAATTCGGACCACCTCTTCACCAAGTTTTTGCCCCAGTAACGCCAGCTGCACGAAGCCTTTTTCATGCTCATCCGTACGACCAACGCTGCCATCAGCATGGACGACATGGCGGCTTGCCTGAAAATTTGGCACCTGGTCGCCCGCACACCCGACCAGATAAAACGCCACTGCGGTGTCTCCGAAATGACGCTCCACATAATGACTGACAGCACCCGCAAGGTCGGCACTCACTAAACGCCCACCGTTTGCAGTCTGAGACGCATCCATCACGGCGGGCTGAACCGCATAGTTGATGAGAATGGCAAGCGGCTGATTATTCAGCGTGTTGATTGTTACCACCCCGACGTGAGGGTCCGAAAACCCCGTGTCGTCTGCACCCAACCACCAACCATAAGGCGTGGAGATATCGCGATTAACACCAATAAGGCTGATGCCGTTGCCCATGCCGATAATGGCCGGTTGCAATGTGTCCATCGCCTGCTGAGTCGCGCGGCGTAATGCTTTTTTAAATGCCTCAAGCACTGCGTGAGTTTTGGGCATCTGCTGATCGCCGGTAAAAATGTGTGGAGTAGAGAACGAGTGACTGGCTGTAATAATAATGCACTCAGCTTTTACGCCAGTGATTTCAGACACCACAGCTTTCATCTGAGTAATCACCGCCTCCGTCAGAGACGTTATATCGACAACCACAATAGCCTGCCGATCACGCCCCTTCTCTATCAGTAAAACGCGCGTATTGAGTGGGTCATGCTCTGCGGTGAAGTCATCGATCGGAAACAGATCGGTTAGCGTGATGTTTGAACGGCCAGCACCCGCGCTTAACTGAGCATCATCGACTGTCGCGGCACCAGCGATGGCAGGCATCACGAGCGCTAGCGCGCTTAAACCGATACCGGCCTCAATGAAACGTCTACGGCTGAACATCGTCAATTCCAACATCCCTTACTTCAGACAGATTAGTGAAAAATGCACGCTTTATGATCAAGATGAAGCCTGTCATGCGATCTTCACTGCCAGTTCAGTGCCCCGCTTGATGGGCAACGTCACGGATATGAAACCGTTGGCAGGGTCGCGGATATAGTCGAGAAAATCAGGCTCAGCATTATCGTTGAGCACGTAGCCACCCACGCGTAATTGCGGTGCCATGATTTCAATAATTTGTCTGGCCAGCGTTGGGCCTTCAGCCAATGGCCAGCCATCAATAAGTACAAAATCCACCGGGCCATCCACATCTTTCAGTGTCTCGCGGGCATCGCCAATTCGGATGTCGACATAACTGTCCAGTCCTGCAGCGGCCAGATTGCGGTAAGCCGTGGCAGCTTTAGCAGAGACCAGTTCTGCTCCCACCACCTGCCCACCGCCATTGTCCCGCATGGCGGCAGCAAAATAGATCGCCGACATGCCAACTGACGTAGCAAAATCAACCACGCGCGTGGCTTTCATCGCGCGACACAGCAGGTAAATCAGGTCTCCCTGTTCAGGGTGGATTGAAAAGCCGTAATCAGCAAACAGCTCAGGATCAGGCGCGCCCGGCCCCTCAAACGCTGATGCATCTGGACGTTTGCGGCGTGCATTCATCTCTTCAAGTACCGCTAAAATCACAGGGTCTCGCAGGGCGGAAGAGTGATAATTTTCCAATGAGGATTTCATAAAATAATCATCCGGGATGAAGGTACACTATGTGCATCGATGAAAATATCTTCGCCAAATTTATGGTACTTATCAAGTACCATAATTACAAAATGCTGACTGGATTGTGTAATCAAAGATGAAATTGAATGACTCCTCGTCCTCACCTACGCGCGGCCGACCAAGAATTCTGGACGATACACAGCGCCGTCAGGCCATCATAGAAAACGCTTATCGGGCGTTCGTGGAGTTGGGCTTCGCAGAAACCAGCACAGCTGAAGTCGCCCGGCGCGCCAAAATATCCAAACGCACCCTTTATGAGATATTCAGTGATAAAAAAGCGTTATTTGCTGCAGTGATCAGTGAATACCGCCATTTGTTACTCGACCTGCCCAGGCCGGTTGATGAACAGTGCTCCGTCGAGGAGAGCCTGTTCCGTATTTTCCGACTCGATATCAGCAACGATGAAAAACTGGAACGCGAAGCGATCCTGCGGTTGATGACACGAGAATCAATTCTTTTTCCCGAGCTTTCTGATTACCTTTACGAAACGAAAGCAGTGAAATCTCGGGAATTGCTGATGGAATGGTTACTTAAAACAGCCGGTGAGCGCGGCCTGCATCTTGAGGATGTCGAAGTTTTGGCGGGTTTACTCATGGATGTTGTTTTTGGTGCTTTATTGCCACATAGTCGGCCGTCAGGAATGGAGGATCGAAGGATCATTGCAGAGCACATTAAAAAACGCATTGAGATTATTTTGCTGGGAATTGGATGGCTAAAGAGTTCTTTCTAGTTATCTAACTGGTTACATGTGGAGAACATTGAGTTGAGAAGATAATACCTAACCTCCAATACTGAACTTATCGGCGCAAAACGAATAAAATGGGGATGCCGGACTGATTTAGTTTTGAAGTTGCATCAAAATATTGAAGTCCGCAGTGTGCCAGAAGCAGACATAGTTGACCTGTTTGCAAATTTACACACAGATATCGGTTCTCCTGATATCTGTGTGTGGAGTTTTCATTCCTGATGTATAGGAATTCGGGCGATAACTTTTATCTCAAAATCAAAGCCCGCCAGCCAGTTAACACCCACGGCTGTCCAGTTCGGATACGGGGGCTCCGGGAAAACGGTTTGTTTCACCTGCATAATGGTTGGAAATTGATTCTCAGGGTCGGTATGAAAGGTTGTCACATCGATAAGATCATCAAACGTACATCCTGCAGCGGTAAGTGTGGCCTTAAGATTATCGAAGGCACGCTCTACCTGCGTTGCAAAGTTGGGTTCAGGTGTACCGTCTTCCCGGCTACCCACCTGACCGGAAACAAACAGTAAATCACCAGAGCGGATCGCGGCAGAATAACCATGCTTCTCATAAAGAGCGTGGCGATTTGCAGGGAAAACGGGTTTCGGTTGGTTCATAACGTATCCTTTCTTTGAATGTGCGCCAGCGGGTGCACGGCATAAATAAATGAATTAATATACGCGGCGTATGTAAACTTAATCACACATACGCCGCGTATGTCAAACTTCATACGCTGCGTATATTGCAAGGAGTCCGGATGTCTGCCAAACGCCGCGCCGAAATGATGGAAGAAACCCGCACAAAGTTGATTGCGGCCGCACGAAAAGCCTTCGCCGAAAAAGGATTTGCAGCAGCATCGATGGATGATTTGACCGCCAGCGTGGGCCTGACGCGCGGGGCTCTGTACCATAATTTTGGGGATAAAAAAGGGTTACTTGCCGCGGTGGTTACTCAGATTGATTCTGAAATGGCTCGAAGCGCCAAAAGTGCAGCGGCACATTCCGGTGATGACCAGCAAAAGCTTCTGGCTGAAGGGATAGCCTATATCAGGATGGCGCTGGATGAAGAAGTCCGGCGCATCGTTCTGCTTGATGGGCCGGCTTTTCTTGGAGATCCTACAAAATGGCCGAGTCAGAATAACTGCCTCGACGCCACTCGCGAAAGCATTTCAGAACTGATTGAGCGCGGCTTAATCCAACCGGTAGATGTAGATGCCACCGCCTGGCTGTTAAACGGTGCCGCACTGAACGCCGCTCAATGGGTGGCCGCCAGCGAAGATCCGCAGCATGCATTACCAAAAGCGATTCAGGTTTTTACCCTGTTGGTAAATGGCTTACTGAAGGATGCCACGCTTCCATAATTCTTTCATACGCAACCTGAATGTTCGTGAGTCTGTGCAGCACGTTCTGACGTCGGTTTCTTCGGGTCATCAGTGCAGTTTGAAAATCACAGAAGGCCATTTTAAAAAGACTTTCACGCCTCTTGATAATAAAGAGCTTTGCGTAACACTCTTTGTGCAGCTTATTGGGATATTTCAGTACTCAGGCCGATTGTGTACAAACAGGCCTGAAAAACTAACGTCCGCCTTTCGCTCAAAGCAGCCGGTCAGAGAAAGGCACTTTTTCGATACTCTGGTTATTTTGACTGCAGCCGTGAAATGGTCAGTCAGCAGGATTCACCCTCGCTGTCGCTGTTTAAAACTTCATTCAGACTAATCCCGTACCTCAATGTGAATAACAGTTACCGGCTCACCGTGGCTGCCGGTAGTGTAGTGGCGCTCCGCTGTACGGATTAAGGTGCTGCGTTGCTCCAGCAAATCAGCGATTTCACGGAGCTTTTCTGCCAGGCAGGGAGGTGAAAACGGGAGGTAGGTCGGGGGAAGGGCTCTGGCCATTTGTTGTGTTCCGCAATTATCGGGTGTGTACATCATATCTTCGGCTGCCGGCAGCGTTTCATGAGCGCCGTCATAAAGGGTGCCTGATTGCTCCCTTAAAAAGTGCATGCAACCTCCCTCCCTGCCGTCGGGCGGCGCCGTGACTTCACCTTAGCCGGGCCGCTTCGTCCGAAAGGTAGGCTTCGCCTCGTAACTCACCCGTTCCCCGCCGGTCGCGGGACATTCAGTCCGCTCCGGCGGCGCGTGCGGCTTCGTCCCTCGACCCTGCGTACTGCGCACTGGCCCGGCTGGCGTGACGTCACGGCGCTGATGCCGTGCAACCTGCAAACCGGAGTGACCATGAATCAACCTCATACAACTGGCCAGCTGGCCGAACAGCTGCAGCGCTTTGCGCCAGATACGCCCTGCGTGGTGCACCTGTGGGTATCCGATGACTTCGACGACGTGGCGCCGGAGCTGACGCACGGGGAGGTGCTGGCCACGATCGCGCTGGCCGACGCCACGCTCGATGCAGACGTCAGTCTCAGCTGGTATTTCCTGCGACACTGCGCCGACACCATTCTGGCCGCAAGGGAGGAACGCTGCTGAAGGGAGCCGACCCCGTGCGGCCTTTCCCGTGCTGACGCACGTAAAAAGGCTGTCGCTGCGCTCCGCATTATGGCCGTCTCCTCTACTGCGCGCCGGCAACGGCGGGCATAAGCGCCGTGCCCTCACGGTAGCCGGGCGGCCTCGCAAACAAGCAACTGTGCTGAGAGAGGTAGTAACAGTTCGTAACTCATCAAAGCTACTAGTATCTGGCTCCATGCCGATAAAGAAGTTGTTCTCCCGCCCACAAGGAAAAAAAATGAAAATATCGGTTCGTCTTTTCTCAGGCTACGGTTTTTTGGTTGTCTGCTTTTTAATCTGTACCGGCCTGTCTCTGCACGCGCTCAGGGAATCCCGGCAAGGCATGGACGATACGGTAAATTACAAAATGAGGCGCCTTACGCTTGTCCTGAACATGCGTGCTGCAGTTAATAACATGGCAGTTTCAGTCAGAGACATCGTTCTTCTCAGAGACCCTAAGCAGGAGAAAAATGAATGGCAAAAGGTCAGTGATTTACATGAAAAGTATCTTCAGGAACGCGAACAACTGGTTGCCAGCATGATGCATAACGATTCCCCTGAAGGAAAATCAGCGTTAGACCGTATTCTGTCCTCAGACAGTGTCGCTCTGAATACACTGACAGTTGCAGGAAAAATGGGGATGGACAATGGCCAGTCAGAAATAGCCGCTGACTATCTGCTGAATACGGCGCGCCCGGCTCAGAAGGCTCTGTCCGATGCCCTGGATGGGCTTACCGATGTACAGAATAAGCTTAGCCGGGATACGGTAGCAGTTAATAGCGCATCTGTACGTGAGGCTTCCGTTTTACTTCTCTCACTCACGACTCTTTCAGTCCTGTTCTCTCTTCTGACCATTTTTATGATAGTCAGGACGTTGATGCGCCAGTTAGGCGGGGAACCAAAAGATGCTGAGATACTCGCAGCAGCAATTGCTTCTGGCGACTTGACGAGTCAGGTAATTCTGCGAGGTAATGATAAAACAAGCCTGTTGGCTTCACTGGATGGTATGCAGGCAAACCTGCGGAGGCTTATTTCTCAGATAAAGGATTCCGCCAGCTCCGTGGCGCTTGCTGCGGATGAAATTTCGCAGGGTAATACCGAACTCTCTTCCCGCACCGAGCAGCAGGCGGCCGCGCTGCAGGAAACGGCCGCCAGCATGGAGCAGCTTACCGCTACAGTGAAAAGTAATACTGCGGGTGCACAGCAGACAGCGGGTTCAGCCCGTGAAGCAGCGCAAGTTGCCCGTTCAGGCGGTACAGATGTACAGCGCGTGTCAGACACAATGAATGCCATATCTGTTAGCGCTGCGAAGGTGCGAGATATCACATCCGTAATTGAAAGTATCGCCTTCCAGACAAACATTCTGGCCTTAAACGCTGCAGTGGAGGCCGCCCGGGCAGGTGAAGAAGGGCGGGGATTTGCCGTGGTGGCGGGTGAAGTCAGGACGCTTGCAAAGCGCAGTGCGAATGCCGCGCATGACATCAAACAACTGATGGCGGAGGCAGTAAGTGTTGTTGACAGCGGCGTGGTCGCAGCCGCAGATGCAGGGCACAGTATAATGAAAATTGTCGGTATGGTGGGCGAGCTGGCTGAGGCCATGGATAACATTTCACTGGCTTCATCCGAACAGATGCAGGGTATATCCCAGGTCAGCATTGCCGTCAGTCAGATGGATGGTGTAACCCAGACTAACGCCGCGCTGGTTGAGGAATCCTCGTCTGCCTCACAGTCACTGTCTGAGCAGGCACACGCGCTGCGCGGAATGGTTGAGGCCTTCAGGGTATAAGGTCAGTGGCAATAGGGTGTGGGGATACTTATAGGCTGCTGTTTAATCGGACACTTTGCTACGCTACATAAGGGAAGGGGCTGAGCAGAATTCAACTCTTATGACAAGACTGGTGATGCAACGCAAAATGAAATTGAATACAAAATCTTAAAATGAATGTCCGCTGTTCGCAAGTAGTGGACATTAGCCTGACGTTAGTAATAAAAGCTGACTAGCAGTTATGCTCTTAATATGGTGAATCCCTTTATACGACAGGGCCAGGCTACACAGGTATAGCAGAAACAAAGGCGCAATTCAGATGATAGCCCTCCTGAATCACCGGGAGGTACCCGGCGCCGTACTTTTACAGAAGAATGAAGATGCGCTGCGGAGGTGGCCATGCTGTGGATGGAAGAGGGTATGTATCTCAGGGTAGAAGAGCTGCCGGGCGGCCCGCGGCCATTGCCGCTGCTGAGCGGGTTCAGCCTAACGACGGCCTACCGGGCGCTGGGGTGCTTTAACCCGTCGGAAACGTCTGACGCCTATTTCATTCTTTCCAACGACCGCGACGAAGTCTGGTTTATCTGTAACCGCCATCTGCGGACGGTGTATTTACAGCGGGACAGCACGGCATTACGTTTGCCGCTCTCTTCTTTCGACGGACAATCCTTAACCGGTGCCGCGCCGGCACTCCGCTCCGGATTCAGCGATTAAACAGCATCCGGAGCAGCGCCGTAAGGTGTGCCGCCTCGGCCTCATCGCCGGTACAGTCCAGGCGCGCAATCAGCTTAAGGCAAAGCGCTGTGCGCGTCAGACGCCGTTCCTGACGCAGGATATCGACGGTGATTCGTCCCAGCAGCGCAATCTGGCCGGGGTGGGTGACCTGGCTGAAGTAGCCAGTCAGCCCGGCATCTTTTTCCGGCGGTAGTCCGTCCTGTCGCATGAAATACCCGTGCATAAAGAATGAGGTCGGGCGCAAAGTAACCGATGTACCGGCGCGTGTACAGCAGTAATCCACCGGTGCACCATCCTTTAAACAGCGCCACCAGTTATTGCAGACAATTCAGCGATAAAATTAACGCTCCGGTTATAAGGGGAGGCTCAGTGAACAGAAAAATACCGGCGGACGACAGCATGCCCATTACCCTGCCCGATACCTGCTTCAGTTAGGTACTGAATCCGGAAGACACCAACCGGGCCGACACCCGCGCATTTCTTTCCCGCGACGTGGAGCCGTTTACGCTGCCCGGGTTTGTGACGCCGTTCGGCTACACCCTATGGCAGAACAGAGCAGAGCGACAGTTCAGGCTTATAACGCAGGAGCCAGAGCCGGAGACCGCATATGCAGTGAGGCTGGAAGAAGCCGAAGACTTTACCTCGCCGGAGCGCGCCTGCATACAGGTCATGGTATGGCGCACCCGCCAGCCGCAGCACGAGGTGGCGGTGCACGGCCTGGCGCGCCGGTTTTTCTGCCATTTTCGTCATCGCTGGTCGATCATCATTACCGACAGCGCGCAGACCAACGCGGCAAAAGTGATGTGGGAAGGGATGGTTGCCTGGGCGCTGCGCGACCCGGAGCACTACGTATACGTGTGGGACGGCACAGGCGAATCGGGCTGCCTGCACCCGGTGCGCAGCTGGCTGGCGTTCTGCGGTCACTGGGCCGCCTTCTGCTGGGGCGCCGAGCCAGG
Source organism: Pantoea sp. GW821-FHT03E06 (assembly GCF_059420725.1). Taxonomy (NCBI): domain Bacteria; kingdom Pseudomonadati; phylum Pseudomonadota; class Gammaproteobacteria; order Enterobacterales; family Erwiniaceae; genus Pantoea; species Pantoea sp. GW821-FHT03E06. The sequence continues at coordinate 42,368 of NZ_JBWKUG010000003.1, forward strand.
AAGCCACCTGAGACGACGGGTTGTCATCAGTACGCACCCCCTTAACGCTGCGCAGAAATAATACGTATGCGGAACGACGCGGCTGCAGAACAACTCTCCACCGGAGGGATGTCACGCGCCGTTCAGCCCACACAACCTGCGTATATCGCCGGAGTAGCAAGCCGGGGGGCTCATAACGCCAGCATTTCAGATTAAGGCGTCCTGCAGCACGTGTCCACCGTCGTATCTACGAAAAAATGTGCGCGGCGGACAGTGAGTATCAGCCAGACCTGCAGGATTTCACTGCCTGATACAAAGGACATTTTTTTATCTGGAGAAAGATATCATGACAACAGTAAGGCGCAGTGGTGCCGGAAACTTCGCGGCCGACCCGGCACGCGCCTCTCCGGACGGGCAACAAAGGCGGTACAGCCAGCGGAGGCAACTTCAAACACCGCCCCGGTCGCGCACGCGTGGCTGGCCGTAAGGGCGGACTTATCAGCCGCCGGGGCCCTAAACCTGAAATTTAATTAAGGCAAACAGATTCGCACCGGCGGTGAAATTTTATCCCGGCGATCTCAATTAGGAAATTAATATTACCTAATTCCCCTGGGGTCGGCGGAGATTAATTATAACGAATTATCGCATGATTTTTTCTAGCCCGCTGCGCATTTCTACAGGCAATATCTCTCTAAGAAGGCCTGCAATATTTTCAAATCGTGTTAAATCCATTCCTGAGATTAAATCCCATATGACTTTAACTTTTAAAGATGAAAACGATTTCAGGGACCACATAAGGTTTATTCAGTGTTTTCTGAACTTTATCCCTGATAATCTGTCAGTATTATGAATTTAAGGCGTTTTTTTCTTAACGGGACTGAATTTATTTCGCATTAAGGAAGCGCTACGCTGAAAATAACCATTCCGGACCGTACTTCAGCTCATTAAACCGCTACACTGAAATACCGTAATAAGGCTGATGGAGAGTGGAGCATGCCTGATTATTATCACAACGAAAATCAGCTGATTATTGGCGAAGCTGTGATTCATCTGGCGCTAAATAATGCGGATATTACTGTTGACTCGCTTGTAAGGGCGCTGGCTGAGATGGCTGCCATCGAGGAAAATCCTGCGCGCTGCGTGCAGATAAGAGAGGCGAAACACTGGCTCCGCGGGTTCATGCCAGCTTCAGGGAACCGTGACGAGCTCAGATGGGTTACCGGAGCGGGTCAGGGCTCAGTTCACTGAAGGGTTTACGCCCGTTCGGGACAAAAACCGGGCGGACCTCTTTCCAGCGTCTCTCGCAACACGCAGGCCAGCCATAGCTTTCTTAATGCTGTACAACCCTTTTATTATCGCATTCATCATTCGCGCGCTGATACTCACGTAAGCTACTGTTTAGTAACGGCTAGCACTTTTTGCAAAAAAAAGATAACTTGTACAGCATCACAATTGCTGTACAAGTTTGATTTGATTGTATAACTTTATGGACAGACAGAGTCGACTACATTTTAACCATTGAGGGGTTCACCATGCGTCAGAATGTCACGAAATTACCGGATGCCGCGAGCGACATTGCACACTACTTCAGCAAGGCGTCGGCGCCGACCCAACAGGAAACCCTTGGGCAGATTGTCGGCGAAATCCTGCGCTCGGGCAAGAACCTCAACCGTAAGGCCATCTGCACCAAGCTGTTACACCGCCTTGAAGCGGCATCAAGTCAGGAAGAAGAGCGTCATTATCAGACGCTTATCGGTATGTTGTTCGAGCGTTAAGTTTTAATTTCCAGGTGAAACGCCCCGCAGCATGCATACAAGGGCCGTCCGGACTGGGCGACCGGCACTTTGTCCGGAGGACAGGCACCATAAGGCGCGGGTATGCAAAGAAGTAAACCAGAAAGACTCGTTGACGCTGTTTTAGGAGATGCTGTCATAGCTATGCTTGATGGCGACGATGACATCAGCACTGTAAGGCTGATTGGCGTGCTTAAGTCCATGACTCAAACTGAACAGGATGCTGAGCGACGGGAAGCAGTAATGATGGCTATTCAGGAAGTTGAAGCTACTCTTCCACGATTAAGTAACACTCGTGATGCAGCAATACTGGCTTTTAATGATGAGCTCTCACCTGACAGTGGTCGTAAGCACTGAGCCTCAGCTGAGATTTCCGTTTATAGCGGATAGTGGCAGGACGCCCGCAGGACGCGGCTACCGGAGGGTGGCCGTTTTTATTTCAGGCATTTGCCTGGCCACATTAGCCCGCAGGGCCTGACGGATAACATCATGCAAGTTAATGAGAAACTTAACACTTCTGAAGCATACATCATCCAGCACTTCCGCAGCGGCGGCGACGCACTGGCCGCTGAAACCGCCGTGCTGGACGCTGTCATCCGCGATATCGTTATCCACGGTAAAAAGGTGACCAGCAAAGCGATCATCCTTTACCTGATTGCCGAGCTCGAAAGCACCTCAGACATGGACGAGCTTGACGTGCTGCGCAGCGCGCTGGAAATCGTGGTGGGTAAAACGCCCGACGATGAAGCCTTATGAGATTAATTGTGCTGCGCAGCCTGCGCGGCATTCAGCGCAGGCGGAGAGTCGAATCCTCCCTGCGAAGCCCACAAGGAGCAGGTGACTGCGGCGGCGAGGGTTACGGCAATCCAGACTTTCACAGGCACCTCCCGGTTTAAAAGATTTCACTTTTAACAGTGTGGCGCGCCACAGTTATTGCGCGAGGGAAACGCGTCATAACGGGATAAATCTGAAGGTCAGTGCATCTGCTGAGCCAGGAGTCTGACCGCGCGTTCGCAATTTTCGCGCAATGCGGCAGCGCCAGCCGACTCGCCCATGCTGTGCAAGGCGCTGGTGATTTCGTGCAGGGTGAGGTACTGGTCCGGCTTAAGAAGGCGCGCCACGACCGTTCCGATAACGGCGTAGATATCTTCGGCGGTGGTGTCATCGTTCATATGACCTCCGTCCGTAAGGTGGATAAGTGTACAGTATAACTGAAAGGCGCCGCAGCAGATACAGCGGCGGCCCGGGTGACTTCAGTGAAGCTTCTGCGATGACAGATTGTCAGCGCTGGCGACCCCGGTCTTCTCATCGGCGCGAATGTGCATTTCCCGCCGGACCTCTTCGATAGCGCGCAGGCCCGCGCGAACGCGGTCTTCATCCGTTTCATGCTCAATCGCCGCGCGCAGGCGGTCTGTCAGGACAGCCCAGCTGATGGCCACGTCCTCATCCAGCAGCGCTGTTACGGCCTCGCCAATCATGATGTCGGCCATTTTTTCTTCAAAGTCATTTTTCATGGGGTTATCCGGCAGCAGGTTTCGGGCGCAGAGCTTACCACAGCCACCTGGCCTGGACATGAACGGGTAATCTGTCCGCATAAAACTTTTTCACCGCAGTGTAAATACGCGCCACGGTAACGCTGCCAGGGAGGGAGGTATCCTGCTCTGACGGTGCCTCACTCCTGCGCGGACATTTTCTTGCTGCGTCCGCGCTGCTTTGCTGCTGGAGGTGCGGGCTCCGCCACCGGTTAAGGCTTCTCCAGGCGATACAGGCAGACGTCGCCGCGCTCCGCCAGGCTCGCCGGCCAGATCATGGCCGCATTCCAGTCCTCAACGTAAAGTTCGCCCAGCGGCTGTACCACGGCCCAGGGCATTCCCAGCGTGCGACGCAGCTGCAGGAGTTCCTGCGCCATCGCCACGGCCTCTGCGTCATGATTTTCCGGATTACCGGCGATTTGAGTAAGCCTGTGTTAGCTAAGCATTGCTGCGTCTCCTGTGCGTTAAACCCTGTTGCAGCGATAGCCTGCCGGCGGATTGCCGGACATCTCCCGCTGGCGCATGCTGGAGGTACCTCCGTCGCTGAAAACAGGGGGATTACGAAACCTTTACGCTTAATGTCTTGTTGGCCACTTGCAGAGTTTGCAACCAGTTCTACACTGGGCGGACCAGTGAAGAGAGTACCGGTTTTAAAACAATAAGAGGTAAAAAAAATGATTTTAGGTGAGTTTATGCTGAAGGTGAACCGCTGGCCTCAGATGCATTTCACAGCAATTGAAAGCGAGCAGCGCGACGCCGGCATCGAGATTTATGCCATCGACTGCACAAACCAGACCAAAAGCCGGTTGCTGATTTACCGCACGCCGGACGCGCAGCACGCGGCGGTCATGACGACGCATTTCCGCACCTGGCTTGAAAAGGCCAACCGCGGCAGAACGCTGCGGCAGGAAAGGGCTAAAGCGCCGGCGGCCGTTATGGCCGCGCAGCACCCGCCTCAGCGTGCCGCAGCCTGTTAATCATCCGGGGCCCACGGGCCCCTTTCTGTTCCCGTGCCTCAGACGGCTTCCCGTGTTTCCGGCCAGGCGACGGCCGCGCCTTCAGCGGTGAACAGCGCGCCCTGAAAATCAGTGACCCCCGCCGCCTCCAGCCACATCCACTCCTCCGGCTGCTCAATGCCCGCCGCGATCACGTTAATTTCCAGCGCCGAACAGCAGCGCAGCACGGCGTGTACTACCGCCTGACGGGGGCCGCTGCGGTGAATATTGCGAACGATCCCGGCGCCGATGCGCACGCGGTCAGGCTGCACGTGCGCCAGCAGCGACAGTCCGGCTGAGCCGTCACCAAAGTTATCGATGGACAGGCTGATGCCGGCCTGCTTCAGCTGGCGCACCGCCTGAGAAAATGCTTCCAGCTGAGAAATGACCTCCGTCTCGCTAACACCCAGTATGATCTGCTGCGGCACCATTCCGGCGCTGTCAATGGCGCTGACGAGCCGGCTGACGGCGTCCGGAACATAAACCAGCGTCATAGGCAGAATGCTGAGGTACAGCATGATGTCGTCAGGGCATGCCCTGCCGGCCCTGTGCAGCGCTCCGATGACCGCATCGAGATTATGCTCGTACAGCGCCTCGCCGGAGAGCCCCGCCGGCGCGTCATCGGGCAGGGCCTCAAGGGCCGTGACCTTACGGCCGAGCGGATCGACCACCGGGCGGAAGGTAACGCCCGCTGCCGCAGCCGGTGACCCATTGTCATCCGGCACGAAGTCCCAGTAGTCGGCGGGCAGGACCTCAAAGTAGTTTTCTTTCTCACGTGCTTCCACGAAGGTTCGCAGGAACTGCAGGCCGCGGTCGTCATAGGTCAGACGATATTTAGACGTGCCGCGGTCAAGCACCGCCTGCAGCACGCTGCCGCTGTCGTGATGGCGCAGGTCGAACAGCTCCATGCCGTGGTTGCCAAAGCGGCGCGACGGTGAATAGTCGCGCATCAGCTCAACCACGTTGTGGTGGCGCCGGTCGGCGCAGATGCGGCCGTAAATGTCCAGTACGCCTTCCTCCGGCCCCTCCAGAATCTGAAAGAAGTGTGTGCCGTTAAAGAGTAGGATCCCCGTGACCTGATGTCGGGCGTTCAGCAGGCTGGCCTTCTCCACCATGCCCGGCAGAACGCTGACGGGTACCTCATTAGCGAGGTGGCTCCGGTAAATTATTGTTGTAAGCATTTCAGGCTCCGTATTGCCACAGATTGTCACGGGCACCATAGCAGCCAGCCGCCATTTCTCAAACCGGACCGGCAACGGACATGATGAGACGCTGAATAAACATTCAGAAAGTCTGAAACGATAGTTTTTAACGCACTCGTAGCCTTGTAATCAAAATAAATCATTGCGGAATAGTGGTTTTTCAGAACATCCTTCGGGGGCTTTATTCAGCGGTGTCAAAAGTGTGGCGTGAGGCTGTCATCAACGTAAAACAGAGGTAATAAATTTGTCTATTCAACAATACGGGAAAAGGCGCGTCATTATTGACGAAGCGGCACTGAGTCTTGCTCCGGGCGAAAGAGAAATAAGCGTGCATTCGCTTATTTCCGAACTCGGACGCATGGCTGAGACTGGCAGCAGCGATAAGCGGCTTACAGAAATATCCGAAGCCAGATGCTGGCTGAAGAGCTTACACGAGCCGGGGCAGGCCTGAACGACGAGAAGAACTGACGCCAAAGGACTTAGTCCAGCTCTGGCCGGAACACGACTAAGAAGAGATCCTCACCGGTCGCGCGCAGGCGTGTACAGGCCGGAGACCCTGTCAGGTACGAAACCCTCCGCTTTTCCCGCGCTTAAATCGCATCAGAAATTAATTCCACCCCTATATACTCGGGCTTACAGTGGCAGCTTTGACAGGACGCTTGCGCTGCGTAGTGCTAATGCCGCGCATGACATCATGCAACTGATGACGGAGGCAGTAAGTGTTGTTGATAGCGGTGTGGTCGCAGGTGCAGGTGCAGGTGCAGCATACTGAAAATTGTCGGTATGGTGGGCGAACTGGCCGAGGCCATGGATAATATTTCGCTGGCTTCATCCTAACAGATGCAGGGCATCTCTCAGGTCAGCATTGCCGTCAGCCAGATCGACGGGGGAACGCAGAATAATGCAGCTCTGATGGAAGAATCCTCATTCGCCTAACAGTCACTTTCAGAACAGGCACAGCGCGGAATGGTGGAGACATTCAAGGTTTAAGCCATATTTGTATACTGCGGACGCGTTGAACTCAGGGTCATGGCTGCTTGTTTCTCTGGGGAGCATGCGAGGTATACATGTGCTCGTTCTTCAGTGCTACTGACTACTTCCGCGTAGTATCTGTAAAAAAATCGATTACCGTATGGTTAAATCTGTATGCATGAAAAGTTTCAGCGCGTTAGAAATCAAGACATAAACGGATCTGCTGCTTATACAACTGAGAAGGGGATACTAAGGTTGCTGGTTACGTAATCCAATAATCTGGCACACCTAATTTTAACATCAGCAGACAGAGTTGGGATAACTTTGTTGAGAATATAATGACTACTAGCAAGAGAAAGTTACAAAGATTAAAGAAAGCCGCTGCAAGCGGCTTTTAAAAAAATTTATTTATTCTAAATGATCTTGTGACAACGGCTTGCGTTTACTGATGGTTCCTCCTTTACGCCCTGCCTCGACGGCGCGAGCCGGATCATTCCTAAAGTTACCACCACTTACGCGGCCGCCTTTTCGGCCAGCCTCAACTGCTCTTTCATGATTCTCAGCGAAATTACCTGCTCCACCACGATGTGTGACCATGTTAACTCCTGACGAGAGTGAATAAAAAATATTTATAAAACTTTAGTTATGAACACTAATAAACATTAGCAAGGAATAAAAAAAATTCAAATTTAGGTAATTTATGATACTAATTCTGAGTAACTTTCTTTCTAAAAAAAAGTGATGATGTTCGAAAATCTGGTTTTAATTGGTACTGCTTTTTCTCCTGACAAGAGCTTTGATATAAATATTCTTTTGTATGAACAGCATTGATTGCAAATTGAGGTATCTATCAGTGGAATCGAGGTTTTTCATACTAAGGGAGGATGTAATGGCTTCAAATTGTTGGCAAGACCATTTAAAAATGGACCTGACTTTTATCAGAGTAGGCCATAAGTAACTAATGGACCTAAAAAATCCATGCTCCTCCTCAGCCACGCTAAGTAATGTTAAACCATTGTAATAACAAGTTGAGCTGTGAAATATTTTGGAAATGGAGACTTGTGTTTTATATTTAGATTTTTACATGCCAAATATTTTTCACAGACATTTGATATTCTGAGACTTACAGCCAAGCGTAAAAAGTGAAAGCGCTGATTAAATAGCGCTTTCGTTGGGTAAATCGATGGTTAGAAAGTTAAGAACTAAAAGCTTTCCCAGTTTGCCTTACTCACCTCTGGAGCAATTAACGGAGTATTCTTTTGAAGTTGTAACGTTCTGGCTTTCTGTGCGTTAACTGCTACACCAACCTGAGCTGTGGATTCGTTTAAAATGAACGTAGAAACCAGCCTCGACAAGGTTTCAGCCTGCTCCTGCAAAGACTTAGATGCAGAGGAAGCTTCTTCAACCAAGGAAGCGTTCTGCTGTGTGACTTCGTCCATCTGTCCAATGGCAAGATGAACCTGCTCTATGCCTTTGCTTTGTTCAGAGGTTGCTGCAGCAATTTCATTAACCAGATCGGCAACCTGCTGGATAGCATTACTGACATTTTCTGTATTATTACCCACGTGCGTTGCCTGCTCAAGACCCTGTTCGACTTGAGCAACGGAAACTGAAATAAGCTCGTTTATCTCGCGAGCAGCAGTTGAGGAGCGCTGGGCCAGATTACGAACCTCAGAAGCAACGACTGCAAATCCTCTACCATGCTCACCAGCGCGCGCGGCCTCTACCGCAGCGTTAAGCGCAAGTATGTTGGTCTGGAATGCAATCCCTTCAATCAAACCTGTAATTTCGGAAATTTTTGAGGAACTTCCACGTATTTCTAACATTGTTTCCAGCATCTGACTGACTGCACTCCCGTTTCGCTGGGATAAATCGTTAGCATTATTCGCTAGCTCACTGGCCTGAACTGCACCATCAGCATTCTGACGAACGGTATCACTTAAAGTGGCCATACTTGCTGAGGTTTGCTCTAGCGAAGCTGCCTGCTGCTCAGTACGTGATGATAAGTCTTCGTTCCCTGCAGCTATCTGGGTGGAGCCTGTGCTGACTGATTGTGCCGCATGGTTAACAGACAAAAGTGTTGCCGAGACTTTTATCAACAAGTTGTTAAATGCTGATGCGGTTTGACCGATTTCATCATTTCTAAGTACTGGAGCTACTAGAGTAAGATCAAGGTTATTGCTAACATCAGTCATAGTATTGGTCATACTATTCAAACTACGCTTAATGCCAAGGATAATACTGGTAGAAAATATACCGAGACCGATGATGACTAACACTGACACTCCGCTCATCATCCAAACAGTCTGTGTGTAGATTTTCTTGTTGATTTCTCTTAAACCAGCACCAATTTTTATATTCAAATCAATTTGCTTCGTGAACTCTGACTCCATTTTACGTGTTGCGGCGCCCACCCCATTTTCACCTTTTAGTAAAGCCAGAGAAAGCGTATTGTCTTGGCTTTTTGAGGCGTATAAAAAAGCCGGTAAGGCCTCACGAACCGCATCAATGTTATGAAAAGCCTGCTCGGTCATCGCTTTATCTTCATCACTGGAGATATCGTTTTCCATGTAATAATCCGTAAGCGACTTTAACGTATTCAGCAGATCTTTTATCCTTTCCTCAGCCTGGTTCTGGTCTTGACTACCTGAAGCGGTCTGATGGCGGTAGAGTGCAATGCCTAACTGATTAGTGTAACTAATTGATTTATTGAGATCCTTGATGCTGGGAATTGCATTGGCCTGAACATATTCAAAGCGAGACTGGAAGCCTGAGATTACCGAGAGTGAAACGGAAACAATCGCGAGAAGTGATAATGCCAGTAAAAAAAATACCAGCAACAAACGCTGTGTAATAGTCATATGAACCCTGATGTAAATGTTAAATATTGCAACAGAGCTTATCGACGTAGTTTTACCAAGCTTTAACTATTTATAAATAATATATTTTTCAAACAGGCTTGAAAGTTTCTTCAGATGTACTAGCACATCGTGTAAATAATTGATTATAGTTATCACCTTGTAAAGAAAGTAACAACTCGTTATCAACTTTCATAAGCTTCATATTCAAAAAGGATGAGATAGATGAAAATTATTAAGAACTTTATCATTGGCATGGATTTCTAGGTCTGCCCGAGGAAGAAGAGCATCAGAGGTTATGGCTAACTTCTGCAGCTTCATTCGCACACTAAACTGAAATTTTACTATCCGCTCATTGCTAGCTTTCAGTTTTAGATTAAGCATTTGAACGTACATGATATTATCATATTTTCATGTATGCCTCTCACCAACCTCTAGTGGGTATGGATCATTGAGTGAAGTGACTTAAAAAATCGTCCCCATAATCAAGGTTCAAAGGTTCAGGTATTATTGCTTTTACTGACCCAAAATCAGTCAGTTTTTACTTTAACTGCATGGAACTTCAGTTGAGATATTTAGATTAAACATGCTGAAATTTTTCTAACATTCGACTGCCAAGGCTGATTATAACTAACAACGCATCCATTGCTGCCAAATCAGTTAAATATTAACAGAATAAAGCAATGCAAATCTCAGGGGAGTAATTTCATCAGGCTATCATTGCAGGTGAGAGATCATTTTTATATTTTTAAAAAAATGAGTGTCATGGGGTTAATGATAGTAAGAGGGTTTCTCCTTATGGAAATATACAGCGGTTCACGTTTGCTTATACGGTCGATTTATGCGAATCAACCCTTTTTAAGAGACAGCGGAATGAAGGTTTATTATTTTTATAGTCAAGAAATAATTGTTTTCCCTGGGGCCGACCTCATTTACTTGCTAGGATATGGCCATGAATGATCTATACCAAGAGATGAAAATATTCCGGTTGCGACAAAATAAATCAAAACTAACGCGAAGACAAGAATTGCAGACAATTCGATTACTTTAAATATATTACACTTTGCCATAGTTAACCTTCCTTCCATATGTGTGATTTAAGCCTCCTCATTAACATAGAGTGTTACCGGTAAAGCTCAAGCGAAAATCACATTGTGAAACACAAAAACAGACTTGCCGATCTTTGCAATTGAGGTTTTCGGATGGGTAGTGCTTTGACTAGTCTACTTGCTGCCGTACCGCTGACAAGTCCTCATAGTCGGCGTAGTAATCGGACCAATCCTCCTGCAGCAATCCAAGGTTCGGGCAGTGTGGCCATGATAGGGGATAGTATCAATCGCATGAATAGACGTTTTCTATGTCCGCCCAGATTATAGGGAGCAGATGCCGCATGACCAGTAATAAATGGGACTCATTACTTGGAATGATTACCAAAAAGCACCCAGATGAAAATGTTTATATAATGCGTTTTCTTGAATTTTGAAGAAAAATTTCTCTGCATTATAAAAGTTAGCTTTCCACTCATAGAGAGCATGTCTGCTATATGACACAGGCCGACAAATATGAAAAGGTAATAATATTCGGTTAAAAATGATAAAGGAGTCCCAGAACACGCTCGCATTTAGGAATGTAAGACGTTCTGGGGGTTAATTTCATATGGCCGCGGTCAAGCTTTGGCCACATTAATCCAGAGACAGGCTTTACTCCGGAATAGATGTTGAGTCAGCCAGGAAAAACGTTGATGCATGCTCAATGCTTGTGAGGATTTTCTGTACTGCTGGCAAAATTCCTTATTCGCATTTGAAGACGAGAAATCTGTCCTGTAATATCTGCCGTTCTTTCCGCCAGCCCCCTGATAGCACTGGCGATAACGGAAAACCCTCGGCCATGTACACCTGCTCTTGCGGCTTCAATACTGGCGTTCAATGAAATGAGCTTAATCTGCGCCGCTATACTTGCGTTTTCAGAAACCAGCTCGGCAATTTCTTTTGCAGTTTCGGCTGTCTGAATATTTCGCCTGCCCTCGCTTTCCTCGTGGAGCAACCGATCCTTACGGCCCTGGATATCAATAAGCGCGCCTACCGCACGCAGAGGCGTACCATCAGATGCACGTTTAGTCTGGCCTCGAGCCTGAAACCACCGGTATTCACCGCTGCGCAATCTAAGACGATATTCAATATCAAAACCGGTTTTACCGCTGAAATCCATTAGGTGGCTGACGAAAGCATCGAGTGCAGTTTGTTTGTCATCCGGATGAAGGCGTGACGCCCAACTATCCATCACATCTGGAAATTCTTCAATAGTTTCAAAGCCAAGCAGCTTTCTGAACTGCGGTGACCACCAGAATACGTTGTCAGGGTTCAGCGGATTTCCGCCAATGATGTCTAGGTCCCAGAGTCCATCATTGAGCATTTCCCGAGATAGGTCAAAGCGCGTGGAAACAATTTCAAAAAGGCGAGACTGAGCGGTTTCTTCTTCAATATTTTCCATAACTGCCACGAGACGTGGCGGCGTAAACTCCTGACAGTATGATGCACTTATGCGAAACCACTGAAAATCATTTGCGTCAGTTTTGAAGAGGCATCGCAACGGTTTATTAACATCGCCGTGGTTGAGCGTATAATTTATTAAGCGTCTAAAATCATCTCTGGAATCAGGATGTACCATCTGTGTAAGTGACGTCAGTCCTAGTGCCCTTTGAAGAGGTAATGACAAAAGCTGGCGGGCTTCAGGTGAAAAAAATACAGGCGCGTCACTTCCAAGAACCGGAGCCTCAACATACCAAAATCCTTTCTGACTGAGGCTCACAACACATTTCAGCAGAATGGTATCACTGTGGTCCACATATAGCGCTTTATTGACTTGCTCTTCAGCGATATATGGCTGCGTCTGCTCTGCGGCGGACTGTTTACCGAATAAATTTCGAAACATTATCTCTCCTGGTCAACAAGGATTGGCACAAAGTATGCCCTCAACACTTATCGGCGGAAATGTCTGAAAATTCAGTTAAGACTCAGCAGGTTTTAGCTATGGCTGTAACAGTAATATTCGGTTAAGTGCGTAATCTGTAAAGCGGCACTTAAAGTGCAGTCATTGGTATTTTCAGTATTACAAGGGCTCTTTAGACAAGACGCGCCGTGCTTACGGTAAGTTCGAGAAGGCGGGCAGCTTCACGCTGCAGCAAAGTGTGGTCGTGAACGCGCTGAATGATGTCGAGCCGGTATAGATCTTTATCTGTCATAGTCACCAACATAAAGTCTGCATCCTGAGCTGAGCCTGTGGAGATTTAAGGCTAGTTCAGAGACGACATCGGTGAGTTGTTACGCACGACATCAGCGTTTAGGAGTAACAATCAAAGGGCGTACAAACATAATTATTTTTTTATCAGCAGTTTAAATATCTTGTGACCGTGGACCTGATCGCCTGGCAGGAAGAAAACGGTGCGCCGGTTAACGGTCACTACCTGCGCGGCAACTTCGGCACTTTTTTGCCAGCAAGTCCTGCAGCATGGCCTTGTCGAGGCTCAGGTCGGCAACCAGCTTTTTAAGGCGAAGGTTTTCTTCCTCGAGCTGCCGCATTTGCTTGAGTTTTGAAAGCGAAATCCCGCCGTACTTTTTTTCGCCAGGTGTAAAACTTGGCGTCTTAGATGCCCAGCTTGCGACAGACTTCGGGCACGGGCGTACCCTGCTCAGCACAACCTGCTCTTCGGTGAATCGTGACTTTTCCATCGGCACAAACTCCGCTCGGGGAAGTGAATATCATGCCGGAATTCTGTTTCTGAATGGAGCAGGATTTCGGGTCAGGGTCACTCATAAAGGAGGGGATAGAAGTTAAAGCAATACGCTAAGTCACAAATATGACGGGCTTAAATCTTCAGTATCTTTAGCTTACTTGACTCTACCTATTCATCTACTGGCATCTGCCTGAGCAGATGCCAGTAGATGATCAGAACACGACCGAATAATTCAGGCCAAAAGTCCTGCCGCGTCCTTTATAAGTATAGAGTCCGGCATCACCATAGGTCGGGCTGTACAACCCCGGTGCGCGTTGTCCCCACGCAGTGGTGTAATCCTTGTCCAGCAGGTTCTCGACGCTAAAGCTGAGTTTTCCAACCGGCAGTGCGTAACTCCCCAGGAAATCAACGGTGTTATAGCCATTAATTTTCTTGCCATCAGCATCGGAAACATCGAAGGTTTGCGTGCTCTGTACGCGCAGATTCCAGTCGCCCGGTGCCCAGTTCAGCCAGGCACTGAATTTAGACGGGCTGGCGCTGTCGATAGTCAGCTTCTCCCATTTTCCGTCGACGCGCGTTTCTGATTTGATGATGTTGAAATTCGAGCCACTGCTCCATTCACTGTCACTGAAGAAATAATCGACCTGACCCTCAACGCCATAAATTCGTCGCTTATCGTCGTCCAGATTAATGGTCATGTCGGTTTTATTGATGCTGATGGTTTTGTCTGAAAGTGAATAGTAAGCCGCCAGCTGTGTACGCAGATTATCACCGGTGAAGCGCCAGCCGAGCTCGTAGGCATCAACTTTAATGCCGTCCAGTTTAGAGTTATTCACGTTAACGCTGTTGGTCAGTTTGTAATGCCCGTTCTCCAACTGGTAGGTACCTGAGCCGTAATATTTCGCCAGATCCGGAATTTCAAAGCCCTGTGAGAAGTTAAACCAAACCTGCTGGCGCTCGGTAATGCGGCCCAGGATCCCCGCGTTTAACAGCAGATTATTGTAATTGGTTGAGCCACCCGGTACGGCGTCAGCCGATGTTGCAATACCAGTGGCTATGGCCTGCTGCTGGGCGTAGCCAACAAAATCATCCACTTTGTTTTTCGTGTACTGATAACGCACACCGCCGCTTAGCGTGATGGCATCAATGTCATAGCTGGACTGCAGGAAAGGCGCAAGGTTGGTGATGCTGTAGCCCGGATATCGGCCAACGTTATAGGCGTTTTCCAGCGTCATCCCGCCACTCTGCGCCGCAGTGTTCAGGTCAAAGAACTGCTGATTGGCATCGAAAGTTTCGTGCTCAGCATCGACACCATACGTCAGCGAAAGCGAATCAACGGGCTTGCTGTTTATAGTCAGCTTACCGCCGTAGAAATCCGTCTTCTGCTCTGACGCGCCAATACTGGTTACCCGACCACCGCTGAGAGTGGGGAAGGGGTAGAAAGTCAGGTTTTCATCACGATAGTAAATCTGCGCTACTAAATCCTGGCCGAGAAAATAAGTGTTAGAGTACTGCAGGTTTATCAGGTGGCGTTCAGTGCCGGGCAGGCGATCGGAGTTGAGATTTCCAGCGTTATAGGCGTTACCCGAACCGGTCACCGCCGAGAAGTTCTCGCCCAGATACAGCCCGTGCTTACCATCCGATTCACTTTTGAAATATTGCGTGGTGAGCTGCAACTGCTGGTTTTCATCGATGTTCAGCGTTCCGGTGCCCATCAGATCCAGACGGTCCGAATACTGCAGCCCGGTCTGGGTATTATCGATGATCACCTCATCGCCTTTGCCATCATACCAGCCGCCATAACGCTGATAAGCCACGGACACACGACCGGAGGCCTTGTCGTTACCTCCGCTCACGGCCGCAGCGATATTCTCATCATGATCGTTATGGCTGTTAAAGCCGCTCTTGGTACCGGTTTGCAACTCCACTTCGGTGCCTGCCTGGCCTTTTTTGGTGACGATGTTAATCAGGCCACCGGTGCTGCCGCCGCCGTAGAGTGAGGTCGCGCCGGAAATCACCTCAATACGCTCAATGTTGAAGGGAGCGATGGAATCAAGCTGGCGGCTGTCGCTGCGTGATGAGTTTAGGCGGACACCGTCTACCATTACCATCATGGAACGACCACGCATGTTCATACCGTAGTTGGTTCGGCCCTGACTGCTGACGTCCATGCCAGGAATGAGTTGCGCCAGCACTTCTTTCAACTCTTTACCACCCTGAACCTGCTGCTCGATTTCAGCCTGCTCAATTATCCACGTGGTCTGCGCCATTTCCGCAACGCTGCGATGGGCGCGGCTGGCGGAGACGACCAGCTGGTCTTCATTAGGCTCTTCAGCCCAGGCGCCGGAAGAGAGCATCGCCAGCAAACATGGTTTTAAAACCCAGAGATACGGCTGTTTCATTTGTTATTTTTTTCCGATGAAGTGTTCAACATTGAACTGAATTAACGGGTCGTTGACGATCCTGACCATTTACCTCTGGCTGCTGTGTGCGCCATTGGATTACGCCAGGAGTGGTAGCCAGCTCGAAGGGTTCATCCGGATGCGCGCGATTGAGAATGCGTGCGGCACGCCAGGCCATCAGGCTGAGTTGAGGTTCCGCAATGCCCAGGCTTTGCATCCCGACGTTGACGGCGAAAAGGCGATTGTTCGATGGACCGTTCCAGTTAAGCGTGAAATCGGTGTTAATCTGGAAGCTTTCATCCGGGTCCAGCTGCAATCGATGGGCAATGGGCGCAAGAAAAGCAGGGCGGGCTGGACGGTAACCTGTAGCAAAAATCACCACATCGGTGGCCAGCTGTTCTTCCCCATGATCGAGTTGATGGCAAAGTGTCAGGCGCTGATGACCCCCATTCTCTGCAATATGGGTAACCGAACGGGATGGCATTAAATGTGCCCAGGGCTTTTCACGCAAAACCTCAAAGCGGTGGTACATCGCCCGATAGATCGCAAGCAGTGAATCCGTTGTAATGCCGTCAGACGTCATTTTTTGTTCATTCAGCATCTGCTGGCGAGCGCTTTCACCCAAGGTTGAGAAACTCTCAAGATATTCCGGGGTGAAGTACTCATTGGCAAAGGCGGCTTCGTCTAGCGCATTGAAGTTATTTCTACGCGAAACCCAGTTCAGCGCAGCGGGCTGGCCCCATTCGCCTCGGAAGGTATTCAGAAATAAATCGGCACCGCTCTGACCGCCGCCGACAATAGTGACGCGTTTTCCCCTTAAATCTGGCCGGCGAAGCATCATCTCGCTGGCGTGGAAGCAGCGATCGCTTTGCTCTGTGACGCACCCTGGCAGATTTGCCTGTTTACCAATGCCAAGACAAACATGACGCGCCTGGAAACGTTCCTGAGCGGTTTCAACAGTGAACAGTTGAGCCACATCATTGAAACTAACGTAGGTGACCGACTGATTGAATGCCAGATTACTGAGTCGTGTGGCCGCCCAGGCGAGGTAATCAGAAAACTCCTCGCGGGACACTGTGCGTTGTTCGGTGGTCAGAAAACGGTAGAATTTTTTACGCTGTACAAGATAGTTAACGAAGCTATAGCGATTTGTTGGCTCCACCGCGCTCACCAGATCTTTAAGAAAGCTGGTTTGCATGGAGCAGTCGGGCACCATCATGCCAGGATGCCAGGCGAACTGAGGCTTGCGTTCGAGAAAAAGGGAGGTAAATCCTTCCAGCCCTTCAGCCAGTGCAGCAACGCTCAGGTTGAATGGACCAATGCCTATGCCTATAAAATCGTACGTTTTCATTTTTCTGACTCCCGGGTGACCAGATAGAGGGGGTTATCAAGATTGGTAAGATAATTTGGCAGCATGCGGTTACCGCGGTCATGCTCAGAAAAAGTGAGTTTTACCGGATTAAGGACCACACGAATGATTTGCGGTCTGAACAGGTCGAACAGCGCAAAGCGTTCGGCCATCGCCGGATGCTGGGCCATATATCGCTGAAGAACATCCGCCAGAAGCCGGTAAAAATGCGTTTCACTGATGCCTGATCGCAGAGTGAGACGGGAGATGAAACGCAGCACGGTGACAAAGTGCCCGGTCTGTAAGTCATGGATCAGGTAGTCTGCGCTGAGTCTTGCCGTCACCTCTTTGACGGGTTCAGGCAATGATGCCGCCTCCGGGAAAGTTTTATCGACTAGGCGCATGTCGCCCTGGAAATCCTTGAGCAGAATGCGCTGCGGAATGTTGTCTTTCATCACCAGCGTGACATTCTGCCCATGTGCAATCAGCGCAACGCCATAACGGCACATCAGGTGATAGAAGGGGATCACCACGACTTCAAACATTCGGATAAGCCAGCTTTCTGCATTCAAATTAGAGCGTGAAATCCACGCATCGATAAGAGGGCGTTCAGCGTTATCCGTTTCCATCAATGCCGCCATCAGCACCGCCTGTTCGCCCTGTTGCAGATAATTGGAGGGGCTTTCTCGCCAGATGACACCCAGCATCTCCTGATAGCGATACGGTGCTTCAGTTAGTGCGGCGTAGCTCCCGTGCGCCAGATATCCTGCGGCCGGTTCTGCCAGGATTTGTGCACCAGAAGCCCGCAGAGTTTCATCTTGTGCAAATTGCCGCTTTAACCAGCCTGACGCGAGTGGGCCTGTGGCAATGTATTTACCCGGAATGCCGCGATAGCAGGAGGTGTTATAAATGGTCAGCGGCAGTTTGATATCAAAACGCGCCGGGCGGCTTACATTGGTCAGCGTTCGGAGAGATTGCTGTGCTAGGTAGCTGTCACCAAATTCCCCCAGATCAATTATTTCGCGGCGAGCCAGATAAGGCAGGAAATGAATGGCGATTTTTTGCTGCCACTGCCAAGGATGAACGGGCACGGCTATCCAGTGCCCGTCGAGACTCAATGCTTGCCAGCATTGACGAAAGCGATTTAACTCGGCGTCGTCCATGGCGCTGGCCAGCAATGCTGAGATATCGCAATCCTCATCGTGACACCAAACGAATTTGTCGCGTCGCACAGCAATCCAGTGCAGACGGAAACGGTTCCGATACTCCGGCGCATAGGCACGCAATGCATCAATTCCCCATCCGCGACGCCCTTTATTGAAAATGAACTTAGGATGTCCGCCGAGCAGACATTGCAGTTCATCAGGGGCTAAATCGATCAGGTCTTCGGCGGTCAGCGACTGGCGCGCTTCCTGCAGTTGTAAATCACCGCGCAGCGTTGCGTAGAGATCCTCTAAATGCTCAGCCGTCTGGGCATCGTTCATCTCCAGTACAACGGCCAACTGATGCAGCAGGGCATCGGCTTCGGTTGGACCGCCACTGAGCGAGGCTGGATCGATATGAAGCCACCCCCAGATGCCGCGACTTGCTGCAAATTCCCAGCACGCGTTGCCAATAGAAATCGTCCAGCGGTCCGGGCTCTTTTCGATGGCATACAACGCATGCTCATACTCGAGTTCAGCGAGAATCTTGGCGATCATCTCGCGATTAACCTGCTCCCATATCACAAGCCGACCTCCGTAAAGAAATGCTGGCGTTCACTCATTACCAAACGCGAACGTTTGTGAGGGAAGTCGAACTCCTTCAGCGTGTGGTAGCCGGCAACAGGAAGATGGCGGAACAAACGATGATTGTCGTAGCGCGGTTCAGCCACCACGCGTTGGGTGCGCGGTTCGTCGAGAAAAAGATAGTGTGTCAGCCCGCGCAACCAACTACGGATATGGTGCGGGCCGCGCCACCTTTCTTCCCCCACCAACATGTGCAAACCGCGATCATAAGGCTGCCAGCGATAATGGCGACCAATACGATCCTCGGCTGCCCAGTAAACTTCGAAATAGCCAAACGGATGATCGTCAAAGCAGCCAATCAGCGGATAGCAGTAAGCTGAGTCGAGCTGTTTACGCAGGTAGGTTTCTTGCTCCGGCCCGGCCATCTCCCAGAAGGCATTGACGCGAGGTTCGTTCATCCACCGAGTCAGGCGCGCGGAGTCCTGTGTGACATCAGCCACGCGGAAACTGAGTGTTCGCTTAATTTGTGGATCGTAACGGCGATATACCTCGCCTTCTGGACGAGCCGGACGCACGGGATAATACAGCTGGCGTTCCTGTTCAAATTGCATCTTGCCGCTGGTAACCCGGTGCTCGCCGCAGCGCCAGAGTGGTAACTGCCAAAAGGTTTCACGTGAGAAGTAGTCGCCGTGGATAGCGTCAAAGAGTTGCTGCGCCTGAGGTTCGTGTTGCCACTGTTCCCAGGGGAGGTGAATACCATTGAGGTACGGTGCAGCAACCAGTAACTGGTCGACGGCATCGACAAGCCAACCGGACGGAATAGACGTGACAAGCGGTAAAGATGCGCTGTTATCCAGCCCGAGCAGTAACGGTAAGGCCTGTTCCGAAAGTGTGCAGTGAAACCCCTGATTTACATGAACAATATTTGCCTGTGGCATCATGCATTCTCCCTGTAAAACGGATTCTGGAAATCGAAATAGATCACCGCCGGATTGACGATGGTGTTTTCGTTATGATCGTGGAGGTAGCAATGGAAGTTGCCCTTGCAGTTCCAGTGTTTGCTATCGAGCACGTAATCGAGGGTGCGCGTATCAATGACGTGGTTACGCAGGGCAGTCAGCTTGTCGCGGACCTGATCCATAAGGTGCCGTTCAGTGGCAAAGCCAGCTGCGCCAAGCGCTGCAGTGACGGCAAGGGTTGAGTTCACTAACAGGTAGTAAGGGAAGTAGCGCAGCACCTGCTCCCGACTGAAGCGGTTTTCTGCGTCGGCTTCGTCAATGTCAGCAAGCCAGTCGCTGGCATTGTCTGTAAAGCCGCTCCCCTGGCAGTCTCGATACAGCAAGCCGATGGGGAGATCTTCCTGCATTTCTACCAGGATATTTTGCTGATGCGCCAGCAACACGAGGCCGAAGTTGGCTTCAGTGCTGAACAGGGGAAGCAGCACGTGATCGCAATAGGCGTTTAACCAGCATTGCGCCGCTTGAGTTAATGACAGTCCCAGTCTGATGCTCAGCCTTCTGACTGCCGCGGCCAGCAGGCTATCCCCCCCATCAGGCGCAGCCTGGGTCAGGCTGACCAGCACATTGGTTTGTGTTGCTGGCATGTCGAAAAGCAGGTTTACGCGAAGTGCCATCAGACTCTCTTCCTGGATGGCACCCTCTTCATTCCGTAACCCGGCCCAGCCATCTTCCTGCATAACCCTCATGGTGGGATGTTGCAGCTGCAAAGCCTGCCAGCGTGCTGTCTGAGCAAGGCGAGCAAGACGCATTCCGCGTTTCACCTCCTTGACTGACAAGGTCCGTACAGAGTTGGTCAAACGAACGCTAAGCGAAAACTTGATCATGTCGTTGCTGGCGGGGGAATAAAGCGAGCGCGATGAACTGGTGGGAAACCAGCTACTACCGGCCTCACCTAAATCCGACACTGCACCGTGAGTAACCAGCTGATGGCACCAGGATTGCGACAGCAAATGTTGTGCCTGCCAGGGGTGCATCGGTACCAACCAGTGTGTATCAGAAAAATGGTGCAGCAAGCCCGGCGCATTCTGGGCGGCAATGCGCAGTAATCTGGCGCGTAGTGTCAAACCGAGGCTTTCACCGGCAATGTACTGGCATTCAACAGATAACCAACGCAACGGGAATCTAGACCCAAATTCTGGAAGGTAGCGGAGTGCCTCAGCGTCATTGAAAGGCTCATGCGATTTTGGCGCAGGATGGAATGCATGTCCCACAAGGAGGGCCTGTTCAGCGTCGGAGAAAGCAAGAGGTCTTAACCGTAAATCAGACCAGCGATGACGAAGTCTGATGGCCTGCCAGGTATTGGTATGACTTGCAAGCACCCGCTGCTGGAACCGCTTGATGACGTTCCTGTTCAATTCCGTCCGGATTGCGGGTTTTTCCAGGATCAATGACACCCAGGTCTGGACGTTAACAGGTTCACCCTCAGGGGACGAATGGCTGATGAGCAGGGCAGGGAACTGATACTGATGATGCTGTGTTGGAGAAAAATAGCGCAGTGGAAAAGAGAGGGAATGAGATGACGATAGCGGGAGGTGAATGTGTTCTTTATGACCTGGGAGGGCCTCTGATACATGCTTCCAGTCACGAGTTTCCCGGAAAAGCGCATTAAGAAAGCACTGTGCCGCCACGTCCACATCCGACGACTGGGGTATAGGATTCATAAGATAATCTCGCATATCAACTGATAATGATTATCGTTATGATAAGTATTCCATTTACATTGACAACTGTTTTTGCAATATTTACATACAGTTTATGTCAGATATCTCCCTATATTTAACGGTGTATTTACAATTAAATGTCGGTAATTTCGGTTTTGTTTAGCAATAGAGTGATAAGAAAATCCTCTTGGCCCCTTGCCCTTAGCGCCGGGTTGTTGGGAATTGGTCAGAACGGCTTACTGGTCGTGCTGCCACTTCTTGTGGAGATGACCGGTCTGACACTGTCAACATGGGCGGGTTTATTACTCTTTGGTTCTATGCTCTTTCTGCCGGCCTCTCCTTGGTGGGGGCGAGTGTCCGAAGTCAGGGGATGTAAATATGTTGTTGTGGCGTCGCTTGCCGGGTATTTGTTGAGCTTTGGCGTACTGGCTTCTGTGGTTGGCCTGATGTCAGAAAAAGTACTGGGTACAGGTATGGGGCTCGCGGGCTTACTCCTCTCCCGCGTCATTTATGGTCTGTCCGTATCGGGCATGGTGCCTGCGGCGCAAACCTGGGCAATGCAACGATCGGGGCCGGAGCAGCGAATGGCCGCACTGGCCACTATCAGTTCCGGTATCAGTTGTGGAAGATTGGTGGGCCCCCCTCTGGCCGCATTGACATTGGGCTTTGGCCCTATGGCGCCTTTATGGTTAATGGCAATTGCGCCTTTATTCGCATTGATACTGATAGGCGGTCAATACGGTGATCCCCCTCTTGGTGTAATTCCACACCAATCCGCGCGTTTTCAAATCCGATTGCTGCCAATTATGTGCTTGGCTCTGTTGCTCGCGATCGGTATCAGCCTGATGCAGATTGGTCTCTCACCCCTGCTGAGTGATTTTATTAAACAGCCAGATACCGTCAGCCATCATCTGGCCTGGCTACTTAGTCTGGCAGCGGTAAGCACATTACTGGCACAATTTCTGGTGGTGCGACCGCAGCGCCTGGCCATTACTCCGCTGATATTTGTTGCGGCGTTATTGATGAGCGCTGGGTTGGCCATAATGATGATAGGCAATTTCCCGGCGTTATATGCAGGGATTATGATGACCTCTTATGGTGCCGCGTTGGCCACGCCGGCCTATCAGTTACTGATAAACCAACAGCTATCCATCGGTAAAGGAGCCGGTCTGATAGCGACCAGCCATACGCTTGGTTATGGGATCAGTGCGGTGTTGGTTCCCTTCATCACGTGGTTTGCAGGACAGCGCAGTTTGATCACGGGTGCCTGGGGGGCATCAATGTTGTTCTTGATATTGACCTGCTGGCTGGTGTTCATCTCTAAAACAAAAAATGAGCGCTGAGCGCCTGGGTTGAAAACAAATATGGCCATCGTTCCCGGTTACCGTGTATTCAATGTCACGCTTCTGCACAAGAGATGGCTGACGCCTTCACTGATGAGTTGTGTATTCACCGGTGACCAGGTGGAGAAGATGAAGATGGATGGCCCCGATCAGCGCATCAAAATACTCTTCCCCTCCTCAAACGGTGTCCCCTCATCCTTAACGGATGACGCCGACTGGTGGGGGCAATTCAGAGGCCTGCCCCCCGAACAACGCCCGATATCTCGTACTTATACGCTGCGTCACGTCAATGCGGCTGAAAGCCAGATGGAAGTGGAGTTTGTCATTCATGGCACAGAAGGACCTGCATCAAGCTGGGTATTAAACGCTATGCCCGGCGATCCTCTGCAAATGGTTGCGCCTAACCGTGAACACAAGGCAGACAGCGGTGGTTATGAATGGAAACCGGCGACTGAAATAGAACGGGCGTTGATTATTGCCGATGAGACAGCGTTACCGGCAGTAAAGGGGATTTTGGCGCAACTGGATAAGATGCCTTTAGCACCCCAGGTACAGGTGTTTCAGGAGATACCTTCAGAGGATGACATCATTGATCTGGGCCACTATACGTTTGCTGAGATAGTCTGGTTACCACGTGACAGGATGAATGCTCCACACGGCACGGCATTATTGCAAGCGGTAAAAGAGCGTGTGTTGGTTCCAGAGTACGCGACGGACACTTGTGATAACGATGATAATGAAGCCGAACACGAGGTTTTGTGGCAAAGCGCAGCAGCGATTAATAATCGATTTTATGGGTGGGTGGCAGCGGAGTCCTCCGCTGTGAAACACCTTCGCCGTTATCTGGTCGGGGAGCGGAAAGTTGCGCCTGAAGTGATGAGTTTTATGGCGTATTGGTGTAAAGGTAAAGGGTATTTTTGATCATCAAAAGTGATATCAGTGTTTGTTTAAAAGGAATTCTGACAACGGATGTTGTGTTGAATTAGCTGCAATCGATTTCAATAAATATACCGCTTCATTGCCCGATATCTGAAACTGCACTCTATGCCGGGAGGCCCGTCTTTTCGCTCTTACTCTCCAGAGGAATGCGCAGGGTGGTCATCATCATCTCTAGCTGCGTCACGTACTTCGCGTCGGACAGTGGCTTCAGGCGGTGGGAAACGGTGCCGGCGGCGTGGCGGCCGGCGCGGTGATCAGCCTTCTCCTCGTGTTGCTTTAGCGTGGACAGCTGCAAGAACGGATACTGCTGGCGCAGCAGAAAGTCTCCTCTTGTCAGGACCACGCGCGCCGATATTCCACAGCGTGGTGAACAGAACCTTGAGCCGCAGGTCGGGCGAAAAGTGGAGCAGGGAGCTGACCTCCGGCGCCAGCAGGTACTTCGGCAGCTCGTCAACCAAGAGCGGCCATCTGACTTTACTAATAGGCTCTATTCACGAAGACAAATAGCCATACCTGACGCGATGGCTATTCGTCTGCCCAAATTATTTCTCCAACTGCGCCCAATAAACCCCCTGATAAGGCATATCAAGAAACTCTTCAAAAATCTGTTGCAAAGTGGATTCCGGGTCTACATCCCTGAATGCTTGCGGATAGAGAATCTTAGCAAAAACCTCAACCGCCACGACGTGAAGCGGACTGATGTAAAAGTTATGCCACAGGCTCAAGGCATTGCCCTGTTTAATTGCGCGCATTTGCGAGAGGAAAGGCTCCTCTGACAGAAGTTTTCTCAGCGATGCTTCCGCTTGTTGGGTATTGACCTGCGGCCCCAACTGGATACCGGGGCTATCCTCCGCTGAAGAGGTACCGGTGGTGATGTAAATATCGGGATCGGCGCTGATCACCGCCTCTGGATTCATCTGCCCGTACACCTGTTTAATGTAAGGTGTGGCGATATTATCGCCGCCGCTGAAGGCCAGTAAATCAGCCAGACTGCCGTGGGCCACCGTTATACAGCACACTTCTTTCTTGCCCAGATGCAGTTGGATCATCACTTTCGGCTTGGCGCTTTGTAATTGCTTCACCCTGTCAGCAACCGCTTGCAGATGGCGCTGATAGAAAGCGATAAAGCGCGCGGTCTTCTGCGGACTGTTAAACACCGTGCCCAGTATTTTCAGGCTTGGCACCGAGTTCTTCAGCTGGTCCACGCGGAAATCGACATAGATATAAGGAATCTTCGCCATCTCAAGTTGCCGCTCTAGCTCGCTTCTACCGGGCTGCTGGCGCGCGTAATGAGGCAAAATAGCCAGATCTGGCTTTAATGCGATGATCTTTTCTACGTTGGACTGAGCGAAGCTGATGGTGCCAGTGGTCGGCACCCTGATTAAAGCCGGGTATTTTGCCGTGAAGGCTTGCCAACTTTGTAGGTCATAAAATTTCATGTCAGTGGGCCAGCCTGCGATACGTGCAGAAGGATCGCCCTGATACACCAGCGCCAGGCTAAACAGCAGTCGGCTTTCGCCGAAGAAAACGCGTTGTGGGTTATCCGGCACCTCAACCTGTCGCCCGTAGATATCGGTGATTTCTCTGGCTTGCACTTTTGTCACCGTGAGCAGAAGCGACAGGAGAGTGAACATCATAAGTTGTGATGTGAGTTTTTTCATAAGTGATTAATCAGCTGAGAGGAAATACGGCAGACGAAGGCTCATCTGCCGTCACGTCATTAAAATTCGAACGAAGAGGAAAGGACAAAGGTTCTCGCCATACCAACCGCCAGCTGGCCACTGCCCGCCGCGCTCCAGTAACGTTTGTCGGTGACGTTATTCACGGTGAATCTGAAGGTGGCGTCGGTATTGGCCAGGCGCGTTTTATAGCTGGCGCCTAAGTTATACACCGTGTAGCTGCTCACGTACGCCTGGTTCAGGCTGTTCACCGGGCGCTTACCGACATAAGAAGCACCTGCATTGACTGCTACGCCAGGGAGCAAATCGAGGTTGTGGTTGATAAAGAAGTTAGCGGCTTTTTCCGGAGTATTCTCCGGGGCTTTACCGACCAGCGCGCTATTGGTTGAACTTGTCACCTCCGCGTCCAGCAGCATCAATGACGTGGTGATGGAGGTATTCGCCGTCAAATCACCCTGTAGCGAGAACTCCCCGCCGCGATAACGAGCCTCACCATTGATCGAGTAAATATCGTTATCACCAGTGCTGGCTGAGGGTTGAGTCAGTTCAAAGTAGGCTGCCGTGGCAAACAGGCCATCCGTTAAACGGGTACGCACACCAATCTCTTTCTGCTTACTCACCACGGCTTTCAGTGATTCACCCGCATTGGCTGCCGTGGAGGGTGCCGTGCCGGCTGACTCGAGCCCTTCAACATAGCTTGCATAGAGACTGACATCAGGCGTGACTTTATAAACCACGCTCACCGCGGGGGTGAGTGCTTTGACTTTCTCACTGTCGGCGTCGAGTTGCTTGCTGGTATAACGTCCCCAGCGTAATGCCCCAGTCACCTGCCATTGATCATTCAGCGTTATCCAGTCCTGCAGGAACAGGCCGCCATCGCGCACCGTTTGTTCATTGAAGCCACGGTCGCGCAAGGTGTTTTTAGAACCGTTGGGTGAGCGCACCAGTGAAGTTACCGTGACAGGGTCATACATGTTCTGCGCGGCCGAATACATGGTGGTGTAAAAACTTGGCTGATAAAGGCGGTTCTGGCTGCCACCGACAAGCAGCTGGTGTTCTACCGAACCCGTCGAGAAGTTTCCTTTTACCTCCGCGCGCACGTTCTGATTGAGATAGTCCTGACCCGGCTGATCTGCACCATAAACGGTACCGTTACCCGTATTGGCATTGTAGCTGTCGAATACCCACAACCAGCGATCGCGCTTGGTGCGCGACTGACCCAGCGTCATCTTTCCTGACCAGTCATAGTTGAAGGCATACTCAGCCTGCAGCAGATGGGTTTCAGCCTCTGATTTTGTTGCCTTGCCGTTCATCGACAGTAATTTTTTCGGGTCAGGGATATTAGGCATGGTGACAATGCCATTGACCGCGGTCGGTGTCGCAATCGCCGCTTGTTCGGTAATACGCGCTTTTACTTTTTCGTAATCGTATTTGAGCAAAAGTTTGTCATTGACCTGCCAGTCGAGCGCCGCGCTGAAGAAGCGTTTATTCCCGTGATCGCCCTCGATGGGCAGATGGATATTATTGCTCATGGCGTTGATGCGAACGCCAAAGTTCTTCTCATCACCAAATCTGTCAGCAAGATCGACGTGTGCCAGTGATGACCCATTGTCATCAGTGGAAAATGTCACCGCTCTGACCGGGGTACTTCCGGCGCGTTTTGTCACCATATTGACGACGCCGCCTGGGGAAACGAAGCCGTAATAGAGTGCGGAGGCGCCTTTTAATACCTCAAAACGCTCTTTATCTTCCATGGGAATAGGCAGGTTGTTATCGAACGGCAGTACGCCGTTAAACATATAGCTGGCGCGGTTATCGAGATTAATACCTCGAATCGATAGCTGATCGTAGGCTACGCCACTTTGCTGCTGGCGTACTACGCCGGCCACGTTGCGTAATGCATCGTAAAGCCCCTGGCCTTGCTGCGCTTTGATAATTTCACTGGAAACCACGCTCACTGAATTCGGAACGTCCAGCATATCGCGTCCCTGATAAACACCGACGTCGGCATAGGTGGGTGCAAAACCACTCTGAGGCGGCGCATTGTTGGTAGCTGCCGTCACTTCAATGGTTCCTTCAGCGCTTGGTTTAGCACGTGATATTGATTTATCGGCATTCGCGTTGGCGCTTTGCGCTTTATTCGCCTCTGTCTGCGTATTCGTTTCAGCATTTCCTGATGCGCTAAAGGCAATAAAAGGCAGCCCCGCCATGGCTAAAACCAGGCGTTTCTTTTTAATTTTATGGAAACTCATTTTTTCCCCAGTGATGATGTCATTCAGTTAATTCAAAAAATTTTTTTCGATTTATTAATTCAACCTATCTCGCCATGTAAGGTGCCTGGTGCCATTGATGGCCAGATAAAAGCGGGTTACTGAAAGGTGGTTGATAGGAATGATTCTCATTCCAACATGAAGGCCTGTAGTAGTAAACAACACGGTAAAAATGCGCAGAGGCGGATGGCAGAAATGGGATTTATTAATGATTTTTCGATATTTTAACTCGTTGATATAAATAAATTAAATTTTCACTCAAAGAATTTGTGGACATGCCTGCTCTGCAAAATTTGACGGACTGTAGTGCCTCAAGAGTTTGACTACTACAGCGTGCTACTACATGATGATTTCCAACAACAAAATGCGAATGACAATCATTTCGCATGGTGCTGGATGACCTCTTTGCCAGGGTATATGCCATCGCAAAACGGCAATCCAGAGAGGGCCTTGGTCTTTGTTTGAGAAATTTCAGGTAATGAGTTCAATGATTTATACGCCGGATATTGCCCCGCCCGAACTGTCGGTATGTAAGCTGGGTGCTTGTAAGGACAGCTGTGATCTCGCCGATCAACTACTCAGGGAGTTAAGCAGTTATCAAGGAGAGAGGCATTACCAATCCACAGAGCTAGGGCAGGCGGCTATTTTTGCATTCCTGATGACTGGCCGGGTTTCAATGGCATTGATTGAGCGCGAGATGACGAGTTTTGAAACGGTGCCCTATCGTAAACTCCTTAATAGCCTGCCTGTGATGCTTAAAGTTGCCATCTGCAAACCGCTTACCGCTGATGAATATAGCGCTTCCGCATCTGTCTACGTGCACAGTTCCAATCCACTGCCTCATATTTCAATTCAGCAGCTTAGCCAGATTTATACCCGGGGTAATTTACCGGGAGACTACTCATCGTGGCAGCAACTGGAGCAGTATCAGGAAACCGAGGCGGGCAGCATTTATCCTCTGCGATTACCGGATATTGCGCCGTTGAGCGTTTACCTCAGCCAGCATCATTTTGGCCACCTTCAGCCAGGCAGCAACGGTGAGTACGTTGGTGATACTGATGCGCTGATCAACAAACTGGAGAACACGCCAGCGGCTATCGCCATTGCTGAGGCTGGGCGTGAAACCCCGCATATCCGTGCAGTGCCGGTGTCAGATGAAAACGGCAACCTGTTCGATGCGACGCTGGAAAATATGCAAGGTGGCCACTATCCGCTCACGCGCTATCTGCATCTCTACCAGCCCAAAAATCAGGACGGTTTGATCAGTCAATCGTCGGTCGCATTGGCTGAATTTATGCTTTCACCTGCGGGGCAGAAGATCATCAACGCGCAGCATCGCTATGCAGCACTCTCTGACGAACTGGTCAGTTCCCAGACTCATTTATTGGCACAAAACTCATGAATACAACGGTTACGACTCTGCCGATCATTGGCAATGATGGCATGGACTCACTGGTTACGCCCTGGTGCCACCATTTCCAGCTGGCGCATCCCGGGATTCAATTCGCCTGCACCATGGAAGGTTCCTCAACGGCCATCATGGCGCTGGCGGCGAATGCCAGTTGGGTTGCACCCATTTCACGTTCACCCTGGCAGTATGAACTGGATGCATTTGTGAAGGTGAAGGGCTATGCGCCGACCTGTATCCACGTTGGCTACACCGGCCATGGACCGCGTGCAAACGCGAAAAGCCCGCCGGCACTGTACGTCAATCATCGTAACCCGCTGCCAGGTCTCACGATGCCGCAGGTGCGAGCGCTTTTTGCTCGCGGCAACCCACAGGGTGAGATCAGCCTCTGGTCTCAACTGGGTTTAAAGGGGGAATTCCAGTATCGCCGCATTCATCTTTATGGCCTGCGCGATGATGGCAAGTACGCTACGGCATTTCGTCATCTGCATCTGCAAAACCATCCCTATCCGCCGCATTATGAGCCGCTACCCGATCGTCAGTCGGTGCTGGAAGCGGTGGCAAATGATCCGTTTGGCCTCGGTGCTGTGGGGTGGTTTAATGCCGTGGATTACCAGAAACAGGCAAGAATTGTTGCTCTTGCAGCTGATGATAGCGACGAATTCGTGCTGCCGGATTTGACGCAGGTGCGACAGGGGAAATACCCGCTATCCAGCTATGTTTCCCTCTATTTCGATCTGCCTCCTGGTCGAAAGCTGAACCCACAACTAAAGGAGTGGCTGGCGTTTACCCTGTCATCAGAGGGGCAGGCTATCGTCAGCGCCCAGACGCACAGCGCAGAAGGGTATATTCCGCTCGAAACGGCCCAACTGGACATGCAACGCCAGCGCTTAGCGCAGTGGTAATTTCGCCTGCAGATATTTTGGAATGAATGTGAAAAACGCCCGCCCCACGACTAAACGCAAGCAGCAGGATACGTATACCGAACGCTTTGACGCGCGGCGGGAATATCTCACGCCTCAGCAACTCATCGTTGCTGAGTATATTTATCACCATCGGGCCGCCATGATGGACAAGTCGGCAATGGAGATCGCGCAATTAACCGGTACGTCCGATGCCACGGTGATTCGCACCCTCCAGGCGTTGGGGTTTTCGGGCCTACGAGAACTCAAAAGTGTGTTGAATCATATTTTTGGCAGGACGCTGAGCAGTTCTGCACGTATTGCCTCAACCGTGTATGAACTCTCACCGGATACCAATGCCAGTATCGGCTTTGTGGTCGATAGCTATCGAATGACATGTGATTTGCTGTGTGATGACGAAAATCGCGATGCCATCGCGCATGCCACGGGGTTATTACACAGCGCTCAGCGCATTGCTATTTTTGGTATTGGCGCTTCAGCATTATTGGCAGACTACGTGAGCCGTTTGTTCAACCGTTACGGCAAGCCTGCTTACGTGTTGAATCGCACTGGTTCATCGTTAAGCGAACAGCTCATTCACCTGCAGCCCGGCGATGTGCTGATCATGATGGTACAGCGCAGTCCGCACCGGGAAGGCACAACAGTTCTTGAAGAGGCGCGCCGTTTAAATATCTCGATCATTTTACTGACGGGATCGCGCAATTCCCTGTTTTCGCATCACGCCGATTGCACCATCTTCATCCCGCGCAGTGTGGCGGAGGAAAGGATTCCGGTGCACGGCACGCCGATGATCTGTCTGGAAGTCCTGGTTCTGGCGTTGGCAGCCGCTGAACCCGCGACACCGATTAAAACCGTCAACCGGTTGCACGAACTGAGCGCTTCGATAAACCGTCCGAGGAAAAAGCGTCACGAACCGGAGTGAGATGCCGTAAGCAGCGAGCGCTGCAGACGTTTCTGGAGCCCTGCACAAAACTCAGGCCATCAATGCGTGACAAATCGCGCCAATCTGGTCCACGGCATTGAGCAGCTGTGCCGTTGGCTGGTTCGCGCAATTTAAGCGCAGGAAATTCTGTAACGCCGCTTCAGGTGAAAACAGCGGCCCCGGGCTAACCCCAATACCTAGCGCCAGTGCGCGACGGTGCACTTCCAGCGCATTGATCTGTGGCGGAAGTTCAACCCACAGCAAAAAGCCGGCTTCCGGTGCAGTAACGCGTGTGCCCGGCGGGAAACTCGCTTCAACCCGTGCGATGACGGCTCGCACACATTCTGCAACGCGAACCTTCAAACGTCGCAGGTGCTAATAGTAGTCTCCACTGGCCAGTACGTCGCTGGTGGCGGCTTCAAGCAACGGTGCACCCGCCCATTCGCCCGCCATGCGCGCCTGCAAAACCTAGGTGTGAAAGCGGCCAGCGGCAATCCAACCTAAGCGCCAGCCGGGCGCGAGCGTCTTGGACAGCGAACTGCAGTAAATTACGTTGCCACTCTGATCAAAGGCCTTGCAGGCAGGAGGACGCTGTCCTTCGCCAGCAAGATCGCCATACATATCGTCCTCGATTAATGGGATGCCCGCTCGTTCGAGCAATGCCACAAGCTCCTGCTTACGCGCGACCGGCATACTGGCACCAAGCGGGTTTTGCACGGTAGGCGAGGCCAGAACGGCAGCGGGTCGATGCTGCTTAATGGCGTCTGCAAGCGGTACCAGCATTAACCCTTCAGTGGGATCGGTGGGGATTTGCAGTGCCTTCAGGCCTAAATCTTCCAGCAGCAGGAGCGTGCCGAAGTAGGCGGGTTGCTCAATCGCGACGGCATCGCCCGGCTGGCACACGGCGCGCAACGCCAGACGCAGCGCCTGGGTAGCCCCAGCGGTAATAACAAGGTAGTCCGCACCAAACCGTGCGCCCCATTGCGCTACACGTATGGCAATCTTATTGCGCAGATCGGC
The DNA here is from genome assembly GCF_059420725.1 of Pantoea sp. GW821-FHT03E06. NCBI lineage: Bacteria > Pseudomonadati > Pseudomonadota > Gammaproteobacteria > Enterobacterales > Erwiniaceae > Pantoea > Pantoea sp. GW821-FHT03E06. Next base: position 74,093 of record NZ_JBWKUG010000003.1, read on the forward strand.
CCGGCCCGGTGGCAGGCTGTAGCTTTGGCCATGCGTATCCAGACGACGGAGGCACTGCAGCGAGCGCTGCAGTGCCTCCGTCGGCAACCAGTTGGGATCGGGCAGCGCCGCGCCGAGGGGTATCAAACGGGTTTCCGCGCTGCTGAACAGTGAATGCGCAACTGCTTCTAGGGTCACGGGTACAGGGCCCGACAGAGCAGGTGCAGGCGGTATTTGCCGTTCGATGTTTCGCGGACTGACGAAATAGCCCGAGCGCGGACGCGCAATAATCAATCAGTGAATACGACAAAGACATAGCCGCTGAACTCAAAAAAGCGGCTGCCGCCTGTCAGCCCTTCACCATTGGCGGCGTCAATCGTCTGTCTGAAAGCGGGGCAGGGAGTTAACATCTTTTACCCTGTCTACAGTTCGGCGGGATCGTTAAGAAACGGATGCCAAACATTGCAAGTAAACGGCCCGGCATTACGCCTAGTTTAAAGGCAGGAATGCTTAAACTGATAAATGCATAAACTTGCAGGGTATTGATGCCTGAAGAGTGATAAGGCAAATAGCGTCCGGAAAATATCCGGGCCGGGAAAAGAAAAATGATCCACGGTTTTCAGTATGCACATAGTCACTATGCACAATCAGTCATACGCATTCGGTGGCCTTTCAGGCGCCAGTACGGTGTGCCACACGGCGTCTGACGTAAAGAAAATCGTGCGGCTGAGCTCAGGTAAAATCTACCGCTACGCCCGGTAGATCCGACTTACGCGGATGATCGACACTTACGTGCCCGTACCGATACGCCGTGACCGGCACGCCCTTATGGCCGTTCATCAGAGATGTCCCTAGGGGTTTAACAGTTTTTCTGTTCCCTTCACGATCCAGGCCTCCCCTACAGGTGAGTTTGATGAGATAGTGAACTTCTCTTACGACCAAGGAGCCCAATTACGATGGATATGTCTTTTCTGAACGCCCCGCCTTCGATGATTGAAAATATCAAGGCCAGCTATGAGTCTTTCGTTCTACAGCACTACAGGCTGGACCATGTGGGGCTGTTTCACGATAACCGCATGCTGTATGCGGTCGTGAAAACCCCAGAAGCGGCCGGCATGTCGCTGAGGGAAGTTAACGAATTATATAATCACCAGTACAGAACAATGGGAGTGCCGGGTCCGGTTTTTGTGGAAAAGGAAGGTGAGAATTTTATAAAAATAAGCCTGAGAACCCCTTTTGAAAGAATTAATCTTTTTGGCCAGTCATTCAACACGTCAGATTTTAACAACCAGATAAATAAGGCAATGCCGCTGGAACGGCATCCTTTTCACGTGCGCATAAATTGGGCGGACAACAGTTTTAAGTTCACCTTTAAAAATGCGGTATCTGAAGCCGACTTTCAGGATATCATTCTGATTTGTGAAGGGCTTGGATATTATGGCTATTCTTATGAAAATAACACCGATCATCAACTCGCTGAATACGATTTTAATGTCGAAGCGACGCGAAAACCCTCAGGTAATTTGACGCTAATATCTGGGAGATACTTGAAAAACAAATTCCCGCGTTCCTTGTTGGATAAATATGAAGAGGACCAAGAATTCTGGTATCAAAATAAGTTTTCTATCTTTTCCGACGTTTCCATGACCCGCGAAGACTGCCTACCGGATGCCTTCAAGAACGCAGCCAACAGCTGTTTCGTTGATGCAACGGTTTTTCAGCGAAACAACGTTCGGGAATATATCTCTCTTTACGACACCGTCATTATTGCCTTACCCATAACCGATGGGCCAGGTTACAGAGATTTTTATGAGACTTTCCAGCTCAAAAGGACGGAGTTGTTGGAACTTGTCAGAAGGGGGCGCGTCAAGTTCGTCGTGTACCAGAACCTCCACCGGTATCATTCTGAACTTCTGGCCGATGTACTCTCGGTGGATCCGGAGTGCATGCTCTTTTCCCGACGGTTAGCTGCAGCTTCCCTGCTTGAGATCAGGAAGAAAACCGGCGTGTTCGGCTACTCTTTTGATACCGAAATGCAGTATCAGCTGCAGAGAAGTTGCTGGCAATCCGGCATTGATGCGCTGAAGATACTGGCGGACTCAATGTCACATAACGCCTCTTATCTCGAGTATTCTCTGGATCAAAAGGGAGCTATGGGATTAAGTCAGTTCGGCGCAGGGATATTTGCTGGGAATATTTTTAAGCATTTTGGAAAAGATTTTTTTATTGAATTGACATCCAGCGCGATGGGGTTTGAATACGCACAGGGGCTGAATGCACACCATTTTCCCGCAGAGATGCCGGGTTATTCTGAAGTTGATGCCTGCCGGATAATTAACGGTATATATAACGGCGTACATTCTTCAGAAACCCGATTGAAACAGTCTGAAGTGGGGAAATTATTATCTGATGTGCTGACTATCAGTAACGACATGAACGTCTTAGAGTTGGACGACACTTTGTCTGGGCACAGACGAAAACGTCTTCCGGATATTTTATCCCGTTTTTCCGGATTGTCGGATGAGGCGCGGAGTTATGAAGTTTATAAGCTGAATAAAGAGATTAAGCGGGTTGAAAAAAGAGCGGATCGCGTGATTAGTATGGATATTTCCGGTCTTATTCCAACAGCCGCAGGAGCACTAATGGAATATAAGGGAATACCGGGCGGGGCTTATGTGTCATTACTGCCGTGGGTCTTGAAATTCTTAGGCATGCCTCTCAGTTTTCTGGATGGTCATCAGAATGTGGTGCTGGATAAGTTAACGCAGCTAACCCATGGAGCATCCTCAGATACTCTCCTTATCCATAGGATTCGTAAAGACATGCGGTAAGCCGGCTAGCGATGTCTTGCCACTTTTTCCGCTCGCTTCCTGACCTTTGGGAATCATTATCCGGCGCGTTTTTCTGAACCTAGTTGCGCTATGTGGCAGACATTCACGTCTGTGTCCGGTTGGTCAGCGTGGGCAGTGGAGTACCGTGCTTCCCCAGCACTATACGTGGTAGTGGCTGACTGTGACGAACAATGAGCGGTTTAACTCAAGGGTAAGCGGAGAGCCCGGAGATACCTCCCACGCAGAGAAAATGCTTAGAGATGAAGTCAGCTTGTTGATATTTATCATTAAATCGCAGCATGATATAAAAGTACGTGAAATCATAGTTATGTTAAATTAACGCAGTGAGTTACTTCTCATTCCGATAACTCTCACTTTCACCAACTTCGCCCTTTCGTGTTAAACGAGCTCGAAAATATTTAAAAATACGGTGAGTGAAAATCTCCAGACCATTATGTTAATAATATAATAGAGGGAGCCGGTACGGTACAGTTTATTTAACCTTAGTGTTTAGTTAGGGTTTAATAGCCGCACCGGTAGGTAAGATATTAACATATCGTCGTACAGTTTAGACTGTAAAGTAAAATTATTTTTTATAAAAAGAGAGGTTATTATTCATTGGCTCGTTCGACAACGTGATCAGTGGGTTTTTTCTACAGAAACTGATTTCCAGAAAGGAAGTATATGACTCGCAACTTCTTCCACATAATCACTTGATTTTTTGTATCCATAGCTATTGCTCTGCTGGCTTTACAGGGATGCAAATGGAGTCTCTGAATAGAATAAATGCTTCTTTACAATTATCTTTTTCATTTTAGAGATTTCTCTATTTTTTTATATTCATTTTATCTATAAAGTTTCCACAGCTTAGACATTTTCAAGATTCACATTATTTTTTAAGGGATTAAATTGTTAATAGTTTGTTTGGTCGTCAACATAACCTGAAAGTTACAAGTCATACACAATATCGACGTTCAATTTACACTAATTTTAACTGACAGATTAAAAGGTGATAAATATGTCTAGTAACGTAACACTCCAAGGCAAAACAATCTCATTAGTTAATAAATTCCCTAATAAAGGCGATGCTGCACCGCAGTTTAGACTAGTCGCTGGTGATTTAACTGATGTCTCATTGAATATGTTTAAAGGTAAGCGAAAAATACTAAATATCTTCCCATGTATTGACACAAGCGTTTGCGCATTATCAGTAAAAAAATTTAGTACAGTTAAAGATGTTGATAATATGGTAATGCTATGCATTTCATGTGACCTGCCATTTACACAATCTCGCTTTTGCTGCGAAGAGAACATAAATAATGTAATAATGCTATCCGCCATGCGTGGTTCTACCTTCGGGCATGATTACGGTGTCCAAATTATAAATGGTCCTCTAGAAGGTATTACTGCCCGAGCTATAGTCGTTCTCGATGAACACGATGTGGTAATCTATAGTGAACTTGTCAAGGAGATCACTAATGAACCTCATTATGAAAGAGCTATTTCAAGTCTCCGCGAATTAAGTGCCAATTAAACACTTAATTTTTACACCCCACGTGGGTTAATCAGTTGAAAATTTTTTAAGATAATCCTTTAGAAAAAATTCATTGCGCTTGGGTCAAGGATGATTGTGTTTACTAACATGATTTTTTTGATCACAAGCGCGCCTAATAAATTAATGAGTAATATGTTTAAGGCAGTATGAGAAGGGTAATGAATATTTAAAAAATACTCATTATTAATATAAGCTTTGATTGCGAAATTTATTTCAGTTAGACCTGTTTTTATTTAAAGATAATCTTTAGAGGCTGACATGAAAATGATATTGGCTATTAGTATGTTGTCTATGGCGGTATTAGGGGCGCATGCAAGCAGTGATTCGCTAAACTCATCGACTAACATAGGAAAATTAAATACTGGATTTGGAAATCCTACCTATAGACAAAAGTTGTTTTACCTTACGATGTATGATAAAAAAATTACTCTATAGCCGATATTTTATATTATGATAACGGAATGTATAAAACAATCACTAAAGAAGAGGAGCATTACGGAGTTTACGTATTGCGAGGCAGGTTTAGCGATCGAACATATACTATTCGATATATATCCTTACCATCTCATGATAGGGTAAATAAAACATCTTATTATCATTTGACATTTATAAATGATTACCTTACTCAAACTTTCATACAGAACGCTGTTTTAGATACAGGTGAAGACATGCCTCAACAACATGGAACTTTTACTTTAGAAAAAATATAATCGGCAACCCCATCAATGAAAAATGGAATTATTAACAACTTTATATTATAGCAATAAAGATTTTCGCACCTTCTTAATCTAAGATATATATTTTTAATATATAATTCCCAAGGGTAATTTGATTTTTTATGCCAGTGATGTGGTTTTGCAACCCAGGGAAACCTATCCTCATTATTATTAAGGCGGGTTAATTTTTTTCAATAATAAGTATAATTTTTTCTCTTTCTTTATTCGATGTAATTTACTGAACCCAGTTTGCGGCTGTTTTTTTAAATATTATCACCTGTCTTTATTAGTTTCCTAGCCTGACGAGAAAAATACAATAGTTATCTTAGTTAATTCCGCTCGATTGGGTTAAAGGAATTGACCGCTCTTTCCCTCTTCACCACATATTTAATTCCAGCCTTCAGAAGTATCATTAACTTTAGCGTGATAGTCATGACCTTACGTGCCATAATTCTGCTATACCTTAAGAAATAATGCTGCTACTGCTCGTTACGTTTTCCATTTCATTTCAGTCACGGCTGTAACCTGAAGATTCAAAAACTTAGATATACCTACAGGTTTTAAGATTAAAAACGTTTATACCTTACTAACCTGCCATGGTTTACTCTTCATCCTAAAATGTTAAAAGTAAATCATATATCGTCCTAACTTCATATAATAGGTGTTATACGAACCCTCACGGCTCGATACCTATCCTCCAAATCGAACGCTCGCTCATACCTCTAACCTTATATAATTATCTTTATATAAGGCCAGACAGAGCTCCGGAATCCCTGTATCATGCGGATCCGGGTCGGATCCTGACTATTGCTGCCGTTTATTCCGACGGCTTCCGAATTTGAATGCGGCTGAAAAACCGGCAGCGCTACGTAAAATCTGGCGGGTAACCACCCTGCTGTTCCCTCAGAATTCACGTAGCGTCGCCAGAGCGCACATGGGGGAAAACTGAACACGATGAACGATCTCTCCGCTTTTACCGGGCTCATCCCCGGGGCGGCGCCGGATGATGACCTGACCGCAAGGCTGTCGGCTTTCGTCCGCCATCGCGAGGCGTTTTCGCCCAACACGTGGCGCCAGCTGCTGAGCGTCATGCGGATCTGCTGGCGCTGGTCACAGGAAAACCAGCGCTCGTTTCTGCCCATGTCCCCGGATGATCTGCAGGATTACCTCTTTCACCTGCAGGCCGCCGGCCGGGCAACGTCAACCGTTTCGGTGCACGCCGCACTGGTTGCAATGTTACACCGTAACGCGGGACTGGTCCCGCCGACGGTATCACCCGAGGTGGTGCGCGCCAGAAAGAAAATCAACCGTACCGCCATCATGTCCGGCGAGCGTACGGGGCAGGCCGTCCCCTTCTGTCGTCCGGATCTCGACCATCTGGACACGCTATGGCAGCATTCGCCCCGCCTGCAGCACCTGCGAGATCTGGCTTTCGTCCACGTGGCGTACGGCACCCTGCTGCGAATGAGCGAGCTGTCACGCCTGCGGGTGCGGGACGTAACGCGCGCGGCCGACGGTCGCGTTATCCTGGACGTGGGCTGGACCAAAACCATCCTGCAGTCAGGCGGCATCGTCAAGGCGCTGAGCGCGCGCTCATCAGAGCGGCTGATGGAGTGGATTCGCGCGGCGGGCATTGTAAACGAGCCTGATGCCGTCCTGTTCTGCCCCGTTCACCGCTCAAATAAGGTGAACGGCGTCCCGACTGTGCCCATGAGTGCGCCAAGCCTGGAAGATATCTGGCACCGGGCAAGGCGGCATGCTGGCCAGACTTCCCGCCCTGAAACCAATAAGGGGCGTTACGCCAGCTGGAGCGGCCACAGCGCACGCGTCGGCGCCGCGCAGGATATGGCCAGAAAAGGCGTATCCATCGCGCAAATCATGCAGGAAGGCACCTGGACGCAGACCCAGACGGTGATGCGGTATATCCGCATGGTCGAGGCGCATAAAGGGGCCATGGTCGCGCTAATGGAAGATGAGAACTAGTCTGGCCTGCTGCGCGCCTGTTTAAAATTCCCCGGTATGGCCACCTCCCGCTGAAGGGGAATTTAATGAATGATTGCTTATTGAAAATATTTCCGCCAGGTGCCGGCTCCTCGCTCCTCCCGACCTTGTGAACTCATGCATCACCGTGCTTACCCCGCTAATGCTGGCCCGTTCAGTCAGAAAATTTAGAAATTAACTTAAGTGAGTTGTGAATGGCGGTCATCCATTCACATGGCATATCAGTAAGCTGGCGTATGATTTGCTCTGGCTTTTTGTCAATATCTTCAGCGGGAACTTTACTTTTTCGTGAGGTAGGTTACTGATATATCTGCGGAATCTGACTGATGAGTATCTAAACGGAAGAGTACCCCTGCTGCTGTAGCATAGGTGTTTTGTGCGACTGCCTGAATTAACCCGATGAAATCATGCATGATGTGAAGGAAAAAAATGGCCATCGATAAAAACGGATTTATCCCGCTGCCTGCCTTTACCGGCTTTCAGCCGGCTTTTTCACCGCTGATAGCTGACGTAGTGCAGAAACTGGGTTCCGCAATGTCAGACCTGATCCACAGCGTTTATGTATATGGCAGCCTGGCTGAAGGCAGAGCAAAGGAGTCGGTTTCTGATCTCGACCTTACGGTGATATTCAGCCGTGAGCCGGATGACCTCGCGACCAGTGAACTTACGGCAATCATGTCCGGCCTCGAGCAGCATTATCCGGTCATCAGTAAGATTGATATCGACCCTGGCGTTCTGGATACCGTTATGCTGCCTGCACAGGCAGAGCGATGGGGCTATTGGCTGAAACATCACTGCATCTGCATTTATGGCGAAGATCTGCGAGAGCACTTAAAACCTTTCAGACCCTCAAGGAGTATCGCGATTGCCGTTAACGGTGATTTTCATACTGTGCTGAACGCCTATATTTCACGGATGAAGCCCTCCCTTGCGGCTTCACAGCGGCATGCTCTTCAGCGGGCGGCGGCACGCAAGGCTATCCGGGCGACAAACATCCTGAGAGATGAAAACGATACAGACTGGCCGTCAACGCTGGAGGAGCATCGTGAAAAATTTAACGATCGGTATCCGGCCCTCGCGGAAGAAATGGATTACCTGCTCAACATCAGCCACCGCCCGCGCGGCGACATTATGACTTTTGCTAGCAGAATCTCTACATTCTCCTACTGGCTGAATGCCGAGTTCAGCACGCGTAACCAGTAATCGCGATTAAGCCGGCAGAGGCTTCAGCAAGCACCATTCCTTCTTGCGATCCCGTCACACTAAGGCCGGAGTCCGGCCGTTTGGCTGAAGACGAGCTGTGCGGGGTGTTGAATTGACAGGTGTTAAGGTCACATTCCTGTGATGAGGAAGCATTCGTTCACGCCCGCCCTGCTTGCCTCGCGAAGACGGATGCGTCTCCCGCCAGAAAAAGCTCATATTCAAGACTGAACGCTCACTAGACCTTATCGCTGCTTACCCGCCGGAGATGAAAAAGCCCGCAAAGGCGGGCTGACTGGTTATCACTATTTATCGCCGTAGTGATAGCGGGCTGCATAGATAATGATCTCACCGTTCTGGATTGAGTAGACCAGCCGGTGGCTCTGATCGATGCGGCGCGAATAGAGCGCCGGATCTTTGTGATGCCGCAACCGTTCAGGTTTTCCAATGCCGGTCAGCGGATCGGCCTCTATGCTGTGAAGCAACTGCCGGACGCGTTCAAACTTCTTTTTGTCCGTATCACGCCAGTAGTTAAGGTCGTCAGCGCCATTTTTCGTGAACTTAATATTCCACTTCGACAAACTCGCCGCGCTCCGCCTGTTTCATTGACTCATTAATATGCGCTGCGTTCGCCGGGTTACTGAACAGATACACCGTTTCTATCAGTGCCTCATACTCTTCCGCATCGATTATCACAACGTCAGGTGCGTCGCGGCGCATAACGCGGACAGGCTCGGCGTCGTCGGTGACACGCTTCATAGTATCTGCGAAATGTTTACGGGCATCGGTAAAATTGATTGAATGCATGTTATTAACTCCCAACAGTTGATGACCATTATGAAACATGTACTCAGATAAGTACAATTTAAATTATCCCGATTTCATTTCAGGACGACGCCCCTGCAATGGAAAGATTAGGAAGGGAAGCGAGAAAGACTGATCCACGAAACCCTTATGACGTCAGTATACCCACTATCCTTAAAGCAGAAGGTGTCATTGTGAGACGATATGATTGGGAAAATCTAAAAACATGACAGCCGTAATATAGGGTAACACGCGGAGCCCTGCGGGTAGGTTTAATACGGCTTTGAATAAGATTTTACGTCTGTGTCCCGGAACGAAAACGTCATAATTTTTAGAGACGGCCGTCCGGTAGTATTTTATCTGATCAGAGGAATATCACTCAGTCGCGTCGTGTACCGCGACGACAGCATTTCTCTTTTCATCTGCCAGCTGCTGTCACGCACGCCCTGTCCCGCAAACCAGACCCTGCTACGGCCGGATCGGTTTATCCTGTCGAGCGCCGACATCAGCTCATCTGAGTTTGCACGCGGCTGCTGCTCGCTAAACATGTCATACTGCGTCACGCCTGACTGGTAGAAATCGCCCAGCATGACGCCGGCTTTTGCATACCGGTAGCCTTCACGCCATATTGTGCTCAGACCACCGAGCGCTGACGCGATAATGTCACGCGTATCGTTCGTCGGATAATCGCAGATGCGGGAGGCCGTATTTGAATACTGCGGCTCATTACTGTGACGCCCGGTAGCGATCGATACGCTGATGTGCCGGCAGCGTGACTGCTGCTCCCTGAGCTTTTCCGCCGAACGAGTGGCATAGAGCACCACCGCCTGCTGCATATCCTCAAGCCGGGTGACGCGCTGCCCGAAAGAGCGCGAGTTAACTATCTGTTGCTTTGGCGGGGGGGCATCCTCAAGCACCAGGCAGGACTCACCGTTGAGTTACCGCATTGTGCGCTCAACGATAACGTCAAAGTTCTTACGTATCATGCTGACGTTACTGTCCGCCAACTGCAGGGCCGTGGTGATGCCGAGCTGGTTAAGACGAGCGCTGATGCGTCGTCCAATGCCCCAGATGTCACTCACGTCGATCAGCTTCAGCAGTTTGCGTTGTCGGCTTCTCTCTGACAGGTCAACCACGCCGTTTGTCTGCGTCCACTTCTTCGCCGCATAGTTAGCGAGCTTAGCCAGCGTTTTGGTCGGTCCGAACCCTACGCCAATCGTCAGTCCTGTTTCCCTTCTTATACGCGTGCGCATCTGCTGCCCGAACGTCTCAAGGGGAATAAGGCTGCCGATGCCGGTGACGTCCAGAAAGCTTTCATCTATCGAATACACTTCCTGACCGGCCGCCATTTCGCCCAGAATGGCCATCATACGCGCCGACATGTCGCCATTTATGTGGAATGGAAAATCTACAGAAATTATTGATACTTTGTGGGTCTGTGAATGAGAAAAGTTAAAGGTTGTATTTTCACATTCAGAATGGACTTATCGAATAATGGACTGCCAGTCAGTACAGAAAAAGTTAACGCTGCGCGTATGGAGTTAACAGATGGTTTCGACGGGAAAATCATGCTCATGAGATATTTTCCTCGCCGGTATCATGATAAAGAAGATTTTCATCAGGTAGCTGCGGTATGTAGCCTGATAGCCATGTCAGCAGAATTTCTACATTTTTCTTTATCGCCGAGTTTTCCGGCCACACAAGGTAATATCCGTCTCCTGTAGCTACAGCCTCCGGAAATGGAAGCGAAAGCAGCCCACTCCTGATCGCCTCGGTGCTTAAAAGCAGATCTCCTACGGAAACACCATGACCGCTCAGGGCGGCAAGATTACCCTGCTCCAGGGTATCAAAAACTTTCCCTCCACTGATACTGAGTCCCGTGAAGTGCCCCGTTCTTTTCAGCCATCTCCGCCAGTCACGGCGGTCAGGGGATGGATGGATAAGATCACAGTCCGGAAGGGAGACCTGTGCGCTGGAAAGCATTGCGGGAGAACATACCGGGATAAGCCACTCTCTGAAGAGCAGCCTGCTCTCCGTGCCCTCACCAAAATGACCATTACCGAGAAGAATGGCGCAGTCATAAGGCTCGCGGCTGAAGTCCACCTCGTCAGTGTCCATCCAGACGCTGGTGATTTCGATTCCCGGGGTTGTATGGTGCTGACGAAAACCATTAAGTACGTCAAGGAGCCACCGCATGGTAAGCGTTGAGGGTGCTTTCAGGCGCAGAAACTGGCTGTGGCTTCTGAAAGCATTGCAGGCCCGCTCTATGCTTATAAACCCTTCTGTAAGTTGTGCTGCCAGAGTGCGACCCGCCTCACTCACTCTTACACGCGGCCCGTTTCGCCTGAACAGTTCGCAGTCAAACCACGCCTCAAGAGTGCGGATATGCCTGCTGACAGCACCAGGCGTAATATTGAGTAATTCTGCGGCCTTGCTGAAAGAGTTAAATCGTGCTGCTGCTTCAAAAGCCCGTAATGCATACAGCGGTGGCAGAGACATATCAATTCCTGTTGTGAGTTTTACTCACATTAAGCGCGAGTTTTATCCGTTTTTCAACCGCTCCAGCCGGGTGAATAATCCTGCCCGAAAAAATAAACGGAGGGATTATCGTGGAAGGTACGCTTCTCAGGAATGGGACCATCATCAGGCAGTCTGACATGGTCATGATCAGCAGGGATACCGGGCATGTCTGTCCGGACAGAAACTGGCAAATCGATGGATTTCGCGATGTCGTCGCACGGCTCAGCGACCGGGATTTTCCCTGTCTCTTTGCGCGCCATGCCTGGAAATCGGAAACACTGTTGTTTGGCCTGATTGGTGAAGAAAACACGACTGCAGATCTTGTGGCCGTTATGACGAGTCTGACAAAGCGTACACAGCAACTGCCGGAAGCGGAAAGGCTTTACAGTCCGCTTTTACTGATTTTTGAGCGGCGTGGCCTGAACTCACTTGAGGCAGCCCAGAAGTTTGGCTGGCAGCAGCTGCAGGCTCTACACGATCATGATACACACGACTGGCCATCCCACATTCCCCTGAATCCTGAAGACAGCGCTTGGTCTTTCTGTTTCGGGGGTACTGAATTATTTTTTAACATCAGCTGTCCCGGACATAACCAGCTCAGGAGCCGGAATCTGGGTAAACGTGCCGTTTTCGTCGTTAATCCCAGAGCTCATTTCGATATTCTGGCCAGCCAGAACGATCCTAAAGGAATCAAAATCAGGGAAAAAATCCGGACGCGTGTCTGCAATTACAACAACGGTTACGTTCCATCCGAACTCGGTTTCTATGGAGATGAGGGCAGTCTTGAGTGGAGGCAGTATCAGCTCAGTGAACCCGGTTCGCTGAATCCGTCACGGTGCCCGCTGCATATTCATAAGGATAAAAAACCGCAATGAACATGACACTCCTGAGTGCATATATATTGTCAGTAATGATGCTGCTGCTGACGCCCGGACCGGTTGTCGCGCTGATTACGGGCACGGCGGCCAGATATGGATACCGCAGCGCATTTGCTACCGCCGCGGGAACTAACGGCGCATCACTCATACTTATTGCTGTCGCGACGCTGATGCTCAGGGGGGTGATTTCTCTCTCCCCGATATGGCTCAGCCTGCTCGGCATAGCCGGTTCTGTTTACCTGGGTTACGCCGCCTTACAGAGCATGTTCAGCGTGCTGCCGGGCGGTTCAGAAACACCGGCACCGCCCGGAGAAATCCGGGGTGGTTTTCTTCGCGGGCTGGTTACGGGATTATCCAACCCCAAAGACATTCTCTTTTTTGTCTCTTTTTTCCCGCAGTTTATTGCGGTAACGCGTGATTTTACGACCAGTGTCTTCACGCTGTGCATGGTATGGATAATCTTTGATTTTGCCATTCTCACGCTTTATATACTGACGGTTAAAAGATGGATGCCTGAGAGGCACGGCAGAAAAATAGAGATGATTTCATCACTTTTCCTGCTTGTCGTGGCGGGAGCCGGCATCATCTATAACATCACTGAACTGGCTGATAATCACTTTCTTTAAGCGTGACTGAAAAAGGAAACAGGTATGCATCTCTACGTCTTTTATCTGGGCGGTAATGCCGGTAAGTCGAATATTGAAGTTCATGATATACAGTTTGCTGCAGCCAGCCAGCCTGAAGAGGCCTGGCCGGCATTGCGCGAGGCATGGTTCGGTGACGCCAACAAGGTACATATTGATGGTTACGGAAAGCTCAGCTGGGCCGACGGATACCGCATCATGCTCTGCCCGCACCCCCCTGAAAACCAGAAACACCGTCTGTGGTTTGTTAATGCAGGCGCCTACGACGCTTCTTCACTTGCCGAGCTTCATGAATTCGGGTTCTTTATCGCAGCCGATGCGGGAGCAGCAAAAAAACGTGCACTTCAGCAGCTTCTCAGAGGGAAGCTGCATCAGCACAAAGACAACCTTAAAGAGGTCGACGATTTTCTGCTGCTTGATAAAGTGGGCGGACAGTATGTTCATCTCATACCCGATGAAACTGGCGCGCCATTCATGCCCGAGTGGCAGGGTTATCAGCCGATAGGCCTGACCGCTAGAGCGTGATCACAAGATTGCCGGAAAAACTGCGTGAACAGCAAAGCGCAATCTGCTGTTGCCCGCAGGCCTTCTCTTCATCCGACTGCACTGTGTCACGGTGATCGATACATCCTGACTCTACGGGAGTCAGGCATGCACCGCACATGCCCATTTCACAGGAGAGAGGGATACTGACGCCGTTTTCAGTCAGTACGGCAGCAATGGTTTTATCCGCAGGGATATGAAACTGCCGTCCTGATGAGGAAAGGGTGACCGTGAAGGCTCCCTCCTCAGCGTTACCCTGGGGCAGCTGCGGCAGCCTGAAAGCCTCTCTGTGAATGTTTTCTTCCTTCCAGCCTTTCTCAGCTGCGCTATGTGCCATTGCCGACATAAATCCTTACGGGCCGCAAAGATAGAGATGCGTCCCGTCCTGAGGGCTGAGCAGTTCGGCGGGCAGATGGCTTCTTGGCGAATGTCCCTCGCTGCTGTACCAGACTTCGCAGAAACCATGACGCATCGGGCGTGACAGCTCTCTGATGAAAGCTGCATCGCCGTGTTTCCTGAGATAGTAATGAAGAACGAATGGGATCCCTGCCGCTTCAAGCGATTCTGCCATAGCGTAAAGTGGCGTGATGCCTATCCCTGCGGCCATAAGGATGACCTTTCTCGCAGAAACCAGCGGAAAGTCATTCCGGGGTGCTGATATACGGACCAGCTGGCCTGGCCTCAGGATGTCATGGACATACGCTGAACCGCCGCGGGAGTTTCTGTCACGTGCCACACAGATATCGTAGTGGCCAGGGCTGTCACCCTTTCCGGTCAGCGAATACTGGCGCATCAGCCCCTCTCCCAGATGGAGAGTAATATGTGCCCCGGGCGTCCATGACGGTAAGGGTTGTCCGTTTGGCGAAGCCAGTGTGACGCCCAGACTGTTTTCACCCTGCCGGCAGAGCGAATCAACGATCACGTTAAGCGTTTCGTTCATATCACACCTCATCAGACCAGGAAAAAGTCGCCGAAACCCTGCTTTTTCAGGCTGCGACGGTACGCAACCGAACTTCTGTCAGCGGGTATATGAGCTTCAAGAGTAAGATCGAGTGGCAGATTTTCAGGCATCTGCGTTTCAACCATCAGCCTGTCTTCCTCAAAAACGCGCTGGTTAAACGCATAAACATCGTCCACCGGTACATGTAAATCGAAGTTGCGGGCTATGGGGGCGAACATACGCGTTTTCCGGGCTGAAACGGGCGAAGCCGCGTTCATAATTACAAGCCGGGCGTCTCCCGGAAAATGTATTGTGAGTGTCGCGGTAAAGGGCAGGTGCATTTCAAAATGCCGGAGCCAGGTGAATCCATCCGGTGCTTGGTTAAGCGCGCTGGCCGGGTAATTTCCTACCGTGCTCAGGTAGTCCACGCTGAAACCGTATTCTGTTTCAACAGGATTATAAGGAGGGACAACCTGATTATCGGGATCTGCAAACGTCTCAGTGTGTATCCAGGCAAAGTGCGCGACGTCCAGAAATCCCTCGACCTGACGTCCGGCAAATCCATTAACATCAAACCCGGGACAGTTGATCTGCTGAAATCCGGTGTCTCCCCAGTGCGGCATGAGAGGCAACTGTGCAGGATTCTCTGTATCATGAAGCATGCAGACCCAGACCAGGCCAAAACGCTCTGTTACGGCAAAAGTTGTCAGATTGAGTTTCGCCGGTATAGCCTGGTCCGGGCTCGAGGGGATGCGGTTACATTTCCCGCCTTCGCCAAAACGGAGGCCGTGATACGGGCACACGATACCTTTCTCATCTGCAAAGCCCAGGGTGAGGGGTACGCCCCTGTGCGGACAGATATCTTTTGCCGCAACAATGTCTGAACCTGTCCGGTAAATAACCAGCTGTTCGTCAAGCAGAACGGCTTTAAAGGGTGAGGCTGTCACATCAGATGAGCGCGCTACGGGGTGCCAGTGACGCGCCAGGCGCATCCAGTCGTCGGGATCAAAAGTGCAGTGGGCGGGTGGGCTGATTTTGTTCATCTCTTTGTCCTGTCAACGCAGTGAGTCATGGCCGGGCATTGTCACGATAGTGTGAGTGAAATAAGGTGTACTCATCCATCAGCATTAATGCACATACGTGTTGCAAAAAACTGTACAGGTAAGCTATGAGTCCGTTTTCCCGTTTCGCCTCCTATTTCACCGAAGTTGCGCGAAGCGGAAGCCTTCGCAAAGCCGCGGAAAAGCTGCACGTTTCCGCCTCAGCAATAAACCGTCAGATCCTTCAGGCTGAGGAAAGCTTAGGACTGCCCCTTTTTGAACGTCTGCCGGAGGGAATGCGTATGACAACGGCCGGCGAACTCCTCTACACCGACTTTCTGCGCTGGCAGCATGATTTCAGTCTCACCCGGCAGCGGTTTGATGAGATCCAGGGGCTCAGGCGCGGGCAGGTCAGTATGGGCCTGGTACAGGCACTGACTGAGGGGCCTCTCAGTGAAGAAATATCACTGACGGCTCAGGGCAATACCTGGCTGAATCTGAAGCTGGTTGTTGAGAGCAGTGCCGCTGTATCGCGAATGGTGAAAGATAATGAGCTGGATTTCGGGCTTATCCTTGATCCGGCCACGGTCAGCGGAATTGAGGTAATGGCGTTTGCAGAGCTTGAGATGGGAATTGTGTTGCCAGTGCAGCACCGGCTGAGCAGAAGTACAACTCTCTCCCTTACAGATTTGCGCGACGAACGCCATATTCTGCCGGGTGAAGGGCTGGTCGTTCACGAGCGAGTGCGTTCGCTTTATGCCCGGTCAGGCCAGATGCCTGAAACAGCAGTTTCCTGCAACGACATTCGTCTTATCAGAACCTTTATCGCCGAAGGTACCGGAGTCTGCATACTCAGCTGGCTTGACGTGATGGAGGATGTCAGGGCCGGACGGCTGAAGTTTATCCCTCTCAGGAACAGGCCCCTGCGACCCCTGACGCTGGGGTTATGCACCGCCCCCTCACGACAGCTTTCCCGGGCTGCCCTGCATGTCATAAAGCGCCTGTCTGCGGTTATTGATATCATGCATAGCGGAAGCCAGCCGGAGCTGTAATTCCTTGCCCGGAAAAAGCCGCTACAAATTGTGATATCCGGGTTTCGCAGACGGCACACCTTCTTTCTTTTTCAGATCGCCGGATGCATTTCTGTACTTACCTTAGCGATTTTCCTGCAAGTCATTGTCAGTGAAGGACATTTTCAGGAAAATCGTTATACAGATAAATATATAACGTGGTGGTTATTGTGGCTTACAGAAAAACAATGTGCGTGCTGACAGCTGCTGTGCTGATGCAGATATCAGTCCCGGTGCTGGCCAGTGACATCAGGGTGACCTATGCCGGCTCAATGGGTAAAGTCATGGACGAGGGGCTGGGGCCGGCATTTTCTAAAGCGGCTGATGCCGGTTATCAGGGGCAGGGACAGGGGGCTTACGGAATGGCCCGTCTGCTCGCAAGCAAGAAGATTCAGGCCGATGTTTTTGTTTCCATTACTCCGGGGCCGATGGAGATTCTCAGGAAGGCCGGGTTGATCGATGAGGCCGTTCCTGTCGCCAGCACCAGTATGGTGATCGCCTATAACCCCAGGGGGAAACATGCCGCGCAGTTTGAAAAAGCCGGCCAGAAAAAAGATGGCTCCTGGCTGAACCTGCTGGCGCAGAAGGATATTTACTTCGGACGTACGGATCCTTACGTTGATCCTAAAGGTCAGAACATTGTATTCAGCCTGATGCTGGCTGAAAAATTTTACAAAATGCCGGGTATCGCCGATAACATTCTGGGCTCGCTACAGAATCCGGCACAGACCCATCAGGAAGGCGGGCTGCTGACGCGTCTTGAAAACGGACAGGTGGATGCGGCTGCAGGCTATGAAAGCGAAGTCCGTTCCGCTCACCTGCCTTACATAGCCCTGCCGGATGAAATCAACCTCAGTAATCCGGCGATGGCGAAAAAATGGTATGACACCGTCAGCTTTACCATCAAAGACAGCAAAGG
Source organism: Pantoea sp. GW821-FHT03E06 (assembly GCF_059420725.1). Taxonomy (NCBI): domain Bacteria; kingdom Pseudomonadati; phylum Pseudomonadota; class Gammaproteobacteria; order Enterobacterales; family Erwiniaceae; genus Pantoea; species Pantoea sp. GW821-FHT03E06. The sequence continues at coordinate 91,733 of NZ_JBWKUG010000003.1, forward strand.
CCAAGATCAGGTGCTGCACACCCAGCCGATGGTGTTTTACGCGGCCGTACTGAAAAATGCACATGATGCTGCGGAACAGGGGCAGAATTTTGTGACTTTCATGCAGAGCGAAGAAGGGCAGAAGATATTTAAAGCGTTCGGCTACGCCGGGCCTAAGGGAGATAACCTATACGCCCGCTGAAACGTCCGGCCGGGGCTGCGGGCTGGTTGTCATTGCCTGCATTCCTGCTGCTGAGCATCCCTTTTATTACCCTTGTCAGCGTCACGCCCTGGCATCATCTCCGCCTGGCCTGGCGGGACGATGCATCCATAATTACATCAATGGGACTGGGCCTGCTGGCGCTCGCAATCATCATTATGATTGGTATTCCCGTTGCATTGTGGCTGTCACAGGCTTCAGGGAGAAAACGTCTGATCGCCGAGCTGATGGTCATGCTCCCCCTGCTTACCCCTCCGCTGGCAATGGGGATTCTGCTGGTGTCAGCTTTCGGACCCTACGGCCTGATTGGCCGATGGCTGTCACTGCTGGGCGCTACGCTGGTGAATAATCCGACGGCTTTTGTACTTGCTCAGGTTTACAGCGCCCTGCCTTACTTTATTGTGGTGGCGCGATCGGCTTTTGCCACTGTACCCAAAAGCGTACTTAAAGCTGGAGAAACTCTGGGAGCATCCCGCTGGAACTGTTTTCGCCGGCTCATAGTTTTTTACGTCACTTCCTCTTTTTCCTTTTTTCGGATCTGCAGGATTTAACGAAGGCAGCAAGTGCTGGATACAGTGAATAAAACAAAATTTTTCCATCTGGGATAAAATGTTTCTTAAAGAGGGTCGGGTGCTGAAGAGTCATAACCCAGCAGATCAGAGATAACTACTGCCACTGGCGTGTTACTGCTCACGCCCGGACGTTCAGGGCCGTAAAACGGAAGTGCAGCCATTATCAACATCCGGCATGATACGCTCTCAGGCTATGTGCCTGCATGATCTGGGCGGTATAACCAGAGCAGCTCGCGGTCCGCCGGGTACATGCGGGCACGGTCTTATCACCGCGGACTCACGTACTACTTCTGCCGGAGGACAATTCCCCGGTACCGGGTTACTCCCTGACTCTGTCAGTCCCGGACGTAATATTCATCTCTGCTTAAACTTCTCATAGTTTTCAGTAAAGTTTTTCGGTAAAGAAAACTCCATCTGTGTTTTTTTCAGAATTTCAAAGCATGCAGCAATGTAATTTACGTCCAGGCTCCCCCGTGAAGTTTTGATGTGTTCCCGCAGGACGTAAGCCTGCATGCAAGTGGCTATAACCATCGGGGTATAATTATATAGAGAACTCTTTGTTATCTTATTTTCCAGTCCTGTCTTTCTGTCTGAGTTCTGTCTGTCTTCAATACGTTTATTGAGAAAATCCGTGGTAAGCCTATTTTCTCTCTTATTATTATTACACCCCTGGCAGACAGCCAGCAGGTTGTTACTCAGATGGTAACTTCTTTTTTTCAGGCCAGAATCTATATGGTCTATCTGGAAAGAACTTGAAGGATAAAAACCCAGGCAATAACAACAGCAAAGAACCGGCAGGCTTTGCTCTTTCTTAAACACCTGTTTTAACATCAGTGCCTCCCGGAGATTTTTCCCTTTCAGATAGGGATCACCGACGTTTTTCTTTTGGAGAGGAAGCGGTTTTTCAGGTTTCACATCCGTAATGTCTTTATTTTTTCTGCCTCTTGAATCAAGGTCATGCAGATATTCGTCGTCATCGTCATCGTCATCGTCATCGTCATCTTCATCATGGTCGGTGCAATCCTCTGCGGGATCTGACAGGAGTGACGATACGTTTTCAGGGACCATTGTGCCAGCTTCAGACTCCGATTGACTCTCTTCCTCGATTATTGTTTTTTGTTCTTTTGGCGTATTCATCAGAAGTCCTTCTACAGTTCGTAGTACATATGCGCGGCTCAGGCCGCTGAACTGTACCTCAGTCCGATATTTCACTTGTCCGGGATCACCGGGGTCGATAGGCACTTTTGATATTTTATTTTTACTTTCTGCATCCGCGGGCTTTCTGACGCTCACTAAAGCGGTAAATTCGACTTTGCCAACTTCGTATTTTTTAATTTTTACTAAATGGCGTCTGATTAAGGCTGGATGGGGAGGGGGATCCAGGTTGTCGCTTATTTTCTCAGAAAGCCATAACACAGCATCATTGAGGTTGACTTCTTTCCCCCCTGTAAAGGATGACATCCATTTATCACGTCTTTTTAATTCGTCACCTAATACTTCTGGTTTTAATAATGAAACATCTGGTTGCCAGTAGATCCCTTTCATACAATAGATAGCCTGATAACCAGGAAGCGTCTCAAGAATATCATTAGCTATCATCAGGGCCTTATTGAAAATACCCGGATCAACCCCGGCCGCTGAAAAATTTACTATAGCCTTGGTAATTTTTTCTGTAGCCAGGCTGTTACCTTTGGATGAGTTGCAGCTGGCGCAGCAGAGACAGAAATTTTCTAAATTATATATACCATCATCCAGAAAAGCATCGATATCTATACTGATATTTTTCAGTAAATGATAACGCACATACATTTTAAAAGGAATGATATGGTCTACAGCGGCGTGCTTATAATCAATATGCTCATTACAGTAAGGGCATACCGGCGCCTCGCCAAAATATTCATAGAAGAACGCATGCTTTTTAATCAACCCTTTTCTTTCTTTATCCAGAAAATAATTATTTTTATTACGGTCTTCACCAAATTCATTATTTTCGAAACGGTAACTCATAAACGGACGCAAAGATGTTCTCCTGATAAAAAACAGTGACAACCGGGGGCTGTCACCAGGTTAATTATTTCTTCAGCAGCAGACTGGGCGAAATGCGCGCTGCATTACCGGCTGCATTCCTTTCATAATGAAGGCCGAGGCCGGCGATACCGGGCCCACTGCTTTTCATTACGCCTTTGCCTACCTCTACATAGCCCGGCTGCCACTCTGTGAGGGTGCTGCCACCGGGATCAGCTCCGACCCAGTCACTTTCTTTCCTCGGTTTATATTCGAAGCAGAGAACGTTTTTCACGCCCCGCCGGATGGACAGGCGCAGCGAGTAAATGGGCCAGTCGGGCAGGTAGACCATGGCGGTCTCAACGTACACCGGTGACAGCTCCTCAAACAGCTGATTATCCCGGTTGGGGGCCCCCTGATGTTGTATGTTTTCTTCCCCGCCGCCCGTTTTCTGCGTTTTCAACCGCATTTGTAACGCCCAGCCTTCGCCAATTCCAAATCCGGTTCCAGGTCCAACCCCAGCTAAAGTTGTAATTCCATTCCAGACCCCATTTATAATTCCGTCTCCACTGGCTGAAAGGTTGTTGAACGTTTTACGGTCAACAGCGTACAGGCTGATTTCACGGATGTATCCGTTAATCACCAGCTCCCTTGAGTCCACCGTGAATACTTCCTCTTTCTCTGAAAATGCTTCATCGGCCCGCAGGAAATATTCTGTGACACTGGCGCTCTGGTTTTCTGAAACCTCCTCCATCTGCCATGCGGTATGGATATCAGCTCTTGCTTCGGACAGGTACACGGGCTGGCTTTCATCAGACTGGGCATTAACTGACATCATCCAGTCCGCCAGTGGCCCGCTCGCCGGCATCAGATGACCGTTGACGTCGTTTTTCCAGCGCTGAGTCAGCAATGGGTCATAGGTCTTGGCGACAGGATAAGGGGCCCCGGCAATATCCGCTGAGGACAGATAGACATCCTTTCCGGTGGCCGTTTTCAGACACGAGGTAATATTTCCCGCCGCGTCTCTTTGCCACAGCTGATGCGCCCCGCCGGTAAAGGGCTGCGCGCAGACGGTATAGCGTTTCCCGTCCGTGAGCTCTTTCTGATAAGCACCTTCCATCAATGACAGCGCCAGCTTCTTATCCTTACAGGTGATTCTGACGCTCCTCTCGGCAATAACCGGCGGCTTGCTGTCCTTTATCTCATTGTGCGAAAACTCCTGCAGTGTCCACAGCTGGGTCAGATCAGAGCCCGCTGTCTGTTTTGTCAGCATCAGTTTTTCACTGCTGCCTGCCGTCAGAACAAACTGGTTTTTAGTATCAGACAAGGCGGTATTAACAATCTCACCCGCTTCTGTGCATTGCCATTGCTGAAGCGGCGAAGACCCCGCTTTACGGATCAGGACGTCATATCCTGAATCCTTATTTCCCGTACCGGCAGTCAGTGCAAAAGCAATGTCTTCGCGCGGGCCTGTCGCTCCGGGTTTGACCCTGATGTAGCTGATGATTTGCCCGTCTGCAGTCAGGTGCCATATCTGCGCCTGACTGAGTGAAGGATGAGACAGCACGGCCGCATCTCCCTGCCGTGGCGGAGTCAGCCCCAGCGATACCGCGGCCGGCCTGGCGAGATTCTGAATGCTGAAATAAATTTCCCGCGCTTTTGAACCGGCTCTTTCTCCATATTCGCCGAAGAATAAAAACGAGGCATCCTCATCATTCATAAGAGACCGCTTATCACTGGCCAGCGAAAATTTTTCAAGCACGTGCCATGCTTCATCTCTTAGCGCCACCGGCAGCAGGTTGATGGTAGGCACTAGATTTTCACGCTGAATGGCAGACCAGCGGCGATAATCCGCCAGGGAATCCGCCCACAGGCTGGCATTCTGAACCGCAGCCCCTTCCCCGCCGACTGCCTGAAAAATAAGGCGCTGAGCTTCACTTGACGCCTCATCTGAGGAGGTCGTCTGGACCGAGTTTTCATATTTCAGACCCGCGTCACCGCTGGCAACCGGGTGAGAGAAGCTGGCTTTGACAGCGACCGCAAAGCGCTCGGTCAGGTCAGTGCTCAGTTCCTTCGTCGTCAGTTGCTTTTCTTCGGTCACATACAGGCGCCCGCCCACCCGGGTACTGACCGGCACAAAATGACCGAATGTATCGAGCACCTTTTTCAGGCGTCTGAACCGGGCTTTCATCGCCTCACTGGCCTGCCGATCCTTCAGATCTGCATCTGTTTCTGCCGGCGCATCATCTTCAGCGGGTTCGGCTGAATCTGGAAGGGAGATTGTCAGCGCGGTCCGGCAGGCCCGGATAAATGCCTGGCTGGCGCACACTTCTGAATCATCGAAGGATAATTCGATCATGGGAAGATAAAAACTGGCCGTCGTGTACAGCGTCCTGTTTATTCCTCCCGCGGTGATCCGGCTCTGACTTGACGATGCGTACTCGGCTCCAATTGCAGCGCTTTTAATCGATCCCATTGCGACGTTCAGTGACAGGCTGAGATTGGTCACCCCGTTTTTCTGCATCTGATGAACGGATTCATTGCTGGTATGATTATTTTCAAAATAGCCAGAGAAGTTAGGCCGGCGGTAAAACAGCGTGGCGGGAACGCTCTCGCGGTCCTCATCATTCCCGGACGACTGGTCATCAGGGCGCCTGATAACTTCACGATACCCGGACTCCACGGTATTGGCCGAGGTCTGGTCAATGACCACCCCCCGGTAAAATCCGATGCGATCCAGCAGGTCATTTCGCTGCGCGGTATTCAGGTCGTAAAAATCGTGCGAAGGATTCAGGGTCACGCCCGTCGCACTCATCAGGGCAATCGCATCCCGGCTGGAAAAACTTTTGTCCCGTGAGGCCAGCGCCTTCATTTCCTCAAACAGTTTCGTACTCAGATCGGGCGTACTGACCCGGACCGCATTCAGCAGTGCAGACCGCCTGTCGGCCGTCTCTCTTTCGTCCGCCTTCTTGCGTTCTTCCGCGTCTTTCTCCGCTTTACTGAGCCGCATCATCTCATCACTGTTCTGCAGTCTGGCCAGCCTCTCCTCCGGGGTTCTGCCCTGGCTGTCTTTGTGCGGCATGTAAGCGGAGATATGTGGCGTGTCGTTTTCTCCACCCTTGCTGTCGTTTTCCGGTACCATCTTGCTGAACTCTCTCTTCAAGTGATGAAACTGCGTGATGCAGACCTCGTGCGGGGCTGCTTATTCTGTCGTCAGAAACCAATGTTGACCCGGATCATCACTATCTGCGCGCGCGTGCGCTGCGCGTCCAGCCCCAGCGTGCCCTGATAGGCAATGCCCGGCGTGATGTTGTACGGGAGTAGAAAATCAATCCCGGTGCCGACCGTCATTGCCTGCCGGCTGGTTTCCGTCAGCGCCACGCGCCAGGTGTCATCAGCGGTATCCGCGTAACCGACCCGCGCAGTACCTGCTTCGCTGAGCGTCTGTGCATATTCAATGCGCCCCTGCAGGCGCAGGATGCCCCAGCGGGCCGGCACGGTGCGTTCCCCCCGCAGGCCGGCGGCCGTCACGAACTGCGCAACCGTCTGTGAGGCGTAGGCCAGGCTGAACGCACCGGCGCCCGACTCGCTGAAACCATCCAGCCACGTGCGGGTGTACTGCAGACGGGCGTAGGGTGAAACCAGGCGGTCAGGCGCACGGAATTCATAACCCGAGGTCAGCGATGTAAAGACCTGACGCCCCGACCGGGAACCGCGAGCCACGGCGCCGGAATCCGTGACCGCACGGCGGCTGTCAAAGCTCAGCGTGCCGTGTCCCAGCAAGCCGTCCACAAAGAAGGGACCCGGGTGGTAGCTGCCGTAGAGAGCGGCGCTGAGCGCGCGACCGTTTGTCCGGGTGCCGCTGTCGCCAACGTCGCTGACGTCGCGGCCGAAGCCAATGCCCGCTCCGCCGGTAAAGGTTCCGCTAAAGCGGTAGTCGGCCCCGGTGGTCACGCCCACTGTGGTGTGACTGAAGCGCACTCCGTCCGCATTGTCGCCGCCAAAATCAACATAGCCTCCGGTCCAGTACGACAGCCGTTGCGGCTGCTGTCCGCCGGCGAAAGGCAGTGCCGGAGCGGCAGGCTGGCGCTGCGCGTCCGACAGGCCCGGTTTCTGCTGCCGCCAGGCCGTCGTCCACATATTCCGGTCGGCGTCGTGCTCAGGCCCGGAGGAGGGCATGGAAAAACGGACGCCGCTCATGTCAGAAGGCAGGTCGGTCCCGCGATGCAGCTGCTCCAGGCGGTCGCTGAAGTTGCGCAGTTGCGCGCGGGCAAAATTCTGTGCGGCCTGATACTGCGCGCTCACCAGCCCGATGACGTCAGCATCCCTGGACGGGTCGGGCCGCGCGGTAATGGTCAGGGTAATCAGTGCAGGCGAAGTAGTCCCGGCCGCGCTGCTCAGGACATAGCGGAGCGTGAGGGTGCCGCTGGCCTGCGCGGCGGCGGTGAACAGCAGCTGATAGCCGTCACCCGAAGCCTGGACTGAGGCCTTACCCAGGCTGGTGTCCGGCTGCTCCTGCAGCCGCGCGCCGGTGAACGGGCCGCCGATCGCCCCGCCGGTCAGGCTGACGGTGACCGACTGTCCGGCGGCCACCGTAGCGGCATGGTCAGCCGCGGACGGTGCCGCCGCGCCAATGTTCAGCGAGTAGCCCGCCTGCAGAGCCCTGCCGGTGGCATCGGTCACCAGAACGCTGAACGTGCTGCTTCCGGAGACCTGCGGGGTGCCTGAAAGCTGGCCGTCGCTGAACGTCAGTCCACGCGGCAGGGTGCCGCTCAGCTGCCAGCGGTAGGGCGCGGTGCCGCCCGTGACGCTGAGGGCCTGAGAGTATGCCTGCCCGGCTTTTCCTTCTGGCAGGGCGCCGCCCGCGGGCTGGAGCTGGAGGGCAGCAGGCGCGGCCGCGCTAACCGTCAGGGAGTAGCTGGCCGTGCCGATGTTTTTCAGGCCGTCAGTCGCGGTGACCTGGAAGCTGTAACTGCCCGAAGCGGATGGCGTTCCCGTTAAGACACCCGTTGCCGGGTTCAGCGTAACCCCGGCGGGCAGGGTCGTGGCACCGAATGTATAGGGTGCGCTGCCGCCCGAGGCCGTCAGCGTCTGGCTCCAGCTGCTGCCCGCCGTGGCCGCAGGCAGGGCGCCGCTGCCCGGTGAGAGCGTCAGCAGCACCGGCGTCACGGTCAGCGACACGCGGGCGCTGGCGGAGGTGCCGCTGCTGTTGGTGGCCGTATAGGTAAAGCCGTCGCTGCCCGCATACCCCGTGGCGGGCGTATAGGACACCGTCAGACCCGAAACGGCCAGGCTGCCGTGAGCCGGCGGGCTCACGATGCTGAGCGAACTGGCCGTTCCGCCGGAGAGACTGAGCGTGACCGGATTGCTGCTGCTGTTGGCGGCCACCGTGGCCGTGCTGTCGCTGGCCACCGGCGAGGCGCCGCTGACGACCAGCGTATAGCTGGCGCTGCCGGTCGCACCGTTCGCGTCCGTAGCGGTGACCTGGAAGCTGTAGCTGCCGGCGGCAGAGGGCGTTCCGGACAGCGTGCCGGCCGGTGCGTCGAGCGTGATCCCGGTGGGCAGTGCGGTGGAGGACCAGGTCCTGGGAGAGGTGCCGCCGGAGACCGTCAGACTCTGTGACCAGGCGGTCCCCACGGTGGCGGCGGGCAGTGCGCCTGAAGCCGGCGTCACCGCCAGCACCGGAGGGGTAACCGTCAGGGATACGGTGGCATCGGCAGAGGTGCCACCGCTGTTAGACGCATTCCAGTTAAAGCTGTCGCTGCCGGAATAGCCGGCTGCAGGCGTGTAAGTCACCGAGGTCCCGCTGACCGTCGCGCTGCCGTGCGCCGGGGAGGAAACGAGCGTCACCGAGCTTGCCGTTCCGCCGCTCAGGGAGAGCGGTATGACGTTGTTCGTGCTGTCAGCGGCTACGGTAGCGGCGCTGCCTGACGAAACCGGGGCGGCTTCCGCGCGGGTGACGCTGAGCGTGTACGCCCGGGTCGTACCGTCCTGCGCCGTGACGACGACGGAAATACTGGTCGTGCTGCCGGATGTCAGGCTGACGGACTGCGACGCCGAGCCGGATGCGACGGCGGTGCCGTCCACGGTGACGGTGGCGTGGCTCTCAGTGACAACGGGCGTGACCGTAACGGATGACACGCTGCTGCCGACCGAGGCGCTGTAGCTGCTGGTTGCGGCGCTGAACGACGGTGAGAGCGTACCTGAAGAAAGTGAAAGGCCTGAAAGCGTGGCATCCCCGGAGGCCACCGATGTGCTGGTGCAGCTGAACACTAAGTTGCTTATCTGACCGTTCGACGTCGTGGCGCGGAGGGCAACGCCGTTTGCCTCCAGGCTGCCTGACGGCACGGTGATGGTCACGGTATGGGGCGTGTTACTGGTGGCGCTGGAGGCGTAATAGGTCTGGAAACTGCTGAGGTTGTAACGCGAGATGCTAACGCTGTCTGAGGTCAACGGGTCTCCACCGTATGCCGCACCGCTGTCGGTAAAGCTCAGCGTCAGGGCATCGCCGGCAGCAAAGTCAGACGCCGGATAACGGTTTGCGCTGAAGGACAGGCTGGATGAACCCGACAGAGCATTGACCGCGACGCAGCCACTGGATAGCGCGAAGGCGGCGGGCACAGAACAAAATATGACTAAAGCGGTCGTCAGGCCGACAGTTGTCCGCCTGAAAAAGCTGGCACAGCGCATGGTTCACCCGGAAGCGTTTTGTAAGATTATTTTTAAGATTTATCCTATAAGGTAAATTATCATGAGAAATTACTGCCATAAAGAATCCCGGGCGAATGTAGGCGCCCGCGGCCCTTCCCATCACATTCCCAGAGAATCCTCCTGATGTACCGGGATTGCATAATGATAAGCACTGCTGAAGATTAAATTTCTCAGCTTAATTCACTGCTTCCCCGGAATGCCCAAACACGCTTATTGCGGGTTTAAAGGCTGAACAGAACCGAGATTTCCTGCAAATTTTCTGCAGCTTATTTACACACGAAAACACCGTTGCAAATTATTTAACCCCATAAGGAAATAAGCCGATGAATAAAGATGATTTCCGGCGGTCAGCCGGCCTCTCAACACAGCTCGCCGAGAAATGGTTTGAACCCCTGCAGGCCGCAATGAAAGAGTTCAGCATCAGCACGTCCCTGCAGCAGGCCCACTTTATCGGTCAGCTGGGTCACGAATCGAAGGGCTTCAGCCGCATCAGCGAAAACCTGAACTGCAGCGTCAGCGGGCTGAAAATTTTTGGCAATCGGCTGACACAGACGCAACGTGAGCAGCTGGGCCGGAAGGACAATGCTCCCCCACTGTCATCTGGACAGCAAAGGGCGATTGCCAATCTCATTTACGGCGGGCGATTCGGTAACCGCGCCCCCGATGACGCTGGCGATACCATGGGCGCGGGCTGCTGCAGATAACCTTCAGGGATAACTACCTCGCGTGCGGTCGCGGCATCGGCCTGGATCTGGTTGCCGAACCCGACCTACTGCTGAGGGAACCCGTCGCAGCCCGTTCCGCTGGCTGGTTCTGGAAAACACACGGGTGCAACGCCCTCGCTGAGGCCTGCGATGTGAGGACTATGACGAAAGAAATTGACGGCGGTGACAATGGCCTTCAGGAGCGTACGGCCCTGATCCAAACCGCCCGGATTATCCTTTGCAGCAAGCCGATCCCGTAAGTGATATCCGGTCAGATTAAGGGGCGATAAGCGCCCTGAACATAAGGCAAGAGTGACTACCGAACAGATAAAATAAGACACCATAACGTTAAGATAAGGCGGTACGTCCCTTCCTTTAAACTTCCGAAAACTTCCTCCATCGGTATGTTTACTCATAAATATTTTAATAAAACACTGATTTTTATATCTTTAATTAATCAAACACTGGAAAGAATCAGATTTCCGCATCAACCATGTTTTGAATCTGAAACGGAACAAGAGAACCCCCACTAAATGGATTTCAGATTTATTCTTTACAGGTTAAACAGGCACATAAGAACGATCCGGTTCCGCCTTTTTCCGGATCTGAGCACAGAAAAGAGAAAGAAGAACATGTGAATGGTTATTTTTGACATGATGTCACATTTACTTAATGCGTGCTTTTCCTCAAACGTTGATGCATTCTTTATGAAATCACACAGCATCCGGGGAAAAGCATCATGCTCAGCCAGCTGACATTACGGTTTCCGAAAAAACTCATTGAGGGGCTCAAGTCCCGCGCGTCCGCCGAGGACACCTCGGTCAACGCCCTGACCGAACGCCTGCTCGACGGGGCGCTGAAGTCCGCCCCGCCGGATGACGCCTTTTTTGCCCTCCAGGCCGATCCGGGTGGCACGCGGGAGACGCTCTACCGGAAGGTGGTCCGCGGAGAAACCTTTTGCCGGCAGTCCCTGAAGCCGGCCGAGCTGCGCTGGCTGTTTGTGCAGGCGCACGCGGCCTGCCAGACCGGCAGCGCGTTCATGAGCTGGTCCGCGATGGAGGCCCTGCTGGGCATCACCTTTGACGCCCTGGTTTACGCCACGGAAAACGGTATTCCCGTCGATACTTACTACATCAACCGGGCCTTCGATCTCGCCGGCGTGGACTACCGGGCCGAAACGGACGCCTTTATGGCGGCCGTGCCGCACGGCGTGGACGCCACCTGGGCGGAGTTCCTGCTGCGCCCGCTCTCCTCCGGCGCACTGAACCTGAACGCCTTTCCGGATGAGGCTATCGCCCGCATCTGCACGCCGGCGCGCCTGAAGGCCGTTTTCCCGCTGGTCGTCCGGGCGCAGCGGCCGGACGGGGAAAGCCTGAAGGCCTGGGCTGCGGCCACCGGCCTGGTCACGGACGATCTTACCCTGAAGGCGGAGGTGGCCGACGTCACCCTGCGCGCCGAAATTCGCGGAAACCGGCTGCCGCAACTGCCCGGGCAGGCCTGGCAGGCGCCACAGCTCAGCCTGTTCGTGACCGCCGGGCGGGTGTCGCTGGCGCTCGGCTGGGACGTGTTCAGCGCGCTGGTCCGCTACATACAGGCCCGCGCCTGGCAGGGGAGCACGGACAGGTGGAGCGCCCGCGACAGCATGGTGTCGCTGTATATCCCGCGCGGCGAGGGAAGCAAGGCAGTTCTGGGGCTGGACGGCACCCACATCGCCATGACAACAGAAGAATATCTGGCGCTGGAGAAGGAGTTTCTGGCGGCGGTAGAGGAACCTGAAATGGCTGCGGCGCTGGCTGAGTTACGCGCCCTGTACGGGGATCTGTAAGGAGACAAGTATGTACAATAATCTGCCTGCTCTGACCGACAGCATTCTGTGGGATGAGAAACTTCTTTCTACAGATTATGAGGCGCTGAGTGAAGGGGCGCTGGCCGCTGCTCTGCAGAGCTATTTACGGGGTTTGAGGGCCGACGGAACGAAAACGTACGTTAAGAGTGCAATCATTTGTTTATAAGAAGTTTTTATCTATTCTATCGGTTCGCGAAAAAATTTCATATCTGATTTTGAACCGGGCAGATGCTCCGTCGAGTGAAAAATCACATTACTGAATTTCCAAAATCCAGTTATAGCCAAAGGCACCAGATTTATTTCCTGCAGTGGAATTTGTCGTATGACCATCTTCAGCTAGGCCTCGCCAGCCTGATGACGGTACTCCGTTGGTGAGTGGCTGAATTTTGCCCTGAATGCACGCGAAAAATAAGCCATGTCATTGAACCCAAACGTCCATGCAATCTGGCTGATGGGGACATCTGAATACAGGGGGGACTGCAAAGCCAGCGAGGCTTTATTCAGCCTCTGAGTCAGGACATACCGGCCAAAGGTGGTGCCGTCATTTTTCAGAAGCATGCTCAGATAACGCGGTGAAATATGGAATGATTCAGCAATTTTTGACGCTGACAAGGTCGTGTCCGAAAGCTGCTGATTTATCATGATTTTAATCTGTAAAAGCAGCCCCGCAGATGAACGGGACGGTCTTTTTGCTTTGCATTCATCTGAGACAATAACGGCAAGGAGTTCAAAAAACTGCCCGTAAAGGACGCCAGTGTGACGGGATACCATATCTTCCGGTTGCGCCATCAGGTTGTGCAGAAGCATGTGAAGAAAAGGCGTCAGGGCGTGTTTTTTGCCAAAGGAATGAGCAATAAGGTGTTCTGTTTTTCCCAGTGCCTGCCTCAGATGCTCTGTGGGTATGTGCACCACATGCTGTCGCGTTTCACCATGCAGGTGCAGCTCGTAAGGGAAGCGTGTGTCATAAAGCCCGAATTCACCCTGACCAAGACAGGCATGACTCCCCGCCTGAATCAAGGATGTTTTACCCTGACTGATGAAGCTCAGCAGCACGGCATTGTCGGGATGATTATCAGCCCCCCTGCGGCATCTTACGACGTCCTGAGCACTGCTGCTGACCTCTGACAGCCGCAGGTCACCCCAGACTCCGGACCTGAGAACGCCCTGCCGTTCACTTCCGGAAAAAGTGCTTTCCAGCGGTACAAACGTGTGGCTGATGGCATGCTGCCAGTATTCACTCCGGTCAGCGTACAAAACATCAGCAGTGTTATAGGTGTTCATGTCAGCAACCTCCGCTCTGGCTGGACATGTAATGCAAACTTCAGACCACTTCCTTTTCAGACAAGCATTCCTTCCTCCCTGTCATAACTCCGCGCCCGGAAGGGAGGGTATATCTGTGTCTGCTGAAATATTTTACCAGGAGACAGATCATGATGAAAACAACGGTTACCGTTGCCTGCGTTCAGGCCGCCCCCGTATTTATGGATTTAGAAGGCACCGTAGACAAAACAATCACCCTCATCTCTGAAGCTGCACAGAAAGGCGCGGAGCTCATCGCTTTTCCGGAAACCTGGATACCCGGTTACCCGTGGTTCTTATGGCTGAACTCGCCCGCGACAAATATGCCCCTGGTTTATCAGTATCATCAGAACTCTCTGGTGCTGGACAGTACCCAGGCGAAGCGAATTGCGGATGCGGCACGGCAAAATAATATCACTGTCGCTCTGGGCTTCAGCGAACGCGATCATGGAAGCCTCTATATCGCACAGTGGCTGATTGGCAGCGACGGGGAGACCATTGGCATCCGGCGCAAGCTCAAGGCCACGCACGTGGAGCGTACGCTGTTCGGCGAAAGCGACGGCTCCTCACTGACCACCTGGGAGACACCTCTGGGTAACGTCGGGGCCCTCTGCTGCTGGGAGCACCTGCAGCCGCTGTCCCGCTACGCGATGTATTCCCAGCATGAGGAGATCCACATCGCCGCCTGGCCCAGTTTCAGTCTTTACACCAGTGCAACGGCCGCGCTGGGTCCTGACGTCAATACGGCGGCTTCACGCCTCTATGCCGCGGAGGGGCAGTGCTTCGTGATAGCCCCGTGTGCCGTGGTTTCTGATGAAATGATTGATTTCCTCTGTCCTGATGATGACCAGAGAGCGTTACTCAGTGCCGGAGGGGGACATGCCCGTATTTACGGACCGGACGGAAGAGAACTCGTCACCCCTCTCGGGGAAAATGAGGAAGGACTGCTTATCGCTGAGCTCGACTCTGCTGCGATTACCTTTGCGAAACTGGCGGCAGACCCGGTTGGCCACTATTCTCGTCCTGACGTGACCCGCCTCCTTTTTAATCCTTCAGCCAACAAGACTGTGATTAAACGACATTCCCCTCCTGAGTTAATTGCCGAGCAGGCTGCAGGAGAAGAGGAGGAGTAGAAATGGAACCTGCCATTCCGGAACATCTGCGTACCCTGCGCAGATGTCCTATAGCCATGCCAGAGGGACATCAGCCGCCTTTTCCGGCCTGGACAGCACGATTCTCACCCCTGACCGGCCGGATAGTCATGGCGTACTTCGGCATTCAGGGGAAAAACTGTCCGGATATTTCTGCCCTGAATGAAGTCACTGAGCGTTTTTCGTCAGCAGACGGTCCTGGGCACTGGGACATCGCGTCATGTAAAGACCAGGCAGGGTTTCATAACCTGATGGCCATCGCCTACTGGTCATCCGCAGAGCAGTTTGAGCGCTGGAAAGAGAGCAGCCAGTTCCACATATGGTGGAATTCACCCGAAAGGGAGAACGGGGAGTATGGTTTCTTTCTGGAAATTGTCAGCCCGCAGCCAGAAAGCTTTGAGACCATATTCTCAGACAGGGCATCTCCGGAAGGCGTCGCCTGGCTGGCAGAAGGCATGAGCGGTGAAATGCGTGAGCATGGTTATTGGGGGAGTGCGCGCGATCGCCTGCCGGCAGCTCAGAACAGCCCTCTCCGGGGAACCGGTAAAGTCCGTTCGCGGACAACAAGCGGAAAACGCACTGTGCTGTCAGGAAGTAATAACCTCTGCCTCATTCGCTCCGGGCAGGACTGGTCGGCCACGCAACAGGAGGAAAGACAGAAATACCTCACGGAAGTAGAGCCGGTGCTGCACCAGGGGATGGATTTTCTGAGAGACCAGGGCAACGCCATAGGCTGCCTGAGCTGCCGGTATATGCAGGTGTTAGACCCCTCATCACATGCGCTGACGGAGAAAACGTTTGGCCTGGCGCACTTTGCCGATATGACCGCCCTTGAACTCTGGGCAAAAAGCCATCCGACACATGTGGCCATATTTGGTGGATTCATGCGTTATGTGAAAGAGCTGAACTTTAATATAGCGCTTCGCCTGTGGCATGAAGTTATCGTTGTGCCTGCAGAATCACAATATTTCGAATACGTTAACTGTCATCCGGAGACCGGCTTGTTGCGGCAGGACAGCGGAGAATCATTATGAATAAGTTTTTTTGCCGTACCGGTATTTCTCTTGCAGCAGTATTAAGCCTGCCTGCTGATGCCCTCGAGTTTTCTCCCGGGGATTACGAAATGATGCCGGCGGATAAAACATTTGCGCTGGCCTATTTTCAGTATGCCCACAGCGATAAATACTATTCTCAGGGCAATAAAGCTGCCGGTGATTACAGATTACGTTCTGAGGCCACGCTGCTGCGATTTATTCATGGATTCCGGCCTGCGGAAAACATCAGTATTGAGCCACAGATTATCATACCGTTTGTGAGAGCGAACGCGATGGGAGATGCCAGCCCACTCGGCAGCGCGTCAGGCATGGGCGATATCATTGTGGGGATGCCTTTCAAGTTCAGGATGGACAATACAGGGGGGGACATTCTTTCACTTGCACCGTTTATTTATGCACCTACCGGAGCCTACACCAATGAAAGGGCTGTCAATGTGGGGGAAAACCGCTGGCGCTATCTGATGCAGGCCGTCTGGATCCATCATTTCTCAGACGCCTGGGCATTCACCACGGGTGCCGATGTCTCCTGGACGACAGCAAATAACCGGTACGGCGCGGATAACGCCAGACTCAGTCAGAGTCCGCGGTACGAATATCAGGCGTATCTGAGTTATAACCTGACGCCTGCCACGCAGTTTGGATTTGGCGGCGGATGGATAACCGGGGCCAAAAGCCGGATTGACGGTATTTCCCAGGATGACCGGCTGGACAGCACGTATGTCCGTGTCTCTGCTTCGCATTTCATTACGCCTGCCGTTCAGGTTCAGTTCTCAGGTGGTCGTGATATCGCTGTAGAGCAGGGATTCCGGCAGGATACAAATATCAGCCTGAGATTAGGTTACCTTTTCTGAAATTACTGGCCAGGGGCTGTCTCTGGCCAGAGATTTTCAATCAGTGCCATTAGTTCTGTAACAAAATCTATTATTTTAAATGTAAAATCAACGGACACTTGTATAAGCCAGAATGACCTCGTTCTCTTGATTGACAAATTTTCAATGGTGAGTACTACCTGGGGTCATAAACACACTGGCATCATCCCCGTGTCGAAGTCCCGATCATTTCTTCTGCAAGAATTTTATAAACCGTAGAGCGGGCAATACTGAGTTGCCGTGCAATATCCGTTGCGCCAGTACCTTTCCGGAGTAATTCCAGTACACCATCCCTGTCCACAGAGCGTCTTCGGCCAAATCTTGTGCCTTTCAGCTTTGCTTCCTGTCGGCCTTCGTTCGTTCGTTCCAGTATTCTCCTGCGTTCAGCCTGTGCCACGGCCGACAGAATTGTCACCACCATTTGCCCCATATCACCGTCGGTACTGATCTCGTCATCAATAAACCTGACCGCTACACCCTGAGCATCAAATGCTTTTATCAGTTGGATCATATCGGCGGTGTCGCGGCCAAGCCGATCGAGTTTTTTCACCAGGATGACGTCACCTTCTTCCACCTTCATGCGCAGCAGATCCAGCCCCTCTCTTGTATCTAACATAATGTGGTGATTAGCTACCATCACACGAAGCGGAGAGAGCCGGGCCCCTCCCTGAGGACAGACTAAATTACTGATCCTGCCTGACAGCTTGCGGCCCTCCGTTTCACCTTTCACGCCAGCACATTTTGTTGAACGGTTACCGGGAGCATGACTCCGAATGTACAAGGCGAACAGGCGTGACGGTCAATGTGAGAGGAGAATAAAAATGTTCCCTGTAGGCATAGACGTTAGTAAAGACTCGCTCGACCTTTGCATCCTCTATGATGGCATAAAGGGTCGTATACGAACCAAGAAGATAAAAAATGACAACAGTGCAGCAGCCAATATTATCCGCTGGCTTCGACTTCAGCACTGTGGCCCGGAAGACGTTCATCTGATTATGGAAGCAACCGGCGTTTATCATGAACGGTTGGCTCTGTCGTTGCATGAAGCTGGCGCATACGTTTCTCTTGCAAACCCGCACCGCAGCCGCGATTTTGCAAAGGGTATGGGTATTCTGACCAAAACGGACAAGGTAGATGCTTACATGCTGGCCTGCTACGCGCTGCTGAAAAAGCCGCACCGATGGCACCCGCCTTCTGCTGAAGTCATGCATCTCAGTGCGCTTATACGCAGGCGTGATGCATTGCTGAGTGACGCCGTACGTGAGGAAAACCGGCTCGAAAAATACCAGAGCACGCATACGCCTTCTGACGTGATGAGCTCCTGCCTGCGCATGGTGAAACTTCTCCGGGAAGAAGTAAAATTTACGGAGCAGCTGATAAAGGCACACATAAAAGCACATGCAGCGCTACAGCTTGATTATGACCTTCTGACGTCCATCCCGGCCGTCGGCCCACAATTGGGCATAAATATGCTGGTTTTACTGCGCAGTCATGATTTTGAGTCTGCCAGTCAGGCAGCGGCCTTTTTAGGCGTGGTGCCCGTGGAAAAACGTTCGGGCACTTCCGTTCGAGGTAAAGCAAAGATGTCTAAAATCGGACCACCGCAGCTACGTGCAAAGCTGTATATGTCCGCCCTCTGTGCCAGACGATGCAATACGCGAATGCGCAACTTTTATGAAGAATTGTGCCTGCGTGGCAAACCTAAGATGGTGGCAATCGGGGCTGTTATGCGAAAGCTGGTTCACTGGTGCTACGGCGTGCTTCATACCGGAAAAGCTTTTGAAAACTTGCCGTCCACATAAGGATTTAAGTCTGATATTGAACTATTAATCACAAAAATGGCCCGTGTCTTTGACGTGTGGCGTCACCAATGACATGGAGGTGAAAAGTGATAATTGTATTGCGGCAGTTCTAAGCCGTAGCGCTCTGCTCATGCCTGGAAAATGCAGGTGAGAGGTTTAGACAGTTAGCAGCATGTCCGCTATGAGCGAAAAGCGGACATTGCATCGAAAGCCCTGCTGACTTTGTCAGGACATGCCTTTATTTTTAAGTCATCAAAGGCATGGGCCCCGCATTCCAGATTATTGCCATATTCCTTTAGGTCAGGGCTTACGAGATCACGTCGCGAAAGCCATCAAATCGGCCTCACTGTTTTTTAATAATCATGCCATTACGCAGCTAGTGCGCTACAGAGAGAAGCTGCATAGATTTTACTTACTGGCTGCCAGCACCTTCTCAAGGGCTGACGTTGCACGTTGAGCGACGACCGGACAGGCCGAATTTTCAAGGGCGACGATCACCCCCCTTAATTGCGTTTCAGTCAAACCAATGTTTAAAGAAATGTTGAAATGGGACATTAGCTGCGGCTCAACGCCTTCCAGGCCTGCAAGTGCGCCAAGGGTGGCAATCTCACGATCTTCATAACTGAGGTTGTCCCGTCCAAAAATGTCACCAAACAGATGTTCTTTCAGGTACGTATCAATAGCAGGAGCAAAATCGAATACAGGCCCTTTTGCTGGCACACCTATCAGGTATGTCTGCACAGATGTGCCCAGTTCAAGGAGGGATCGGCCAGCAGGCAGCGGGCTGGCTTCGGAACCTGCAATATCATTTATACCCTGTTCTTTTCGTTCATTCACAAGGGTCATAAAGGTTCCAAGTGCGTTAAGCGCACGTGGAAAACCAAGGTAAGCATAAAGCTGTACCAGTATTTCTTTTATGTCGTTAATAGTCAGGCCAGCATGTAGGCCTGCTTCCAGTGCGGCTCTCAGTTTATGATTATCGCCCAACGCAGTGAATGCAGAAATTGGAGCGATCGCCTGCTGGCGACTCGTCAGCTCTGTAACTTTCATAGAATGATCCCTTTGAGGCGGAGCAGTTTTCCGGCCTTTAAACAGCTAAGTTAATGTGTGATGGTCGCCTGCATCGCAGCGGTTTAGCACTCACCCACTACCATGACAAAGGCGCATTTACGCACCTTTGTCATTACACTGGAAAATCATCAGTCAGGGATCTGGAAACCATAGGTTGCCAGATCCAGTGAGTCGGGATCCGGGCCGCCACGAACGGCTGTTTCAAGCGCATCAATAGCTTTAATTTCATTAGCCGTGAGCCTGAAATCAAACACGTCGAAGTTTTCGACAATTCGGTGGGGTTTTACAGATTTAGGAATGGCGGAATATCCGTGTTCAAGATGCCATCGAAGAATAACCTGTGCCGGCGTCTTCGAATATTTTCTGGCAATGTCAGTGATTATCTTATCTTCGAAAGGATTTTTCTCCGCATTGTTGTAGGTATAAGACCCACCCAGTGGTGACCAGCATTGTGTGATAATGCCATAGTGGTCGTTAGCCGCACGCCATTCCGCCTGTGAATAATATGGATGAACCTGGATCTGATTCACCGCAGGAACAACACTGGTCTCTGTAATCAATCTGTCGAGTTCAGTGGGCGTGAGGTTGGATACACCAATGGCACGCACGCGCCCCTCGGCCAGCAGCTTTTCAGCCGCCTTATAGGCCTGAATGGTTTTTTCAAATTCTGATGCCAGAGGCTGATGAAGCAGCCAGAGGTCCAGTTGCTCAATGCCTAATTTATTCAGACTGACATCAAAGGCGCGAAGAGCAGAATCGTAGCCATAGTCGGAAATCCACAATTTAGTTTCAATAAAGATATCGTCGCGGTCTACGTCCGATCGACGGATCCCGGCGCCGACTTCACGTTCATTAAAATAGGCCGCAGCGGTATCGATAAGCCGATATCCGGTTTCCAGTGCCTTCTTCACCGCCTCGGTAGTTTCTTCAGGTTTGGCCTGATAAACACCCAATCCCAGAGCGGGCATTTTCACACCATTATTCAACGTAATATAAGGATTTATGCCATTCATTTGAGTCCCTTTTTAGCGTTGTGGCTTAGAGGAAGCATACGTGATGCTATGAATAAGAAAGCGAGGGGTTACCCTTATCAGTCACTGACACGGGTAATGAGACTGACAGAAGGTCCGAATGTCAGCAGCGGTTGCAGGTATGACATAACTTCTGCAACATGCGGGTTTTCCGCATGGCTGGTTACTGCATCCTGGTTTACCCAGCCGTCAATAATATAAAACGTGTCGGGTTCATCGATTTTTTGATAAAAATCGTAATAAAGGCAACCGGCTTCAAGGCGTGCAGGCTCAACAAATTTCAGGACCAGCTCTTTAACGCGCTCACGATTTTCAGGTTCACATCGCAGTTCACAGATGATGTGGCGTTCTTCCGATTTTATTTTCTGCATCGTCATTTCCTCAGTTCTTACCGGCATAAACACGGGTCATACCGCCATCGACTATCAGGTCAATGCCACGGATGTAAGTACTCGAGTCTGATACCAGAAAAATCAACGCATCCGCGATATCTGCCGCGGTGCCCACGCGCCCGGCCGGTATTTCTGCGGAAACTCGCTCAGCATATGAGGCAATATCGTTGTCACTCATTTTCTGTTCGTTGCTGTAACCCTCGGTCGGGACTACACCGGGACTTATGGTATTGACCCGGATATCTCGCCCTTTTAGATCCGTGGTCCAGCTGCGAGCCAGTGAACGCACTGCCGCTTTGGTCGCGGCATAAACAGCAAATCCAGGTAACCCCATATCTGCAGTAATCGACGCATTCAGCACTACGGAGGAACCGTCACGAAGCACGTCCAGCATGCTCTGCATAGTGAGTACAACACCTTTGACATTTATGCTCAGTTCGCTGTCGATCTGATCTTCGGTCAGTTCTTCGAGTGGCGTGGCGTGGCCACCACCCGCATTAGCGAACAAAATATCCAGATGCCCCTGTTCGGCTTTAATGGTGGCAGCCGCACGCAGCATGTCTTCTTTACTTGAGACATCCGCACATATAGCTCTGGCGGAGTTGCCCAGTTTGGTTACTGCCTCGTCCAGCACGTTCTGTCGACGGCCAGTGATATAGACTGTTGCGCCGTGTTCAATCAGTCGCTTCGCTGCACCGAAACCCAGGCCGGTTGTTCCGCCGGTGACCAGTGCGATACGGCCTTTAAGAGATTGGGTCGTCATGATGATGTCCTCTGAGAATGAATACGGGGGAGGATACCGGCGACATGGCGTCGCCGGTTAATGAAGCAAGGCTTAGCGGTTAATGGACTTCATCATTGCAGCGTTATAACGCTCGCCCTGGACGGGAACTTTTGCCAGCACATCTGCAATTTCCTGCAGGTCTGCGGCCGTGAGTTCAACTGCAGCCCCGCCTACATTTTCTTCGAGACGGTGGAGTTTTGTGGTGCCGGGGATCGGAGCAATCCATGGTTTTTGAGCCAGCAACCAGGCTAAAGCAATCTGTGCCGGGGTTGCTTGTTTACGCTCAGCAACTTTACCGATCAGGGCGACAAGGTTATGGTTGGCCTGACGGGCTTCGTCAGCAAAACGCGGCAGATTATTTCGGACATCTCCTTCAGCAAAGGTGGTTGCACCATCAATCTTTCCTGTAAGAAAGCCTTTACCCAGCGGGCTGAAAGGAATGAAGCCGATACCCAGCTCTTCCAGCGTCGGGATAATGACGTCTTCAGGTTCACGGGTGAACATAGAGTATTCACTCTGCAGTGCGGACAGCGGCTGAACAGCATGTGCGTCACGAATAGCTTTTACGCCCGCCTCACACATCCCAAAATATTTCACCTTTCCTTCCTGAATCAGGTCGCGTACGGCTCCGGCGACATCTTCCATTGGCACGTTTGGATCCACACGATGCTGGTAAAAGAGATCGATGTAATCCGTTTTCAGCCGCTTAAGGGACTGTTCAACGACAGTACGAATACGCTCAGGACGACTGTCGAGTCCCGCCGCTGCATTACCCTCTTTGAAACCGAATTTTGTAGCGATAACGATCTGGTCACGGAACGGTGCCACAGCTTCCCCGACCATTTCTTCATTGATCTGACCATACGCTTCTGCAGTGTCGAACAGCGTTACGCCGCGCTCATAAGCTGTACGGATAAGTTTGATGGCTTCAGCTTTGTCTGTCGCAGGCCCGTAGCCAAAGGTCAGTCCCATACATCCCAGGCCAATTGCCGATACTTCAAGGCCACTGTTACCTAATTGTCGCTTTTGCATAATGAGTCTCCTGTTTATGGATTGAACACCTCACAAGCACGGCTTGATTAGGTGGTGTTCATTTACTCTAAAGAATGACTGGTCATTACTGAAGTGGCATAATCAGATAACCGACATGAGTGGAACTAATAATGAATCATACGGATTTCAATCATCTTGCTGTTTTCATTACGGTAGCGCGTGAAAAAAGCTTCACGCGGGCCGCGGCGCACCTGGGCGTTTCACAATCAGCAATCAGTCATAGCATTCGAGGTCTGGAGGAAAGGCTGGGGATACGTCTTCTGACCCGGACAACCCGGGGGGCAGTGCCAACAGAGGCGGGAGAACGACTGCTTGCCAATCTTGCTCCCTACTATGATGGGATTGAGACCGAGCTTACCTCTTTGGGAGAGCTGCGCGAGAAGCCAGGAGGTATGATACGCATCACCGCTCATGACCATGCGGCAACCACTATCCTCTGGCCAAAGCTTTCAACGTTATTGAGGGAGTACCCGGATATCACGCTTGAAATCAACATAGACTATGGATTGATCGACATTGTGACCGGTCGTTTCGATGCGGGAGTCCGTGTCGGGGATCAGATTGCCAAAGATATGATTGCCATGCGTATCTCTCCTGATTTTCGCATGATCGTTGTTGGCTCTCCTGATTACTTTTCCAGACATCCTAAGCCAGAAACGCCACAAGATCTGACTTCACACAACTGCGCAAATTTGCGGCTTTCCACACACGGAGGCCTGTTCGCCTGGGAGTTTGAGAAAGACGGGCAGGAGCTGAAAGTTCAGGTATCCGGCCAGATGATATTCAATACTTCGCCTCAACTGTTATCGGCGGCGCTTGCAGGGTACGGGCTGGCGTATGCTCCTGAGGATGTGGTGCAAAAATATATCAGAGAGGGAAAATTAATACCTGTACTTGAGGACTGGTCACCCACATTTCCTGGTTACCATCTTTATTATCCAAGTAGAAGGCAGGCTCTTCCTGCATTCAAGTTGATTTTAAACGCTCTAAGGGTATGAGTTAAGACTCATCCTTAGTGCATGGATAAATTCTGCCAATCATATGTATCGAGCCTTAAGTACAATCCGATTAATACACCTCCTACACTGAGTTTCAGATTGCAGGCTAACATTCCAGGTTCGTAATGTCCGCTATTGGCACACAGCGGACATAATGTATCTTAAAACCCCTACTTAACGTGATTCCGGCCGGCGAGCAGTGCGCAGCCGGCCTTCTGAATGACGTGTCAGCGTCATGGAGGCGCCTGATGACGTCACATATGACTCGGATGGTAAACGGCGCCGTACGCCCGGCGTAGCCGGTTTCGGACCTGTATATTCTGCAATCCCATCCCTCGCCCTGATTAACCTAACCCAGCTACCAACGATGAAGAAGTTTATGTAACCCCTTTTACCCCGGTGAGCGGGCTTTACGGCGCTTGCGACGTGAAGGGCGTGATTTCCGGGGCCTTGGCGGCGGCAGCTTGCTGCTGACGCTTAGGGGGGTGTTAATCATAACTTTCAGCGACAGTCACTGAACTTAACACGGTAGCTTGTATCTGTCAGACGCCGTTTAAGCAGCGGCCTTTCAGGCGCGAATTAGCTGGACGGTCGCAGACGAAAGATACGTACCGCAGGGCTCAGTCTTACCGCTACCCAAATCTAAAGTTACAACATCCATCTACAAAGCGACTCTGTTCCGGCCCTCCGGGCCGGGCGGCGGCTGATCAGCGGGGGCAACCGGGGTGCAGGTACGGCGCAGGTCCGGGTTGAGAGGGGCGCGGGGTTTCAGGTTCGGCTCGGTGTGGATGTTAATAGATCTATTTATGTGTGTTGTAACTACAGGCTACTGTTTTAACTCAATGTGCAATTCTGATTAACTTTCGGTATCGTCAGCTTAAGGCAAATTCAATTGAGGTACGTATGAGTTCAGCCGCATATACTCGCGGAACAAAAGCTGCATCTGTCTGGAAGCGCCTATCTCGTGTCTACTATGATTCAGATAACCGCTTTGCTACCTGGGCAGACAGGAAAAATATACCGGCATCGATAGGAAAATCTGCCGTGCCCTTTTCCGTTCTTATACTCCTGACTTTGGCCATAGTTGCGGGATTTGCAATCGGCACCGTAATCATCATTGTTGCTGCTTTCGTTTATATGGTTCGCCACATTCAGTTAAGTGCATTAGATGCTTTGGATACTACGTCATCTAACAGTTCCTGTGCTGCAGGTGGGCAATTCAGAAGCGGGAATGACGGAGATGGTTTTTACAGCGGTCCTGACGATATTACGGTAACTGCTTCGAGGTTAGACAGAGAAGACGACGATTAGCCGATGCTAAACTAACCGTCGGTTTAATTAGATTTTCACTGCTCCTTTTGCCTTCTCTACCGCTTCTCCCCCACTCTTTTGAACCTGAGAGGTTCCACTTTTAAATGCACCGTCTAAAGTGCTGCCTATTCTGATACCCGCCCATGACAGAGCCCCCATCCACACTGCAGGTAGTACAAGAAACATCGTGGCCATAACAAAGTTCATGATCAAGTCATCCGAACTGTTCTGAAAACCTGCCATGTTAAAGCTGCTGTGTGTGTCAGAACTGTATAACGCTGTTAGCAGCCAGCTGTCGAGCCATCGAGCCAGCTCCCACCAGAACGTCAGGAAGTTAAGGGCAAAAAGCACAAACGTAAGCGTAATGACGGTCTTAATTTCATAGGCTGAGAACGCCAGAATAAGCGGCAGAATCACCACCACCGCCATAAGCAATACAGCCTGCACCATTGGTAGCGCCTGGCGCATGGCATCGAATGCCGGAAACGCTGCCAGACTGCCTAACGCGGTGCCGCCGATCGCAGCCACGCGGGCTACGGAGTTATCAATCGTGAAATCAGCGTTGCCTCCGTAGCCGGCATAGACGTGTCCGCCCTGTGATACGGTCAGACTCTCAGGGCTGACCAGGCGGCGGATAATAGCCTCCTTATAGTCTGCCGAGTTTCCCCCAATCATCGTCATGGATGCCGACAGACGGGTCCACAATCCCGGGTCAGCCTGATCGACGACGCGGGCCTGCAGTCCGGTATCCGCTTTATTCCACCATTCGCTGCAGGTTGGGTAGCCACCCCGGCCGGTTTCCGGCCTTCCGCTATCGCGGCCTTCGTTCCAGGCAAATTCCGCCCGGGGCGTTTTCGATTGCAGGCTGCCGTAATAATTACTGAGGAAGGTTTTGCTGCCTATCCACTCAATGTCACGCAGCGTGGCCTTGTCTTTTGTCTGCCCCTGATCCTGACGCTTCCACATATACAGCGCGAGCGAATAGCAGTCGTTGGTAAAGTCCTGCAGCTCTTCGGCAAGTGATTTGTTGTTAATCCGCGTGTGCTGAACCTCAAAGCGGAGCTGACGCATGTCCGGACGGCACGGGATTGTGGCAACAGACGCCTGCGTAATGCCCTTTGCCAACTTGTGAATCAGATACCACCAGACCGGCGCGGCAGCCGTCTGATCGTTAATGCTCGATATGACCGGTGAATATCCCGTGTCATCAGGCGCTTTTGGCGTCCACGTCCCGCAGCTCTGCGCACGCGACGTGTCATATTTTATCGTGCTCATATCGACGTTCATCAGCGGCATACAACAGGCAATCATCACCAGAAAAGAGCTGTAAATCGCATGTTCCATGCGGGGTATGGACAGGGCACCTTTATTACCCTCATCTTCACCTTCTTCACGTACTTTCTGCCAGATGCCGATAAGCCGGAAAGCGACAGGCGCGGCAAACAGGCCGGTTGTGATGAGAATATTCCAGAGTCCGTTGTTAACCACCCAGCCGAGCAGGGTAAGGAAATATTCCAGGTAGCTGTTAGTCAGCATCAGGACGCTCCCGTGCCGCCAAGCAGCACCAGTTCACAGACAACGGCAAAAATGACGCTGACAGCCGCAATACGAATAAGCGGCTGGCGGTGTTGCGGGCCGAAGCCCGGTGCACGGAAAACTTTCAAAAATCCCCACGCCAGCGCACCATAAACAGCCAGGCGCCATACCAGCCAGCCATAGCGGGCATGCTCCATCCAGTCATGAAATGCAGCGGCCTGAGCAGGATCTTTGATAGCCTGGTCCGCGACAATGAGCCCGGCCAGCAGGAATGCCAGCAGAGCGCCGGCAGTAGACAGCACGCGAAACAGCGCGGGATGCCGGCGGAAGAATGAGGCGCGTTGCGCCCCGTTATCAGTTTTCACAGGATGCGCTCTCATCAGTTGTTTTCCGTTTCAGGCACGGCCAGACGGTTAATACGGTTATCTGTGCTGTCATCGCTCTGCGTCTGCGGATTACTGTTAACGCGCCCGTTTTCCCGATCGATAATGGTGAGCACGGAATTGCGGGACAGCTCGCGCTTGAGCTCCATTTCGTTGCGTAATGCGGTGATCTCGCGATCGATGGCCGCAACGCGACGATCGCCTTCCTCAATGGCCGCATTCTGCGCGGCAGCGTTGGGCTCAGACATGCCTGTAACGATCATACGGCGCATAATCAGCGCGGTTTCAACCGTGTCCGCCATCGCCAGCTCGCCGGCGAGGCGGGCGGTCAGGGCGGCGTTGTCAGGATCTCTCTGCAGTGCTCTGATGACACCTGCAGTGATGGGCAAACTGCCGGTTTTGAGTTTTGCCAGGTTCGTCGCGTTGGGCTGCTCGGTGCCGTTAACGAGTTTAACCAGCTGTTCAGTATTCTCTTTTGTGGTCTCTTCCAGGATCGGCGCAAAGCCGGTGCCAGCCTGAGTAGCCCCCGGCTGCTGTTCGTCATCGCCGCTGGTACACTGAGATGCGTCGCTGCAGGTGCGCAGGGAGCTGTCTCCCACAACCTGAACCACGGCTTTAGCCGCTTCTTCAGCACTCGCATATTTTCCGCAGGCACCTCCGTTACAGCTGTTGCTGCTGACCGTGTCAGAGCTCAGTACCGGCAGGCTGTTCATCATGTTGAATCCCGCAGCGGTTAAGTCATGCGTTGGCCGGATTGCCTTCTGCCCCTGACCGCCCCGTTTTTGTCCGCCGATCCAGTTCTGGCCTGAGTTACCCTGCAGCTTGTCCGCTGAGTTATTCACGCGGACAGCATCAGCGTCTCCACTGTTAACAAGCGCTCGGTACTCATCCATTACCGCGCCCTGTGTCCATTTGTTGTTGCCGGCAAAATCCATCATGCGCTTCGACATGTTCTGGCAGTTGAGCTGGGCTTTATCAAAAGAGACGTTTGCCTGCAGCACGCCGTTTGTGAGCATGTCGTACAGGCCGGGATTGGCACGCTGGATAATCATTGCCGGCAGGCTGGCGACGGCACCGGTGGCGTTCTGCACCACGTCGCCCATGAGGTTTTTGAAGCCGTTTGTTACGCCGTTGAGCTGATTACCGACGGTCGTTTTCAGGTCGAAGTTGCCGCACATCAGATCGCTGCTCCAGCCAGCGCTCATACCGATTTTACGCATGCTGCTGCGCGTTGCCGGCTGCGAAATTACAGAGCCGCCGCCGAGCGTATAGTAGAGCTTGTCAGAAATCGCACCGCTGACGTCCTTGCCGTACCCTATAGCGCTGTTGTTCACGGAGGGCAGTGAAATACCGAATGCGCCGGACTGGTTATCATCATCCGCCTGCGCGGATGCCGCTGCGGACGCAATGCACAGGGCAAGCGCAGCCGATTTGAATTTAACTGGTGACATTGTGCCTCTCAGAAGTCAGTTGAATAGAGGAAGGTCTGGCCGCGTCGCTTGCAGCAGCTGTAGGGCTGCCAGAGCGCATAGGCTTCGTTGCCGTCCTGAGCAATGGGATACGCGCCGTCCGGAAAGACGGCGCAGGAAGCGGAAAGCGTAGGCGACAGGCGCTGCCATTTATGATTCGCCGTGCCCGTGTTTTCTTTCACCTCTCCGGGCGGCCAGTAACCGGCTTTATGCGTGCCCTTCAGTACCTGATAAACGTGAGGCTGCCCGGAGCGGGTGATAATGTCGGCGACCCGCTGCGCAACCACGGCGGAGGCTTTGTCATCGTCTGTCTGGCTGACGAAGCCGGATCGGGGATAAATATTGCCCCACATGTTGGCGCTGACCTGGCTGCCCAGTTCGCGCTGGCCGGGAACCAGCGCCTCGGGATAGAGCGATTCAGGCAATCCCGATCGCCAGACAAGTGAATCCAGCGTGCTCAGAAAGTAGGGATTTAATGGCGTGGCGGCGGTATCGCACGAGTAACCGGCAATGCTGCCGCCAATGACGGAGGTGGCAGGGTGGCCTATCGCATCGGCGTACTTGAATTTGATGTTCGATTTGCGCTGCCCGGGAGTCTTGATATCGGCGGCGTTACCGCCGCCGGCTGGCGCACCGCTGGTCAGCGCGTTATCGATCGTACCGGACGCGCCGCTCATAAACGCCATTTCTGTCCAGGGATTCCCGCCCGGGCCGGTGTAGGTGGACACTACCACTTCAGGAATGAAGTGCGTCACCTTAACGGAGGTTTTCACCGAACAGCCAAAGGGCGTGCACATCAGCCAGTAACAGATGCCGCTGACGCGCCAGCTGATGCAGTCCTGGGTGATGGCGCTGGCAATGATGCCGGCAGTATTAATGGCAGACACCGTGGCCGGAGCCGCAGCTGCTACCAGCACGGTGGCAACACCGGCGGCGCTGAAGTGTGTTCCGGGGGATAAACGCATCATTTACCCCCCCTGACTGCGAAGCGTGGCAGCCCGGGCAACGTCGGACGTGCCATAAACCACATCCCGATCATCGAAAACGACGGCGGGGAACTTATGCAGCCCGATCTCCCAGGCATGCACAACCTGCCGATATGCCTGAGCAATCTGCTCCTGCTGTCCGGGCCATTGCGGCGACTGAATGATTTCGCGGGCCTGCTGAGCGGCCATCTGAGGATCTGCAGGCAGTTTGCCGAAAATGGAGTCCTGCAGGCGGTCGGGGCCATCAAGCCAGACAACCGAGCTTTCATCAGTCAGATTCTGAGGGGGATGATCGGCATCGGTATACACAACGGTGCCGGCCATCAACTGAAAAGGTAAAAACAGGAAAAGTGAGTGTAATAGCCTGAGTCGCATAG
This sequence comes from Pantoea sp. GW821-FHT03E06, assembly GCF_059420725.1. NCBI lineage: Bacteria > Pseudomonadati > Pseudomonadota > Gammaproteobacteria > Enterobacterales > Erwiniaceae > Pantoea > Pantoea sp. GW821-FHT03E06. The sequence continues at coordinate 121,336 of NZ_JBWKUG010000003.1, forward strand.
CGGATCTCCGTTACGGTAACAGGCCGTCAGAGTGGCAGCGCGTGGTCAGGCTTTCAGCAGTAAACTCTTTTCCCGGTTTTGAAAATTACTGAGGCAGATATTTCCATCATTTGTCCGTTTACGCTGGTAGCACAAGATCCCGCCAGGTATAGTCAGATCATGACGCCTTATCACTCAATAGAGATGCTACGATGGAAATTAAGCCACAGCAGTTTTTAACTTCAACTGGAAGACGTGTGCTAACCGATAACGGTCAGCAGGGCATGAGCGGAGATGCTGGAATTGGCTCAACGACGGAAAAACAACAGGGTCGTGTAGCAGAAGCTATTTTTGCTAACTGTGCGGAGCTGGATAATGCACAGCTTAATGAGATCATCGAATGGGTTCGGCTTTATCAGCGCTGAATGCCACATTGGCCTAAGCAGCAACCTTTTTTTTATGCCCATGTTTGGGCAAAAAAACCGGCCTTGAGGCCGGTTACATGCTGACGTTGATCTCAGTCAGAAAAAATGGTGTTGATCCATAGCGTCAGGAAAACCATATCAGCTGCGTCAGGCACGTTTACATGCCAGCGCGGCGAGTAAAATTCGTGATCCAGCGGGAGTCCGGCGCGACCTTCCTGCGTCAGCAGAATGTCCGCACGCTTGCCCCTGCTGTCCTCAAGATGAACCGACACGCAGCTGCTCTTACCGATACGATGCGGGTTACATGTGATCGTTACCGGCGGTTGCAGCCTTGACCTCAGCGCGTTCTCCATTGCGCTCAGTCGCTCTGCCGTCGTTGCCGTCATCGCAGGCTCCCCCTGCGGATGCAGGCTGAACATAGCAGGGGTTGGCGTGTCGTCCGGCGCAGGGCGCTGGGTCAGAGGTTGCGCATACTTGAGCTTAATCATGCGGTCAGCATCTCTCTCTTATCATTGTGTTCGGGCATTCCGGCCGCATCTTCCGTCATCAATCCACGCAGACGATCCAGTTTTTTCGCTACGAGAATAGCAGCATCCAGCTCAGAACAGTTATGTTTACGCATCAGCGCTTTACGTTCGGCCTTCTCTTCTTTCTCCGTCATCCCGAGCGCGAGGTAAAGGCTGGGCGGAACAGCGCGAAACAGCGCTTCAATTTTCTTCGAGAGCACCACGCCTTCGGTATAGCACCGTGAGAGCTTACTGGCGGAAAGCAGTACGGCTTTTTGCTCTTCTGAAAGCGTCCGGAAGCGGGCAATATCCTCCACCTCTTTTTTCGGCATCGTCAGGCAGATCCACCACTCCGCCATATTCAGCATCTTGCCGGCCGCGTTCGGGTAATCCTCGAGGTTCTGTGTGGCAAGCCACAGCCATGCGCCAAGCTTACGCCACATCTTGACCACTTTAGTCATATAGGGGGCGAGAAGTGGGTTAACCGTCACAACGTGCGCCTCATCCACAGTAAATACAATGTCGCGCTCAAGGTACTGGTCACGTTCGGCAATGTTGTTGATGGTGTTGGTCAGCGACACCATCGTCAGCGCCATCTGCGCCTCGTACCCTTCACGTGCAAGGTGCGCGAGGTCAATCAGCGTAACGTCAGCCTCTGGCCACAAAGAACCCTCCTGGTTAAAGAGCTCAGCCTCAAAGCTCCCCTGCTGCGTAAACATACCCAGGGATTCGGCCATTTCAGCCGCTTTCGCCCGGCGTGTTTCATTACGTACCTGCCCGTTGCCGCTTTCAGTCTTCAGTGAAATGGCGTTAAGCGCATTCTGCAGGTCGCCCGGCAGCATCTGGCGGCCTTCATCCAGGGTTTTACGCGCGGCCATAATCAGCGCCTCGCGGATCATGGCGCGGTCGGCACGTTTCAGCGCGGCATCTTCTTTCGGGTCGCCGCCGGTAATCATCATTCGGGCAGAAATTTCCATCTCGCCCAGAATGTCGCGCTTACCGTTCTCTTCATCATCATCCGGATCGTCTTCAATATCCGGCAGATCACTCTCATCAATTGCCGGTGCGGGAGCGTCGCCGTCAAACAGCTTATGCGCATCAGCGAAGGGGGGCAGCGATACGCCGCTGCCGGGTTTGACGCTGACCTTGTTAACCGTAAGGCCCAGACTTTCAAAGTAGTCAGCGGTCAGCCCGAAACTGTTACCGGCCTCCGCGATGAACAGGCGCGGGCGGTGCACGGCCATCAGCTGACAGAGCATCGAGCAGAGCGTGGCGGATTTACCTGCGCCGGTCGGTCCGAACAGCAGCATGTGCGCGTTCTGAGAGCGGTCATCCTTGTTCAGGGGATCAAAATCCAGCACATCGCCGCCACGGTTAAAAAAGCTGAATCCGGCGTTGCCGGTCCCGGTTTCGCGGCCGGTGACGGGCAGCAGCCCGGCAAGGTGCTGAACCCACGTCAGGCGGGTATACCAGTTTTTCCTGTCATGCTGCGGGTTAAAGCACATAGGCAGCGCACGCAGCCAGGTGTTAAGCGGGCCGGTTTCATGTTCAGCGCGTACCGGCTGCAGCCCTTCGTTCAGCAGTACGGTGCTGAGCTCGATGCGCTTGCGGTTCATTTCGGGCGTGTCTTTTGCCCGCAGGATAAAGGTGATGGCCGCGCGATACAGTTTGTGGCGGTTCCCCAGCAGCTCCTTGACCGCAGCGACATCCTGACGGACGCGACCCGACTCAGTATTCTCGCCGATGGCGTTTTTCGCTAGGCGGTTAAACTTCTCTTCCAGCGTGTCCTGCGGCTCTGCGACAACCGTCATGCACAGCATGGTGCCTTCGGGGAATGTGTCCATCAGCGCGTTAATTTTCTTTTCACCCCGGCTCTTTTCGCCGGTAAGCGTGCCGGGCTCAGGGGGTTTACGCAGGCGCTCCACGGAAATGGCTGAATGGGCAATGTTATCCAGCCACCACACCCCGTTTTCAACGTCAGAACGTGGCGGCGTGAACAGCAGGGTTTCGGCGAAATCATTCTCTACGGGGATCATGCCTGCAGGCGTTTCGCGGCTGTCTTCATAGGCCGCCGCGCGGTAAAACGCTTCTTTATTCATGCCCTCGGGCGCAGGATTGAACATCCGCAGCAGCCAGGCGTGAACCTGCAGACCATTCTGGCGCGTGCAGTAGATGTTGACGCTGGAAAAGGCGCTGCAGAGGCGCTCGCACGCCTGATTCAGCATGCCGATGGGTGACATCAAATCAACGCTGTTTTTTGTCGCCCAGCGGTAGATAACCATGCGCGTGCGTCGCTGCTGCCCGCGCCACGGCTGGCCGGTGATCAGTTTGTCTTCAAACAGACCTTCAGGACGCGCAATCCCGCGCATATGCTGTTCGGTTTCCCTGATCCACGCCTCGGTAAACCCGCTGCCCTGCGCGTGCGGCCTGACGTAGCCGCGCAGACGGTCAAGATAGGCATCGACGTTATTTTCATCCTGACAGTAGAACTGAACGATCCACGGATTGCTCGCCAGGTCGTCAAAGCTGTCCTGCAGCGCATCTTCCACCACGTCGCGGATCTGCTCCAGGCGCTCGTCAGGACGGCCTTCGGTTGCCGCCGGCGTCACTTCATAGACGGCACCCACTGAGATACCATCATCAAGCAGCAGGCACTGCTCCTCATCCAGAAACTCTGCCCACGGCAGATAATCAACGATGGACGGATTATGCGAGTAAACGCGTTTTTCATCGGCCTGTGACATTTTACCGGGACGGACAACGGGCTCCGGACCGGCCTGCTCAGAAGCGTCAGATAAGTGACGGTTTTTTTCAGGGGATTTCCTTTTAAAGAGTCCGAACATTACAGCGCCTCCGTACGTTCGCCAGGCATGGCGTACTGCGTCTGGTCATAGAAGGGGAAAACGGTGCTGTAACCGGGCACGGGGGTGTTTCCCTGAGCGAGATGAGGGAATACGTACATCACCATGTCAGGATTAGGCAGTCGCGGGAACTGCTGGCTGATTTCTGATTCCTGCGTGCGGCTGAAGCTGCGATCGTCGCTTAGTGCGGCCTGCTGCTCGCTGTCAGAAAGGCCACGGCGCAGCGTGCTGCGGGCTTCACTGCCGCGCGAGACACCTGATTCACCGTCGGTGCCTTTCCACAGCTCCAGCATGTTGCTGTTACCCGGCGGCAGCATTTCATCTTTGTTAGTGGAGCAGCCGGCAAGCGCGCTGGCTGCAATAATCATGAAAATCCCGAATTTTGCAGTAATACCCATGGTCATTCTCCTCAGTCCAGTCCGCCAGTGCTGCCGTCTTCGCCCGGCAGGGTGAAGTCGTAACGCACCCTGCGGCCCTTATCTTCGTAGTCGATCGCCAGCTCTCGGGTAATGTGTACGGCAAGTTTTGCCCCCGGCTGTACGTAAATAGCGTCAAAGGTCTGCCCGTAGCGCTGTTTGACCCACTCGGTAATTTCATCAGAACTGCCTGAAATCGCCTTGCCCAGAACGGCCTGCCCGGCGTCGCCGGTGAGCGTAGAGGTAACACCGCCGTAGGCGTTGGTCTGGCTTGTCGTCTGATTCTGGCCGATGGCGTCACCCGCAGCCCCAGCGGCACCCAGCAGTCCGATCGTTGGCAGATAGCTTGAGGCATTAGACTTGCGTGTGCCGGAAATGCAGGGGATCCCGTTTTCATCAGAAATCCAGCCGATGCCGCCACTGATGCCGGTCTCTTTGCCGCCGTTCTGATTGCTGTTATTGCCGCCTTCGCCGCTGCGGTCCGGCTTCGGCAGAGTACGTACGGTGCCGTCAGTGAACACAAAGGTGACGCTGTTGACCTGACCACGCACGCAGGACAGGGTCCAGTCGCCTGAGGCGGTGCCGGAGACGATCGCACCCTCAACGTCCGGCAGCTCGATGCCGTTGGCCGTCAGGTTGTCTTTACCAATGAGTACCTTAAAGGGATACGGGTCGGTTACGGTGCCATTGATCGGCACGCGGCCGAGCAGTGCCGTCATGGCGCGGCTGCCAATCAGCGTGGAGTTCTCCGGCAGCGTATACACCGGTTCGGCCTCCTCTTCCGCGCCTTTTTCAGCGGTGGAACCCTTTACCTGCTGTTCATAGGTGCCTTTTTGCTTCGTCAGCGCGTTTTCACTGAGAAAAGACGTCGGGAACTGTGAACCGCCGGCGCTGCTGTCCGACGCGCCATTTTTCTGCGCCGGGGACGTCGAGGGGTTGTCCTGCGGCGTGACCCACATCAGGCCATCGCTGCCGGAGGCCGGGGCATTACCACCGGCGGCACCCATGCCGTCGAGACCCAGACCCAGCGGGATATCACTGTCAGTGCCTTTTGCCTTGTCTGCAATACCCTTCCCGGCATTCTGCAGTTTATTCGTCAGCTCGTTGATTTTTGACGTCAGGACGTTCTGCTGCTGGCGCATCTGGCTTTCACGCTCGTGATAGCTTTTCTCCACGCCCTGAACCGCTTCATTAACCTGGCCGGAAACGTTGGTATTGCGCTCACGTAACTTTTCATTTTCATCCAGCAGTCTGGCATTCTGCTTGTTAAGAGAATCCTGCTGCTGACGAACGGCGTTTAGCGAGCCCACGATGGTTTTCAGCGTATCCTGCGGCGTGTCGCCCTCGATGCCGAGCGCTTTGAGCTCCTGCGGAGACAGGTTTTTCAGCGCGTCGTCCGTCTGTGCATGTGCAGCCTGTGTGGCGGGCTCCTGCGGCTTGCTGTTATAACTTTTCACCGCAATGAATCCGCCGCCAACCAGAATGGCCGGAACCAGCACTTTAACCAGTCCGTTTGACTTAATTTTCATAGCGGATCACCTTCTGGGCAGGGCGGGTAGCAGCCTTATGGGTTACGGATGGCTCACGTACAAAAGCGTCATCAGGACGACCGGCGGTGACCAGGTACAGCGTGGTGGTGTCCTCCGGCGTGCCGGCGGCACCCACCCAGCGGTGCTGAAAGGTGGCCGTGACAAACTGGCCCTGCAGTTCACGCGGATCGAGCACAACCTTCAGTGATGAGCTGTTGCGTATCCTCAGCGCGATGACGGTGCGACCGGCCACGCCCCAGCCGGCTACAGGTGACACGGTCACGGGAGCCGAGGGGTACAACGTCGTAATGCGTGATGGCAGGTGCGGATTAACGGGATGAATGCCAGGCACGGCTTCAACGGTGCGCACCGGTGCATACAGATTCTGGGCTGCATAGCGCGTCAGCAGTACCGGAACGGGAGCCTTATAGCTGACTTTTTTACGCTTCGCCTGCGTGCTGTTGCTGTCGCTGGCGGTTTTCTCTCCGGTGCCGGCGGCTGCACTGCTGAGGGTGCTGACGTCACCGCTGTAAACGATTTTAACCGGTTCGGCTGACGCGGTGGCCGTTGTACGGACGTCCAGCAGAATAACCTCACCGCTTTCCATGTCCTGCAGCTGCAGGCGAGTCTGAGGAAAATCACTGTCGGCTTTGAGGTAGACCGCGCCGCCGGTGCTCTGTACGCGCAATTTTCCATTTAGTGCCGGCGGGAAACCCACGCGCACGTTTTTATCAACGAAAATCACGCCTTCCTGACCCGCTTTGAGGGGAATTTGCAGCGGCACGCGCTCCCATTTCATCAGCTCGTCCGCCTGCGCCGGCGCGGAAAGCATCGCTGCCAACGGCAGCAGGGACAGTGACAGCGCCATAAGGCATGCACGCGATCCTGAGGTAAAAGATGGATTCAACATCAGAACATCCCCTTTCTTTCTGGTTTCGGCTGTTCAGGCGCGGCAGAAAGACGCTGCGGGATGCCTTCATAGCAGTCCAGCGCCATGCCAAATGGATTAGATTCAGAGTCGCCGTCCCAGCGCACGACTTTTAGCGGATAGCGCACCATCGCGCGCTTAACCGGCTCGGTGAGGTAGTATTCGTCGGCAACAAGATCGAGTTTCACCACCCAGTTGTCGCGATCGATGACTTTCACGCTGTCACCTGAATAACCACGTCCTGGAATTTCGTAAACGACGCGCACACGGTCGGTTAACTCGTTTTTTTCACCGCGAACCTTTGAATCCTCCTCAAGAAACGCCTTGCATTGTGGCGTCAGGTAAGCTGAAAGAGACTGAATGCGGGCGGGATAGTCCACTTTGCCGTTTTTGGGCCAGGCGTTCAGCTGCTGGAAAATGTAATACGTAAAGCCGTACACGGTCGGAGGCGGGATTTCCCACCACGGGCGCGTGCTGCCCTTACGCAAATCAGGCGGGTTGTGGATGGTCAGCTTTTCAGGTGCCCGCATCCAGCCCCCCATAGCGGTAACCAGTAACAGCAGCAATACGACACAGGCCGCCCGGAGGGTGAAAATATGCTGATCGCGGCCCTTAACCGCGTGGCGAAAACGACTCATCTGGTACTCCTGAGGGTTTTGCTGCGTCGCAGGGACCAGCCATGCGAGTCAATGATTAATCTGGGATCGCCCAGCCCCATGCGGCGCTTTTTTAAATCAAACTGCTGCCAGAGGAATGTCTCCGGTTTTCCGCGTTTTTTGCTGGCAAGCCATTTGCCGCCGAACGCAATCAATACAAGAGGGAAAAGCAGAGTCCCGGTAGGGATGGCAAGCCAGCCAAAAAGTAACGCGAAGGGCAGCGAAAGCACGAAACCGGATGCAGCGCCAATCAGCGCCGCCAGCCCTAACTCGGGGGTGTTAAACCCCCGGAATACAACGGGCTCAGCGTTCAGGCGATCCGGTAAAAATCTGATGGTCGCCATCGGAATGTTTTCCTTATGCGATGATTTCTGCAGATTTACCCAGCAGCCAGATAACCGCGACCAGCATGACCACACCAACAACAACGATGGAGCCGAACTTTGTCCAAGTGGCGCGATCGTTGCGGACTTCACCAAACGTTACCAGGCTGGCTTCTGCGACTTTGAAGAATGCAAACCCACACACGACCAGGCCGCCGAGAACCAGACCATCCTGTAAATGCCCGCTGAGTGTACCCATCAGGCCGGTCCCCGTTCCGCTGGACGAAGGACCTTCAACCGTCGGCAAATCGGCAAGAGCTGGCTTAGCAGCCAGAGTACTCAGCAGGCCAGCAGTCAGGATACGTGCCCAGGCTGATTTAGCTTTAGTCTGAGCTTTAGCGGTCACGCGGGTTACTGCAGATACGAATTTAGACATGATTTCACCTGTAAAAGAGTTGGTTTAGGGTTAACTACAAAACATCCAGATACTTACAACTAACAATAAGACTGAGCGGACTACGGCTCTGCCCATCGCGGCCTCCTTCAGACGCTGATTTGTCCAGCCTGAGTAGACATCCACGATTGCCCATGCTGCCCAGAAGAAGAGGAAGCCGACCAGCAGTCCGAGACAGAGCAGGTGCAGCAGATTGGGTTCCACATTTCCGGAACCCGCCTTAAAGGCAGCTTCCTGTGCAGCGGTCATCGCCATCAGGGACGCTCCCGGCGATAATTTCCTGCCACGCCAGACAAATCGCGGGGCTGGGCACGCGTGGGTTCCAGATAGCGGTCAATACCGGCCCTGATGGTCTTCAAATCGCCGTTTGCCCGCTGGTAGTCGAAGAAGTAGCGGCCACGCTCCGACGGATCAGCCTGTGCTGCGGCAACCCGCGCCCTTTCCAGCGAAGCCTGAACCTGGACGATCATTCGCTGAGCGGATGCCAGCTCGTCTTTCTCAGATGCAGGCGCCGGAAAGGACGCGAGAAAGGTCAGGCCCAGCACACCGCCGCATAACAGAAGTTGTGTTGCCGGACGAAGAGATTTCATATGCACCTCCAGTGGTTGTTGAGTGTGGTAAGCATGCGAAATCTGGCTGCAGGGTTCAGCCGTTAACTCTTTTTGGGAAAATAAAAATTTAGAAAGCAGCGCAAATGCTGAAAGAGGTGGATTTAAATCTTAATGTTTGTTGTAACTAAATAACTGCTCTGACGCGGCACTATGCGCCTTGCCTGCTGACGGCCGTCATCTGAAAACAAGTTTCAGGTGCCTCCGTCCAGCTCTGATATGGGGAAACAAGAGTAAGACATTAAATTAATTCCCCGAACGCAGAATTTAATCTGCGGTTTCGCCGACTAATATTGAATGATGAGTAAAATCAGGCACAGCGCGCCTTAACAGATATCGTGCAGAAAGGGAGGGGAAAAATTATGTGCGGAAGGTTTGCGCAGTATCAGAGCCGGGACGTTTACCTTGACGCCCTTGGCGTAGCCGACAGCAATTACGTGCACGATCCAGAACCCATCGGCCGTTATAACGTAGCGCCCGGAACCAACGTGCTATTGCTGAGCGAGCGCGACGAGGAACTGAAAATAGATCCGGTGTACTGGGGTTACGGACCCGAATGGTGGGACAAGCAGCCGCTCATCAATGCGCGGGGAGAAACCGCCGCATCGAGCCGTATGTTTAAACCGCTATGGAACCACGGCCGCGCCGTGGTGTTTGCCGATGGATGGTTTGAGTGGGTAAAGAAAGAAGAAAGGAAACAGCCCTATTTCATCTATCAAAAAACGCATGAGCCGCTGTTTTTTGCCGCCATCGGCAAAGCGCCCTATAACGATCCGCACGGGCATGAAGGTTTTCTGATCGTCACCTCAGCCAGTAACAAGGGCATGGTGGACATTCATGACCGCAGGCCGCTGGTGCTGAAGGCGTCAGCAGTGAGGGAGTGGCTAAGTGGTGATACCACACCCGAACGCGCAGAAGAAATCGCGCATGATGCAGCCTTACCGGAAAGCACATTCAAATGGCACCCCGTATCGACGAAGGTGAATATGCCACGTCATCAGGGCGAAGAGCTGATTGAAAAGATATAGCTCAGCAGTTTTCACTCATAGCGAACCTTTCAACCGCGTCCGCTTCGTGCCAGGAGCGGACATCAGAGGCTTAAGCAGCAAGGATATTTTTCGGAGCTGAGCAGACCGGATCTGTCAGATAAATATATTGAGTGATATTTAACTGCTTTCATCTTTTGCAAAACTGACGTTTAGTCTTTTCAGCACTTCACTTATGCCCCTGCTGACAATCCGATCCTCCCGCATTACTGTCCCCAGAGTCCGGTGAAGCGAGGGCGTCACAGAGTAAAGGCTGAGACCCTGACTTTCTTCCATACCAGCAACGGACATAAGGGGAACGATGCTGTAGCCCAGACCGGAACGCACCATTCTTTTGATTGCTTCAATACTGCCAAGTTCCATCACAGGGCTGGCAGTATGCCCGGCATACCGGAACCATTCGTCGATTAGGGCGCGTGTCCCGCTTCCGGGTTCAAAGATAATCAGCGGCAGTGACAAAAGGGCGTCGGGAGACAGCGGGTTCGCACTCTGCTCTGATGCATCCTTTTCCATGATAACAACAAACTCTTCAGTACCCAGCGGGCTTACGCTCAGGCATTTGACGGTTACTGGAAGCGTTACAAGTCCAATGTCTATACGATTCTCCCCTACGCTCCGAACAATATCGGAAGTATTGCCCGTGCGTACGTCTACTTTCAGCAGGGGATGTGCCTGTCGCAGCTGTTGCAGTAAGGGAGGCAGAAGATGAATACAGGCTGTTGCACCAGTGCCAACAGTAACGGTGCCGGTGATGTCGTCTGAATGCAGAGACACCGATTCAATGGCCGTATTTACCACTGAATCAATTTTCATACAGTGCTCAGAAAAAGTCAGCCCGGCAGGAGTGGGCCTTATCCCCCGGCTGGTTCTCTCAATAAGCCGGACATGGAGTGCCTGCTCCAGCTGTCTTATCTGCAGGCTGACAGCAGGCTGTGAAAGTCCGAGAGCTTCTGCCGCTCTGGAGAAACTGCCCCGGCTGATGACCATCCTGAAAGTAGCAAGGTGATCAAGGTTCAGGTTTGCCATGCCAAAGTTTTCCTTATACCGCTGATAAGTCCTGCGGCCTGTCTGAAATTATTTACCCGGGTTAGTCTTTGTTTCTGACCGGATAAAGAGCAATACCGATGGAAATAACTGAAGCAGATGAAAGACATATTACTGCTATCCAGCAGATTTATGCTTATCACGTATTACATGGCACCGCCACTTTTGAAACCGAACCGCCAGATGTACCTGAAATGGCAGCCCGCCTGAAAAAGGTGCGTTCAGCAGGACTGCCCTGGTTTGTGGCGGTTGATGATGGGCAAGTCCGGGGATACTGCTACCTGTCATTTTACAGAGAACGGCGCGCCTACCGGTTTACCCTGGAAGACTCAGTCTATATTGACGCCACTTGTCAGGGGCGGGGCTACGGCAAAATGCTGTTATCCCGTGCGATAGCCTGGGCAGAAGCCCGTGGCTTTCGCCAGCTCGTGGCCGTGGTAGGTAATAGCGAAAATACTGCCTCCCTTGCCCTGCACCGCGCCGCAGGCTTCAGCATCACTGGCACACTCAGCTCGGTAGGATTCAAGCACGGGCGCTGGCTCGATACGGTCATTCTGCAGCGCACGCTTGGACAGGGCGACTCCACGCTTGCGGAGAGCATAGTTTGACAGCCGGACATCTGACAGGCCGCAGCATTTTCTGTATCGGTATGACACAGCTTATTAACTGGGGTATTACGTTCTACATGCCGGGCGTTTTCGGAGCCGCCATCATGGCGGAGACGGGCTGGTCTCCCGTGGTGACATTCTCTGGTCTGACTGTTGCCATGCTGGTTATGGGGCTGGTTTCACCGCTGACCGGTTCCGTCATGGCCCGGACCGGAGGACGCATGATGATGATGGCGGGAACCTTCGCCATAACCATTGGGTGTTTTCTGATGGCGATTACCCATTCCACGGTGGCATGGATTGCGGTTTGGGTCCTGACGGGTGTCGGCATGCGCCTTGCCTTGTATGACGCTGCGTTTGCCCTGCTTGTGGAAACCGCAGGTGCCGGGGCCCGAAGGGCAGTCTCTCTGGTTACACTGCTGGGCGGCCTCGCGTCAGCTGTGTTCTGGACTGCTGGCGCGGCCCTGCTGCACATTACCGACTGGCGGCATGCCTTACTCGTTTACGGGTGTGCGGGTCTGGTGGGCCTGCTTTTTCTGACCGCCGTTCCGGCAGGCCGTCGTGTAAAACCTCCCGCTGCTGGTCGATCTGAGCTTCCGGCGGCAGGGACCGCAGAGGAACGAAAAGGATTTATCAGCGGCCTGTGGTATGCCACCCTGATAGCGCTGCTCAGCTTTGTCTCCACCGGCGTGTCTACGCATTTCCCCCAGATACTGGCCGCTTATAGCATGCCTGCCCTGGCCGGCATGCTTTGGGGCGTGGGACAGGTGAGTGCCCGCCTGCTGGACGTGGCCTCCGGCGCACGAATCTCCGCACTACGCCTGAATCTTATTACCGGTATCCTGCTGCCACTCTGTTTTATGACCGGCCTTGCGGGGTACGTTACGCCTGTGGCTACAGCCCTCTTCGTCCTGGGTTATGGAGCCGTAAACGGACTGTGCACGGTCGTGAAGGCCTTACTTCCTCTCGTGCTGTTTGATCCGCAACATTACGCCCGCAAAACAGGCGTGCTGTTATCAACAGGATTTTTTCTCGCGGCACTTGCCCCTTCTGCTTATGCCATGATGCTGGAACGGGACGGCGTAGGTGGTACGCTGCTTATTTCAGCTTTCCTGACACTGTTCATTACGGCGATTTCCGTAGTGCTCTGGCGACGTCATTCCGGCTCAGGAGTACAGAGCCGAGATTAGAAAATACTACATCTGCCCGGGAAAAACGTTTGATACGGTTCGAGATACTATCAGGATTTGATCTGGATAAATCCGTATCTTGTGTTTTCGCTTTTCGCACATATCGGACTTTATCTGATGCAGATGTCCGCTTTGTGCCATAAGCGGACGTTTAAAAAATCTGTTAGCTGAACTGCAGACAGTAGTTTTGAGTGCATAACCATGAAGGTGCGTCAAAATCATCAGGCCATTTTTAAGTAAATCGAAAGAAACAGGTGCCGGAACAAACCGTTCCGCCGCAGTATCGAGATTAAGGCGTATGCGGGGGCCGGCCAGAAATTGTTATTTTTAACGTGGCACAACTGCCATGTCTTGATAATTCTTATATCCACTTTTCGCTATTAATAGGCCTTGATAGCTCGCCCGCCTTGTACCCAGTAAAAAGTGTATAATCTCTCACTCTTTTTAAATATTCATTGCTGAGAACATCCGGATAATTCCTGGAAGCACATCTGATATGAAAGCCCATTTGCTTTTCGGATTAAATGAAGTGCAAGCCAATGCTCAGAGTCTATAGTAATACATGAGGTTATTAAAATTCGTACTAATGGAGGAAATTCTGTGTTATTTCAAAACAACGAGAAAGGCCATGCCATTATTGGCGAAGCGGCATTTAGCCTGGCGTTGGGTGAAAAAGAGATTAGTATTGGCTCATTGTTCACTCAACTTGGCTACATGGCAAAATCGGAGACTGATAGCGTCAGGTTGAAGGATATCTTTAATGCCAGAGAATGGCTGAAGAGTTTCCATTCAGACGAGGTCGCCGAGAAGCAGGTACCGTACCTGCAGACCCTTATAGGCCTGAACCGAGATCTGAATTAACTATTAAAGAAATGATGCCTTAGGAAGTAATCCGGCTCCGGCCGGGAAACGACGAAGCGAATAACCTCAGCGGTAACGTGAAAACGGGTACCGGCCGGAGAAACTGTCAGGGACGACACTCTCCATATAAACGCATTTATGTGTTAAAAAATTTTTAGTTAAATTTTGGATAAACAAATTTTGCAGATAGTAGTCTTTTGGTGACATTGGTTAACAGTTAAAATCTCACACCAGTTTTGTTCGTTATCACACCGACAAACAACTGGCGAAGTTATCCGGTTTCAAATTCCCACCAGATTCAAGAACGGTTTAACCCTCATCGTCAGCCGTTTGTCCTACCACAATTTCAAGGCAGTTACGAAGCACATCAAGTTGCTCAATGTCAGTTGTGCATTCCAGTTCTTCAATAAGGCGCAAAATGATTGCCTTATTCGTTACGCGCCCTTTTTCAGCTATGAGTGATTTAACTATGATACCAATCACTTCTTTTTCTGAGGTAAACTGGTCCCCTGCACTTTCCAGGTACGACTGAAGATCTGATTCGGTAATATTTTGCTGCATACATTTCCCTTATGCGGTTCGTAAACGTACTGATTTCCAGTTCTTTACGGATTAGCCGTGATCAGTGTCGGGTTGTATTGTCGTGATCATAACTTTCGATGGTTAACGTTGTTGCACTTTTACCACCGTCCATTCGGCTTGATTCACTCTGCGTCTTTTCAGACTTTAAGTTTTGAATAGCCCGTAATATTGTACAGACTCGCTCGGGATCCTGTTCTGACTCGAGCATATTCTTAAGCTTTAACAGAATCGCCTTTAGGGAAATCCCGACTTTTTCGCGAAGCAATGAAAATACCGCCTCGCCGATGAGAATGTCACTAAATTGTTCTTCATCGCTATTGTTCATAAGACTCTCTGCCCTGATTGGGCCATAAGGCAATTCAGCCCCGAGCAAAAAGGAGCGCTATCAGTTGATGATAGTGATGAGCTTCTTCAGGCGAGGATGCATGCTCAAGCCGTGATACAAGTTTTGTGCAGATCGCTTTTCGGTTCAGATTGCGTCCTGAACGAAGAATTTCTACCACTATGCTACCCAGCGTTTCCTGCTGAGAAGGAAGAGATGCACGGCTAAAGTAGGCTGCAATGTCACTTACTGAGTTAGGTATGCCAACGGATTGCTGCATGAATTAACCTCGAATGTCGTTAATTAAATCAGGAAAAGTGACACAAACTTATACAGAGTTAGTTCCTTTGTACAGCTTTGCATCTTCCATTTAGGAAATATTTTATACCTAATAAATTAAGGTGCTATAAATCATGAGGTTAGTTGAGTTAGTGTTTTGCATCCTTCTCTTTGACTTTCAGCATAATGAAGGATCACGGCGTCGATAAGAAGCCCACTGCCTGGTAAAAAATTACCCCTGAAAGTGGAAATCCCTTACGCTTCCAGAGGCGATGCAAAGCATCATTCGTACGTGCGGAGAGTTCCGCCGGGTCAATTTATACGAGAATTGATATAAAGCATGCATTTATTTCTTAAGATCACGATGATACGAACAGTTATAATGAAAACAAGATAAATGAAACCGCTTCTTTTATTTTAAAGCAGTCTTGTAAAAAAAAAATTCTACAGTATTCACTTCCCATTCTTTCAGTACCAGTCTAATCTAGATAGAAAGAAGCGCTGCCAGTATAACCTCACCACCATTTCGTCAATTATTTTTATGAGGAAAGAGGTAAATATTAGCATTCACGCAGAGAGTTACTAACCATGAATGAAATCAACATAAATAGTCACGTTAGAGAAATAAGGCGATTAGCCGCAAAGCATCAGGCAGGAACATCTTTACTGGAAATTAAATTACAAGTAGATAATGTTATACAATCGATGCGGGATTCTCTTGCAAACGATAAAGATTATCAGTTCATAATATGGTCAGCTATGTTGACCGCTTTAGAACAATACATCACTAATATGGCCGACCCGAAATGGCTGGACGTAATCTCCCATGCTCGCAGCAGAGTCAAGAGCAGACGAAATTCGCTTTTAGCTTACAATAAACCTAAGACTATTAAATCGGCTAAGACTTTATCGACAATATTATAGCTCTTCCTCAAAAAGATTTAACAATATATCAAAAACGAAACAGTTGTCATAGGTTGGGTCTATTAACTGCACTCTGCGGGGGAAAACCAATATCTCTTCATAATCTTATAGTGTAAAAATCCGTCTAATAATGCATGGTGACGTGATTAAACTCAAATTTCCGATTAATCTCTACCTGCTTTGCCTTTGACGTTCTGCTTTGTATTTCGCAAACCATAAACTGTCATATTTCAAGACCTGTAATACATGTTATGATTTTTACTTGAAACTACCCCCTTCCCTAAATCATGCAGTTTACATTCATGGACAAGAGTTGGATGTCTGTTCAATACCTGACGAATTGCCGTGCTGGGTTTCTCAGGGATAATTGATGTGTAACTTTATCTACACCATGTAAAGCTACAAAACCCGCTAGTTCATAGAAAATGAATGCTGATGAAGGTGCATTTGTGTTGATAAAATCAAACCATCGACCAGCATCTTTCAGTATTTCACTGAGTAGATCACTGCCAACCCGATTTCTTCTCCATTCAGTGTCTACATATAGATGTCGCAGACGACCGGCACCAATTTCTTGCGTAAAAGGATCGATGTTAAGCCCACACACGCCAACAATTAAACCGTCAGCATAAGCCCCAATCAGTTTTTCTCCAGGCCTGTCAAAACGGTTATGACCGCTTAGCCAATTTTCATTTAGCCGACGCAGCATGTTAAATCCTTCAGCCATGCTCTGCGCTCGCAACTCAACAAATCCTGGGCTGTCCGGGGAGATGTATGCGAAATGAATATCCATGAGCCACTCCAATGTTTTCAGTCTGCTTAGTCTGGACAGAATAACCATCCTGTCCATTCCGCCGATTGCTCTGGCCCAGACCCCGCGTAGCTGAAAGTCCGCTGTGTGCCAGAAGCGAACATAAATGCCATTAAATCTATCTCGTGCTTACAGCAAGCTTAGCCGCGAAGCATAAAAATAAGCCCCCTGTTGCTTGGTCCATCACCCGAACTACGCGACTTTTCTTCAATACGGCTGACGCAAAATGCGTGGATAAAATGAGAGTGACTGACCATATACTCCCAATCGCTACGTGGATGCTGACCAGGATAAAAGTCCATATTAAAGGTGAGTGACCTGCAGGTATGAACTGCGGCAAAAAAGAGACATAGAAAATGCCCATTTTTGGATTGAGCACATTCCCCAGCATACCTCTGATAAACCAGTTCCTCTGAGAAGCGTTGTTGTCATCACTATCACTGAACGATGATCGAGGACGTATCAAGAGTTGTAAGCCCAGCCAGCTCAGGTAGACCGCGCCACAAACTTTGAGCACAGTGTAAGCCATCTCTGAAACCGCCAGAAGAGCACCAAGACCTAACGCGACCAACGCGCCCCATACAAAACAGCCAGCATCAATGCCAAGCGCAGCGTGAAAAGCCTTTTTGCCGCCCTCAGCACAAGCGGTGCGCAGAATAAGTGCCGTATCAAGGCCGGGAGTAAGGGTAAGTAACAGTGCTGCGAGAGAGAATGCCAGGAGGGAATCGTTAACAGTCATTTTCTTTGTCCGAAAGAGCAGATGCTAATCATTTAGTCCCACATAATCAATCCAACAAATATCACTTTTTAAACGTCCGCACCTCGCTCACACCGGACGTCCAATCCGATCAAGATTTAATCGATTGTAGCGGCTTGAAAAACTAAAGCCTGCATTACACAGGCATTAGTTTTAGGCGGCTAAAGATATTTTTTGAACGAAGCAGTTGTAACCGTAATGGTAATTCCCAGCATTAACGCAGCGGGTAGCAGTAACAGGTTTGGATAGACCGCAGAAGGCCATGAAAGGTAGGCCATCACTGGCAGATACACAGCCGGTTTAATCAACCTTTTCGCGCGGTGGTACAAAAAAGATGACTCGTAACCGGCACCAAACCGACGCAGATCACGACGGCCAAGCCCTTCTACCACGGCGACGCATATAACCATTACGAACAGCGGAACAGAAAGGGCAATGATGGTGACGCGGATCAGCGTCACGATAGAGACATATACCGTTGCCAGCATGTACTGCTGCAGATAACTCCCCAGCCAGCCGCTGGCTTCCTTAAGATTGCGCGATACCTCATTGCCGCTGTTCATCTCTGCCTGATATTTTTCCTGTATCCAGCCGATAATCCCACTGTCCACAAACGCCCACTGCCAGGCATCAGTTATCCAGCGCGTCACCGTTGCAGCCGGCTCGGAAAGCAGCAGGCTGCGGGTAAAATCAGAAGACAGATAGCCAAACTCAATATTCATCACCGCCTGGCTGTGCGCTGCACCCATTTCAGGCCAGAAGAACGCAATCCCGACATATTCAATGACAAGACTCACCATCAGTGAAGCCAGGATCACGCCAACGAGTTTCCACGGCCAGCCCCAGACCAGGTTATAGAGCAGGCCGTGCTCACGCGGTTGCGCGGGGTGTTGTTGCGGATATTGCTGCGGTGCGGTACGACGTGCCTCAGCCATTATTATCTCCCTTCACTGGCGCAGCTGCTGAACTGCGGCTGTCCCACCACCCTTCACTGCTGTGGTAATTCCGGCGCATCTCTTCTGCAAGACGCGCGATGTTCTCAGGCATATGCACGTCACCTGCATCGCCCGCCGGCAGCGGCATGCGGATTTTCCAGAGCTGGCCGCCCTCAAGCAGCGCAAACGCCTGACCTTTAGGCAGCGTGACAATGTCGGCAGGCTCAAGCAGTGGCACCTTAATGGTGCCGACGCGATCCTGGGTGCTGGAGGTAAAGTCGTGATTGACGGTGACGTCAGCTGAATCCTGATGACCTGAGACCAGCGTTTTACTGTAGATTTCCACCTGCGGCAGCTGTGAGGACAGCAGCTCCGCCGTCCGGTTTTCTCGCACGCGCAGCATGATCAGGTTGTTGAAGTTACCCTGAACCTGAGAGGTTTTGGCCGCGCTCCCGATCCGGGCTTCAATATCAGATGAGGTCTGCGTATAGGCCGTCACCTGCATGCCTGCCCCGCCGCCTTTATTGATGAGCGGGATAAACTCATTGCCCATCAGTTCGTTGAATTCATCGCAGTGCAGGTTAATGGGGTCTTTGCCCTCTTTTGAACCCGGCAGACCGCCGTTGATACCGTGCTTGTAGATGTGCCCGGCCACGCTCACCAGATCGGCAAACATGCTGTTACCTACGGCGCTGGCAACCTCGCTGTCGCTGAGCGCATCAAGCCCTACGTAAACGATGCCTTTTTTACGGATAACCTGCTCCCAGTCAAAAATAGGGCGCGGATCTTCCATGTTCAGATAATCGGGGGACAGCAGCTCCGCCGTTTTACCCGTGGTCAGTTTTTCCAGCAGCGGCAGCAGTGACGCCACGATTTTGTCAAAATAGGTGCGGTCATAACGTACTGCAGAGCGCAGTCCGTCAAGGATCGGGTCATACAGCGCGCTTCCCGCGTCAGAACTCAGCGCCACTTCAACTGCCCAAATCCGGATAGCTTCAGGCTGTCCCTGCATGTTGCGCGGTACGTCGTCCTCACTGAATGCGTTGGCGTTGTTCTCGATCTGGCTGTGCAGTTCAGGCAGTTTCTCAGTAATGATTTTTTCGGCATAACGCAGATACAGATCGGCGATGTTGTTCACGTAGCGGGTAATAAGGGTGTAATCCGGGCGTTCCCCGAGGGCGACCAGCGCCCGGGCAACGATATTCACGAATCGCCAGGCAAATTCGCGAAACGCTGCGCTGTTACCTTCACCGCTGAGCTGGCCGGCAACGCGGGTAGCCACCTCTGATACGCGCCCGAAGCGCCCTACTGCGTTATACCGCGCGGAAATATCAGGCCAGCCAAGATGGAAAACGGTCAGCTGATCGCCCCGACCTGCCCGGTGCGCTTCCGCCCAGACTCTTTTCAGCAGGTCTGCATCGCCTTTCGGATCAAACACGATGGTGACGTCTCCACGACGTATATCCTGAGTGATTAACAGCTCAGCGAGGCGTGTTTTGCCCACGCGGGTTGTGCCGTAGACAACCGTGTGACCGACACGCTCACGCAGATCGAGCGTAACGTCAGTTTCATCCGGTTCAATGCCGTGTACGGCCGGATTACCGCCAACCGGGGGAAGCGGGCGAACCGGATTGACTGGCGAATCTGCACTGAGCAGTCTGCCGATTGCCGGTAAACTGCTTTCTGTCGCTTCCTCTAACTGACGGGCAAGCTGATACAGCTTCGACGGCTTAAGGTAGTGGGCCACTTCCGGGCGTAGCGTATCGCGCAGGCGCTGGGTGTGTTTCTGGGTCCAGCGAAACCCACGGCCCAGAAAAAGCCGGCGTTTACTGACGGGGATCTGTTTTGACGTCATCACGTAGCGCGGAAGACGGCGGAGATTGCGGCGGTAGCGAATGACCTGTATTCCCTGACGCGCGCGTATGGCAGAAAGCACGGCGAATCCGCCGGCGGTGACGTAGCTGACGGAGGGTGCCAGGGCGACTGCCCAGGGCGCTGTCACGCAGACGATGGCGGCAGTGCCCGCTGCGACCGCTGTATTCAGCTCCACAGCCGGGCGCAGAAGCGCCTCAATTACGTATTTATCACTCACAAAGAAAACTCCTTAAAGGGTTTACCTGCCAGCAGAGCCAGAAGGCGTTGTCCGCTGATAATCATCAGTTGCTGTGAACCGCTGCTGACAGCCCTGCTTTTCTGGCCGGTCCTGCCGGTATGAATAAACAGACCGCGCTGCCCCATACGCGTCAGCAGCGCGTCAAAATCCTGAACGTGTGACGGCGTTATCGCCCGGCTGTAGCGCTTAGCCTGGATCAGCCAGCACTCGCCGTTTATGTGTACCCGTCCATCCAGGCCGCCGTCGCCGCTGTATGACGCATTGCGCTGTACGGCATAGCCCTGACGCTCAAATGCCAGCAGCAGTAACTCCTCGAAGACGTAGGGATTAACCCTGCGCAGATAGCTCATGCGCTGCCCGTCTCCGCTGAGCTGGCGAAGGCGGGTATAGACGCGTTCTGCCGTGGCGCGATAACGGCGGTGCCGCCGCTCGCTGGCCGACTGCCGGCGAAAGCGCCAGAGCAGAAAGATAATCACGGCCAGCAGGACGGCCAGGAGAACCGGATTTGCCATCAGCAGTGCAGCGACGTAAGGAGCTGATATCACGGCTCCACCTCCTGAGACAGGCCGCTGTCCGTGATAAGTACGGGGTAATGGGTCAGCTGCAGACGGCGCGCAAGTTCAGATCCCGATGAGGGGGCCAGCTGAAGACCGGGCGCGAGACCGCGCAGAGATTCCAGCGATGCCATGCTTTCAACGTTCACAACCAGGCCGGCTGCATTCCTGGCCGAAAGCTGTTGTACGTTCTGCTGCAGCCACTGCCGTGAATAGCTGTCATCACCAATAATAAACAGCGCGCCGATGCCCGGCAGCTGCAGCGCCCGGGGAGTCACGTTTCCGGGGGAAAATTCTGGGGTAATAACCGGCAGCATGGCCGCTTCCCCCTGTTCAGGAACCGCAGCAGGTGCAGGCGGCGTATCCTGACGGTTTACGGCCTCGAAAATAGCCTGTGTGCTCTGCCCGCCCAGGTCTGCAATGACGTTGAGCTCAGGCCGCGCACCAGGCGAAAAGGCGATGATTGCGGTAACGATGAGGTTTTTCAGATTCATGATCACTGACTCCGTGGATTTATCCAGACGAGGCCGTTATCCGGCACCGATGCGGACGCGGTCTGTTCAACGGCGGTAGCCGCCGGCAGATGCGGCGAGGACTGGAGCATGGCGAGCTTGCCCTTAACAAAAGCGCGATAGCGGGCAGCGGGTGCGCCGCCGGCGGGATGGTGATAACAGCCGGCTGCATCGAGCCAGCTTCCGGGTTTCCGGTCCCAGCACTCGCGCAGGATGGCAGCAGCGGCATTGAGATTCACGTAAGGATCCAGCGCCTCCCAGGTTGACGTAAAACGCTGGCCGTTCCAGCCGAGATTAACCTGGGCGATACCGACATCGATGCGCTTCAGTGAGTTCGTTTTCATGAACACCTGCAGCGCCTGCCAGGCTTCAAGACGGGTTTTGTAGCGATAGCCCTTACCCGCGACATTGAGGGTCCACGGCCACGGGCGTTCGCCCTGCGGCAGCCTGCGTGATGATTCCTGCAGGCTGACAGAGTAGAGCGATTCAGGCGGCACGCTGTGAGCCTGCGCCACGCGCACATACCCCTCCGGAACGGTCTGTTTGCCACCGGCGAACGTGGAAAATGAAAGCAGCAGCGCCGCTCCGGTCAGAATGCGGCGAGTTGCCATCCGTCTTCCCCCTGCTGCAGAACGACCGGCATGATGCCGTTACCGAACCGCATCCAGCGACCGCCGTCGTGATTCAGTGTGATCTGACGGCTGCGCACCCTGTCCAGCGGAATGTGATGGTCTGTTGCCCAGCCGCGAAGTTTCCCGTCATCGCCCTGGCTGTCTACAAGGTAGATATCAACCGGCCTGTTATCGGCTAATACCGCTGCCAGCCGCGCGTCACACTGCCCGCAGCCCGCTGACTTAACGAACAGCGCCAGCCGCCCGCCGGTGTCGTGCGCAATGCCGGCTGCGTTGCCCATATTTACCGCAAGCGTTTCCGGATAGAGCCGCTTCCATGCGGCGGTAACTTCGCGCTGGAAATCCAGCTCTTTTTGCGTACGCGCAAACTCTTCCTTTACCCACTTCTCAGCATACTGACGACGCTCGGCCTGGCTCCGCGCCTCGATACCCAGCGTTGACAACGGATCCAGACCCGGTGACTGAATGCCGCGCGGACCGTTCATCAGCGACTGATAGCGCTCATAATCGTCCTGACTCAGCCCCCACTGACCGGCCTGCTGTTTCAGATCCTGCACGCTCTGCGCCGGCGCATCCACCGGTTCGCCCCTGGAATTCTGAACCTGAACGCTGGCCTGCGCAGAGCAGCTGAGCATAATCGCTGTAAGACTGGCTATTTTTAGCTTCATATCACCTCCGTTAGCGAACGTTGATAGTCGTTAAGCGTCCGTTTACGCGAAATTGCGCCTGCCCGTAACCGGCGTGAACAAGTGTCCAGCCGTTAACGGTCTGGCCTTCGACGATCAGGCGGATTTCAGCCAGCGAGCTAAATCCCAACGGCGCGATGGCCGCAAACGACTCCGTGCCCCGCTTTTCAACGCCGGTCAGTACAAATGGCGCTTTGCGGGCCACGGTTTTGACTGGCCGGTGCGGCTTAGCGGGTGCCGGCTTTTTTACAGGCGTTGCCGCTTTGGGTTCAGCTGTGGCCTGCTGCGCTTTCTGAGGCGGGTTCTGCAGTGCGGTAACTGACTGTTCCAGTGCAGCCTGACGGCTCTGCAGTGCAGTTTGCGAATCGTTCAGCTCATCGATCGAATGGCGAACCTGACCGACTGCTTCAGATAAGCCTTTGGCAGACCAGGCTTCGAGAGATTTACGGACCGCATCGAGCTGAACCTGCTGCCTTTTTATCGCCTCGGCCTGCGTGCTGATGTTTGCCTGGAGAGGTTCAAGATCGGTTTTAGCCAGTGCCTGGGTGTAAACCACGTTTTGCTGCTTCTCGACGTAGCTGAGACGGTTTTCCTGCGACACACCGGCGCGAAGCGATATGAATGCGAGACCAAGCGCGGCAACGGAAAGCGTGGTCAGTCCTATAGCCGGCAGCCGGCGTTTGACGGCGCTAAACCTGCCGCCTGATGACGGAACAACGTCATCAGCGTTTTCGTGAGGGAAGGACGTTTCTGTGGTCATTTTGTCAGCCACCCTCCGTGAGCAGACTGGGCCTGAATGGGACGAGGGGCGATCACCTGAGAGGAACTGGCAGAAGATGGAGCGCCTGCAGCCGGTGCGTAGGCGCTGGAAGGACGCGGCGGCAGCTGTGTCACGGGCAACTGATAACCGGCGCGCAGGCTGTGACAGACCACACGCTGTACGTCATCCACTTCAAGCTCCCATGCCGGGCCCGCAAGCACCTGTAGCGCGGTGCGAAGGCGCATCGGGCCGAGCCGGAACTGGACTGCCGGCAGCGGCTGACGGTATAACACGCCGTTAGCCGGACCGGTCTGACAAAGCGAATAGCCGGACTGCTTCAGGGCATAGCGCATGGCGTCAGCCACGGTTGGCTGCACTGATGAGGGGATGCGGACGTCAATAATCTGGGAGAGAGGGTCGCGCTGCACCGCCTGCGGATCCGTGCTGACCAGCAGGTAGCGATCGTAGCGAACCACTTCCGGCGTCCGCGCATATACATCATCAGCGGATGCCTGGATATTGCGGGATACGCTGACCGGGGCAACCGGTTCAGCAGGTGCCCGCTCCTGCAGCTTCTGGGGCTGCTGAACGCACCCCGCCAGCAGCGCAAGCGGTAAAGCGGTAAAGACGGCGTTAAATTTCATCTGAAAAGTTCCTGTACAGTGAGAACAGGCTTCACTGTGCGCAACTCTTCGGCATGCTTCTATCAACAACTCTTTTTGCGATTTCAAAAAAAAACGCCGACCGGAGTCAGCGTTTTTTAATCAGCACCTTCAGGCGACCTGATGAGGCGGGTGCGTTACATCACCGCGCCCCTGTAACAGGCCATCGATTGAGATATCTTCGTCCAGTGCGTCCCAGTGGATACCACGGGGAGACAGTTCGTAATCTTTCAGCTGTTCGGCAGACGCGTTGCGAAGCCGGGGAAACCATGAAAGCGGTACGCCGATTATCCGCTCGTCTGAGAGTTCGACCCACATAATGTGATGATCGAACCGAACGTTCTTAGCTGAAATAATCATTCCAGGCCTCCAGAAGCATGATTTGGTGTTGCCTTATCACTGTCATCAGCTCTTTTACCGTCCGTGAGTCGAATCCATCGTTACTTGCCAGTTTTACAACCGGCTCCAGCCAGAATTTTGCTTCTGTACCGGCCTTTATCACATGAATGTGAGCGGGTTCGCGTGGATTGCCTTCGTTGGAGTAGAAAAAGAACCGAAAACCGTTCAGCCGTAGTATGGCAGGCATCGTCAGTAACCTTTAAAGGATTATGGTGAAATTTAGTGCAGCGGTCAAAACGCAGCGAAGAGTCAGAGAGAAGATGAAGCGTGTTTTGCCATGCCGTAGCCGTGTCCGAGGAACGGTATATCATCATCCCAGTCTCCTGCAGGCTGCGACTGTGGCGCGGGCTGCTGAGGCGTGGGCTGGCCGGCATTGTTACGTTGCGAACCACGATTACCTTTTCCGTTATTTCCACTGTTTTTCTGTTGTGGAGCGGAATCTGGCTGTGACGGCGGCTGCTGAGGCTGGCCCCAGTTGCCACTGTACTGCTGCTGGTCACTGTTTTGTGTACGGCCACCTAACATCTGCATGGTGCCGCCAACATTTACGACAACTTCCGTCGAGTATTTGTCCTGCCCGCTCTGATCCTGCCACTTGCGGGTGCGCAGCTGACCCTCAATATAGACCTGAGAACCTTTGCGAAGGTATTCGCCGGCGACTTCTGCAAGCTTGCCAAACAGCACAACGCGATGCCACTCAGTAACTTCACGATTTTCGCCGGTCTGCTTATCACGCCATGACTCCGACGTTGCCAGTGAAATGTTAGCGACAGCGCCGCCGGCAGGCATGTAGCGGATTTCCGGATCCTGACCGAGATTGCCAACGAGAATGACTTTGTTTACGCCACGTGAGGACATAAGTATGCTCCTTATAAAGGGAAGCCTGCTCAGAAAAGAGCAGGCTATGGTGAACAATCAGAATGAGTTTTCTGCGTAGGATTGCTGCTGGGAAGCGGCGCTCTGCGCATGCTGCGGTTCGGCGCGTTCAGTCTTGAAGACCATGTCCTGGCCTATCTTGACCCAGTCCACCTTGATCAGGCGGGCTTTCAGACTGACGCGACTTTCACCTGCGTGCTCACCATTTTTCAGCTGAAAAATGTCCGTTGATGGGTTGCTCAGAACAAAGCCAATCAGCACTTTCTTATCCTCATCCACCGCTTTCTGGCAGCGGTTTATGAGACTGCAGGCTTCTTTGCCGGCAACGGTGACGTCAAAACGCACATAAGAAGGGCTGTCGCTCAGACCTGACAGTGCGTTAATAACGCAGCTGATAAAGGTGCCGGACTGAGCGTTAACCTGGCGAACGTTGCTGAGATAGCCCAGTCCGTTGATGGTCAGGTTGAAGTAGTCTTTAGATTTACCGGTGTTACTGGCATTAGAGGTGTTGTTTACAGACATGATGTTTTCTCCATGGAGGTCAAATTTGGTTCGACGGAGAAAACTTCTGCCCGGACGGGAGAAGTATTCCCGTCGGGGAGTCAGAATCAGCTAAATTCTGACTGTCTTGATAGTTGAGTGTACCTTCATCGCCAGGCAGTAGGAGCCGTGATTGACGATATCTGCTTCCAAAGGCGGGCAGATTTACCACACTGATGTGTTCTCCCTTGCAGGCTACAGGAGTGTTATGTTCAGCCACCCGAAGGCGATTCTCTCAGGCTGGTGAATCATTGGTGGTCGTCAGAGACGACGGACAAGCACGTTTATTTTTAAGCCAAATTTCACAACTGTCAACCTTTCTGGCTCTGCAGATTTAGGGTAGCCGGCGCAGAAGCCGGACTTTTCCGGCCTTTACCAGTGCCCCGGCTTTTCCCCGCAGCCTGGCGTCGGGTTTTACGGTTTGTCTCACCAACAATTCCCTTACAGTCCGGGTACTTCACACAGCCCCAGAATTTACCTTCCTTACTCTTACGCTGATGGGTCTGTCCGCCACACAGCGGACAGACAGGGCCGACCGGAGCCGTGACCTTAAAGGCAGTGTCCCGCCCTTTTTCGATCAGATGCCGGGTCCACTGGCTTTGCTTTTGCATAAACTCACCGAGCCCGCTTTTTCCCTGGGCAATGTCATCCAGCGCCTGCTCCCACAGGGCCGTCATGCCCGGACTGGTCAGCGTCTCTGGCAAGGCAGCGATCAGTTCCCGCGCCATCTGCGTGGCAATGATGAATTTCCCTTTTTTCTCCAGGAAGCCCCGTTTAAACAGCGTCTCCAGTACGCCGCCGCGCGTTGCTTCCGTACCGAGCCCCGCGTTATCACGTAGCACCTTCCTGAGCTGGGGATCCGTGACCAGGCTGGCGGCGTTTTTCATGGCGGCAATAAGCGTTCCTTCCGTGTGGTGCGGCGGCGCTTTTGTCACATTATCTTTGACGTCTGCACCGGTGACGCTGCAGACGTTGCCCTGTTCCAGCACGGGCAGCTGCGCGGCGGACTCCTTATCACCCTCTTCCTCTTCAGCCAGCTCCCCACTGAACAGGGATTTCCACCCGGCATGAACCATCACGCGACCGCGCGTGCGGAAAAGCTGATTACCGATATTGAAGGTGGCATCCGTCACGTCGGATTCCTGCAGCGGCATAAACTGAGCCAGATAGTGCAGGCGGATAAGAGAGTAGACTTTGAGCTCTTTTGCGTTCAGCTTTGCTATGTCGAATGGCTGTCGCGTCGGAATAATGGCGTGGTGCGCAGTAATTTTCTTGTCGTTCCAGACGCGCGAGGTTAATGCGGTATCAAGTCGGGAAAGCTCGCTGCCGATAGCAGGATCAGAATGCTGTACAGCCTGGAGAACGTCACTGACCTCTTCCCGCATCGATACTGGCAGATAACCGCAGTCTGTTCGCGGATAGGTCGTCGCTTTGTGCGTTTCATACAGCGACTGGGCTATAGACAGCACCTCATTAGCGCCGAAACCCCATTTCCTGTTGCAGGCTTCCTGAAGATCGCCGAGGGAAAAACAAAGTGGTGCCGGCGTCTTAGCCCGCTTTTTCTCAACGGAAATCACGCTGCCGTTCCCGGTTTTCAGGCAGAGCTGCTGAACGGCCTGTGCAATCTGCTGATTTACGCACCGCTTTTCATCATCACAGTATTGGTCCGCAGCGACCCATTCAGCCTCAAAACGGACACCGTCTTTTTCAAGCTGCGCTCTGACTTTCCACCAGGACTTTGGTGTGAAGCCGGCAATTTCAAGATCCCGGTTAACCACTATAGCGAGCGTGGGCGTCTGCACCCTGCCCACGGAAAACACCTCCGATAACCCGGCTTCACCGGCCTTAAGGGTATAAAGCCGCGTCAGGTTCATCCCGATAAGCCAGTCCGCCCGCGAGCGACCAATACCTGCCTGATACAGTTTTTCGGTCTTGTCGCCTGACAGCATTTCACTGAGGGCTTTTTTGATGCTGGCCTCATCCAGCGCGGAAAGCCACAGCCGGCGCACGGCACCGGTGTAATTGCAGTAATCCATCAGCTCGCGCGCGATTACCTCACCTTCGCGATCGGCATCGGTGGCTATGACTACCTCACTGGCCTGTTTCAGCAGTTTTTTGATAACGCCAAACTGCTCGGCAGTGTCTTTCTTGACGGTCATCTGCCAGCGGTCCGGGATGATCGGCAGCACCTCCGTGCGCCACGGGCGACCAAACTGCACGCCATAGGTTTCGGGCGTGGCCGTTTCCAGCAGATGGCCTATTGCCCACGTGACCGTAATATTACCGCCGGTAATACACCCCTGGCCGCGCTGGCTGACGCCCAGCACGCGGGCAATATCTTTGGCCTGAGAGGGTTTTTCACATAGATAAAGCTGCATGCCGGCCTCCGTTTTAGCGTGCCTGACCAGAAGCAACCTGGCGGACCTGAGACATAACGTTGTTGAACGCGCTGCCGGTAAGGTGCGATGCCACGGGTGATTTGTATGTCACATATACCCGCGTACCGGAGCCGTTCTTTTCAAGCTCAATATCCATATGGTCGTTGTCACCCACATCGCTGCCCATACGATAGGAGCTCCCCGGAACCGCTTCCCAGACTGGATGAGCGTCCTCGATGGCAGCGGCACTCCAGCGGCTGTTACGATCTCTGGAACGAATACGTTCAATTTCATCCGCACTCACATAGCCGTAGTGGCGCTTTAATCGCGCGGCTGCCGTATCGATATCTACTGGCACACTGAACTGTTTACTGGCACTTTCCCCGCCAGATCCTGATGCTTTTGTCAGTACCGGCATACCGTTGCCGGAATCCATTGAATCCGAATCACTGCCGCGAAGAGTGTTACTGATACTGAAAGCGGTATCGCTGATATTTTTGTTGATGCTGGCAAAGTCAGTGCCGGCACAGCCGCTGAGAAGGGCGCAGATAACGCCCGAAGTAATCATCCGGTTCAAATTAATCGTCCTCTGAGGTAACGGCAGAAAGTGGAGAGAACGAAGAACGTTTTTTGCCTGACATAACGGCAGGATCGGGTTCCCCCAGTCGTTCTATGGCAGCCAGACCCCGCGCCGTTTTATGGCGGATATCCTCGTATGTCACCGGCACGGTCCGGTAGTTCTGAATCAACCCGTAGACGACACGTATCGCTTTACTCCCTTTTTGGAGGACATCATCGCGCTGTGAACGGGAGATCAGACCGTAATGGAATGCCCGGAAGGCTTTCAGCGCCAGCTGATCGTAATGCACTAACAGCCAGACACAGCGATAACCAAGGGGGGAACGGCTGAATACATCAAGGTTCAGCGGCTCGGAGGATGTAACTTCAGATAGGGTGATACCTGCCGGAATGGCGGCTGTAATGGTTGCTATCTTTTTGACTTGCCCTTCCACCTTCTGAGTCGCCAGCTTAATGGCCTCTTCAAGATTGACCAGCAACGCATCACCATAGGGGTTGCCGGCAGCTGCATCACGCCCGGCGAACCCTGCACGCGAAATCGCTTCCGGCATCCCCAGAATTTTGGGGCGTTTTTCAGCCTTTGATTTCTCATCTGATCGATTGCGCCCTTCCCAGAGCCTGATTGCATAATGCGAATGCAGCTCGACAGTCAGTGTGGATACTAATCCGCCAGCTCGCCGGGGCGTTGTTTGAGTGGTTGTCTGTTCGGCCATAGCTGTCTCCTGATTGGCAAAGGCTTTCGTAAGTTAAGTGGCGATCCTCATTCCTGAGAGGACCGTAAACAATTCGAAATCAGATATTCGAAACGTAAAATTTGTTCGCTGCTTATGACGCTTAATTAATGACCTCTGTTGCACCGCGCAACATTGCTCATTTTTTAACCTCTGTTGCACCGTGCAACACTGCTCGCTTTTTAACCTCTGTTGCACCGTGCAACACTGCTCGCTTTTGTGACTCCGCTGGGTGCCTAATCATTTCTCTGAGCTCCAACAGACATTCGAAGACTCTGAACGATTTCTCTTACGCGCTCTTCACTGCACGTCTGCCGGCTATCAGGACGAGAAGGCTTAAAAGGGCGCAGTTCAGGGCGCGGTGACGGGCTCATGTGATCAGGCACTTTTCGTACGTTTTCTGCAGGATAAAGCTCCCCCTGCCGGGCCTTTTTAAGCACCGTCAGCAACCAGCCAAGGGGGTTTTGCAGGCTGCCTTCACGCTGAGCACGAATAACATTCGACAGCACCAGGGCAGATCGCTCAGGCGACAGCGCCTGCAGCTGGCGATTAACCATGTCCCGGTCTGCTGGTTTCAGCAGTGAGGCGAAGCCATCTGGCAGGTAAACCGAACCGGTTACGTATGTTTTATCTGTATTATTAGTAAAACTACGTACGTAACTGTTCGGATTCCGAACCCGGTTGTCATTCCCGGTACTCTCACTGTGTTCGGAATCCGAACCGGGCTGCGGATCATGTTTTTTTAAGCTGAGTTCGGAATCCGAACCCGGCGAGCGGACTGTCTGCCCGGAGGCGGCACGGCGGATCAATTCTTCAGGACTTTGGGCTGAGCCCAGACGGGCCCCAATTATCTGGAGATGACTGCGATGATGGAGCATTGAGTGATCAAGCCGGATTTCACTGATGATTGTTTTTGCGGTAGCGCTGATGGTGCGGTTACTGCTCAGGCAGGCTTCAGCCACAGTTTTAAGCCAGTGTGGGTCGAACATTTCTGCATCAGCAAATGACAAAGGCTCATCATGCTGCGCATAAATATTTCCTCTTACCCTTCCCTTTTCATCTCTTACGCGTTTGCAGAGGCTGAGCCAGCCCGTGATGCGCAACATCAGAAGTATCCGGCTGATGGTCTCTTTGGATGCCCTGCCTTTACCCGGCGTTGCCAGCTGCAGCTGCAATTCTTCATAGGAAGGAAAAACGGCACCGTCATTGCTCAAAGCGTGCAGGCGGATAATTATCCAGCCCATTTTATCAAGCGGAGAGAGACGCTGATCGAGAAGCAACCGGCGCGGCATGGAATCATGAATGTTGCCCGTAAACAGCAGGCCTCCGCGGACAAAGCTGTTCTGTTCTTCCGGTAAACGCGCGGTCAGTCGATCAGTTAATTTTGTGACTGCCTGATGGATAAGGCTGTCATCCGGTAATGTCATTCTTCACCTTCTGAATACAAAAAAATGCTGAGCAATGTGCCGCTAAAGGCTCATCGCTCAGCATTCTGACTACGCTTCAGTTACGCATAGCCGTGTTATAGCGCTCATGGTTCATCATCTCCCAGGTGCGCCCTTCATCGCGGCTGAGCAGTCGCCAGAACGGCCCGAGATCAATCTTGTAATAGCCCGTACGGTTTTCATTCAGGCGCTTATAGTTACGCTCTCCGTGCCAGAATCCTCGCACCGCGCTAGCCGCTTTTTTAGACAATGACGCCGGAACAGTCTCCGGAGCTTTCAGGCCCGGGATGATCTCTTTAAATCGCATTTTGACTCCTTCTGATTACAGTGAATGCTCTCCTCCGGTTAACAGTCATGCTCTTCTCCGCGTGGCCGCTGTCAGATTTTCACTTTCCCACCTCAGAACCGTGTTCCAGACTGCAGTCAGAGAAATATCCATCTGTTCAGCGGCAAGCAGCATCAAATCAAGCCCTTCATCCGTTTCGCTGCGAAGTGTTTTACAATCATTTGCTGCCCAGATTTCCCACAGTTCCGTACTCTGTTCATCGCTAAGGACGCTTCCACGACCTGCACGAATTTTTATTCCGGCGATCCTGCGACGCGCCGCCACGTCATTACTCATCAGCCCGAAAAAATGCTCCATGAGTTTGATTGAGCCGCCCAGAGCAAGCGCCCGGTCGATACGTTGTTTTCGCGTATGCTCAAGTCGCGCCTGTATGACCAGCCGGGCAAGGTTGTCCTGGTTTATGGCAAACGTCAGCACGGATACTTCGCTGTTGATGATGTAGTGAATGTCTTCCACGGTCATGTCCCTGAGCATGGCGATGTCGTCGGAGTTCAGGCCCATTTTGTCGCAGCGGCGTATAAAACCGTTCTTCAGCTCCATGACCAGATCGAGCAGGAAACCGTTAGCGGCGCGTGAGAGGTTGGTGTTCATCGTTTACCCTTCATTGACAGGAACAACAGGCGCAGCATTTAAACGCTGCAGTTCTCGTAGGCGACGAAGGATCCTGATAAGTCGGAAGAGGGTCAGGGTCTGCTCGTCATTAAATAGCGGTGAGGCTGATTCGGAGGACCCGATCAGCAAAACAGTCGAAAGGCTTACGTCTTCGGCGAAATGAGATGCGCCGGTAAGCGAGGCCAGAAAGATAGCCACATCAGATGCGTTACTGGCAGAAACCATCCGGAAACCCGGTGAGGTTTCACTGTCACAGGCTGGTTCAAGATCATCGCCACAACCATGGGCGCTGGCAATTTCCCAGCTCAGGCGCCACGAGAGGTTCTGTAGATGGTCGATGTCGTCCTGGAGAGCATTTACGTGCCACAGCGAGTCTGTTACGGCGTGTTCCTGTGGCTCAGCAACTTCAGCCGGGTCTTTTACGAGGGATGGCTGTATATCTGGTTGAGCACAGGAAGAATCCGGGGTGACGCTGGCCTGGTCAGAAGGCTCCTGACAACCGTTTCGCTTTTCGGTGCGTGCCTGATGATCATGATTTTGAAAATCAGGCGTATTATCGTCAAAACTCTGGTCAGGCTCAGACTGCTGCAGTTCAGTCTCGATTGGAATTTCATGGCCAGCTTCCTGTGATTCTGCTTCCGGCACAGTTTCATTCGCTGTATCGAGCAGGGAGTATTTTTCCGGATCTAAGGCGTCAGGTTTGGAGTTGCCTTTTAACTCAAGTAGCCAGCCATCGTAGTTGAGCTCTTCACAGGGAAATGCTTGCGTAAGATCGCCGATTAACTCATCTCTGAACATCTCAAGAGACCACAGTTCTGGATCGTCAAATTTGCTGCAGCACATGCCAAATACCTGGGTAAAATCTGTATCAGTTTCAATAAAATTTTCTGCCTGATACTTTTCCCAGACTGATTCAGCGCTTTTACGAAGCTTGAGCAGATGCCGAAGTTCCTGCCCGCCAAACCCCGAGCGCAGAAGTTCAGGCATCCACGGATAAAGATGTCTGATGACATCTTCCATACGACAGACGCTGGAATAATGGACGGGTAGCCCGTTCTCTGTCAGTGCAGATGCCAGTTCCCGCAGCGAAACTTTTGTCCCTCTCTCTTCTTCAAGCAACTGCTTGGCATCCTGAACCGAGAGGGCTTTATCAATGAACGTCAGCTGTCCGTGCGTTTCATTTTCTGCCAGGTGCCCCGTCAGGCACTGAAAGCGGCCTGCCCAGGGTTTCACCACGCAGGTCATTCGGTAAAAACGCGTATCTCCGGTTTCGTCCCACAGCTCACGCATAATGGCATAACGCGTATTCCCGCCATCGCTGAAGGTCCAGATCCCTTCAGGGAGTCGCGGATCGCGGGTGACAAGAGGCACGGAGTCGAGACCGCGCGCGCGAATAGACGCTTTAATATCATCGTAACGAGGATTTAGGGTTTTTCGTGGATTATCGGGATTAGCGCACAATTGATCCAAAGTGAACACATGTGCGATGTTTTCTCCCTCTGACAATGCGCTTATAACCTGCTGATCCTTCTTCACTGTGCTGGCCTCCGGTAGTCATACCCCAGGTCATATCCCCCTTCCGGGTATTCACTGAAGAGAGTACATCTGCCGTCAAACTGAGTTTTGATAGTGCCGGTCGGCCCCTGCCGCTGTTTACTGATAATGATTTCGGCCTGACCGGGATGTGCGGTATCGGCGTGGTACACCTCATCGCGATAAATAAACGCAATCAGATCGGCATCCTGTTCGAGCGCCCCTGAATCACGAAGATCGCCATTGTTGGGCCGCTTATCCGCGCGTTGCTCAACCTGGCGGTTGAGCTGTGACAGTGCAAGGACGGGGCACCCCAGTTCTTTACCCAGCGCTTTAAGAGAGCGGGATATCTCAGCGATTTCCTGCGTGCGGTTTTCCATGTCCGGACAGCGCATCAGCTGAAGATAATCCACCATAATGAGAGAGGGTTTGCCGTATTTTCGGACGTATCTACGGGCGCGAGTACGAAGGGTAGCCGGTGTCTGATTGCTGTTATCATCAATGATCAACCTCTGGCGCCAGTCCGCTATTTCCTGTGCACCCATGCTTATCCTGCTCCAGTCTTCGTCACTGAGATTACCGCTGCGCAGGCTGTTTAGCTCTACCCTGCTGCGCATCGACAGCATCCGCATGGTCAACTGGTCGGTGGGCATTTCAATGCTGAAAATGATTACGTTCTCGTCCGGTCGGCTCAGCAAAGCACCGATGCCCCAGCTGAGTGCCAGGGAGGTTTTACCCATGGAGGGACGCGCGGCGAGTATGATTAAATCACCGGGCTGCAGTCCACACGTCATAAAATCAAACTCAGTCATCCCGGTCGGCGTTCCCGTAATTCCGTTGTCTGCGGCAGTGGCCACTTCCAGCTTGCTCAGCAGCTGATCCAGCGCCTGCATGATTTCCGTTTCGCACTCGTTTGCATGCTGTCCCTGCTCACTCAACCGGAAAAGCGCATCTTCAGCGTGGGCGGCAACATTAAGGGAATTAAGCCTGCTACTGCCAATATCTGCCAGAAGAGAGTTACCAATGATCTGTAGTTGTCTGAGCCGGCTCTTTTCGAGAACAATTCCGGCATAGGAGAGGATATTTGCCGCCGAAGGGGTGTTTTTGCTGAGTTCGGCAAGATAAGCAAAACCGCCAGCCGTTTCGAGCCGGCCTTCGCTTTCCAGCATTTCACTGAGGGTGATAAGGTCAAAAGGCTGTAATCGGGACGACAGCCCACTCATGGCTCTAAATATCGCCCGATGGGCGCCAACGAAGAAATCGTCTCCGGTAAGCAGGAGATTGACATCGTCCCATCGTTCATTATCGAGCATCAGCGCACCCAACACGCACTGCTCTGCGTCGGTATGGTAAGGAATACTTTCTGTTACTAATGGTTTTTCAGGCATGAGATGATCCCTCCACGAATAAACGTGGATTAGCATTCGTTTGATATTTGAGGTGCTAGCTGTTAACTGACTGAGCCGCTAACTCTTCTGTATAGATGTCCAGATAACGATCAATGAGACCCTGAACAAGTTTTGAAGCGCTCACCACCCGGCCTGAAGACTGAGTGAGCCTGACGGCACAGCTTTCAGTTTTCATACGTCTGACTGGACCTATGTAAACGATTGGTGCAGGGTTCTGGGCATCAGTTACTGAGGGCATAGTCTCTCCGGCTTAAGTCAAAGTGTGGATTTCTTCTTAACTCAAAATTATTAATTTCAGGCCTACTGTTCTGGCCCCTCATTGATCCCGAATGCTCAGCAGCAACACTTATCATGCAAGTAGCGAAAATTTGACCCGACTTATGAAAATCGTGCCAGCGCTGATGAAAGAGTATGAAATTCTTTAACGTTTTATTTATAAAGTCTTTAAATATTACCATCACTTAAAACTTTGGTGCAAATATTTCCCATTTAGTGGTATTTATTCCCACGCCGAAAGCTAACTTTTCCTTTAGAATCATGTGTATTGTTTTCGCCCAGGACGTGCACATGCTTGACACAATTGAGAAGAGGCTGAAATGTTGCCGCGCGGCAACCGGAACGTCGCCTCAGGAAGTGGTGAACTACGTTCAGCAGAAGAATACTGACCTTTCCTACACGACTTACACCCGCTGGGAGTCTGGCGGTTCGGTACCGCCGCGACGCATTGATGTGATCAATCTGATTGCAGGCTTTTTCAGCGAGAGCGGTCTGAAGGTTGAAGGTGACTGGATCATGACGGGTGCGGGATTTCCGCCGCAGTTCACTGAATACACCCAGCTCGATGAAGAT
The DNA here is from genome assembly GCF_059420725.1 of Pantoea sp. GW821-FHT03E06. Taxonomy (NCBI): domain Bacteria; kingdom Pseudomonadati; phylum Pseudomonadota; class Gammaproteobacteria; order Enterobacterales; family Erwiniaceae; genus Pantoea; species Pantoea sp. GW821-FHT03E06. The sequence goes on from NZ_JBWKUG010000003.1 coordinate 156,996, forward strand.
ACTCTTTTCATACTGGCCAGCCGCCAGTTACCCGACGTTGAACTCATCCAGGTTGGCGGTACATACGGCGAGCCTTATATAAGTTTCGGAGAGTTCTGTATTGTATCCAATGAGCGAACTCTGGACCCTAATAATAACAAGCTATGCCATGTAAGGCACAAAAACGGCTTGATAATTGGGGTGGTCAAAATAGTTGACGAGGATAACGTCACTATTGAAGGTGTAAAAAGCACGGCCATTAAGAAAGAAGATATTCTCGAGTGCCGGAGAGTGAAGTGGATCCAAAAGAGGTAAAGCTAAATTTTCATCGCTGCAGTACTGAGGTCATAAACTTCCTGAACAAGCTGGAAAAAACGACCTATATATCCACGTTGCTGATTGAAAACAACACTATTTCAGCCCATCAAAGCAATGGTTATGCGGACTGGGATAACAAGTTTTATTACGATGGGAAATACAAAGACAGCCTTCTCATTAAAATTGGTATTGAGCTGACAAAAATCAAAAAAGGGGACGTCAGTACAGTGGTCTGGGATGACGCTCTCCGCAATGACAAAAATAATGTCATTGATGAACAGCGCCGGCAGCACAACATTTATCACGGCATCAGCTTTATTTATGGAATTGAAAATGAGTTGAGTATGGCACTCAACATCTGTACCGGGGCTGACACCTCGCAAAAGGAATTTGAAAATCTGATACTGCCAATGCGGTTTGCACTGCTGAACTATTTTAAGGACTTATGATGTTTACCAAAACCTATTCCGTAGACGAAAAGCACGTTGATTTCCAGGGCGTTGTGGATGGACTGTATTATCCCTTCTACATGGAGTGGACGCGCCACGCCTTTATGAAAGAGGAACTGGGCCTGGATCTGGAACAGGAGTTCGCTGAAGGACGCCTTCACATGATCCTTGAATACACTATGCGCTTTAAAAAGAGCCTGCATAAAGGGGATGAAATGCAGGTTACATGCGCCCTCCAGGCAAATGAGAAGCGCAGCCGCGTCAATTTTATCCAGCAAATACTGGTTAACGATATCGTGTATGCAGAAGCGATATTCACCGCTACGTGTATCGCCAACGGCAGGCCGGATATACCTGAAGTAGTTAAGAATGCTATTTCAGCCTGAATTATCTGAGGGAGCCCTGCCGGGTTCCCTTGTCAGTTTTCAATCAGAATATATCGGCTGTCCTTTACCTTATCCTTTCCTGCCTGATAAAATAATGAGAGGCGCACTAAATATCCACTCCGCTTCTGATATTTACCTTCCATCCCTTCAGATTCATATATTCGCACTCTAAAAAAACGCTTATCGTTACGCATATGCAATACTCCATTCTTTTCAAATGACGCCTGAACAGCCCTACGATCATTATCAATTCCTGTTGCCTCGATGAATTTAAAAACTGCACCCGGCAGAGAAACAAACATAAACCCACTCACTGCATGAAGCAGACTGTCTTTTTCATTTACGCTGAGCGAATCATTATTAACTGACTCTTTAAGCCATAATAAATATTGTTCCCCAAGATTATCTACCTCACTGCTTTCATGTCCAGAGAGAGCAACGGAATTTTCCGACGCAACTTTTTCTTTATTGGTTTGTTCCAGCATTGAATCAATGACAGGCAATGTCTCCTGCGCCTTTTCATCGGGTATAGGTTCTAGGCTTTCATCCGGGACCGCAATTACCTGTTCATTCATATCCTGTACAGGAAAACACTCATCTGCTGGAGCCGTAACTGCTCTATCCGCCTGTTCATCCACATCGGTGCCCGCCGGTTCAGCTGCAGAAAACATGCTGAGAAGCACGGTCGTATCATCATCAGCCGCATTTGTAGCCACTGGCTGCTCAGTTACTGCGCCGCAGTTTTCTGAAAGTGCTGAGGGCAAAGACCCGGTTTCATCATCCGCAGTTAATGGAGGTTCTGCGTTCATTGGTGCGAGGCCGGAGGCCAGATTCTCTGCACTTTCCGACCCGATACCGGCGAGTGCAGAGGCAGCACTGATGATATCGCCAGGGAAAGCCATTGCCGGCATCCCCGGATCCGGCATCAGCTCCGGAGCGGCCATTGCAGGCAAGCCCGTCTGTGCAGAACCGGCGGGCGAACCGCTGATGCTCCGCGCTTTGTCGAGAATTTCTTTGATGAGCGGCATGACCGCCGCATCCCCGCCGGCCAGAGAAGCCATCACCCGCATGGCCTGGCGATCGCCGCAGAGCCAGGTGACCCCGTCATCAGGCAACAGCCTGGCGGCCATCATTGCCGCCGTACCGGAGTCAGCTGCATTGCTTATCCGGAATCGATAGGGTGCACCCGGCGCTGACATACCGGGGATCCAGCATTGTCCGTCCAGTAATTCACCTTCAATCCTCGTCAGCTGTGGCAGATGCGCGGTAAGCGCTGACCAGAAAACAACCGCATTCCAGAGCGTGTTTTTAGCGGCCTGTTCCTCAGGTGCCGCGCCTGGAGGAAACATATTGCCTTTCGCCAGCCTGACGCTGCAGGCGGTAAATTTCAGGGTGAGATCTATGTATCCGCCCTCTTTACTCCATTCACCTTCAGCGCTGGCCGGCACGTTTTGTACGCCCTCAGCGAGTCTTTTCAGCGGTGCCAGGTAAAGCCGGTTATAAATATCTTCAGGCAAAGACGTATTATCCCAGATTTGCCTGAGAAGGAGCTTACGATGCGGGGAAGAAAGCAGCTCTGCGGCTGAATGTGGCACGAAATATCCGGGCGGAACCTTACCGCCAGCCTGCGCTGGCTTAGCCGCGGTTTGCCCCCCGGATATCATGGTTATGAGCTTACTGAACATTCTGGCTCCCTGATAATTCAACTTCATTGCTGATATTAAGCGCAGCGTCTGCGCTCTCTGAGTCCTTTCCGCCCGGCGTTTCAGAGTCTGCGCTCAGTGCATAGAGGCAGCCGGTCACGATGCAGACCAGCTCATTCGGCACCAGAATTTTGCGCGCACGCGTCACCGATACGTACAGAAGATTCAGCTCATCTTCTTTTTCGCGCGGGTTAAGAAGGGGATCGGTAATATCAACAAAATCGTCGTTGATTTTGACCGTGATCCACTCAAGCCCTTTACTGCGGTGCGCCGTAACGACCGTCACATCAGCATCGCTTTCGCGCGTCACCGCCTGCTTTTTTAACACGGCCAGCAGCATTGGCAGTGGAAAGTACATGTCCAGCAATCGTACACCCTGCCCCATTTCCGGATCCTTTGTGGCTTTGGCAATGGTTCGGTATTCTTCAAAGTCACGATAATCACGCGTTAGCTGCGGCGACTGAATGCGATCGGGCATATCGACCGAAAGCCAGTACAAATCTTCCAGTTCACCAATGCGGTAGCCCTCCATGCCGCCGACCCAGTACACCTTTTTATCCGTCAGGCTCTCCACCAGGGCTGAGCCAATTACGCCCGCTACCGTCCGGCTGATAACGCAGCAGTGTGCGGTTCCGGCGGGCAGTTCGGGTACTACCTGGTCCTCACCGCCAAGGCCGCAAATCCGGCGGGTTTCCCCCGCCTCGGCAAGCAGGGTATTCGCAACGTCTGCGACCGCCGGACCAAACCGGAAGCTGTTCGTCAGCCACAGCCTGTCTGCAGTCTCCAGCTGCGGGGAAACGAGAGCGTTTTCCGCCCCCCTGAAGCGATATATCTGCTGATAACGATCGCCGACAAGGATGATGCGACAGTGCTGGCTGAGAACAAACTGACTGGTCACCGGATTCGCATCCTGCGCTTCATCGAAAAGGATCACGTCCCATTTCTTATTCAGCTCCGGCACTGACAGCTGATAAAGTTTAAGATAGGTGTCATGCGTCACCGGAAAATGTGAATCTATCCGGGTCATTTCGTGCCATATGACCTGTGCAGCTCCGAGTATTTTCCCCGCGTCCAGTCCGCCCCGATCGTTTTCATCGGGCAGATGCAGAAATGAGATTTCTCCGTCGGCGCTGTACAGAAAGGTGTTAAGCGTGCTCAGCGCAGTCCGTGCCAGCAGCCAGTGACGGGTGTTGAGCAGCCGCGCAATATCCGTTACGCGAAGAGACGTGGTTAGCCGCGCCTGGAAGTGCCGCCCGAACGTCGGCCATGCCAGTTGATGAAACGTTCTGCACTCGACGTTAAAAGGAAAACGACGCTCAGACTCCTCCCTGATCGCCCGATTGTAGGCGATATAAAGCATCCGCTCCGTGGGGTTTGCCAGTGCGTAGGCTTCAAGCGTGGACGTTTTGCCCGTACCGGCAAATGCCGTAACGACAAGTTTCCTGCCTTTCCAGGCGATGATCTGTGCCTGCTCCTGCGTGGGTTGCATGTAATCAGTACCTCCGTCAGCGTCAAGCCATGAACCATGCCCTGCCGGGGAGGCGGTATCCACCGCAAACTCTATACTGACCCGCAAAAAAAAACGCCTCCGGAGAGGCGTTATGGTCAGGCTGCGCGTTGCTCTGCGCTGCCGAGTTTTGCTGCCCACCTGGCGGTGTAGTGCAGCGGGGTGTAAAGCGTGCGACGCCGCTCAAGCGTCAGCGCGTTTCCGGTCACAACCTCTGCCGCAATGCCGCAGAGCGAGAGCTGTATATAGGACATATTGGCGGCCAGCGGATCTACGTCCGTCACCGACACCCACAGCTGTTCTGAGACCGTGTAACCGCGCTGAGCAAACTCTTCAGCGAAGGCGATGACCATGCAACCTGCACCGCTCGCCGGCTCCTGCAGGGTAATGAAGTCTTTTCCCTGCATCAGCGCATCGATACCGGAAAGCTGCACTGATGCCATCATTCGCGATACGTCCCACGGCGTGAAAAACTGGCCGCGATACTTATCTCCCAGCTCAAGCTCCATAAAAACGCTGCCGAGAAAATCACAACGTTCCTGATAGAGCGCCATCACGACGTGACCCAGTAACTCAGCCATCCGGGTGACGTCTTCCTTCTCGTAGCCGGCTATTATGTTGAGATACTGCTTTTCCAGCTCTGCATCGTGCGCAACGCCGTTGTGCAGCGCAATGGCCGCGCAGCTGACGAAGTCCTCAAACACCTTGTGCTGGTGATGATAACGGGCCGTGATGTTGAAAATCTTAAGGAATGCGCGGCGATGGTTGATAAAAGTCATGCGTGTTCTCCATAAAAAAAGGGGAACACGCCCCTAAGGAGGTGTTCCCCTCAGGGTGTGAGGCAAGCCTTACGGCCCGCCTTTTTTGGTTACCAGCTGTACGTGGTGAATCCTTCCGCCTCCGGAGCCCCTGATTCAAAAATCAGGATTTCCACGGCATCCGAACGCATCAGTGAAGCGATCACGCGGCGGGCTTCTTTCGATAGCCCGGCTTCCTTCAGCCGCAGAACCGACGCGGTACACGCGGTTAACCGCAGAAGATAGCCCCCGCCGATATAGTGGACCCACTCACCGTTACCGACTTCACGAGTCGTGATTTCATCCAGCAGCGCATTGTCTTCTGCGCTGAGGTGAGCCGTCGAAATAACGCGGCAGCGAAGGTACTCACTGTTGCCGCTCATACCTGTGCCGCCTGATGAACGGATATTGCACTTTCTGGTTCATGAGGTTCAACGACCGGCACCAGATGAAGTCCGGGCCTGCCGTCGTCCAGCTCGTCAATAATCGCCTCAGCACTGCAGACGTGCTCGCCCCGATCGTAACAGTCATAACCATCAAGATCGTGAACCGGCTCGCTGTACCAGTGACGAATTTCACAGTCAAAGGTAGATGACAGTGCCGCGATGACCTCTGCTGCTGGCGGGAACCAGGCGGAATCAAACGCAAGCTTTATGCTGCTGACGCCATCACGTTCCCAGCTGACATTGTGACCTGCCGGCCACTCCATACCGTACTGTCGGCAATAGAGGCTGCAGGACGTAGACGTCCCGGACAGGAGTCCGCCACTTCCGTTCAGTTCGGCAGCCAGCCGGCTCGGGATTATCTGCAGCATATCGCAGGGTTGAGCCCTGTCAGGAAGCTGACTCAGTCGCTCCCAGCACTGACCCGGATCGATTTCCCGGGAAAGCGTGGCAATACCAAACCAGTCTGCATAGCGTTCCTCAATGAGTCGCGCGATATGTCTGCGTGAAACGTCCGGAATACTGTCCCAGCGGATCGCGTCGATACCCGACTGATGGTAAAGCCGCTCAATTTTGCGCAGATGCTCCCCGTCAAGCGGTACGTCATTGCGCAGTAAACCGAGCCACTGATCAAACGCCAAGTTGGCTGGTGTGCCCTGTCCCGTTCCGCTCTGCATTAATCCGGGAAACGGCGGAAAAAACTCCGTTTTAACCGGGCGTAGCAGGCCGCCACACCCCGCCAGAAACAGCTTTATGCTGCGCATGACGGCGTGACGGTAAAGCGGTACGGCTTCACCGCTGATCCACTCCTCCATGATGCTGATGAGCGCGGATTTGCCGGTGATTTCTAAACGGTTATGGCACCAGTCTGACATGGTTAATTCCTCTTCTTTCAAAAAAAAGAGGGCACTGTCCCGTGAGGAACAATGCCCTCACGGGACGGCAACGCGTTTACTTAACGATGCCGGGTTGGTGTGTTATGCAGCTTCAGCCGCACGTTGATCTAACTGCAGTAAAAACTCTGACGCTTCTCTCGCGTGCCGGCAGGCACGAAAGAGTGCTTTTTTGTCCGACTTCAGTACCTCAAGCCACGATTTTATGTAGCTGTCGTGCTGAACATCGCCAAACACACCGAGCTGGGCGCAGAGAAACGCGCTGCCCATCTCCGCTATCAGCTCCTCAAACGCATACACCGGATCGCCGAACGTTTTCGACGGTTTGGTTATGCCTTCGCGGTTAAGTCGTGACTCATGGCCGGTGGCGTGTACAACTTCATGCAGCAGCGTGCTGAAGTAGTCGGCGTGGGTAAAAAACTGTTCAGCCTTCGGCATCAGTATGGAATCAGTGTGCCTGGCGTAACAGGCCCGGTTCTGTAATCTGAACTCAACCTTAACGCCCGCCATATGCACAATCTCACATATCCGTTTTTCCGTCGGCCAGTCGATCGTGCCGGGGTATTCAGCTACGGGAGACTCATGCGGTACAGCCGCAACACTGTCCGGTAAACCGTCACACTGCCCGACATTAAACAGGAAGTTAGGCTTGATCATGGCCCGCGATTCCATCAGCGGCTTACCGTCGGAATCAAACAGCTTGTTTCCGCTGGCATCCTCAGCCTGCTTTTCAAAAGGTCTGAAGATAATGGCCTCTGATGACGTTTCACCTTTGCGAACCTGACCGCCCAGCTCCTGCGCCTGACGATACGTTACCCAGCGTTCGGTGCTGTACCCATTTTCCTCTGCGGCCAGCCATAACAGCAGCACGTTTACGCCGCTGTAAGGCTTACCGGTTGAGGCATTAACCGGTAACGGACCCGCTGCGGCGTAGCGGCCAGTAGTGCGCCACGGTTTTTTCCATGGCGCCACGCCGTTCTCCAGTGCCTCAACGATACGGTCAGTGACCTTCTGGTACAGATCGACGCTCTCAGTTTTCTTCGTGCGACGGGTTTTGGTTGGTTTAGTCATGGGATGTTCCTTAAATGAAAAAAGGGCGCATCCCTCCCCTGACGGGCGAGAAATACGCCCATCAGGGGAAGTGGTTAACGCACCGGAGAAATAATCTTTCCGTCGGCGGTTATGCTGTTCAGCCGCAACCGGAGTTGCCGCCTTGAATAATAGAAAGCGTGGCGGTCATGCCGCTTACTGCCAGTAAACATTGCTTCTTCAAGCATTGAAGCTGCCGAACCGAACCACCGGGCCCGCTCTTCGTCGCAGCTGCAGTCACAAAAATCCGAAGTCCTCATCAGGTCGATCCGTTCACGGAACAGCGCGAGTTTACGCTGACTGAGCCAGCTGATGGTTTTGCGCTTCAGCTGATAGGGTGAATGGACAGACAGAACAACCACCCTGTCTGCCGGCGTTATGGGACTGAAAAAGGCCGGGTCATCTACAGTCAGATCGAACGTCTCAGAGAACTGACCAAAATTCAGTTCTACCTGCACGCCCGGATCGGTACTCCCGCCGCTGTATTCAAGGGCATAAATGCGCTCTTTGCGGTAGAAAAGCTGACCGGGTAATCCGTTCCTGAACTCCATGAACAAACCTTCCTGCGAACAGATAACAAGCCTGACTGACATAGCCTGATGGTAAGTTTCATGAAACAGCTGCGCGAGCGCGTCACTGTTGAAAGTAAATATAGGATCACCTGCTGTAATAGCGGGATCTGTCTCCTTCCGGAGAGCAAATCCCGGAAGGATGGTTATACAGGTCAGCTGTTGTGCTGCTGAGCAAGCCAGAACTCAATGCCTGATATGGCTTCCCACTCTTCAGTGGTGACCTGCTTGCCGGGACCGGAGGTTTTTACCAGCAGCAGGTGTTCAATTGCACCGGGTATAACAAACGATGCAGGTATGTTTTCAGGTGCTTTGGTAAACATATCCATATTCCATGCCAGCCATCGCTGCGCGAAATGCCAGCTTTGCGGACAGGAACTGGTTATGTGATAGCTTTCTGGGCATAGGTTATGCAGAAGAACCAGCACGATGCGCACGAATAAATCCTGTTTGCATCGCTGGCTCTCCACTTTACGGTATGGCCGAAAATTATCCGAAAGCGTCTGCCTGAGGTAGAACGGATTCAGGCAGTAGCCTTCGCCGTCCTTATGGTTGAACGTGACCGAACCCTCTTCGTCAAAAAGTTCTGACGCGCGGTTCATGTCAAAACCCAGCTGCTTATAAGGCCGGAGCTGAGCGGGAAGAAGCCAGAAGGCTTCTTTAACTGCGTCGGTAAATCTGAACCACTGTTCATCATTTATGGCCGCTCCCTGTTCTAACTGGTAAACGCCCGGAAGGACCAGAGTCTCGGTTGGTGTATGTGTCATGGTAAATCTCCATTAAAAAGGGATTTACCGCCCACAGGGAGGTAAATCCCCGTTGGGTTAAGTTGGTCTGTCCGGAGAGTAAATCCCGGAAGGAGGGTTAAGGTTTTTACCCTAAATGGTCATTAAAAAATCTGTGTCATCGCATGCAGCCACAGCTTTGTTATAACGATATTCCCAGCGGCCCTCTTCAATTGAACGGTTCCAGTGGTATTCGTAGATATCCGCCGCTATCAGGTGAAGATTTTCCTGCACCTCCAGCGCGAGCGCTGAGCAGGTTGCTGTTTCTCCCCGGATAGTGGCCTCTTCAAATTCACCGAGTTGCTTACCTGCGTACTCAAGAGCGTTGTGTATAAGGCTCATACACTCTGGATCTGCATAGTAATCACACTCGATATTCTCAAGCGCACGGATCCCGACGAGTTCGCTTTCAAGCTGAAGCATGAAGCTGAGTACATCATTTGGTGTAGAGAATCGCATCGGTATATCTCCTCAGGGAGGGATACCGGCTGGAGGTGGGTATCTCCTCCAGGTGCATAAAGTTAAATGTCAGCGTTTGTCGGTTTTCAGTTCTTCGAGCGCGAACTCAAGTTCTAAAACCAGCCCCCAGTCAGCCGTCGTAAACGGACGTTCAGCCCCGGAAACGCTTCTGATAAGCAGTTCATCAGCTGCACCGGTAATGAAACCGTGCGTGCTGAAAGGCTGGGGAGCATTACTGTCAGCAATCAGTTGGTGCCGTATTGCCCAGCGAACAGGAAGCGCCCAGCTGACGCCGCCAGCTGATGACGTTATCTCAAAGCAGCCTGAGCAATGGTGATACAGCATCAGCAGCGCAATCCGCGTGAAGAAGTCGATGGGCTGACCTTCAGTTTCAATACGCAATTCAGGGCTCATATCCAGGGTAAACATCACGCTTTTGGATATGTAATTCCCTTCGTCTTTTCCACCGAATTCAAAAACCCCGGGGTGAGTAAACATCATGGACGCGCGTTCCAGACGTGTACCGTCAGTTGGCGAGCACGGACGGAGATGTACCGGTAACAGCCAGAATGCTTCAGTGACTGCCAGGGTAAAACTGTGCCACTGGCTCGGGGAAATCCTTCCGCTCTGCTTCACGGTATAGGTGATGTGTTGGGGCGCTACGGAGATTGGTGTCATGATAAATCCTCAAAAAAAGGGGATTTATCCCCCTGATAGGGAATAAATCCCCACAGGGTTAAGTCAGATTAGAAAGATTCTAACCGGCTAATTGCCAGATCACCCTTCCCTCACTGATATGCATAGCGCAGGTTAGCCATCTGATTCGCCAGCTTCAGTGCATAGCGGCGAGCATGACGGTACGAGCTGAAAACCTCATCCGGTTTTTTCAGAGAACCAAACCGGTGATTGCCGTAAAACGTGCCGGAACGGGTAAGTATGCCGGCCGTCCATTTTCCTGAAGATAACTGATGAACCTGAACCCTGAAGCTAAATGAACCAGCCCGGTTCGTTATCCACTCTTCTTTTCTTTTACCGGCAGCGGCGCGATCCCACAGGGATAACGCTGCAGCAGAGGCGGCTGAAAAAATGCCTTTTATGGAAAAGGAGGTTGGTAATAAAAGGGTATGCATGGTGTTTCTCCTGTTGAGCGGGAAACACCTGCCCTGTCGGGAAGATGTTTCCCGAGGGGGCATTCGCATAGCGAATGTATGCTACAGACGACTGCGCTGTTATTTCTGAGCGGTGAACACCCTGAAAGTCGCAGCATCAGACGCGGCATGCTGTGCGGCTTTCGCTGCAGCTTTGTGCGTAAAATGCTCCCCGTGCCGGCTGAAAATGAATTCATCGCCTGGCTGGCCTGCAATCAACGTTCTTGCCATAACAATGGCGTGATAACGTTGATCGTCAAACCAGACGCGGGAACGAAATTCATAATGACAGGTAGGTGAAGCAAGCCACGATGTTCCCCTGAGTGCAGCCTTAAGGTCAGGACATTCAGATGCAACGCGGGTTGCAACGGAAAGGACCAGATCGAATGGTGTACGCAACTCATTCAGAAACGAGCGGGTTATGGACATAGTTTCTCCAGAAAACAGAGAAACATTTGCCCTGTCGGGAATGTTTCCCCGAAGGACGAAGGCCGGAGCCGGATGGTTGAATGTACCTTCATCGCCAGGCAGTAGGAGCCGTGATTGACGATATCTGCTTCCAAAGGCGAGCAGATGTACCACACTGATGTGTTCTCCCTTTCAGGCTACAGGAGTGTTGTTTGCAGCTACCCGAAGGCGGTCATCTCAAGCTACAGACCATTGGTGGTTGTCCGAAGACAACGTAAGAAGCGTTTTAATAATAGCGTTTGCTTAAAGCAAATTACAAGAACCTTTTATTCATCTGACTCATCTATCCGGTTATAAACCCGGGCAACGTACGCACCACGTCCATCACCGTGTCCAAGATCCATTGAAACTAAAGCCTCAGCCTCTTTGCGACTCATACCATTTTCTAAATGATGATTTACAGCATCTTTTGAATAAGCATACCTGAGACAGTGAGGCGCATGGATTCCGGTCATTCCACTTTCACGTAATACGTTATGATAACGATCAAGCGCCTGATGAAGCGTTGGTTTATCGATTAATTTACCGTTATTTTTTTCTATGTAGCGAATAGCTTCATTTAACAGGTTAACAACCTTCTCTTTATCAAAAACGGTGGCATCACGTGGACGCCCTCCTTTAGAGCCAAACACAACGCGAACATTATTATTTCCGGCTTCTAAATTTTTTCGCCAGGTCTTAATTGACTTTGCCGACTGAACCGTTTCCTCTGCACGCAGCCCAATATATCTGGCGAGCTGAATACCTAACGCAACCCCACTGTCTTTTTCTGAAACCGTTAAAACAATTTCTCTGAGACGTTCGTCCGAAATGGCAACTTTAGTGCCTTCCCGACTGGTTCCTGAAATATTCAGTGCCTTATTACTTAATTTTTCATGTGCAGGATTAGCCAGAACGTTACGTCCGCCTTGTGAAAGGATTGAACGTAAAGCGGCCATTTCATTTTGCAGGGTGCGTGACGAGATATTTTCATCCTGACGACTACGAATATAACTTTCGAGATGCTTGGTTTTAATATGGCTAACGTCCCGAATCTGAATATTAAGGGTTGCCAGTCGCTCCGAAAAGCGACTGGCAATCTTTGAACGATCAGAAACTGTTTTAAAACTTCCTCCACCCTGACGTGCGAGCGTGACGAGCTGCTTACCTAATTTACCAGACAATTTTTATCTCCTTCAGAACCTACAGCTGTAAGCCCATCAACCCACAGCTGTATGACTCTGAATCTGTACATTTCTTCCCCGATGACACGGTTGCTTTTGCGCTTCCTGCGTCTCGACTGGTATCTGTGCATCGGGGCGGCGAAATGTTGAGTTCTTGCGAGGCTCCCCAGGTCTCTGACCTGTTTGCGGCTTGCGCCGTGCTGACGTTAGTCAGTCTGCCTCCGTACACCAGTTTCCTGATGTCGCCATCGATACCGAGTCGATCATTCTCCTTCTAATTAAACGCCCTTAACGGGTTGTTCGTTAACGTCGCGTCATGGTTGATAAATAGCCAGTTGAGCATCTGAAAACACGTAATACGTGCACGTCAGAATGTACCGGCATGCTGAAAACCGCACTGTACGTGGGTTTGACCGTTATGCGCTGCGCGCGTCACTTTGTTCTCGTTTCACTCGAACCAAAGTGACGCGCGCAGCTTCATGCTCCTAATGCGTCTTCCGCAAGCGCCCAAATGTTCCAAATGGGCTTATGCGTCATAGCAGAAGTCGTATGCAGCTCAGGGCGTATCCCTGACAAATCTCATAACATAAGTGAAGAAAAGCATCAGTGTGGATGCCTTATCTGAGGGCGTGAGGCGTATGTAAAAGCCTGGCTTTGGTATGATTAATGTACCCCCATCGTCGCGTCGTAGGTGCGCTTGTTTTGACGATATCTGCTTCCAGGAGCTAGCAGATGTACCACACTGATGTGTTCTCCCTTTCAGGCTACAGGAGTGTTTTCGTAGCTACCCGAAGGCGATCCTCTCAAGCTACAGGACCATTGGTGGTTGCCCTTACGCAACGTATAGCATCTAAAATATATCAACTTATAAATTTTATTGTCAAACTAAAATAACATATACTTTTATCATACATCTATTTTAAAGTGAATTAAAGGAGTACCCCATTGGATAACATTAGCAATGCCACGATTTTAACGCTGACAGTAACAATCTTCCTTGCTGCTCTTAATTTTTTCTTTGGCATTCATGGAAGATTAAAAAAATTCACCAACGAAAGAATATCGGTTTATAAAGAAATATCGTCACTTGACAATAGTAAAAATGAACTCTCAGATGCCAAAATTGTGGCAAGTCAAAAATTAAAGTCACAGGTTTTGTTTGAGCTCACAAAAATAAAAGATAACGAGCTTGCTTCGCTAATGTTAGAGCTTATGAAGAAAAACCCTGAACTTGATACCAAAAAGGAAGCATCTATACGAACAGTAATTGACTGTTTAGATAAAGAGTTAATTTCATTGAGCCCATTTGTAAGCAACACCGCAATAACTCTTAATAAAGAAAAATTCCTTAAGAAAAGATTCAAAGGGATCTATCGTATCGTAATATACATCGCGCTTGCTATTATCTTTTCTCAAGCGACATTTTCTTTAGTTGACATGAAAAATCAAATCCCATTAGCCTTAGTAACAGGCTCTATGTCTATTTTCATGTTAATACAATACACATTTTGTTTAATTACATATCCAGCGCTAGGTAGCTTCATTCATTATAAAAACTAATTGATAAACTAAAGAAATAGGAGCGCAGACCATAGCATATGGCCTAACGTTACGCTGAACAAGATAAATAGGCTCGCCACCACTTTTGACTGAATAAGGAATGTTATACATTATCGTCCATGTCAAAAAAGCGGTGAGAGCCAATATAAACCTATTGCTGGTAATTGACAAATATTACCACTTTATATTTTTGGTTTTCATGATAAGCAGAAGACAGAGGCATAACTATAGATTTATCTTCCCAGTACTAATCCAGAACCTTTGAAATTTGGGATAACGATGACACATTCGCAGATTTTAACGCGAAAAAGGCCGCCATTATGGCGACCTCTTCCGGCACTTCCCTTTGCGACCATACGTTATTTGTATAATTCTGCGGTCATGTGCACGATATTGTTGGTGTTTGCCTCAGTAATTTTGTACTGAGCACCTTGTTCCTGAGCCTTCGCTGCTATTTTTGCTTCTGCACCATCCAGCGTACCGGAGGTTACTGAAACACTCTGCGCAAAGCTTGCTGCAGACATCAGAGAAAGAGCGGCTACGGCGGCGATAGACATTGCTTTGATAGTTTTCATGGTCATATTCCTTAGTGTGTATGGTTGAAAGCTCGTTCGCTTTCGATGGAATAATAATACCTATAGTTATCATTTCATAATTAACAATAAATGCTGGTATTGTGATCATGCTAACTATTGCGCCGATAGGCACTCCCTATGAAAATCACTTTATCGCAAAGCAGAGTTGAGTAAGCACACTACTGCTTTGCAGGAGATAACATGGTTCAAAGCCTTAAAATTGTCCCGCGGCTGCTTTCCGAAGTTCGTACAGGCACAAAAACGCATACCATCCGTTTGCGTGAACAGGAGATAGTTCCTGGTGCGATGATCTATGTGAATGCATCAGATACATCTGACACAGCACGAGTGATGGTGACCAAAGTCAAAAGGATGCCGTTGTCTGCTGTTGCCGGTTATCTGGATAAGCGAGATGTGTGGCCTGATAAGGTACTGCTGGCAGGGATGCGTGAACACTATCCTGATATTGAGCTAGATTCTGAGGTAGATGTAATACATCACCTTGAGTCGGCTAACGAATGACACCGAAACGCGGGCAAAATCTAATGCTCTTAAGGTCGAGGATATTACCCGTGCTGCTAGTAAAGCTAAAAATTCTGGAGTGCAGCCTTCATGGCGAAAAGCGGAGCGATCGCAACTGGCTTGAGCAAATATTGCATCCACAATTTCACGAAATCACCCGTTCAGGCTTGATGGTTAACCGAATCGAGACCATCGCATCACTCGAGCACGAGAGAGATGCCCCGGATATTCGTAGCGCTGATTTTCAGCTAATCTTCCTGGGTGATGCCTGCGTAATATTGCATTACAGAACTTCCCAATCCGATGGTAGTCGAGCGTCTCTACGCACATCTTATTGGATACTCTGCGAGGAAAACGGCTGGCAGCTCGCTTTTCACCAGGGCACACCAGAAGCAGGTTCAACTTAAGTTTGCTTATTGAGGCATTAGCAATAAGCCCTTTTTGAGAGCCTTTTATTTCTGGAACAATGAATCTACCGCGGCCTTCAAGCCAACCGTTAGCGCTACAAACGCTCCACCCGTTGCGAATGCAGACTCTATAGTCTTGTCTTCCTGGCAAATATCCCTAAAACGTTGCAGTGCAGCTTCAGCTGCCGGATGCGGTAACTTCTTCAAACTGTTTTTCATACCCCGACTGATCAGCAACGTTGCTCTGCTTTCATCCGCTCTGTTCACTATCAGGGTATGCTTATCCTTTTTATAAATGCAGTAATGAGGCATAAGTCCCTCCATAAGCTAAATGCTGTAAACATAAAGTACTGCAACTGTTCAAACCGATTAAAGATAAAAGCGATAACTGTCAAATAAGTATCATCCCCCTCCCCTCTTCTGTTCCCACGCATTTATACGGACACATGATGACTGGTTAGGACATTGCCGGCATAACGATGAATCATCAGTGCCGGGGGATCATCAGCTGAGGGAATACTCTCTGCTCCAAACCAGACTGGATTCGCCGGACAAATAGAACCACAAACATATGCCGGGTTATCTGCCAGCATACTAGAAATGGGTCGGTGAACGTGCCCTGTTGAAATAGCTATTACCTTTCCAGGTGCGCTAAAGATGATATCAGTCAGCTTGTCCACGCCTCTACACATCGTCTTATCCAGACCCGGTATATCCGAGGTAAAAACGTGGTGATGCATAAACAGCAGAGAGGGGGAATGCCTGCCGTCATTAAGCTGCTTTTCCAGCCACTCAAGCTGACCATGCACAGAGCCATAATCTTCATTTTCAATCGTCGAATCGACACCCAGTAGATGCAGACCGGCTAAGTCAAAATTAAAGTTGAGTGTACCGTCAGGCGAGTCAGGCGCCCATTGTTGAGAGCCCCAGACTGATTGCATTTGGCCACGATGGTCAGAATTACCTGGAAGAAGCAATGCAGGGTAGGTTTGCTGACGTAGACGCGAAGCTATCCGCTCATAACCCTCAAGCCACTGGTCATCGATCAAATCACCGGTAATGACCAACAAGTCCGGTCCCAGTTGGGCTAACCATGCCAATACACGGTCAAGCCGATGAAGAGAGTCATTGCCAGACGTGGCATGAATATCTGAAATCTGCGCGATCAGCATATTTGCTTCCCAGGTTGGTTTATCTACATTGAGAACGGATTCCTCAAGGTTAGCCACAGACACTAGCTTGCATTCTATTTTCAGAAGAGATTTTTTAAGAAAAAAAAATTCTCTACGTTCAGCAATTTGCAAGTCGCATCCTCCCTCTGTCACCCCCCCCCTCTTGCCAGATAATTCCCACTCCATAATACTGTATGCATAAACAGTATAAATTAGGAGGGACTTTTTATGAACTACACACAACGATTAGCACATCAATCAAAGGATTTATTCTGGAGAGTCGGTTTATGAAACCGGCCATGTACCATAATGGTTTGTCGCTTCTATGGGCGCCACTGTATTGTCCGCCGTTAAAAATTCCTTTCTATGGAGATGCCTGCTCCGCGGGATTCCCCTCCCCCGCTCAAGATTATGTCGAGTCAGAACTGGATCTCAACGAACTCTGCATCCGTCGACGGGCTTCAACCTTTTTCGTTCGCGCTAGTGGCAGCAGTATGGAGGAGTTGGGGCTGTTTGATGGAGACGTCATGGTTGTTGATCGCGCTGAAGAAGCGAGCCATGGCGATATTGTTATTGCAGAAGTCGGCGGCGAATTTACTGTTAAACGCTTGCAACTACACCCTCGCCTCGCTCTGTTGCCCATGAACCCGGCCTACTCCGTTATTTATCCCGATGAATTACAACTTCTCGGCGTCGTGACATGGTTTTTCAATAGCACTCGCGCGCGCAGGAGGTAATCGTGGTCATGTTTGGACTGGCAGACGTAAACTCATTCTACGCTAGCTGCGAGGCCCTATTCCGCCCAGACCTACGCGGCAAACCCGTGGTGGTATTAAGTAATAATGATGGGTGTGTTATTGCGCGCAGTGCTGCCGCTAAAAAATATGTAAAAATGGGAGCCCCTTGGTTCGAGATTAAAACGCAGGATTATCCTGAGAAAATTCATGTGTTCAGCAGCAATTACGCTCTTTACCACTCGATGTCTCAGCGTGTAATGACCGCTCTTGAAGAAATCACACCAAGGGTTGAGCAATACAGCATTGATGAAATGTTTCTGGATCTAACCGGCATAGACGGGTGCGAAAACTTTGAAGATTTCGGCCGACGTCTGCGTAGCCACGTACTTGATACTACGGGACTCACCGTTGGCGTGGGTATGGGACCCACAAAAACACTGGCTAAATCGGCTCAATGGGCAAGCAAAGAGTGGAAACAATTCCGCGGGGTACTGGCGCTAACGCCCAGCAATCCGCAGCGCACCACGACTCTTTTGGAAAATCAGCCTGTCGAGGAGATTTGGGGGGTTGGCAGGCGAATTGCTAAAAGACTTAACCTGCTGGGAATTGAAACCGCGCTCCATCTCTCACGCGCTCATCCAAGATTCATCCGTGACAACTTTAGCGTTGTTCTGGAGCGTACTGTGCGAGAGCTTAACGGCGAATCCTGCATACCCTTGGAAGAGCTTCCTCCAGCCAAGCAGCAAATCGTTTGTAGTCGTAGCTTCGGTGAACGCATCACAATGAAGTTTGCCATGCAGCAAGCACTTTGTCAGTACGCAACACGTGCAGCAGAAAAACTGCGCGGTGAACGTCAATACTGTCGCCATGTCAGCATGTTCATTCAAACGTCACCTCATGCACACAATGAGATCTACTATGGCAACACTGCAGGTATGAAGCTTTCGCTTCCTACGCAAGATACCAGAGAGATCATTGATGTTGTGATGAAGTCTCTTGATCAAATCTGGCTTGAAGGAAAAAGGTATATGAAGGCTGGCGTCATGCTCGATGATTTTACGCCAAATGGAGTGAGCCAGTTAAATCTGTTCGATGAAAATCAAGCTTGGCCCAACAGCGAAAAGCTCATGAAAGTTCTAGATGGTATCAACCAGTCCGGACTTGGCAATGTGTGGTTTGCTGGTCAGGGGGTTAATACAGAGTGGAAAATGAAACGTGAATTGTTGAGTAACGCCTGGACTACCAACTGGAACGAGATCCCTGTAGCCAGGGTGTATTAGAGCCTGATAGCACGCTATAGGATGAGATGCCCATTAAGCGTAAATATCTGTTCGCCAGTTAGGGGGACCTCCGTACTGGCAGATAATAATAAAGATTATTCACACTCCTGAAGAACCCTATTACGCGGAGGGATGTTCAATGCATCAAGGTTATGATATTACTAATATTCACTGAGCGTTAAACATTACACCCAACTTCTTTTTAGCTCCCAAGTATAAAGGCAAATTGAAATGTCGTTAAAAGGGTTAACGCAACAAATTACATACCTGCAGTGCTTCCCATATAAGAATCAATTCATCACGAATTATTGGCCTGGAATGATACTTATCTTCCAAACCTCTTCAATCTGATTAGAATGTAAGAACGCTGAATGTCGGCGGGGCATTTTGTAAACAGCTTACTGAACTACCTAATGCTTTTAATTGGTTTCGACACCAGTTAGTGCTTTCAACTCCCATCGTAGCGCCATAAATCACAGAATCGCATCTGAGATAGTTGTGTTCTACGTCTACGCTCATTCCCAATAGCTGATAGATGTTTTGAGGATAGCATCATGTTTCTGAATGGAATTAACACCAGACTTGGCATTGGGAGGGGTTATCGTTATACGCTGGTGTGCCAATATGCATTTACCAAATTCATTCCACTCCTGGCACGTGGTCACTGTCTTCTCTGTGGTAAAATAGGGCGCTGTAGAAGTTAAACTGAGCTCTCTACCTGTTTGATCATAGGAATAGATGTCCAATACTGATGCTGAGCGTTTCTGAAGAAGTCGCCCTCTGGCATCATATTCATAGACTGTTTTAGCATTATCTGAACGAAGATTACTTCTTCTATCCGTGATAAGTAACCGTCCAGTCGCATCGAAACGATAAGATGTATTCGCTACTCAAATTTGATTTAGATTTCCTGTCATTGCCTCAAATCTTTCACCTGACTTACTTATTACTCCATTTTTCCCTAATAAGATCACACCTTCAACTTGCTGCCTAAAGAGTTCGGTTCTCTTTTTTGAGTCTTTATCAGTCATGGCATTATCAAACTTCAAATTTGTGCTCCAGCCATACTCTTTTTTGTTGATTTATGCAGAGTAGGTCGCAGTTAAAACTCGACTTCCCGTTTGGTAGTTATTTTCCTTAGCGAACTCCGCTTTTATCAATTCTCCGCAACGGCTAAAGATAGCTGAAACTGAACTGTGGATGAAGCCATCGCGGCTTTCGATGGTTATTTCTATTGCTTTAGGAGTGTCAGCTGAAGGCTGATCATCAAAGAGAATGAAATTATTCATCTTGTTATTTTGAACTTGCTGAGGTGAACACTCAGCACTGCTCGCATTGAAAGCGAAGAGTGATAGAAGAGAAAGTAGAGCTGAAGCCTTTATAATTGCCATGACTCCATCCTGAACATTCCATTTGATAGAGCACTGTATCTGTAAATTCACTATTGCCAAGATTAGATATAGCCCGTAGAAGCAGAATAAACATATGAAAAAAAACCACGATCTATTTACCGCCATGCAATTTTACAAGCGATTACAGTGATAACGCTGAATGTACATCATCCAGCTGAAAGACATTTAAGAAATCATATCCAAGGGTTTAAAAGGATAACAAGGTACATCTTCTCTTCAACAGGCGGTTGGAAACGCAAAAGCTCAAGGGAATTTCAATTTGAAATGAAAAACAAAAAAACTTATTTTTCATTAACTTAACACTGAAATTACCATGGGTAATTTTTCGGTTTTTCATCACGTAGTCAGAGTTAAAAGAAGAGGGGAGGGTGCAGCAAATCGCATCCCCATTGACTTAATGACGTTAGCTTATAGAAGAAAGAAGGCTACTGATTGAGTAAAGATGAGCGGGATCAACATCTCATGTTCAGTACAACTTTTTAAAGAATATCGTTAAAAGTTGCACGCAGCATCATAAGCTGTACACTGGCTGCAAAAGTTACCAACGGAGCGGAGTAATGAAAAGTAATTACGGTGGGGTAGACGTAACAGCACGTAGGGCAAATGCCATGCTTCGCAGCATGAGTGATGACATCACTGATAGACGTAATGAATACGGCCTCGATCAGTATTACCAGACATTCACGCGAAATTCGGTAGCTAATCTACCTAAGCTTAGCCGACGCGCTGTTGAGCAAGCAGTAGAAGAAATGGAATCTAAAGGGCATGTGTTTGGCAAAAAGGAAGCCGGTAATGCCAAGCACTATGCATTAACCATCCAGGATGTGGTTGATATTTACGCTCATCGCAAAGTGCCAAAGTATCGCGATATTCATGCAGGTGAAGGTCCGTTTGTGGTGTTCGTGGTAAACCTTAAAGGTGGCGTATCAAAAACAGTCACCACGGTCACCCTTGCTCATGGCCTGCGTGTTCACCCAGACCTATTACAATATGACCTGCGTACGCTGGTGATTGACCTCGATCCTCAGGCATCCAGCACCATGTTCCTCAATCACACGAACAGTATTGGCTCAATCGTCGAGACAGCAGCTCAGGCTATGTTGAACGATCTGGATGCTGAGCAAATCAAAGAAGACATCATCAAGCCGACCATCATTCCCGGCGTGGATATTATCCCAGCTTCGATTGATGATGGCTTTATTGCCAGCCAATGGAATGACCTCGTTAACCAGCATTTACCGGGGGTTCTTCCCTCTGATGTGTTGCGCCGGAATATTATTGATCGTGTTGGCCAAGACTATGACTTCATCTTTATTGATACGGGTCCGCATCTGGATGCCTTCATGCTTAACGCCATTGCCGCCAGCGATTTACTGTTGACTCCTACGCCGCCGGCACAGGTAGATTTTCACTCCACGCTGAAGTATCTGACGCGCCTGCCCGAGATGCTTGAGCAGCTGGAGGAAGAGGGCATCACTCCCCGCATCAAAGGTAATATCGGTTTTATGTCGAAAATGACGTCTAAGCGGGATCATGAAATGACGCATGGTCTGGCTCGTGATGTGTTTACTTCCTACATCCTCGATGCCTCACTACCGCGACTTGATGGCTTTGAACGTTGCGGTGAGAGTTTCGACACCATTGTCAGCGCAGATCCTCACTCTTATCCGGGTAGTGCTGAAGCCCTTAAGAATGCGAAACGCGAAGCTGAGCGTTTTACGCAAGCAGTATTTAAGCGAATTGAATTTGTAAGAGGTATTAAGTGAAAAAAGAAATGGTAAAACTTGGCCGTCAATTCGGTAAAACAGGCTTCTCTAAAACGCTGAATGAAATCGATGGCGAGCGCGTTTTCACTTTAAAATCAGGTGCAGAAGCAAGCTTTACCCTTACAAGGGTGCTTCATGATGATATAGAGTCAAACACCTATGTCGATGCAGCGATAAACGGTCGTGACCAAGCGTTTCTGACCCCGGAATCAGTTAGTGATATCGCGCGAACGATCAAGTTACAGCAGTTCTTCCCAGCAATTGGCCGCGAAATGGATGGGCGAATTGAGGTTCTGGATGGTTCACGCCGACGAGCAGCCTGCATCTTTAATGGCACATCGTTTGAAGTGTTGGTTACACGCGACGAAATTAGCCTTGCAGATGCGCGTCAACTTGCCATCGACATCCAGACAGCTAAGGAGCATACACTTCGTGAGCTTGGAAAGCGTCTCCAGTTGATGTACCCGGATGATATGAATAAGTCTGACATTGCTGAAGCTGAAGGGTTGTCAGCAGCCAAAGTCACGAGAGCATATCAAGCCGCAGCTGTACCAGACGAAATGATCGCCGTCTTTCCTTCAGTTAGTGAATTGTCCATCAACGATTATCAGACATTACTGGATATTGCTGACAAAGCTGAGGCCCAGCATATAACCATCCAACAACTCACTTCAGCTGTGCAAGAACGCATAGATAATGATGTCTCTTATGCTCGTGAAGATCCGAGTGTAAAAGCGAAAATCATCGCCTATTTCCGTGCAGAAAATGCTGGGGTGAAAAACAAGCGCGGTCCCAAGCAAGTCGTCACAGAAAAAATAGCTGACTTTAAGGACAAGAAACAGTTCGCCCGCAAGAAAACCGATAGCGAAAAAAGATTGGTCACATATGAGTTTTCACGCCTCTCGGCGACCTATCAAGCAGAGCTTGATGCTGCAGTTAAAGCTGTAATAGCACGCATGCAATCTGAAGGTGATAGCTAACCTGCATCCAAAGAGGCAAAGCTTTATGACTGAAGCTGTGCCTCTTTCAAACTTAGTCAATAAACCCCCCCTCCAGAAAACACCCTAACCCATTGTCATACCTACAAAAAACAAGAATATTTCACATTGAAATTCCCACTGTTTTCATCCAAAAATAATCAAATAAACAAGACCAGATCTATATGAAAATGATAGCGGGAACGAGGAGGGAGTGACCTTAGGTGTACCTTAAAGTCGGCGCTTAACGACCAGCTCCCAAACTTTGATTCCATAGTCAGTTAGCTATGTCGATTGGCCTTTCATGATTCCCATTGTGCATGCCGCTGCACATTCAGTTGGAATCTGGCATTTCAGTGCTGCATACGGACGGTATTCGTTATAATCCTGCCGTCACTCATCAATCGTATTCCTACCGTAAGCATTCTCACTGATAACTTTGCTCATTAGACCTTCATCTCAAAATCTTCCATTTGAACTCACATTAGAACCGTTCTGTTTCTGCTAACCCTGCTTGATGAGCCTTAGTTACACATCATGTACAAAAAACCAGGCAGTTGAATGTCGCCCCCTGAGCAGCTTATATCGTCACCAAATAGCCACGTAACAGCATGATACTGTCCAGAATATATGTGACCTGAACATCTGAAATCCGAAAAGCAACGTTAATAGTCAGGCTCGACTCCGTGTAATCATCTACACTGAGCACGCAATTAATACAGCGACAGCTGACGAGTGCGTCCATGAAGATCTTCATCAACCAAGCTAGATTAGGTGCATCCGTAAAATAGAGTTGAAGCCATTCAGTCAACGGCACATCACAGTACAACCTTCTCTTCTTGTTAAGGGCACCAAAATAATAATTGTGTTAACTCGCTTATGAGTGACCCATAGCTCTTAACGCATCAAAAGCCACCAGTTACAGCGAAAGCCAAAGCGCCGGCATTGAAAAATTCATTTCATTGTTGCGCCTTTTTACTCAAGCAAAAGGAGTTGGACGCTGATACTTATAGAGGCAGTTGTACATGGAGAAACCTATGAGCCTGAAGGCAAGTCGCTGCAACAGAGCGTTCATACATATAGACTTCAAGGCTTCCGGCTATTTATCTGTCGTCAGTGTTTTTGGACCAGAGCCATCTGAAATGCCTTTTTAGCCAGTATGGCTTCGGAAAGCAGATTCATGAGCCGGACGTTGGTTTCTGCAAGTGAATTAACCTGCTTCACATGAGAGATTTCGATGCCGCCAAACTTTTTACGCAAGATAAAGAAGGTGGTTTTGAAATGGCGTGCTTACGGGCAGTAATCCCGGCTTAGGCTGTATAGAAGATACAGATGATCTGTTCGCGGGAAAAACGTCATTCCATATGGATGCCGTCACGTTACTGATGTCAGCATGACGAACACAGGGAGGTATATATCAAAGTGGAGTAGGATATGAATAACAAAGCCGATACGAATGACATAAGTTATTTGATGCGGTGAAATAAAATCGTTCGAATTAAGACTAAGAGTGAATAGCCTTGTTGGGGGTGGGTGAAGATATCAAGAAAAAACTGAATGTTGATTCAAACACAATTTTGCCACATTTCTTGTGCTGGATTTGTATTTCCCTGTAAGAATCCCTTAAAAACAATCGTTTAATAGCACTGACGTCGCTACGTGAATTTTAGTGGATTCGCTGCAGCAATCCTTTGCAAAATTCACCAGAACGCGTCACAAATTAGCTCCTAAAATTGCCCCTAAGCATCAATTTGTCATTTCAAGGCGTAACCACATTTCAGGTTATGCACAGTGCTACGGTCAACTTGAATTAACCGGCTCCCAGACATAGCGTTCATTTAACCATTTGAGGTTGCAAGGTTACATCGCATCAAGAACATATGATGTGGAATGGCTTCGAATCAGGGAGGTAGAAAAATCCCTGAGGTTTAAACAATGAGGATGGTAGGGAAGGCCATTAAGGTTTCGTTAGAATTTTAAATCACGGTTCTGGTGAGCATGGCCATTATGCGCTAGCTAGCACTAGATCGTGATGATTAGACCATATCCTCGGCAAATGGCCTTAAGACTATATAGCGTTCACGAGGTTTAGCGCCTGAGTCTGATTTAAACTAAAGACCCTCAGCTCGCTGATTATCCTTCAAACATTTTAGTTGTCTGCTCTCTAATGGCATCATTTAACTAACTCAGATATGGAACTTTTTGGGGAAAATTCGGTTGCTTTAATAACTTTGGGAAATAGTATCAAGTTGCCTATTACTGTTGTTGGGCAAAACAGCTGATGCTTAAAGCCAGCAAAAAGAGGTGTTTCTGAGCAAAAGAATTTTCGGGAGGTGTAAATGAGTGTCCCATATTAAAATTTAAAAGCTTTCCAACACACTCATAAAGAATCGTACTATACTTTTTTATACATTTTCATCAGTGAGTTAGTCAGTACTTCCTCTTGTTCTAACAGGTTTAAGTCATTACACAGTTTCTGTTTCAACAGCCCTATCACTACACCATTCTCTCAACAAATCCTGCTTCACTATTTTGAAGATTTCACTCGATGCTTATTGGATACCCCCATTAATGGCCGCTGCTCTGATCGATGTGTAGCTTAGTATCTATACAAGCGATCAATTAAAAATGAAATTGAGGAGGAATGAGAGGGCACAGAACACTATCAATGTCGCCACTTTTTACTGCTAACAGGGAATGTGAATGACTTGATGAGGTAGATTCTGTTGAAAACGGAAAGTGTATGTCATGGATAATCTCAATCCAAATGACTACTATAGCGAGTAAGTTACTCACTACAGCGGTCTTTAGCGTTGCACGAGCTACTTACACCTTAGCAAATCTACATCAACTCATTGAAACGAAGACGAATGGGGATACTCATAACAATATTCATCTTCTCTCTATAGCAGTCATCATGAGTCGCTGTTAATAGGCGTTTATGATCCAGAAGGCAGGCATCATGAGGTTATGCGAGCTCTGTTTGATGTAGTGCTTAGTACAAGCTCAGTAGAAAATTCTCAATCATTACAGGCATAAGGCACAGTATTCCTCGTATGTACTCGCTGTATCAATGCGATGACCAGTCATCAGTGAAGCCTTCTTACCCTTTGAGACGTATGACTGGATATAGCTTACAGGCTTATAAAATTCCTATATTTATCCCCATTATCCACAGGTCAGATCCAATAACTTGATCCTAATATGATCCCATTGAGATCCTAAACAGATCCCGACAACGCCACAGGCCTTGCTATCAGTGGGCTAAACCCCTGTCGATGACTGCTGTAGCGAGTGTAATGACCAATATAAAGAGCATCTTGACTGCTATAGAGAGAATAGATGACCAATATAGAGAGAACATCATGACTGCTATAGTGAGTAAGGAGCTGATTTGCTTGTTAATAAGCCAGTTAGTTGAAATTATGGTCAAACACCTGCTGCTCTTAGGTTCGGTAAAACCACTACATTTTATGGGCTCTTAGTTTTAAATAGTTATGCACCGAAAACAGCACGCAAAATGGGCAATCTATTGGTTTTAAAGTTATCAACTGGCTAGATCCAATAACAGATCATAATAAGACCCTATATGTTCCTAATAGATCCCAGATCACGCTCAAGCCTTGATATACGTGGATTTAGAAAGGATCGTTGACTGCTGTAGCGAGTAGTAAGACCGCTGTAGAGAGTAATTAAACCGCTATAGTGAGTAGAATAACCGCTGTAGTGAGTGCTAGTATCCACTGTAACGAGTAACGGCGATTATCGCTTGTTCATATCACGGATTTTCAA